>DASVDJ010000082.1:0-3383 GCA_036381155.1 Vicinamibacterales bacterium
ACCCGTTCAACGAGGACATCTCCGACCGGCCGGTGCACCCCGACTCCGACGCGATCATCGCGAGCATCGGCGCCGACACGCCGCTCGGCTACAACCTCGACATGAACTTCGTGCTGGTGCCGGCCGGACAGCCGCGCGTGCCCGTGACCGTCACCGAGTACCCGCAGGAGTCGGATCCCGGTCCGTTCCCGATCCCGGAGAACGCGCTCATCGAGAACTGGCCGCTCGCGCGCAACGAGGACGAGGACGCGCTGCCGAAGCCGGGCGTCACGCTGGAGCAGTTCCAGCGCGAAGGCACCGGTGACCGGCACCTGGTCGTCGTGGACCCGGCCGCCGGCAGGCTGTACGAGTTCTGGCAGGCCCGCCTGACCGACCGCGGATGGCAGGCGTCGCAGGCCTCGACGTTCGACCTGTTCACCAACGCGCTGCGTCCCGAGGGCTGGACCTCGTCGGACGCCGCGGGGCTGCCGATCTTCCCGTCGATCCCGCGGTACGACGAGGTCGTGCACGGCATGGTCCGTCACGCGATGCGGGTGACCGTCCGGCGCACCCGGCGCGCGTACGTCTACCCGGCCCGCCACTTCGCCAGCCGGCTCACCGACCCGGCGCTGCCGCGCATGGGCGAGCGGCTCCGCCTGCGGAAGGACTTCGACACGTCGGGCTTCCCGCCGCACGCGCGCGCCATCCTCGAGGGGCTGAAGCGCTACGGCATGTTCGTCGCCGACAACGGCGCCGACTGGCTGCTGTCGATCGCGCCCGATCGCCGGTTCGAAGGGCTGGAGGCGCTCTCGCGCGTGAAAGGATCGGATTTCGAGGTGATCGTGCCGACGGGACCGGACGAGGGGCCGCGGGCGAAGCGGGCGGCAGGGCCGAACTGAAGTTCAGCCCTGCGCTCTGGCCCCTGGCCCCTGGTCTCTGGCCCCTGAACCCCTGCATGTGGCCCTACCGCCTCCCCCTCCTCCTGAAATCCGCCAGCCCCATCGTCACCCGGACGGCGTGGCTGGCGCCCCGGACGACGACGCGGCCCCCGCTGGCCCGGGCGGCCGCGCCCAGCGTGATGATCGCGCGCAGCCCGCCGCCATTCAGGTAGTCCACGCCGGCCAGGTCCAGGATGAGCAGTTTCAGGCCGGGACGTGCAAGCGCCTCCCGGGCGGCGCGCTCGAAGGTGTCGAGCGTCGCGTAGCCGACGCGCCCGGTCAGGAACAGGATGGTGGTGTCGTCCTTGACTTCCGCCCGCGCGGCCAGCGCCCAGCGCGGCGATCCGTTAGCCGCCACAGCCGCACTATAACCCGCGATCCAGCACGGACTTCCAGCGTTTCGTCCCCGCCGCCTGCCGGTTCGCCCTCTCCGAACGTGCTATAAGTCCCTGCACATCCCAGAGCTCGTCAACTTTTCGGACCTGCCCGTGTATTTGGTCAATAAGCAGCCGGACGAACCGGCGCTGGTGGCGCGGGTGCTCCAGGGTGAGGCTGCCGCGTTCGAGGAGCTGCTCAGGCCGCATGAAGCGGCGCTCTTCACCCTGGCGTGCCGGATGCTCGGCGACCGCGAGGAGGCGCGCGATGCCGTCCAATCGGCGCTCCTGCGGGCCTACCAGCACCTGGCGCAGTTCGATCCCGCGCACCGGTTCTTCAGCTGGATCTACCGCATCGTCATGAACGAGTGCCTCAACCGCCGCCGCGCCCGCGTCCCGGAGGACGAACTGCCGCCGACGCTCGCGGCGCGTGGCACGCCCTTCGAAGCGGCCGCGGCGAGCGAGCGCGCCGCGCAAATCCGGGCCGCGCTGCTGCGGCTCAGCCCGGAGCACCGGGCGGTCGTGACGATGCGCCACTTCGGCGGGCTCTCGTACGACGAAATCGGCGAGGCGCTCGGCATTCCGGCGAAGACGGTGAAGTCTCGGCTGTACTCGGCGCGACAGCGGCTCGGCGAGCTGCTGCTCGGATGGAGCACGGAATCATGAGGGCACACACGCCGGACGACGAACTGCTCCACCGGCTGCTCGACGGCGAGCTCACGCCGGCCGAGCGGGAAGCGCTCGGGCAGCGGCTCGACGCCGACGCGGCGCTGCGCGCACGACGCGACGCGCTCGACACGCTCCATCGGGTGCTCGCGGAGCTGCCGGAGGAGACGCCGCCGGCCGATCTGCTGTCGCCGGTTCTTCGTGACGTCCGGGCCGCGTCCCCAGCACCGCGGCCCGCGACAGGGTCAGAGCTGGATACGGGAGAGCATGTAATGGCGAGGAAGGTGATGTGGGGGCTCGCGGCTGCGGCCGGTCTCGCGTTCGCGGTGCTGTCGTACACCGGTTGGCCGCCGTCGCTTGGCGGGACCGAGGGGGCGATCGGTGCCGCGAAGCGCTACCAGGCGCAGCAGATCGGCACCGAGGACGTCAAGCTCGGCGACGAGGCCGCGGCGCAGGAGTTCCTGCAGAGCGAGGTGTTCGACGCCATCGTGCGCGACGAGTCGGCGCGGAAGCTGTTCGCGGATCCGGAGTTCCGCGCGCAGCTGGCGAACCCGGAGGTTCGGCAGGCGCTCGCCGACCCGGCGCTGGCGCAGGCGCTGGCCAATCCGGACCTGCGGCTCATGCTCTCGAATCCGGAGCTCTCGGGCGCGCTGGCGGATGCGGACTTCGCGCTCGCGCTGAGCCGCGCGGACCTGCGGGCCGCGCTGGCGGACGAGAACTTCATGGTCTTCCTCCGCAACCCGAAGATCATGCTCGCGCTCGCCGACCCGGAGCTCCGGAAGGCCATCGCCGATCCCGCCCTGCGCCGGCAGCTCCAGGACGCCGAGCTGCGGCAGGCGCTGGCGGAGCCGGCGGCGCTGCAGGTGTTCGCGTCGAAGGAGCTGAGCGCCGCGCTGCAGGCGCCTGAGCTGGCCGCAGCGCTGGCGAAGCCCGAGATGCGGATGCTGCTGCTGAAGTCGGAGCTGCGCCTCGCGCTGGCGGACGCGGGCATCCAGCGGGCGCTCGCCTCGCCGGAGTTCCGCACCTTCGGCCCGCTCATGATGCGGGCGAAGCTGATGCTGTCGAGCCCCGAGATGCGGCGGATGCTGAGCGATCCCGGCTTCGCGCTGGCGCTGCAGGGGCGGGCGATGAAGCTGGCGCTGCAGCATCCCGGCCTCGCGGCGGCGCTCCAGAGCCCGCAGTTCGCCGCGCGCATGGGCCGCATGCTCTACTAGCCGGCGACGCGCGTGCGACCAGTCAGGCGGGCTGGCCGGCCCGCCCAGTCCGGCCCGGCCGGGCCGTCACCGCACACCGGTGACGGTCCGGCTGTCCTCACGTACGGCATCCGGGCCGCGGTGCTCCGTCAGCTCCTCGCCGCGGCCCTGCTCCTCTTCTGCGCGGCGTGGCCCGCGCAGGCCCAGCATCTCGCGAGCGTCGAGACGGACCG
>DASVDJ010000083.1:0-13166 GCA_036381155.1 Vicinamibacterales bacterium
AGCGCGCTGTCCCGATCCGACCGCGCATTGAAGACGTTGAACAGCTGGTACAGCATCAGCGTCGTGAACGCCATCGTCTGGCCGTAGCGCAGGCTTCCCGTGCCCTCGACGAAGCCGCCCGGCATCGCCGCGTCGAGCACGTAGAGCGTGCCGGCGGCCATGATGAGCCCGACGAAGAAGATGCCGCGCCACATCTTCGGCGTGATCACGCCTTCGTGCTTCGAGCGCGGCGGCTGCCGCATGACGTCCGGGTCCGGCGGGTCGACGCCGAGCGCCAGGGCCGGCGCGCCGTCGGTGACGAGGTTGATCCAGAGCAGCTGCGTGGCGACGAGCGGCAGCACGACCGCGCCATCCCCGGGAGCTTCGAGGCCCATCACGCCGGCCAGCAACACGCCGAAGAACATCGTCAGCACCTCGCCGATGTTCGACGACAGCAGGTAGCGCAGGAACTTGCGGATGTTGGCGAAGATCGCGCGCCCTTCCTCGACGGCGGCGACGATGGTCGCGAAGTTGTCGTCGGCGAGCACCATGTCCGACGCGCCCTTCGAGACGTCGGTGCCGGTGATGCCCATCGCGACGCCGATGTCGGCGGTCTTCAGCGCCGGCGCGTCGTTGACGCCGTCGCCGGTCATCGCGACGACGGCCCCCTGCCGCTGCAGCGCCGAGACGATGCGCAGCTTGTGCGCGGGGCTGACGCGCGCGAAGACGCTCGTCTCGCGGACCACGCGGTCGAGCTCCTCGTCCGGCATCCGCTCCAGCTCGGCGCCGGCAATGGCCTTCGGCGTGTCGGCGATCCCGAGATCGACCGCGATGACGCCGGCGGTCTTCGGGTGATCGCCCGTGACCATCATCGGCCGGATGCCGGCCCGTTTCGCGCGCGCCACGGCGTCGCGCGCCTCGTCGCGCGGCGGGTCGATCATGCCGACGAGCCCGGCGAAGACGAGATCGTGCTCGATGCGCTCGTCGATCTGCGACGGGTCCGTGTCGTCCGGCAGCATCCGGAACGCGACGGCGAGCGTGCGCAGCGCGCGGCCGGCCAGCTCGTCGGCCGCGGCCCGGATCGCCTCGCGCCGCTCCGGCGTGAGCGGGCGTGTCCCGTCGCCGACCAGTTCCTCCGCGCACCGGCCGAGGACGACGTCGGGTGCTCCCTTCGTGAAGACGCGCAGCCGCCCGTCGCGCTCCGCGTCCTCGTGCACGGTGCTCATCAGGCGGCGGTCGGAGGAGAACGGCACTTCCGCGACGCGGTGGAACCGGGCCTCGAGCGCCTCCTGCTCGAGCCCCGCCTTGCGCGCGGCGACGATGAGCGCTCCCTCGGTCGGGTCTCCCTGTACCTGCCAGCGGCCGTTCTCCTGCCGGAGCACGGCGTTGTTGGCGCGGTCGCCGGTCGCGAGCGCGCGGAGGAGCTCCTGGCGGACGGCCCCTTCCACCGGACCTCCGCCTTCGAGCGTGCAGGCGCCCTCCGGCGCGTAACCGGTCCCGCCGAGCTCCACGCGACCGCTGGCCGTGACGACGGCGCGCACGGTCATCTCGTTCCGCGTGAGCGTGCCGGTCTTGTCGGACGCGACGACGTCGGCCGAGCCGAGGGTCTCGATGGCGTGCAGGTGCCGGACGATCGCGTTGCGGCGTGCCATCCGCTGCACGCCGATGGAGAGCACGGCGGCGACGACGGCCGGCAGCCCCTCCGGCACCGCGGCGACGGCCAGCGCCACGCCGAGGATGAGGACGTCCACGAGCGCGGAGAGCCTGCGCACGTCCTCGACGATCAGGATGGTCGCGATCATGACGACCGCGATGGCGACGACCACGCCGCCGAGGACCTTCCCGACGCGGTTCAGCTCCTTCTGGAGCGGCGTCGTCTCGTCGGGCACCTCGTGGAGCATGCCGGCGATGCGTCCCATCTCGGTCTGCATGCCGGTGGCGACGACGACGGCGCGGCCGCGTCCGTAGGTCGCGATCGTGCCGCTGAAGATCATGCTGGTGCGGTCGCCGAGCGCGGCGTCGGGCTCGACGGGCGCGATGTCCTTCGAGACCGGCAGGCTCTCGCCCGTGAGCGCCGCTTCCGCCGTCTGCAGCGCCGTCGACTGGATGACGCGTGCGTCGGCCGCAATCCGATCGCCTTCTTCGACCAGCAGCACGTCGCCGGGCACCACCTCCGCAGCGGGAATGCTCATGGTCTCGCCGTCGCGGAGCACGCGCGCGCGGGCCGCGGCAATCTGCTTCAGCGCGGCGACGGCCGACTCGGCGCGCGTCTCCTGGACGAAGCCGAGCACCGCGTTGAGCAGCACGACCGCGAGAATCGCGATCGCTTCATAGGGAAGGGCGGTGTCGCGTTCCCAGAGCCAGAGCAGAGCCGAGATCGCGGTCGCGACGAGCAGCAGGATCACGAGCAGGTCGCGGAACTGCGCGAGGAAGCGGCGCCACGCGGGCACGCGCACCTCTTCCGTGAGCTCGTTGGGCCCGTAGCGCTCGAGGCGGGCGCGCGCCTCGGCGGCGCTCAGCCCACGGCGCGCGTCGGTGGCGAGCGCGGCGATGACCGCGTCGACGGACTGATGATGGAAGGGGGCCTGATCCGGTTCGACTGCCATCGGCGGTCCGCAGAACGGGGATTGTATCGGTACCCGCGTCAGACGGTCCGGCTGGCGGCCTGGGCCTTCTCCACCTCGGCGATGCGCATGGCGGTCTTCACCGCGACGTCCGGATTGAGCGAGATCGAGTCGATGCCCTCGGCGACGAGCCACTCAGCGAGCTCCGGGTAGTCCGACGGCCCCTGGCCGCAGATGCCGATCGGCCTGCCCGCCCGGTGCGCGGCCGCGATGGCGCGGGCGATGAGCCACTTCACGGCGGGATCGCGCTCGTCGAACAGGTGCGCGACGGTCCCGGAGTCGCGGTCCAGCCCGAGCGTCAGCTGCGTCAGGTCGTTGGAGCCGATCGAGAAGCCGTCGAAGACGGCGAGGAACTCCTCGGCCAGCACCGCGTTGGACGGCACCTCGCACATCGCGTACACCTCCAGGCCGTTCTCGCCCTGCCGGAGGCCGTGCCGGGCCATGGCGGCCAGCACGCGGCGTCCCTCCTCGACGGTGCGGCAGAAGGGGATCATCACCTTGACGTTGGTCAGGCCCATCTCGCCGCGCACGCGCGCGAGCGCCGCGCATTCGAGCGCGAACCCGTCGGCATACCGCGGGTCGTCGTAGCGCGACGCGCCGCGGAAGCCGAGCATCGGGTTCTCCTCCTCCGGCTCGAACTCGCGCCCGCCGATCAGCTCCGCGTACTCGTTGGTCTTGAAATCGCTGGTGCGGACGATGACCGGCTTCGGGTAGAAGGCGGCCGCGAGGCGCGCGACCCCTTCCGCGAACCGGCGCACGAAGTACTCGCGCGGGTCCTCGCCGCCGAGGCGCTCGGCAATCACGCGCAGCGCATGCGGGTCGGCCAGCCGCGGGTAGCGTGCCAGCGCCATCGGGTGGATGCCGATGTGGTTGGTGACGATGAACTCCGTGCGCGCGAGCCCCACGCCGGCGTTGGGGATGCCGGCGAGCGCGAAGGCACGTCCCGGGTCGCCGGTGATCAGCATCACCTTCGTCCGCGTCTCGGGAATCGCGCTCGCGTCGACCCGATCGACGGCGAAGGGCACCGCGCCCTCGTACACGTGTCCCTCGGGTCCCTCGGCGCAGCTCACCGTGACCTCCATGCCGTCGCGCAGCAGGGCGGTGGCGTTGCCGGTGCCGACGATGCAGGGCAGCCCGAACTCGCGCGAGACGATGGCGGCGTGCGCGGTGCGGCCGCCGCGATCGGTGACGATGGCGGCGACGCGGCGCATGATCGGCTCCCAGTCGGGATCGGTCATGCCGGTGACGAGAATCTCGCCCGGCTCCACCGCGTGCAGCGCGCCGACATCCCGGACGACACGCACGCGCCCGGCGGCGATCTTCTCGCCGACGGCCTGGCCGCGGACCAGCGGTGCGCCCGGCCTGGCGGTGAGCCGGTAGATCTCGGCCGCGGCCGTCGGCGACACGGCGGCGTGCACCGTCTCGGGCCGCGCCTGGACGATGAACAGCTCGCCGGTGACGCCGTCCTTCGCCCACTCGATGTCCATCGGCTGCGGGCGTCCCGCCCGCTCCGAGTAGTGGCGCTCGATTGCCACCGCCCACCGTGCGAGCGTCTCGACGTCCTCGTCGGGCAGGCAGAAGCGGGCCCGGTCCGCGGGCGGCGTCGCCTCGCTGCGCGTCGCGCGCGTGCCGCCGGCGTAGACGAGCCGCACTTCCTTCGAGCCGAGCCGCCGGCCGACGATCGCGCGGTGCCCGGATGCGAGCGTCGGCTTGAAGACGGTCCACTCGTCGGGCGTGACGACGCCCTGGACGACGTACTCGCCGAGCCCGTACGCGCCGGTGACGGTGACGACGTCGCGGAAGCCGGATTCGGTGTCGAGCGTGAAGATGACGCCGGAGCTGGCGAGGTCCGAGCGGACCATCGGCTGCACGCCGACCGAGAGCGCGACGTCGAGCTGGCCGAAGCCGAGGCGCGCGCGATACGAGATCGCGCGATCGGTGAAGAGCGACGACATGCACGAGTGGACCGCGCGCAGCAGGCCCTCGCGGCCGCGGACGTTGAGGAACGTCTCCGCGGCGCCGGCGAAGGAGGCTTCGGGCAGGTCCTCGGCGGTCGCCGACGAGCGCACCGCCATCTCGGGCTCGCGCCCCAGCCGCGTCGACAGCCGTTCGTACGCCGCCAGCACGGCATCACGCACATCGTCCGGCAGCGGCGTCTCGAGCACGGCCGCGCGCGCCGCCTCGCCGGCGCGCTGCAGCCGGGGGAGATCCTCGACGTCGAGCCCGTCGAGGATCGACGTCAGCCGCTCGCGAAGGCCGTGCCCGTCGAGCATGCGCCGGTAGGCGTCGGCCGTGGTCGCGAACCCGTCGAGGACGCCGACGCCCCGCGGGCGCAGCACGGCGAACAGCTCGCCGAGCGAGGCGTTCTTGCCGCCGACGCGCGGCAGGTCGTCGAGGGTGATGGACGAGAAGTCGAGGACGTAGGTGGGCATGGTCGATCCCCGGATGTGGAAATTCACGGGCCCGGGCGGAAATGTCCGCGCCGCGCGGGCGGGCCGTGCGCCGCTGGCGCGCGAGCGCGCGGCGCCGGACGCTTCGAGCCGCGGGCCCGCAATCGACTATTCAAGCTGCGAGCCAGCCGGCGTCGCCAGGACGCGGTCCACGCGGTTGCCGTCCATGTCGACGACCTCGAAGCGGTAGCGGCCGCGCTGGAAGACGTCGCCGACGCGCGGCACGCGGCCGAGCGCCGCCATCGCCAGTCCGCCGAGCGTGTGGTAGTGCCGGTCCTCCTCGCGCGTGATCCCCTCGTCCTCCAGCGTGCGCGCGAGCGCGGTGAGATCCAGTCCGCCGTCCAGCAGCCAGCTGCCGTCGTCGCGGCGGAGGGCGAGCGTCTCGCCGGTTTCGCCGGCCGGCAGCTCGCCGACGAGCGCCTCGACGACATCGGTGAGGCTGACCACGCCGGCGACGTCGCCGAACTCGTCGACGACGATCGCGGTGGGCAGGCCGGTGCGGCGCAGCTCTTCGAGCAGCCGCATCAGGTTCATCGTCTCGGGGACGAACAGCGGGTCCTCGGCAAGGGCGCCCAGGTCGACCGTGCGGCCGGCGAGCAGCTCGTCGAGCACCCGGCGCGAGCGGATCACGCCGACGACGTGCTGCAGGCCGCCGCGGCAGAGCGGCAGGACGTCGTGCGGCTCGGCGAGGAGCCGCCCGGCGTTGCGCTCGAACGGGTCGTCTGCGTCGAGCCAGATCACCTCGGGACGCGGCGTCATGACCTCGGCGACGTGCCGCTCGTCCAGGTCGAGGACGTTCGTCATCATCCGGCCTTCCTCGGGCTCGATCACCCCCTCGGCGCGGCCCTGCTCGATGAGCACCTTGATCTCTTCCATCGACACGCGCGCGGACTCGATCCGATCGGCGCCGATCAGGCGCAGCACGGCGTTGGTGGACACGCTCAGCAGGTGCACGACGGGGCGGAAGATCGCCGACGTGATCTGCATCGGGCGCGCGATGACGCTGGCGATGCGCTCGGGGCTGGTGAGCGCGAGGCGCTTGGGCACGAGCTCGCCGATGATGAGCGAGACGTACGTGATGCCGGCGACGACGACGACGAGCGAGAGCGGCTCGGCCCAGGGCGCCAGCGCGTCGACGGTGCGGAGGTAGTCGCGCAGGCGCGCGGCGAGCGTCGCCTCGCCGAACGCGCCGGTCAGGATGCCGATGGTCGAGATGCCGACCTGGATGCTGGAGAGGAAGCGCGTCGGGTCGGCGGCCAGCTCCAGCGCGCGACCCGCGCCGGCGCTGCCCTCGGCAGCCAGCTGCGTGAGCCGCGGTCGTGCGGAGCCGATGACGGCGATCTCCGAGAGCGCGAAGACGCCGTTGATGGCGACGAGCAGGAGGACGAGCAGGATCTCGGTGAGCATCGGTCCAGGCGCGCGGCGCCGCGCGAGGCGGCGCCGCGGGGGAGAGGGCGCCGGCCGCTCAGTCTGCGGCGCGGACGACGAGCACGGAGCAGGGCGCCTGCTCCAGCAGCGCGGTGGCCGTGCTGCCGAGCGCGAGCCGCGCGAGGCCGCTGCGGCCGTGCGTGCCGGCGACGACGAGCGAGGCGCGTTCCGATTCCGCCACGGAGACGATCGCGCTCGTGGCGTGGCCGTCGACGACGATGGCGCGGCCGGCGAGACCGGATCGGGCGAGGCGCTCCTCGAGCTGCTGCACGGCGAGCCCGCGCAGCTCGTCGAGCCCCTCGAGCGCGATCGGCGACTGGCCGGTGAGATACGGCAGCGCGGGCTCCGGCGCGGTGCCGAGCGTGAACAGCGCGACGTCGAAGGCGTGCACCAGCAGCAGCGGCGCATTGCGCCGCCGTGCCTCGTCGGCGGCCTCGTCGAGCGCCGGGTCCGACGCCTTCGAGAAATCCGTCGTCCCGATCACGGGACCGGACGGCGGCGACGGACGGGCGACGAGCACCGGGACGCCGACGTGGCGCACGACCTGTGCGGCCGTGGCGCCCGGCGCCACGACGACCGTGCCGGCCCGTGTCATCACGGCCTGCGTGAGCAGGCCGGCATGCGGCGTGCCCGATTCGAGCAGGATCTCGACCTCGGGGCGCGATTCGCCGAGCACCGACTCGATCTGCCGTACGACTGCTTCCTGCGCGGCCGTGCGCACCTCCGTCTCGCGCGGCCCCGCGAGGCGCCACTGCGGGAACAGCACGCCGACGCGCAGCAGCTCCGGCATGACGTGGCAGACGAGCAGCCGCGTGTCGAGCGCGGAGGCGAGCTGCTGTCCCTGCCGCAGCGCTTCGTCCGATTCGGGGCTGAGATCGGTGCCGACCAGTACGGGTCCACGCAGCACGGGCATCCTCCTCGGGTCTGAGCAGGTCTGATCGAGTCTGATCAGGTCGGATCAGGTCGGATCAGGTCCCGCCTGCGCCCGCGTTGTCCACGTCCCGCGGGCTGCGGCGGATCGGGTCTCCGGAGCAGTCTACTTGCTCCGGAACAATGTGAGGGAGTCGAGCGCGAAGCTCAGCGCGACGTAGGCGCCGTGCGTGAAGCGATCGCGCGTGCGGATCGCGTCGCGTGACGACACCGGATCGCCGATGGCCTGACCGTCGAGCTCGCGGCGTCGCTGCGTGGTGACGCCGCCCGACAGGCGCAGGCGCCCGCCGAGCTCGAGCACGCCGCCGCCGAAGAAGGCGGGCGCGTCGCCGCTGAGCGCCGTGCCGACCTGCAGCCCGGGCCGGATCGGGCCGTCACCCGCAAACGGCCAGATGTCGAGGAACGCGCCGAGCCGTCCCGATCGCGTCGAGCGCGCGGTCTCGACGATCACGAGCTCGCGGTCGCCGGGCGCACGCGGGGCCGCGCCGTAGGAGGACTCGGCGACGTCCGTGACGACGACGCCGATGCCGACGCCGAACCGGCGCGCGGCGGCGGGACGGACGCGGAAGGCGGTGGCGGCCTTCTTCGGATGTGTGGCCGCCAGGCTCGAGGCGTACGGCGAATCGGCCGTGATCTCGAGCGGATACGTCCGCTCCGTGTGCCACGGCGTCGAGGGATCCAGGTGCTCCAGATCCATCCACGTCGCGACCGCGCCGTCGCGCAGGTGCCGCGCGTGGCGTGCGTACGCCGCGCGCACGTGCGCCGCCACCAGATCCAGCTGCGGCGCCTTCGCCAGCACATCGTCGAGCTTCGGCGCCAGCTTCTGCGCGTCGGCATCGGGGCGAAGCGCGTCGGCCAGGTGGTCGAAGCGCGCGCGCTGGGCCTTGATCGTCGCGGCCGACGGCGACGCCGCGATGGCGGCACGCGCCGCGTCGATGTCGCGCGCGAGCGCGTCGAGCGGCACGTCGGCGGGATCGCCGGAGGGCTCCGGCGGCGCCGGAACACGCGCGAGAGCGTCGCAGACGAGGAGTGCGGACGTGTCAGGGGCCAGGGGCCAGGAGCCGGGGGCCAGGTTGCTCGCGGGTCCCGGGCAGGGCGGTGAATCGGCAGGTCCTCCCGGAAGCGCGAGCACGTCGGCGAATGCGTCCGCCTGCATCAGGTATCGCGCGCCGTACGCGTGAAACAACGCTGCCGCCTCAGCCGCCTCGAGCCGCGACGCCTCGAACTGCGCCAGCCGCGCCTCCACGTCGTCGCAGACGGGCGGGGAAGCGATGCCGTGCTCGACCGCCTGGATGCGGCGCACCATCCGGTCGCGGCAGGCGGCAACCGCGTCGAAGTCACGCTTCAGCCGCGCGACCACGCCCTGATACCGGCGGAAACGCGCGGCGTGCTCCGCGCGGATCGCGGCGAGCAGCCGGACCGGCGCGCCGTCGGACGGTGGCGCCGGCGCGCCGCGCGGGCGGATCGCGTCGCCGGCGAACGCCGCCAGCGCCTGCAGTCCGGGCCCGAGCGCGGCGAAGAGCGTGCGCAGCCCGGCGACGAGATCCGTGTCCTCGATGTCCGGCTCACCCGCCCGCGCGCTGTAGAGCAGCGGGTTCGTGTTGACGATGCGGACGCGAAGCCGTTCATTGGCGCGCGGCGTGACGACGGGCACGCCGTCGGCGTCCCAGTCGACGCGATTCGCCTGCGACAGCGCCGTGCGCCACACGCCCGCGGCGTGGTCGTAGCAGAGCAGGATGGTGCGACGTTCGTTCGCGTCGAGCGTGCAGCCGTCGCGCGCGGCGGCGGCATCGGCGAGGAGAAGCGACCCGAGGAGAGCCAGGAGGGTGGTGCGCATGGCGGTGCTCCTTCAGGGGCCAGGGGCCGGGGGCCGGGGCCAGCGTCGTCAGCCGGCCGGGCCCTCCTGGCGCTGGCGGGATCTTGCGCTCCGTCCGGGCACCGATTGCACGGTAACTGGTCCCTGTCAGGTCGGATCGGGTCTGATCAGGTCGGATCAGGTCGGATCGGGTCGGATCGGGTCCGATCGGGTCTCGCCTTCGCCCGCGCGAAATCATTCGCGGGCTCAGGCTGATCGGGTCCCGCCTTCGCCCGCGGCGAAATCATGAACGAGGCCGACATCGTCGTCACCGCGGACGTTCGCGCGAGTGGTGAGAAGCTCTTTGCGCAGGAGCAGAGCGTGTCAGCGGCCAGCGGTCAGGGGGCAGGGGCCGGTGTGGTGATGTTCGAGATTCCGACCGCGGAGCTTGCGCCGGGGCAGTACGGGCTGCGTGTGACGGCGTCATCCGCGCGCGAGAGGAACCAGGGAGTCGAGCGCCGAGTCGCGTTCGAAATTGTGCCCTGACCCGGGCGCCGGATACCGGGAACCAGGAGAGCCGACCTTCAGGTCGGCTATTCGCCCAATGAAAACGGCCGAACTGAAGTTCGGCCCTGCGTCCAGGAGCCCAGAGCCCAGGGCCGAAGGCCCAGGGCCACAGTTCAGTCGACCGTCTCCGTCGCGTCGATTACCCTTCGCACTCCCCTGAAGCGGTCCCGCCAGTACGGCGAGTCGAGCGAGCTGACCCGCACCGCGCTGCGGCTGTTCGGCGCGTGAACGAAGCGCTCGCCGCCGATGAAGATGCCGACGTGCGAGATCTCCCGGCCCTCCGTCTGGAAGAAGACGAGGTCGCCGGGCTCGAGGCGCTCGGCCGGCACGGACTGGCCGACGCGGAACTGGTCGCGCGCGAGGCGCGGGAGGTACACGCCGTACTGCGCGTAGACGTACTGCACGAACCCGCTGCAATCGAATCCGACGTCAGGGCCCGTGCCGCCGGGCCGATACCGGATGCCGCGCAGCCCGAGCGCGGTGTGCGCGACGGCGATGCCGTCGGCGGCGCCGGACGGAGAAGTCGGACCGGGCGCCGGGATCGGCGGCGCCTCCACGCGGTCGTCCGCGCCGCCGGGCACCGGGAAGGGGCGCGGCTTCGCGCCGGTCGAGGCGCAGGCGGTCGCCAGCGTGCAGAGGGCGAGGGCGACGATTGCGGATTTCGGATCTCGGATTGCGGATTGATTGCGGACCGGGGCGCGGCTCGTCATTGCGGGTTCTTGCGGATTGGGGGCGCGGCGGGTCATTGGGGATTCATTGCGGATAAGGATGCCGCCCGACATTGCCGAACTCATTGCGGATCTCTCGCGCTTCGCGCCTCGATTGCGGATTGCGGTGCGCCCGCCCCGGCTCCGTCCAAATACAGCTACTCCGCCGTACACCACGTATCGGTCTCGCTGCGGCTGCACATTACGCGCCACAGGCGCCCATGGTTGCACGGGAGCAGGAGAGGAATGAAGCCCCGGGGCGTGCAACGGCCGGCAAGCGCTTCATTGCCGAACTGACAGCGAGTGTCGTTCGGGTGCGCCCGAATGCCAACACGCATCCGGCCGTACCCAAGGCCCAAGGCCGAAGGCCCAAGGCCCAACCCAAGGCCCAACCCAAGGCCCAACGAGGGTCGGACTGACAGCGAGCGGCGTTCGGGCGCGCCCGGGGGCCAACACGCATCCGGACCGTACCCAAAGCCCAAAGCCCAAAGCCCAAGGCCCAATATGGCCGGACTGAAGTCCGGCGCTACGCGGGTTGCGGTAATGTTGTGGCCGCGTGACGCTGCGCCGCGAGGCGGCAAGGAGGGCCATGGAGATCATCGCCGGCATCGATCTGGGTGGCACCGCGATCAACTACACGCTGCTCGACATGGACGGGCGGTTCCTGATCGAGGGGCTCTTCGAGCACCCGGCGCGTGCGGTCGAGGGCCCGGCAATCTGCCTCCGGCAGATCGCCGACGGGCTGGAGCGCGCGGTGCAATCGGTCGGGCGCACGCTGGACGACGTCGCCGTGATCGGGCTGGACACGCCCGGGCCCGCCAGCGCGGCGGGCGTGCTCAGCGCGAAGGGGTCGACGAACTTCGTCCACCCGGAATGGGCCGGGTTCGACCTGCCCGGCGGGCTCACGCGCACGCTGTCACGGCCGGTCACCTACCTGAACGACGGCAACGCCGGCGCGCTCTGGGGGCACGTCTCGCTCTTCGGCGACCGGCAGCGCCTCGCCACGTCCATCTCGGCGATCATCGGCACGGGGCTCGGCGGCGGCGTGATCGTGAACGGCGAGGTGGTCAAGGGACGCAACGGCTTCGGCGGCGAGCTGGGGCACGTGCTCATCCCGTATCGCGGCATCGAGGGGCTGGAGGGGACCACGCCGCGCTGCAACTGCGGGCGCGTCGGCGACCTCGAGTCGGTGTGCTCGCTCACCGCGATCGCGAAGACCCTGCTGCCGGCGTTCCTCGCGAAGTATCCGGGTCACGAGCTGGCGGCCGCCAGCGTGCAGGACGCGGCGCGGCGGGTCCGCGGGCTCGCGGCGGCCGGCGACCCGATGTGCCGCGAGATCTTCCGCGCGCAGGCGCGCGCGCTCGGCCTGTTCTTCGACCAGATGATCAACACCTTCGATCCCGACGCGCTCATCGTCGGCGGCGGCGCGCTCGAAGCGACGGCGGAGTTCCAGCAGTGGTTCATCGCCGAGATCCGCGCGGGCATGCCGGTCCAGCGCGAGGAACAGGCCGGCATCCCGATTCACGTGATGCCGAACGGCGACACGGCGAGCGCGCGCGGCGCGGCGCTCGAGGCGCTGCGATTCGTCAGGGAGCGGGCGACGGCGTAGCGCGAGTCACGAACCACAGGCACCGAGGGCACAGAGACGACACGGAGTCCGGCCCCGCGACGAGACGGCCTGCCAGCCGCCAGCTGCCAGCTACACGTCATACACTACGGCCGTGCGCATCCTGATGCTGGCGTCCGAAGTGGCGCCGTTCGCGAAGACCGGCGGGCTCGCCGACGTCACCGGGTCGCTGCCGAAGGCGCTCGCCGCGCTGGGACACGAGGTGCGCCTCGTGATGCCCGCCTACTCGCCGATCGAAGCGGCACACGGCGCGGGGAAGTGGGGCCTGCGGGCGCTGGACCTGACGCTGCAGGTGCCCGTCGCCGGCGGCCCGGTGCAGGCCGGTGCCTTCGAGACGACCCTCCCCGGCACCGACGTCGGCGTCTACTTCATCGCCGAGCGCTTCCTGTTCGATCGCCCGCAGATCTACGGCTACGACGACGACGCGTACCGGTTCGCGTTCTTCAGCCGGGCGGCGCTGGACCTGGTGATGGGCCGCCTCGACTGGCGCCCCGACATCGTCCATGCGCACGACTGGCACGCCGCGCCGGCGATCGCGTGGCTGGCGACGGCGGGAGGCGGCGGCGGACGGTTCCCCGCGCTGCCGGTGGTGTTGACGATCCACAACCTCATGCATCAGGGGCGCGCGCCGCGGCAGGTGCTGCACTACATCGGCATCGACAGCCCGCCGCTGTTCGAGGAGGGACCGAACGAGGTCAACTTCATGGCGCGCGGGATCTACCACGCGACCGTCATCAACACGGTGAGCCCCACGTACGCGCAGGAGATCCTCACACCCGAGTACGGCGAGCGGCTCGACGGGCTGCTGCGCTACCGCCAGGACGCCATGCACGGCGTCCTGAACGGCCTCGACGTCGACGTGTGGGACCCGTCGCGCGACACGCACCTAGCCTCCACGTTCGACGCTTCGACCCTCGACGCGCGCCGCGCGAACAAGCGCGCGCTGCAGGAACGGCTGGGCCTGCCGCAGGCCGACGTGCCGCTGGTGGCCATGGTCTCGCGCCTCGACACCCAGAAGGGGCTCGACCTCACCGGCCACGTCGTCCATCTGCTGCTCAA
>DASVDJ010000084.1:0-6543 GCA_036381155.1 Vicinamibacterales bacterium
GCCTCCGACGGCGGCTCGGTCGTCCTCCTGAAGCCCGCCACGCGGGCGGCCGCCCAGGATTCCGCCACCGTGCGCGGGCGCGTGTTCGACGCCGCGAGCCGCGCGCCCGTGCCCCACGCCGTGGTGGTGCTCCAGGGCCGGAACCGCCGGGCCATGGCGGACGAGACCGGCTTCTTCGTGCTGAGCGGCATCCCCGCGGGCGAGCGCGTGCTCTCCTTCGAGCGACTCGGCTACCGGACGGCGACGGTCACGCTCACACTCGCGCCGGGCCAGGACACCACCATCGTCGTCACGATGGAATCCCAGCCCATCACGCTCCGGGGTGTGGTCACCACCATCTCGGGCGAGCGCCGGCGTGCGGAGGTCGGCAACTCGATCGCCATGATCGATGCGGCGCGCGAGGTCGAGATGAACGCGTTCCGCGACCTGAGCGACCTCCTGGCCGGCCGCGCGAACGGGCTGATGAGCGTGCCGGGTGGCGGCTCGCCGAACGCGCCGACGCGGCACCGGATCCGCGGGATCAGCAGCATCAACGCCAGTAACGACCCGATCGTGATCATCGACGGCGTCCGGGCGCTCACGAGCTACGAGGAATGCGTCGACGGCAACCTCGTCGGCTGCTACCAGATGCCGTCGCGCTACGATGACTTCAACCTCGAAGACATCGAGTCCATCGAGATCTTGAAGGGCCCGTCGGCTGCCGCGATGTGGGGCTCGGACGCGTCAGCCGGCGTGATCGTGATCAAGACGAAGCGGGGCCGGCCGGGCCCGACCCGCTGGACCGTGCACTACGAGGAGGGCTTCACCACCGCGCCCACGGACTTCCTGGTCCCGATGCAGGGGCTGGGGAGGCCGCCGAACGGGACGGCGGTGATGCGGTGCTCGCTCGCGGACCAGGCGCAGGGCCGCTGCGTTCCGATCGATTCGGTGGCTGGCGGCTTCAACCGCTACGCGCACCCGCGCACGACTTCGATGGCGATGGGCCGCACCCGGGACATCGGCCTGAGCGTCTCCGGCGGGAGCGACGCCGTCCAGTTCCACTTCTCCGGCGGTTACCGCACCGATCTCGGCACGGCGAAGATGCCGGAGATCGACCAGAAACTGGTGCGGGAGGCCCTGGGGCGGCCGCTGCCCGGTTGGATGATCCGGCCGGATGGCAAGACCAAGGCGAGCTTCACCGGCCGCATCACCGGGCGGTTCAACGACGCCCTGGACTACTCGCTCACGACGAGCTTCATCCAGATCGACGGCCGCACGGGCCCCGATGGCGTGATGGACGCGGTGAACGACCTCCGCTCGGCTGCGGACACGTTCGAGCTGAGCAGGGGCTGGCAGGAGTTCTACGTCCAGCGCACGCACCAGACGAATCGCTTCACCGGCGGCCTCTCGCTGAACTGGCATCCGGTCCCGTGGTTCTCCGGCCGCGCCGCGTTCGGGCGAGACTACGCGTTCGTGGACAACGGCGAGGTCCGCCGCAGGGGCTGGTGCCTGCCGTTCTGCAGCACGACGAGCCGTGACGCGCTCGGCCAGGTGGCGTACAGCGAGGGCCGGGAGCTGCTCCAGACCGTGGACCTCGGCGGGTCGTTCCAGTTCCACGTCATGGGAGGGCGCGTCCTGCTTCGCACGTCCTTCGGCGCGCAGCACACGCGGCACAAGCGCGAGAGCATGACCGGCACGTCGTACGACCTCGCGGTCGGGCGGGTGGACTTCAACTCGACGCCAGTGGACAACCGGAACGTGACCCAGTCGAGCGACGATCGGGCCACCTTCGGCACGTACATCGAGCAGTCGATCGGCCTCAACGACCGCCTCTTCCTCGGCGCGGCCCTGCGGCGCGACATCGGCAGCGCACTGGGGGAGCGCGTCGCGCCGTTCTACCCGAAGTGGCACGTATCCTGGCTCGTGTCCGAGGAGCCATGGCTCGCGGGCCTGCGCGACCGTGGCATCGACCTGCGCCTGCGGGGCGCGTACGGCCATGCGGGCGTGCAGCCGGCGACGACCGCGAAGTTCCGCTCGTTCGGCCAGTTGCCCCGCTTCGTCGAGGCCGACGGCACGTTCGGCGCAAACTACGCCTACATCAGCGGCGTCGGGAACGCCGACCTGCTCCCCGAGCGCAGCCGCGAGATCGAGGGCGGCTTCGAGCTCGGGCTCTGGGACGAGCGCCTGCTGGTCGACTTCACGTACTTCCACAAGTTCACGCGGGAGGCGATCATCAGCCGCGACCTGGCGCCCTCGCTCGGCCTGAGCTCGACCTCCGGGCAGTTCTACAACGTGGGCAACGTGCGCAACACGGGCATGGAAGCGCTGGTGATCGCGCGGCTCATCGAGAGGCCCGAGCTCCAGGCCTCGATCGAGCTCGGCTACGCCTCCCGCGAGAACGAGCTCGTCGAGCTCGGCGCCGGCGTCCAGCCCTTCAGCATCACGGCCAGCAACATCGATCTCGCCAAGGTGATGGACGATGACGGCGTCGTCGTGCCGGGCTACCCGCTCTTCAGCCGCTGGGCGCGGCCGATCCTGGGGTACGCCGACGCGAATGGCGACGGCCTGATCACGCCGGACGAGGTGAAGCTGGGCGATACGCTCGTCTACATGGGCCCGTCGCTGCCGAAGGCCGATTTCTCGATCCGGCCCATCATCGGGCTGTGGAACGGCCGCGTGCGCGTCAGCGCGGCGCTCGATTACTCGCGTGACCTGACGCAGTACAACTTCCACGCGGCGAACATGTGGTTCAGCTCAAGCGCGGTCTACGACCCGGAGCAGTCGCTCTCGGCCCAGGCGTGCCAGGCCGCGAACGGTCCGCCGATCAACAACGACTTCTGCTTCTACGAGAGGGTGAACGTGCTCCGCCTCCGGAACCTCTCGGTCGCGATCTCGACGCCCGAGCCGCTGGTGCGCCTGCTCGGCGCGAGCTCCGGAACGTTCCAGGTCCTCGGCTCGAACCTGGGCGTCTGGTCGAACTACAGCGGCCTGGACCCGATGGTGAACACCGCACCCGCTTCCGGGAACCGGATGCTGAACGACATGGTCGTGCCACGTGGCCAGACGTGGTCTTTCCGACTGCGCCTCACCTACTGACGCGGCCAGAGCTGCCCCATGCGGAGGGACCTTGTGATGAAGCCACGACGCATGTTCGCCCGCTCCGGCGCGCTGCTGCTCCTCCTGTCAGCCGCGCTGCTCGGCTGCGATGAGCTCATCTCGACCGAGCCACCGACGGGCTACACGCCTTCCTCGCCCGACCCGAACGCGTTCGACAACGAGCAGGGCGTGCTCGAGCTGTACAGGGGCGTGGTCAACAAGTTCCGGGAGGCGACCAGCGGCAGGATCACGCCTGGCGGCTACATCGTCATGTCCGGGATGCTCGGCGACGAGTTGAGCGCTGGCAAGCGCAACACCGCCACGTCAGGCGGATTCAGCTCGACGACCGTGGTGGACAGCCGCAGGATGTCCTCGACCGACCCCGAGGGCCTCCAGACCGGCTACGACGGGGTCTGGCGCCAGCTCCACGGCGTGCGCACGCGCGCGATGACGACGATCGAGGCGATGCGCAAGTTCGGGCCGAACCACCCCCGGGACCTCACCGGCCACATGTTCGCGCTCTGGGGCATGGCAGAGGTCATGCTCGCGAACTTCTTCTGCTCCGGCATCCCGCTCAGCACGATGCGCTACGACGGGACCTTCCAGTATGCGCCCGGCTCGACGACCACGGAGGTCTACGAGCACGCGATCGCCATGTTCGACAGCGCGATGGCCAACACGCCGGACAGTGCGAGCTTCCGCGACCTGGCGAAGGTGGGGAAGGGGTGGGCGCTGCTCAACCTCGGGCGGTTCGCGGATGCAGCCGCCGTGGTGGCTGACGTGCCGACCACGTTCACGTACATGAACTACCACTCCACGGCGATGCTCACCTCCACCGGAACGCCCAACTTCACCTCGGGCAGCTCCGCGTCCACGCCGCACGCGATCTCCAACATGGGGACCGTGGCGGATCGGGAGGGCGGCACCGGCCTGCCGTACCGGTCGAGCGGCGATCCGCGCACCCTCTCGCCAGAGGTCCGCGGCCCCGTCCCGAGCTCCGGCGATGAGACGGTCTACAAGCCCGCCCGCTGGATGGTGGACGGCGGCGATACGCCGATCATCATGGCGAGCGGCGTCGAGGCCCGGCTGATCGAGGCCGAGGCCGCGCTCCAGGCCGGCGATCCGCGCTGGCTCACGATCCTGAACTCGCTCCGCACCTCGGGCCAGTTCACGACCAGCCCGAATCCGGACGATACCACGGTCGTCGACACGACCTGGGCTCCCGGCGAAGGCGCGATCCTCTTCACGAGCATCGGTGGGTCCCTGCCCGGGCTGCGCCCGCTCGAGGACCCCGGCACGGATGAGGCGCGCGTGGACCTGCTCTTCCAAGAGCGCGCCTACTGGCTCTTCCTGACCGGGCGCCGGCACGCGGACATGCGCCGCCTCATCCGCCAGTACGGCCGGTCCGAGGCGACGGTGTTCCCGCAGGGCGCCTACCCCGCCGGGCCCGTCGGAACCTACGGCACCGACGTGAACGCGCCGGCACCGGCGGGCGAGCTGCTGTACAATCCCCGCTACCAGGGCTGCTTCGACCGGCAGGCGTGAGCCGCCGGGCAGCGGGAGGGACCGTGACGAGGACGAGGTCCGACCAATGAGAACGACGACGACACTCTTCGCGCTCGCGCTCCTGGCGCTCGGCATCGCCGCGTGCGGGCAGTCGGACGAGACGATCGGCCCGGTGCGGGATCCGCAGGACCTGTTCTGGGATCTCGAGCTGAACGAGCACGCGATCAACCTGTCGCTGGACCAGAGCCGGCCCGAGTACTACACCTTCCAGCTCGTGGCCACGCCGCTGCGCCTGGACGGGAGCCCGCTCGAGCTGGGGCCGGGCGACACGCTGATCTTCACGTCCAGCGACACCAACCGCGTGCGGGTGAGCGCCGATGGACTGGTCACGGCGAAGGCGGTCACGCCCGGGTCCAGGCCGGTGCGGATCCTCGCGCGGATGCAAGCGGGCCGCGGGCCCGTGACCAACGTGGACAGCGCGTTCGTCACCGTGACGGCGGACGTCCGGCCGGTCGCGAGCTTCGACATCGAGGCCGCGCGCACGACGTACGGCGTGGGCTTCGACACGATGATGGCCGCACACGCGCTCGGACCGGATGGCCAGCCGGTGACCGGGATCGGCATTGCCTACACCTCGAGCCTGCCGAAGGTCGCCGGCTACACGGCGGACGGCGTCTTCATGGCGATGACGCCAGGGAAAGCCATCCTGCGCGCGAGCACGGTCGCCTACGGCACGCCGTACCGCGACAGCATCGAGGTCACGGTGACCGAGCCGCCCGAAGTGCTCCACGTCGTCACGGAGTACGCGACTCTACCGGATGGCGACATCGTCCTCTACTTCGTGCCCAACGAGGTCACCATCAAGGTGGGCCAGGGTGTGTCCTGGGGGCCGGGCTCGCTGGGGTGCGTCTACGGCGTCGTGTTCGACGACCCGACGAACGTCGGGCCGAGCCCCGTGGACGGCGCGAGCGGCAACCTGCCGTTCCTCTGCGGCGCCGGCACGCGCATGATTCGCATGTTCTACGTGCCCGGGACCTACGAATACGAGGCCGGCCCGACCTTCCCGACCCGGGAGAAGGCCAGGATCATCGTCACGCCGTAGCGCGGCCGTCCCGGCGCGTCCCGCGCGGGGCCGCCGGGCGCCGCATGACCCACAGTCGTCGGGATTTCCTCAAGGCCGCGTCCGCTGCAGCCCTCTCGCTCGCCGGGCGCGGCCGACCCCCAACAGCGCAGGACCGGCCGCGCGCCCTCGGCCCGGGGGCCAGCCCGTCACCGGACGTGATGGCGGCGGCCATTGATGCCGGAGCGTGCGCCCGTTCTTGCGCCGCGCCGTCTTGTATACCAAGTTGTCAACCAAAATCCCGGCAGCCTGCCAGCAGCGCCGGTTACCCCCTATCAGGACTGGCCCGATGAGAGCCTCTTCTGTCAGCACCGCGATCCTGGTCTTCCTGTGCGCCGGCGATGTCGCCGCCCAGCAGGCCGGGCATCTGCAGGTCGGTCAGCCGGTCACGACGGTCCTGGCCGCGGGCGACACGCTCCGATACGAGCTGGATCTGCCGGACGGCCACTTCGTGGCCGGGCGGGTGGAGCAGGACGTCGTCGATGTGGCAGTGACCGTGACAGGTCCGGACGGCGAACGCGTGCAGAGGGCGTCACGGCTGGGGCGCGACGCGCCGGAGATCTTCGCCTTCACGACGCGGGCGGCCGGCCGGTACCGGATCGACGTGGCGCCAGTGAACGGCGCCGGCGGCCCGGTGCGGGTGCAGCTCACGCGGTCGGAGCCGGTGGCGAGCACGCCCGAGGGGAAGGTGGACCAGGCGGCCGCGTACCTGGCGGAGGACACGCCGGGGGCCGTCGTGGGGGTCATCCGGAACGGCGAGCTGGTGTTCGTGAAGGCCTACGGCGCCGCGAACCTCACGTACGGGATCCCCTTCACGCCGGAGACGCCGACCAACATCGGCT
>DASVDJ010000085.1:0-23652 GCA_036381155.1 Vicinamibacterales bacterium
CGAGCCGATCCCCGGCATCGCGCTCGAGTACGACCTCGTGCGGAAGTTCGCCGACGGCATCACGCTCGAGGAGACGTCGGCCGCCGCACGCGAGCTGCTGCTCGACACGAGCCGCGTCGTGCTGGCGACGTCGCCGCAGCGGGAAGGGCTGGCCATCCCGACGGAGGCCGAACTGCGCCGCGTGATTGCCGACGCGTCGGCGTGGCCCGTGACGCCGTGGACCGAGACGCTGAGCCGCACGGACCTGCTGACGGAGAAGCCCCAGCCCGGGCGGATCACGGGGTCGCGGGAGATCCCGGCGATCGGGGTCACGGTGCTGACCTTGTCGAACGGCGCGGAAGTCTGGCTGAAGCCGACCGACTTCCAGAACGACCAGGTGCTGCTGGGCGCGGTCGCAGCCGGCGGCGCGGCCACGGCGCGGAAGGAGGACTACTTCGAGACGCTGCTCTCTCCGTCGCTGGTCGGTCTGGCCGGCATCGGCGGCCTCACACCGCCCGAGCTGTCGAAGCTCCTGGCCGGGCGCATGGCGCAGGTGAACGCCTGGGTGGATCTCCAGAGCCACGGCCTGCGCGGAACGAGCCGGCCGCAGGATCTGGAGACGGCGCTGCAACTGCTGTATCTCACCGTCACGCAGCCGAACACCGACCAGCGCGGGTTCGACCTGATGACGCGCCAGCTCTCGGCACTCGTGGCGAACCGCGAGAACAACCCGCAGGCCGTGTTCCGCGACCGGCTCCGCGCGCTCAACTCGGGCGACCACTACATGACGCAGCCGATCACGGCCGACGTCGTCGCGTCGCTCGACCGCGAGACGATGGTGGACGCGTTCCGCTCGCGCTTCGCCAACGCGGCCGATTTCACGTTCTTCATCGTCGGCGCCTTCGATCCACAGGCAGCGCGGCCGCTGATCGAGCAGTACATCGCGTCGCTGCCGTCGACGGGCGAGCGGCACAACCGGCCGGACGGGCCGCTCGGGTTCAACTTCCCGGCCGAGGTCGCGAAGCTGACCGTCGAGCGCGGACGGGAGCCCCGGAGCGAGACCGTGCTGACGTTCTTCGCCGACACGAAGGGGGACGAGCAGCAGGAGTGGCTGGCGGGCAGCGCCGCGGCGCTGCTCCAGATGCGGCTGCGCGACATCCTCCGCGAGGATCTCGGCGGCACGTACGGCGTGTCGGCCGGCTTCTCCAGCCTGATGCCGGACCCGACGTATGCGACGACCAGCGTCAGCTTCGGCAGCTCACCGGACAACGCGCCGCGCCTGAGCGAGGAAGTCCTCACGGAGATCAAGCGACTCGCGACCGAGGGCCCCACCGACGACGACGTCGTGAAGGTGCGCGAGCAGGAACGGCGGGAGCTGGAGGTGGCGGAGCGGCAGAATGGCTACTGGATGTCGTCGCTCCAGGGCGCCGTCGTCACCGGCCGCGACCCGGAAGCGATCGCCCGCCGCATCGCCCGCCTCGACCAGCTCACCGCGGGGGCGTTGAAGGAGGCGATTGCGCGCTACTTCCCGCTCTCGCGTTACACGCACGCGACCCTGCTGCCCGACCCGGCCGCGGTGTCTGGCCAGGAGAAGACGGGCGGCAATCCCCCGCCGCAGCCCTGACCCGTATCCGTAACAGGTGTCTGACACCAGTACCGCGCGCGGTACGGGTGTCAGACACCCGTACGGGATTCACAGACGCGCGCTTTGGCCGGCGCGCGACACGCGGCATCGGCTATCATCACGGTCGGCCGCACCGCCAGGGTCGACGGCCCCCACCCTTATGAAGAAGTGTCCGTACTGCGCTGAGGAAATCCAGGACGCGGCGATCAAGTGCCGCTACTGCGGCTCGATGCTCCAACCGGGGCCGCAGACCGCGAGCCAGGCGCCACCGCCCACGGCCTTCACCGTGCCGGAGGCCGAGCCGACGACGCCACACCCGCTGCGCCGGCGCACGTCGCCGGTGGCGTTGCTGGTCATCGCGGCGCTGCTGGTGGTGATCGTCGTGCTGCTGACGATGCGCGGGCGCGAGACGCTGGCAGGCCTGAACGGCGGCGGCGCGCCGCCGCTGTCCACCGAAGCCGCCCGGCTGGTGCCCCCCTCACCCGTGGAGGGCGAGTACCGGTTCCTCGACATCCCATGGGGCACGTCGCGGGCCGAGGTTCGTCAGCGCCTGCAGGCACGCGGGTTCCGGTATCTCGAGCGCGACGCCGAGGGGGACGATCAGTACGAAGGGCGCGTCGACGGCCGCGACGCCGGCGTGGCCGCGCTCTTCGCCGGCGACCGCCTCGCGAAGTTCGTCGTCGTTCTGCTGGCGCCGGACGCGTCGGGCGGCGGCCTCTACGAGGCGACCCGGCAGGCCGTCGCCGCCGCCTACGGCACCCCTGCGGAACAGCGGGGCGTCGCGACCATCTGGCCGCAGCGCAGCGGCACGCTGGTCTGGGTCACGATGTCGCAGGAGCGGCACGTGACCACGCACTTCGAGTCGGCAGGCTGGCCGGCGGAGTCCAAGCGCCGGCGGCAGTAGTCCCCCACCGTGCCTGGCCGTGGCGGCGGGCCTTCCGGCCCGCCTCGCCACACCCCTTCTCAATCAGTTGTCAGCAAACGGGAGGCGCCGGTCGTTCCGGCGCGGCGTGCCCAGCTGACGCTTGCGCCGGTTCTGCAGGTCCGCGACGACGGCCGCGGAGACGGCGTCGGACAGCTCGCGGAGGACGGCGGCGATCATGCGATCGCGGCGGACGCCGAGGTCGAGCGGCGGGGTGAACAGCTCCGCGACGTCGACGTCGAGCGCCGCGGCGATGTGCTGCAGCGTCTCGGTGCTGCAGTGTCCGCCCGCGAGCACGTGCCGCACGGTGCTGCGGCTGATCCCGGCGAGCCTCGCCAGTTCCTGCTGCGTCATGCCGCGCTCGCGGAGCAGCGCGCGCAGCGAATCTCTCCAGACGGACATGGGCTGGCAGAAATATAGCGCACCCTGCGGCCGTTGGATGGCCGAACTGAAGTTCGGCCCTACGTTCTCTGTGGCCCGCCGGAACAGAGGGGCCACTCCGCCACTCAGAACCCGAACCGCACCGCCACCTGCGCCATCCTCCCTGGAGCCGCCGACAGGCTCTGCCCGAACGTCGCGCGGTCGATGAAGCTGTCGGGCAGGCCGTAGTTGGTCCGGTCGAACAGGTTGTAGATCTCAGCCCGCAGATCGAGGTGCCGCGTGCCGAAGGCAATCCGCCGGACGATCGCGACGTCGACGCTGGCATGGGCCGGTCCGATCAGGATGTTGCGGCCGGCGTTGCCGAACGTGAACGGCGCGGCGGTCCGGAACCAGCGCCCGTCATACTCCACCGCGCCCGGCGTCCCCGGCGCGACCTCGTCCGGCCGGTCGTAGCCGAACTGGCCGCCGACATTGCCCGTGTTGCTGTTGTCGCTCGAGACGCGCGGCGTGAACGGCCGTCCGCTCTGCGCGGTCAGGAGCGCGCTCACCTGCCACCCGCGCCCGAGCGCCGTCCGCCCGATGGCCGGCACGTCCCAGATCACCGCGACGACGGCGCGGTGGCGGACGTCGAAGTCGGAGAGCCCGCGCTCGAGATCGGGGCGCGCGCTGTTCTGCGAAGTGTTGTCGTTCCCCTCGCTCGCCAGGAACGCCGACGCGTCGTCGATCGACTTGCCCCACGTGTAGACGCCGCGCAGCCACAGGCCCGCCGACGCCCGCCGCTCGGCCCGCAGCTGCAGCGAGTGGTACACCGAGCTCGCCTCCGGCTCGATGTAGAGGATGTCGCCGAAGCCGGGAATCGGACGCCGCGCGTCGACGGGACCGGGCCCGGGTGGCGGCTGATTCAGGTTGCGCTTGCGGACGAGATGCCGCCCCGCCGAGCCGACCCAGCGCGCCGACAGATCGAGGCCGAGCGCGCGACCCTCGATCCCGACGCTGCCCTGGTGCGTGAACGCGGTCGGGAAGTCGGCCGCCAGCGTGTTCAGCGCCGGCGGCGGCTCGAAGCCGGCGGCCTCCGGGAACGGCATGCCGACGGTCGGCATCACGGGCCCGCCCGGCGCGTAGACGCGGAACGCGAAGTACGGCGGGTTGTAGTAGAGCGCCGAGTTCTCGATGAGCGTCGCGACGTCGTAGTAGACGCCGTAGCCGCCGCGCAGCGTCAGCCTTCCGTCGTCGCGCAGCCCCCAGCTGACGCCGACGCGCGGCGCCAGGTTGGTGCGATCGGTCGAGATGCCTGCGCGCGGCACGCCGTTCTGCCCCACCCGCCGGACCGTTCCGGTGACCGGATCGAAGATCGCCATCCGGTCGTCGGCATCGACGGGCGGCGCGTTCAGCTCGTAGCGGAGCCCCGCGTTGATCGTCAGCCGATCCGTCGGCCGCCAGTCGTCCTGCACGAACAGGTTCACCGCAGTCGTCCGGAGCGCCTGCGGGTTGTCGTTGTCGGCCCGCAGCGTCACGGTCGGCAGGCCCAGGAGGACGTCGGCGGTCGGATGACCGGTGAACGCGCCGAAGAAGTTGAGCTGGCCGCGCTGGAACAGGTGCAGGAAGCCGTCGGAGGCGTAGTGCCGCAGCTCGCCGCCTGCCTTCAGGTGATGGCGCCCCCGCTCGAGGCCGAACGTGTCGCTCAGATGCAGCGTGCGCGTGCGCCGCACGACGGGCAGCCCGACGTCGTCGCCGATCGACGCCAGCCCTGCGATCTCGATCGACGGGAAGCCGAGATCGTCAGGCGCCAGCGGCGCCGCGCTGATGCCCAGCCGCTCGAAGCCGTTGACGCCGGCCGACTGGCCGAACGTGTCGCGCGCGAGACGGTTGAAGCCGACGCGCAGCTCGTTGAACAGCCGGTTCCCGAAGACCTGCGAGATGTTCACGGCGGCGTGCTGGCCGACGTCGAGGGTGCGCGCGCCGAATCCGGGAACGGATCGCCCCGACTCTCCGAACGGGTCCGTCGCGTCATCCCTGGCGTAGGTGTAGCGGAACGTCAGCGGCACGTCGGCCGGGAACCGGTGGTCCGTGCGCAGCGTGACCTGGACGCTGTCGCGCGGCGCGATCGGCGAGGCGGCGAAATTTCCCTGAGCCGCGTCACGGTTCGGCAACGGGTAGAGCGACAAGAGGCGCGCGCCGGCGGCGTCGATGCGATCGGCCGGGATGCGATTGCCCGGGAACGGCTGACCCGTGAACGGGTCGACAATCGGCACCGGCACCGCGCTGAAGTCGCCCTCCCGCTCGGCTGCGGTCGGTACCTGGCCGATGCGCGTCTCCGCCGTGCGGTCATGGATCCCCTCGACCGCCGCGAAGAAGAACCCGCCCAGCGCTGGTGCAGGACCACCCAGCGTCGCGCCGAACTGATGCCGCCGGCGGAACGGCTCGGGCTCGTTGGCCGGGTCGAAGACGCCGCGCGACTCGAGCGCGCGATCGCGGAAGTACTCGTACGCCGACCCCGAGAACCGCTCGCCGCCCGACTTGGTGACGACGTTCACCTGGCCGCCGCCGCTGCGGCCGTACTCGGCGTCGTAGGTGCTGGTGAGCAGCGTGAACTCCTGCACCGCGTCGAGATTCGGCGTGACCAGCACGCGGTTGAGATAGAGGTCGTTGTTGTCGGCGCCGTCGAGCAGGAAGTTGTTCGAGGACTCGCGCGCGCCGGCGAGGTTCACCGGCGTGCCTCCCTCCCCCTCGAGCCGCGACCCGGGCGCCGGAGGCGCCGCGCCGCCGGCCTGCCAGGCGAACTCGCCGACGTCGCGGCTGGCCACCGGCGTCATCAGCAGCACCTGGCCGTCGAAGATCTCGCCGACCGCGCCGCTGCTCATGCGCGTCCGCGCCGCATCCGCCGTGACGGTGACCGTCGCGCTGACGTCGCCGGGCTCGAGCACCAGCGTGAACGCCCGCTTCGCCCCTGCGGCAAGGTGAAAGCGATCGATGGTGGTGCGGCGGAAGCCGGCGAGCATGGCGGACACGTCGTAGTCGCCCGGTGCCAGCAGCGGGATCACGGCCGTCCCGGACGCGGTCGTCGTCGCACGGCGCTCCACGCCGGTCGGCACGTGCACCACCGACAGCGACACGCCGGCCAGCGGCGCGTCCGTGGTGTCGCGCACGTCGAAGAGGAGAGTTGCCGAAAGCGGCTGCGCCGCGGTCGGCGCTGACAGCGCGAACGCGGCGCAGAGGACGGCGACGAACGGCAGCCACCGGCGCGGCAGCCGCGGGCGCGGCGCGACGTGCCGGGCTACTCGCTCGCCTCGCTCTGTTCGAGGAACGTCAGCAGATCGCGGATTTCCCAAACGCTCAGCCCGTTCAGCAGCCCTTCCGGCATCGGCGACACCGTGGCTGCCGTGCGGTTCACGACATCCTTCTTCGGCAGGCGCACGACCTCGCCCGCCACCGTCCGGATCTCGTAGGCCTCATTGCTCTCCGCCGCGACGACGCCGACGATGGAGCGCTTGTCGGCCGTGACGAACTCGGTGGAGGCCCACTGCTCGGAGACCGTCTTCGAAGGATGCAGGATGGCGTCGAGAATGTCCATCCGCTTGAACCGGCGGCCGACGTCGGTCAGGTCCGGCCCCGCATCCTGCCCGAGCGGGCCCTTGCGATGGCACGTCGCGCAGAACGCCTTCTCGTAGATCTTCCGGCCGTTCTCCGCCGATCCCTGGTAGGCCATCGGGTCGTACTCGAGGTACTCGCGAAGCTCCTGCTCCGTGATCGACATCGTGTCGGGGTTCTTGCGCCACGGCGCGTCCTGCGCGAGCGCGCCGGAGGCGCCGGGCGCCAGCGACGGGATCGCGGCGCGCAGGCGCTCGCGCTCGGCGTCGGGCTGCTGCCTCAGGAACAGGTCCCAGAGCGTCGCGAGATTCCCCTCGAAGCTGACCCCGCCCCGCCACTGCTCGTCGCGCGTGCGCTTGAAGAACGCCTCGACCGCGCTGACGAGCTCAGGCGTCCAGCCGGCCTCGTAGCGCCGCACCGCATACGCGTACCACATCTGCTGCTCCCGGCTCGCCGCGCCCGGCGCGAGCTGGGCGACGAGCTTCGGCAGCGCGGCCGGCGGCCGCAGCGCGGCAAAGGTCAGCGCCAGCTCGCGGTCCAGCGCCGCGCCGCCCGACGGAAAGCGCGGCACGAGCGCGTCGAGGATCGGCCCGTAGATCGACGAGTAGTCGACGCCGCCATCCGCCTCGATCGCCAGGTGCAGCGGGCGCAGCAACCGCAGGAGATCGGGGCCCGACGGGTTGGCGGTGATCAGCTCGCGCTGGCGTTCGAGCAGCGTCCGGATGTCGTACGCCGAGGACGCGGTGTGGACGAGCGCGATGTGCGCCTCGACGATCGCGGGGTACGACGCAAGCTTCAGCGCCGCGGCGCTCCACGCGTTGCGGTTCGTCCGCTCCAGCAGCTCGCGCGCCGCGTAGCGCACGAACCGGTCGTCGTCGCCGAGCAGCGGCAGCACGTCGCGCACCGGATCGATCGGCGCCATGTCGTCGGGCCGGACGCGGCTGCGCACCAGCGCCTCTGCCGCCCGGCGCCGGACGAACGGATCCGTGTCGCCGAGCCGGCCGACGAGCGCCGCGCGCAGCGGAACGCGGTCCTCTCCCTGCCGCGCGGCGGCCAGCACGCCGAGGTAGTACACCGCCGCCGCGCGCACGTCGGCCGATTCGTCGCCCGCAAGCGGCAGCAGCACGCCGGCGTCGCTGCCGCGGCCGAACACGTGCATCAGCTCGAGCGCCCGGACGCGGCGGGCGGCCGGCGCCGCCGGATCGCGCGCGACGCGCTCGAGCCCGGACTGCCACGCGTCCACGCCGAGTCGGGTGGCGACCGCGGCAATCGCCTTGCGTCCCCAGGCCGACCGCGGCGCCGGATGGTCGAGCGCGGTCGCGATGTCCTGCGGCGTCTTCGCCGGCGCGCCTGCGTCGCTGCCGCGATAGACGACCCGGTAGATGCCGCCTTCGGTCTTGCGGCCGCCTTTCGAGAAGTAGAGTGCGCCGTCGGGGCCGGTGTCGACGTCGGTGACGTTCAGCGGCGTGCCGAGCACGAACTCGGACGACTGCTCCCGATACGTCGCGCCCGATCGCGTCAGGTGGCCGACGAGAATCCGGCCACGCGACCAGTCGGCCTCGACGAACGCATCGCGATACTTCGCCGGGAACACCGTGCCGTTGTAGAAGGCGACCCCCGTCGGCGATCCGCGGCCGACGTCGAGCATGCCCGGCAGCGCGTCGGCGTACCACTCGGGCCACAGCCGGCTCCCCGTCCGCCAGCCGAACTCCGCGCCGGGCGGGACGTGATACGTGCGCACCGGCCGGTACCACGGCAGGCCGATGTCCCACTCCATGTCGGAGTCGAACGTGAACAGCTCGCCGGCCGCGTTGAACGCGGCGTCGTAGGCGTTGCGGAAGCCGCCGGCCACGCGCTGCCAGTCGGTGCCCGCGCGCGACAGGTCGCGCCGCAGCACGTGTCCGGCCGGCGCGCGCACGTGCACCGCGTGGCCGCGCGGATCGACCACGTGCGGGACGACGTGCTTCTCGCCGCGGGGCTGATAGGGGGACAGCGGGTCGGGGGTGGCGGCGACGTGCGAGAAGTTGCCGACCATCCAGTACAGCCAGCCGTCCGGTCCCCAGAACACCGCGTGCGGGCCGTGCTCCTGCATCCGGTCGGGCACGGCGGTGATGAGCGTCACCTCGGCCGACGCGGTCCCGGCGCCGCGCACGCGATACAGCCCCGGCCCCTCCGGCCCCTTCCCCACCGCGAGCAGGTCGCTGCCGTCGAACTCGATCCCCTGGCAGTTCGTCACCGCGTCGGTGAGCACCTCCTCGCGGTCGATACGCCCGTCGCCGTTTCCGTCGATCAGCCGCACCAGCGGCCCGTCCTCGCGCGACGCGATCAGCACGCCGTCCGGGTCGAAGGCGATGGCGACGATCGACCCGCTCTGCTCCGGCGCGTAGACCTCGTCGACCTCGAAGCCCGGCGGGACGGTGAACTTCGGCGCCGCGCCGGGCGCCGGCTGCAGCGCGGTCAGCAGGAGGATCGGAAGCAGGACCAGCAGGCGTGGGGTGTGACGCACGGGGGGATTATATGGGCTTTAGGCTTTAGGCTTTGGGCTTTGGGCTTTGGGCCACTCTGGGCCTTGGGCTTTGGGCCTCTTGCCTTCGGCCTGGCCTTGGGCCTTCGGCTTTGGGCTTTGGGCTGGTCCGGGGTGTGACGGACGTCCGGCCTCACCCACGCGGCGTTCGCTGTCACGCTGCTCACGTGCGCTGCGTTCTGACCGCACCTGTAATGCTTGCGAAGCCCAAAGCCTAAAGCCCAAAGCCCAAGAGCCCAAGAGCCCAAGAGCCCAGAAGGGCCTCTATAATCCCGGCACGGAGGAACGTCCCGATGTCCGTTCGTGTCCTGATCTCCCGTGTGCTGCCGGTTCTGGCCCTCGTCGTCGGCCTCACGGCGTTGCTCGGCGCGCGGCAGCAGCCCTCTCGCGTGCCCGGCCAGATGCCCAACCCGAGCAAGGAGCCGCCCATCGTCACGCCCGGCGCCGAGCCCGGCGCGCCGCCGTCCGATGCCATCGTGCTCTTCGACGGCACCGACCTGTCGAAGTGGGTCAGCCAGCGCGACCCGTCGAAGCCGGCGGAATGGACCGTCGAGAACGGCGCGATGCAGGTGAAGCCGGGCACCGGCGGCATCCAGACGCGCGACGCGTTCCGCGACGTCCAGCTGCACATCGAGTGGGCCGCGCCCGAGGTCGTCAAGGGCGAGGGCCAGGGACGCGGCAACAGCGGCGTGTTCCTGATGAACACGTACGAGGTCCAGGTCCTCGACTCGTACCGGAACACGACCTACTTCCACGGCCAGGCGGCGGCGATCTACAAGCAGCACAAGCCGCTCGTCAACGCGATGCGCCCGCCCGGTCAGTGGAACACCTACGACATCGTCTTTCGCGCGCCGGTGTTCGACGAGGACGGCAAGCTCCTGAAGCGCGCGACGTTCACCGTGTTCCACAACGGCGTGCTCGTGCAGGACCACGTCGAGGTCATGGGCGTCACCGCGCACGATCGGCCGCCGTTCTACGAGAAGCACGCCGACCGCATGCCGCTCGGCCTGCAGGATCACGGCGATCTGGTGCGGTTCCGGAACATCTGGATCAGGGAACTGACGCAGTAGCTGGCAGCCGGCAGCCGGCAGCGCGCGCCCGCCGACCGATCACCGCGGGCGCGCGGACCCGATCGGACCCGATCCGCCGAAGCCCGCACACGGTCGCGCGGGCGAGGCGGGACCTGATCCGACCTGATCAGACCCGATCCGACCCGATCCGCGATGCTGACCGTCTCCCACGTCGCGAAGTCCTACGACGGCGTCCGCGCGCTGCGCGACGCCTCGCTGGACGTCCGCGCGGGCGAGGTGCACGCCCTCGTCGGCGAGAACGGCGCCGGCAAGTCGACGCTGGTGCGCGTCCTCACCGGCGCGGTGCGGCCCGACGCCGGGCAGGTGACGCTCGGCGGAACGCGCATGACGCGGTTCACGCCGCAGGAGGCGCGCGCGCTCGGGGTCGTCGCCATCCACCAGCATCCGGCGCTCTTCCCCGACCTGTCCGTCGCCGAGAACCTTGCCATCGGCCGCGAGCCGGCGGGCTGGCTCCGCCGCGTGAACTGGACCGCGCGGCGCGACGCGGCTCGCGACCTGCTCGCGCGCGTCGGCGCGCAGATCGACGTCGACCGCGACGCCGCGTCGCTCAGCCTGCCCGAGGCGCAGCTCGTCGAGATCGCGCGCGCGCTCGGCGCCGAGGCGCGGCTGCTGATCCTGGACGAGCCCACCGCGTCGCTCACGCCGCGCGAGGTCGACCGGCTCTTCGAGCTGCTCGACGGCCTGCGCCGCGAGGGGGTCGCGATCATCTACATCACCCACCGGCTCGAAGAGCTGCCGCGCCTGGCCGACCGCGTGACCGTGCTGCGCGACGGCGCCACGGTCGGCACGCACGAAGTCGCCGCGATCGAGCCGCACGCGCTGATCCGGCTGATGGTCGGACGCGAGGTGTCCTCCGTGTTCCCGAAGCGCGAGGTCCCGATCGGCGAGCCGGTGCTCGAGATCGAGGGCCTGTCGGCGCCGGAGGCCGGCGTGCACGACGTCTCGCTGACGGTCCGCCGCGGCGAGATCGTCGGCCTGGCGGGCCTCATCGGCGCGGGACGCACGGAGCTGGCGCGCGTGCTGTTCGGCCTCGAGCCGGCGGCACGCGGGGCGATCCGTCTGGCCGGACGGCCGTTCCGTCCGCGCAGCCCGTCCGGGGCGATCGCGCTCGGCCTCGCGTATCTGCCCGAGGACCGGCGCCGGCACGGGGTCGTCCTCGACCTGTCCGTCACCGCGAACCTCACGCTGGCGACGCTGCGCGCGTTCAGCCGGCGCGGGCTGCTGAGCACGCAGGCGGAGCGCACCACCGCGGCGCGGCTCGTCGACGCGCTCGGCGTGAAGACGGCGTCGCTCGACACGCCGGTCCGCGACCTCTCCGGCGGCAACCAGCAGAAGGTCGCGCTCGGCCGCTGGCTGGTGCAGCCGCCGCAGGTGCTCGTGCTCGACGAGCCGACGCAGGGCGTCGACGTCGGCGCGAAGGCCGAGATCCACCGGCTCATCGGCGACCTCGCGGCAGACGGCCTCGGCGTGCTCCTCATCTCGTCCGAGCTGCCTGAGATCTTCGGCATCGCCGACCGCATCCTCGTCATGCGCGCGGGCACGATCGCGGCCGCATTCCCGCGCGCGGAGGCGACGCCCGAAGCGGTGATGGCCGCCGCGTTCGGACGCCCGCCCGCGGCATGATCGGGATCGGCGCGCGCGAACGGCCCGCTGCCCTCGGACTCGCCGCGCTGCTCCTGCTGCTCGCGGCCGCCGCCCCCGGCTTCTACGATCCCGCGGCGCTGCGCGATCTCCTCCTCGCCAACGCCCCCCTTCTCATCGTCGCCGCCGGCATGACGCTCGTCGTCCTGGCCGGCCACATCGACGTCTCCGCCGGCGCGATCTTCGGCGTCGCGGCCGTCATCGCCGGCGTGCTCGCGCGCGAGGGCGTGCCGGTGCCGGCTGCGGCGCTCGCCGCCGCGCTGGCCGGCGGCGGCATCGGACTCGTCAACGGCCTGCTGGTCACGCGTCTCGGCCTGCCGTCGATCGTCGTGACGCTCGCGATGCTCGTGATTCTGCGCGACGCGCTGCGCTGGACCACCGACGGCGCGTGGATTCGCGACCTGCCCGCCGGCTTCCAGTGGTTCGGGCTCGGGCAGGATGCCGGGCGCCTGCTCCTGCTTGCCGCCGCGGCCCTCATCGTCGTGGCGGTCGGATGGGGGCTGCGCGTGCTCGGCGCCGGACGCGCGCTCTACGCAGTCGGCAGCGACCTGGAGTCGGCGCGCCTGCTCGGTCTCGATCCCGACCGCGTGGTCCTCGGCGCGTTCACCGCCGCCGGGCTGCTGAGCGGCCTGGCCGGCGTCCTCAACGCCAGCCGGTTCGCCGAAGTCCCCGGCAGCATCCCGAACGGCCTCGAGCTCGAGGTCATCGCCGCGGTCGTCGTCGGCGGCGCCGCCATCACCGGCGGCCGCGGCTCGATGATCGGCACGGGGCTCGGCGTCGCGCTGCTGGGCGCCATCGGCACGGGGCTGACCTTCCTCGGCGTCAGCGCCTCCTGGGAGCGCGCGCTGCAGGGCGCGATCATCCTCGCCGCGATCCTCGTCGACACGGTCGGCCCGGTGCGGCGGCGCGTCGCGCGCGGGGCGGCCAGCCATGCCTGATCGGATGCGGCACGAGGTCGGGCTCGCCGCGGTGCTCGCGATCGAGATTGCCGTCTTCGCGACCATCGCGCCGAACTTCGCCACCGCCCCCAACGCCGCCGAGATCGTGCGCCTCGCCGTCGAGGTCGGCCTGCTCGCGCTCGTGCTGACGCCGATCGTCGTGACCGGCGGCATCGACCTCAGCGTCGGCGCGCTGCTCGGTCTCTGCGCCGTCACGCTCGGCGCGCTCTGGCGCGATCTCGGCTGCCCGATCGGCGCCGCCGCGGCCGGCGCGCTCGCCGTCGGCGCCGCGGGCGGCCTGCTCAACGCCTGGCTGATCGCCGGACGCGGCCTGCCGCCGCTGATGGTCACGCTCGGATCGCTGTCGCTCTTCCGCGGCCTGGCGGAGGGGCTGACCGGCGCCGTCGACAACTACACGGGCCTGCCCCCGGCGTTCCTCGCGATCGGCCAGGGCTACGCGGCGGGCATCCCGGCGCAGGCCCCGCTGCTCGCGGCCGCGGCCGTCGGCCTCGCGGTGCTGCTCCACCGCACGCCGCGCGGCCGCACGTACTACGCGATCGGATGGAACGCCGCCGCCGCGCGGCACGCCGGCGTGCCGGTCGCCAGGCGGCTCGCGGAGCTGTACGGGCTCTCGGGACTGGCGGCCGGACTCGCGGCTATCATCTACGTCGCCCATCTCGGGCAGGCGAAGGCCGACGCGGGCACCGGCTACGAGCTGACCGCCATCACGGCGGTCGTCCTCGGGGGCACGTCGATCATGGGCGGCACCGGGACGATTGCCGGCACGCTGCTCGGGCTGTTCGCGATCGTCGTGCTCCAGAACGGGCTGCGCCTGGCGGCGCTGCCGGCGGAACTGGCCGGCGTGCTCACCGGCGTGCTGCTCGTCGCGGCGCTCGCGATGCCGCGGGTGCTGCGCCGCGCGCGCGGCACGACCGCGGCCCTGGAGGAGGAGACGGATTCGATGCGGAACAGCCAGCTCGCCGTGCTCTGCGCCGTCATCCTCGCGGCCGCCGCCCTCGTCGCCGGCTCCAACTGGTATCTCGCCCGCTCGCTGACGCGCGCCGCCGGTACGCCACTCGCCGCCGACGGCGGAGCCTCCTCGAAACGCGTCGTCGTCGGCATGATGCCGAAGGCGAAGGGCGATCCCTATTTCGTGAGCTGCCGCGCCGGCGCCGAGGAGGCCGCGCGCGAGCTCGGCGTCGAGCTGATCTGGGACGGGCCGACGGAGCTCGACCCGGCGCGGCAGAACGAGGTCGTCGAAGCCTGGATCACCCGCGGCGTCGACGTGATCGCCGTCAGCGTCGAGAACGCCGCCGCGATCTCCACCGTCCTGCGCAAGGCGCGCAGCCGCGGCATCAAGGTCCTCGCCTGGGACGCCGATGCCGAGCCCGACGCCCGCGACTTCCTCGTCAACCAGGCCACGCCGGAAGGCATCGGCCGGACGCTCGCCGACGAGGCCGCCCGCATCCTCGGCGGCCGCGGGGATGCCGCCATCGTCACCGCGTCGCTCAGCGCCGCGAACCAGAACGAGTGGATGCGCCACATCCGCGCGCGCCTCGCCGACGCGCACCCGGACGTCCGCATCGTCACCGTCCGGCCGAGCGACGGCGATCGCGACCGCGCGTTCAGCGAGACGCAGACGATCCTGGCCGTGCATCCGTCCGTCCGGGTCGTCATCGGCATCGCCGCGCCCGCCGTGCCGGGCGTCGCCGAGGCCGTGCGCCAGTCGGGCCGCACCGACGTCAGGGTGACCGGCCTGTCGCTGCCGAACATGTGCAAGCCGTACGTCCACGCCGGCGTCATCGAAAGCGTGGTGCTGTGGAACACGACCGACCTGGGCTACCTGACCGTGCACGCCGCCCACGCGCTGGCGACCGGCCGCCTGCGCGCGGGCGCCACCGCGATTGACGCGGGCCGCCTGGGACGCATCGCCATCGACGGCGATCAGATCCTGCTGGGCCAGCCGTTCGTGTTCACGAGGGAGAACATCGATCAATTTGATTTCTGAAGCAGGCAGCTGGCAGCAGGCAGCTGGCAGCGAGCAGGCAGCGGGAGCTCGATGCCTCCAGCAGGCAGCGGCCGTGGCCGTCAGGACAGTAGCAAGCTACTGCCAGCTGCCAGCTGCCAGCCGCCAGCTACACGGATCACCATGAAACCAGCCATCGTCAAAGAGCTCCGCGCCTACGTCATCGACCCCGGTGAGTCCGGCGCCGACTACCACAACCAGCAGAGCGGCCACTGGATCGTCGACACCTTCATCGCCAACCCGATGTCGGTGTACGAGCCGTACAAGGCCAGCCGCACCAGCTGGGGCATCAACGCGCTCGGCACCGTCGTCGTCGAGGCGGAGCTGGCAGACGGCACCGTCGGCATCGGCGTGAGCGTCGGCGGCGAGCCGGCGTGTTACCTGGTCGAACGCCACCTGAACCGCTTCGTCGAGGGGCAGGACGTCCGCAACATCGAGCGGATCTGGGATCAGATGTGGCGCGCGTCGATGCCGTACGGCCGCAAGGGGCTCGCCATCCACGCCATCAGCGCCATCGACCTCGCGCTGTGGGACCTGCTCGGCAAGCTGCGCGGCGAGCCGGTCTACGCGCTGCTCGGCGGCAAGGTACGCGACCGGCTCCCGGTCTACGCGACCACCGCGCGCCCCGATCTCGCGAAGCAGCTCGGGTTCGTCGCCGCGAAGTTCCCGTGCGAGTTCGGCCCCGCCGACGGCGACGAGGGGCTGCGGAAGAACGTCGCCACCGCCGAGCGCCATCGCAACGCGGTCGGGCCCGACTTCCCGCTCATGATCGACTGCTACATGGCGCTGAACGTGCCGTACACGATCAAGTACGCGCGCGCGCTGGAGCCGCTGCACATCCGCTGGGTCGAGGAGTTCCTCCCGCCCGACGACATCGATGGCTACGTGCAGGTCAAGCAGGCCGTGCACTCCTGCCTGCTGACCACCGGCGAGCACGAGTACACGCGCTACGGCTTCCGCGAGCTCATCGCGCGCAAGGCGGTCGACATCCTCCAGCCCGACATCAACTGGGTCGGCGGCCTCACCGAAGCGCGCCGCATCGTCGCGATGGCGTCGGCGTACGACATCCCCGTCATCCCGCACGGGTCGAGCGTGTTCTCGTATCACCTGCAGTACGCGTTCACCAACTGCCCGATGGCGGAGTTCCTGATCATGAGCCCGAAGGCCGACACCATCGTGCCGCTCTTCGGGGACCTGTTCGTCGACGAGCCGCTGCCGAAAGACGGGTGGATCGACATCCCGGACAAGCCGGGATGGGGCGTGGAGCTGAACCGGGCGGGGTTGAAGTTGCGCCGGCCGTACGCCCGGTAGCGACAGCCGGGACCACAGAGGACGCAACTTCGAGGAGACGATGCCTCTATTGAACGATCGGGTGGCAGTCGTGACAGGCGCCGCGCGCGGGATCGGCCTCGCCACCGCGGAGCGCCTCGCACGTGAGGGAGCGACGGTGGTCGCCGTCGACCGCGACTACGACGTCCAGCTGCGCGAGGTCGAGGCGCTCGCCGCGCAGGGGCTGGCGATCCACGCGGCGCAGTGCGACGTCGGCGACCGCGCCTCCGTCGAGGCCTGCATGGCGAACGTCGAGGCGCGGCACGGACGCATCGACGTCCTGGTCAACAACGCCGGCATCGCCGGCCGCGCGGCGCCGCTGCTGGAGGTGACCGATCAGGACTGGGACGACATGATCCGGATCGACCTGACGAGCGTCTTCCTCTGCTGCCGCGCGGTGCTCACAGGCATGCTCGCGCGCGGCCGCGGACGCATCGTCAACGTCGCGTCGATCGCGGGGAAGGAAGGCAACCCGAACATGGTGCCCTACTCCACCGCGAAGGCCGGCGTCATCGGCTTCACGAAGGCGCTGGCCAAGGAGGTCGCGCAGAAGGGCATCTACGTCAACGCCGTCGCCCCCGCCGTCATCGAGACGCCGATCCTGCAGCAGCTGACGCCGGAGCAGGTGCAGTACATGGTGCAGCGCATCCCGCTCGGCCGCGTCGGCCAGCCGCAGGAAGTCGCCGCGCTCATCGCCTGGCTCGCCAGCGACGAGTGCAGCTTCACGACCGGGCAGTGCGTCGATATCAGTGGCGGGAGGGCCACCTACTAGGCTTTGGGCTTTGGGCTTTGGGCTTTGGGCTTTGGGCTTGGGGCCTTCGGCCCGGGCTTTGGGCTTTGGACCTTGGGCTTTGGGCAGTCTTGTGAGGCGGCAACCAGCTGCTCTCAGTCGCGTCATTCGCTGTCGCGCTGTTTCGATTGTCGCCACCGTGACAGTGAAGGTTCACCGGGTGTCATCAGGCCTTCGGCCATGCCCCGATGAGCCCAAAGCCCAAAGCCCAAAGCCCAAAGCCCAAGGCCAGGCCGAAGGCCCAAGGCCCAAGGCCAAAGGCCCAGGCCGAAGGCCCAAGGCCCAAAGCCCAAAGCCCAGAACAAGAGGTGCTGCCATGAGCTACAGCGTGCGCGTGTTGAAGATGGGCCAGTGCGACGTGCCGGGACCCGAGGTGTTCTGGATGTCCCACTGGGATCAGTGGTTCACGCTGCACTTCTACATGGCCGTCATCCAGGGCCACGGGAAGACGGCGATCATCAACACCGGGCCGCCGGCCGATCTCGGGCCGCTCAACGAGGTCTGGCGGCATTTCGCCGGCGAGCGCTGCCAGATGCTGCGCCAGGAGAGCGAGCGGCCGGCGCAGGCGCTCGCCGCGATCGGCCTGACGCCGGACGATGTGGATTACGTGCTGATTACGCCGCTCCAGGCGTACGCGACCGCGAACATCCCGCTGTTCCGGAAAGCGCAGGTCTGCATTTCCAGGCGTGGCTGGATCGAGGACTACCACGCGCCGAAGTGGCCCATGCACATCCCGCGCGAGCTGCGCATCCCCGATCCGGTGCTGAAGTACCTGCAGTTCGAGGCGCCCGATCGGCTGCGGCTGCTCGACGACGAAGACGAGATCCTGCCGGGGCTGCGGGCATGGTGGGCGGGGGTGCACCACCGGTCGTCCATGGCGTATGCCGTCGACACCGCGAAGGGCACCGTCGTCCTCACCGACAGCGTGTTCAAGTACGGCAACGTCGAGCAGATGCACCCGCTCGGGATCATGGAGAGCATGGAGGAGTGCTTCCGGACCTACGCGCGCCTGAAGCGCGAGGCCGCGATCGTCGTCCCCCTCTACGATCCCGAAGTGACCGAGCGCTTCCCGGGCGGCGTGATCGCCGAGGCTGAGCTTTAGGCTTTCGGCCTTGGGCTTGGGGCTTCACGGGGCATACCGGAGGCCGGCTGCTCACCTGTAGAGTGTTCGCTGTCACTCAGCGTGACCGCGAACACCGCGACTGATAGCAGCCGGTTGCCGCCGCGCAGAAATGCCCAAGGCCGAAGGCCGAAGGCCCAAAGCCCAAGCCGGCCCAAAGCCCAAGCCGGACTGAGGCCAAAGGCCCAGGGCGAGGAGTGAGCAGGTCGATGAGACTTTCCGGAAAGGTGGCGATCGTGACCGGCGCAGCCGACGGCATCGGCGCCGCGACGGCGGAGCTGTTCGCCGAGCAGGGGGCCGCCGTCGTGCTCGGCGACGTCGACAAGCGCGCCATGGACGTGCGCGATCGCATCGTCACCGCGAGCGGCCGCGCGATCTTCCGGCAGACCGACATCTCGCGTGAAGACGAGGTCGCCGCGCTCGTCGCCGCGGCCGAGGAGACGTTCGGCGGCGTCGACATCCTCGTCAACAACGCCGCGGTGTTCGTGCTGAAGGGAATCGAGGCGACGCCGGAGGACTGGCACCGCAGCCTCGACGTCAACGTGATCGGCACGTCGCTCTGCAGCCGCTACGCCTCCGAGGCGATGAAGCGGCGCGGCGGCGGCGCGATCGTCAACCTCGCGTCGATCTCGTCGTTCGTCGCGCAGCCGCAGTTCGTCACCTACAGCGCGACGAAGGCCGCCATCCTGCAGATGACGCGCAACATGGCGCTCGACCTCGCGCCGCACGGCATCCGCGTGAACTGCGTCTGCCCCGGCACGATCCTCACCCGCGCATCGCGCGATCACATGGCGCGCGTCGGGATGACCCTCGAGGAGTTCGTCGCCGCCGAAGCCCCGAAGACGCTGCTGAACCGGATCGGCCAGCCGCGCGAGGTCGCGTGGGCGATCCTGTTCCTCGCCTCGGACGAGGCGTCGTTCATCACGGGGACGCATCTGATGGTGGATGGGGGGTATACGGTGGTCTGAACGCCACCGCTGTGCTCTCTACCGCTACGACAGTTGAACCACAGTGAGCACGGAGGGCACGGAGGACACAGAGAAGTAGGCAGCAGGCAGTAGGCGGCAGGCAGTTCAGTCTTCGGTAGACAGCGGGCGGCTGGGCGGCTGGCGGGCCTCCCCGCGCGCTATGGAGCGCTTTCCGCGAACCCCGATTCTCTGCGTCCTCTGTCTTCTCTGCGGCCCGTGTTCCCTGTGGCCTCTGTGTTCTCTGTGGCCGCTGTGTTCTCTGTGGCTACCAGAGGCCAGCCCGCCGCATGGCTGCCCGGAAATCAAAGCTCAGCACGACCTCGAACCGATGCTGGTTCGGGATGACGAAATCGTCCTCGAACGCCTGCGTGTAGAAGACCATCAGCTCGAGGTCCGGCCGCAGCGCGTACTCCGCCAGGCCGAACAGGCGCCGGCCGCGCAGGTAGCGGTCGCCGTTGAGCGTCGGGTTCCCCTCGTCGATCGACGCGAAGCCGCCGCCCAGCGTGAGTCGATCGGTGATGCCGCGCTCGACGGCGATGCCCATGCCGTAGCCCTTGTCCCCTTCGACACGCTGGTACTGCTCGAAGCGGACCCAGTCGAGCGGGACCCACTCGCCGACCTCCACCCGCACGGCCTGGCGCAGCGTCGAGATCCCCTCCAGCGAGGTCCATTCGACCGAGGCGCGCACACGATCGCCTAGTCGGCGGCTGCCGATGACCTGCGTGAAGTTGTGGTCGTCGAGCTCGTCGAAACGGCGGAAGACGTTGGTGGGCGACCGCGCGTCCAGCCGCCCGGCGGTGACGGTGACCTCGTCGAAGAAGATCTCCCCCGGTCGCCGGAGGCGGACCCGCGCGCCGGTGACGTACGCGTCGTTGTCGTACGACGTGATCTCGGTGCTCTCGCCGCGCGTGGCGTAGAGCCCGCCGATCTCGCCGTCGATCCAGTCCACCGGCCTCGCGTTGACGAACAGCTGCCGGAGCGAGATGTCCCACGTCGGGTCGCCGCGGCCGATCCCCAGGTTGTCCCACCCGCTCGTCAGGCTGCCGCCGGTCGCGGCCCCGCCGGTGATGGCGTAGCGCCCCTCCGGATCCAGCTTCAGCCGCGCGCGGAGCACCTGCCGGTGCTGCTGCTGGTTCGAGGTGGTCTCCCCTTCGCTCGTCTCGATGAACCGGTACCGCGTGTCGAGGGTGCCGGCCTGCCAGTCGATCCAGCGCTGGAGCCCGCGCGGTGCTGATTCGTCCGTTCCGGCCGCCGGCTGCGCGGCAGCCCCGCTCGCCGCCAGCAGGACCATCGCCGCCACCCCCATCCACGCTCGTCGCATGGCATTCATTATCGTCGCGGCGCACCCGGCCGCGTTTCGACGCCGTCACATCTGCGTAACGACCACGTAAATTGTGGCCGCGCGCGGCGCGGAGTAAGATCGGACCATGCCGTTCGTTTCCTTCGATTCGCTGCCACCCGAGGCCCGGCTGTGGATCTTCGCCGCCGAGCGTCCGCTGGAGCCGCAGGAGCGCGATCGGCTGCTCGCGGCGGTCGACGACTTCCTCGAAAGCTGGCGCGCGCACGGCGTTCCGCTCACCGTCGCGCGCGACTGGCGCTACGACCAGTTCCTCCTCATCGGCGTCGACGAGGCCGCCACCGGCGCGTCCGGCTGCTCGATCGACGCGATGGTGCACCGGCTCGAAACGCTCGAGCGCTCGCTCGGCGTGCAGCTGCTCGACCACGGCCCGGTGCTCTTCCGGCAGAACGGCCGCATCGCGCGCGTCCCGCGGCCGGAGTTCGCGTCGCTGGCGCGCTCGGGCGCCGTCAGCGGCGACACCGTCGTCTTCGACAACACGCTCACCCGCGTCGCCGACCTGCGCGAGGGACGCTGGGAGACGCAGGCGCGCCGCGCCTGGCACGCGCGCGCGTTCGGCCTGTCGTAAGCGGCCGTCACGAGGCCGCCGTAACGCCTTCAGGTCCCGATCCCGGGACCGGCTCCGCGCGGGCGACCTCCGCCCGCGCGCCCTGCTCCGCGCACCCGCGGAGCGCGTCGAGAATCCATGCGCCTCATCATTTCGATCCTGCTGTTCGTCACGGCCCTCGTGCCGTCTGCGGCCGCACAGACCGCCGCCACGATCTCCGGCATCGTCCAGGATGCGAGCCACGCCGTGCTGCCCGGCGTCACCGTCACCGCGCGCAGCGCCGACACCGGCCTCATCCGCAGCACCATCACCGGTCCGGAGGGACGCTTCGTCATCGCCCAGCTGCCGCCCGGCGTGTACGAGCTGCGCGCCGAGCTGGAAGGCTTCCGGCCGCACGTCCGGCCGGAGGTGCGCCTGGCCGTCGCCGAGTCGCTCGCGCTCTCCATCACCCTGCAGGTCGGCGACCTCGAAATCGTCGACGTCGTGACCGGCGGGCTGCCGGCGGTGAACACGTCGACGTCCGATCTGAGCTACCTCGTCACGTCGCAGCAGATCGAGCAGATCCCGCTCAACGGCCGGAACTTCACCGACCTCGCGCTGCTGCAGCCCGCCGTGAACGCCTTCCCGCATCGCGACGGCGGCTCAGTGGTCGCCCACGGGCTCGGCATGAGCATCAACGGGCAGGACCCGCGGTCGAACACCTACCTGCTCGACGGCACGCTGATGAACGACTTCACCAACGGCCCGGCCGGCAGCGCCGCGGGAACGGCGCTGGGGCTGGAGACGATCCGCGAGTTCCGCGTGCAGTCGAACGCCTACAGCGCCGAGTTCGGCCGGAACTCCGGCGGCCAGATCAACGTGCTGACGAAGTCGGGCACGAACCGGCTGTCGGGCAACCTCTTCGAGTTCCATCGCAACGACGCGCTGGACGCGCGCAACTTCTTCGACACCGGCGAGAAGCCCGACTTCCGCCGCAACCAGTTCGGCGGCACCATCGGCGGCCCGATCGCCGTCGACCGGGCGTTCTTCTTCGTCGGCTACGAGGCGCTGATCGAGCGCCTCGGACGCACGATCTCCACCGTCGTCCCCGACGATCAGGCCCGGCTGGGCATCCTGCCGACCGGCACCGTGCCGATTCACCCGGCGGTCCTGCCGTACCTGCGCGAGTTCCCGCGCGCCAACGGCCCGTCGCTCGGGCAGGGGCTGGCGGAGTTCAACTTCCCGTTCAACCAGACGCTGGACGAGCACTTCGTGCAGGGGCGCGTCGACTACAACCTCTCGCCGTCCACGCGCCTGTTCGCGCGCTACACGTTCGACGACACCGCGCAGTTCCTGCCCACCGACTACCCGCAGTTCCCGCGCGAGTTCTTCTCGCGCAACCAGTTCTTCACCGGCGAGTACCAGACGGTGCTCTCGGCCACCACGCTGAACACCGTGCGCGTCGGCTTCAGCCGCACGCGCATCGGGCAGAACGTCGAGTCCAACACCACCGAGCCGCTGCCGGTGTTCGTCCCCGGCCGCGACTTCGCCGGCGCGATCGACATCGGCGGCATGAAGCGCTTCGGCCCCCAGAGCTCGGCCAACCTGCGGCTCGTGCAGAACGTCTTCAGCGTCTCGAACGACCTGACGCACACCCGCGGGCGCCACACGATCAAGGCGGGCGCGCTCGTCGAGCGCTACCAGGACAACATGGTGAACCCGACCTTCAGCCTCGGGATTTACCGCTTCGCGAACCTCGCCGCGTTCCTGCGCGCGACGCCGACGAACTTCATCGGGCTGACGCCGGAAGCCCAGTTCGACCGCTACTGGCGCTTCACGCTCTTCGGCTTCTACGTCCAGGACGACCTGCAGCTCACGCCGCGCCTGACGCTGAACGGCGGTCTCCGCTACGAGTTCCACACGATGCCGGCCGACATCTACGGCCGCGATTCGGCGCTCCCCGACCTCATGGCCGCGGAGCCGGTGACGGGGCAGCTGTACGAGAACTCGTCGTACCGGAACGTCTCGCCGCGCGCCGGCTTCGCGTGGGACGTCTTCGGCGACGGCCGCACCGCGATCCGCGGCGGCTACGGGCTGTACTTCAACACCAACAGCCACCAGAACCTGATCGTGACGGTGACCAACCCGCCCGCGACGCCGCGGCCGGTCATCATCAACCCGACCTTCCCGAGCCCGCCGTTCGACCGCGCCGGCGCGATCTCGATCCGGCCGATCCAGTGGGACCTGAAGGTCCCCCGCGTGCACGTGTTCAACGTCAACGTGCAGCGCGAGCTCTGGGCCGACACGGTCGTGACGATCGGCTACGCGGGGTCCCGCGGCCGCCATCTGCTCCGCAGCAGCGACGTCAACACCGCGCAGCCGGTCACGCTGCCCGACGGCACGATCTTCATCCCGGCCGGCACGCCGCGGCCGAACCGCGCGTTCTCGACGATCGAGCTCAAGAGCAGCGACGGCGAGTCCTGGTACAACGCCTTCATCGTCGACGTCCGGAAGCGGTTCGCCGGCCGCTTCTCCGTGCAGTCGTCGTACACGCTCTCGAAGAGCGAGGACACGACGCAGGCCTCGACGTTCTTCTCCGACGCGACCAACGGGACGACGACGGCGTTTCCGGAGTACATCCCGGACTACAACAAGGGGCCGTCCGACTTCGACACGCGGCACGCGTGGGTGGTGAACTTCACCGTCGACCTGCCGGGCACCGACGCGTTCGGCGGCCTGTTCAACGGCTGGCAGGCCTCGGGCATCTGGAACATGCGCAGCGGCCAGCCGCTCACGGTGTTCGTGCAGAGCAACCGCTCGCGGTCGTTGTGGAACCCGTCGCTCGGAC
>DASVDJ010000086.1:0-3595 GCA_036381155.1 Vicinamibacterales bacterium
TGGCGGAGAGGGTGGGATTCGAACCCACGTGCCGCTTACGCGACAAGACGCTTTCGAGGCGCCCCCGTTACGACCACTTCGGTACCTCTCCGCATCGGGGGGAATCCCGGCGAGAACCGCCGGAACCATTGATTATACACCGCGCCGGGCCCGGAAGAACGCCTGCAGCAGCTCCCGGCATTCGGGCTCCAGGACCCCTTCCGTGACGGCGAACCGGTGGTTCAGCGTCGGGATCGACAGGGCTTCGACCGTGGACACGAGCGCCCCGGTCTTCGGCTCCCGCGCGCCGAAGACGACCCGCCGCACCCGCGCGTGCACGAGCGCGCCGACGCACATCAGGCACGGCTCGACGGTGACGTAGAGCTCCGCGCCCGTGAGGCGGTAGTTCCCCAGAGCCGCGGCCGCCGCGCGCAGCACGACGATCTCCGCGTGCGCGGTCGGATCGCACGACCCGATCGGACGATTGAAGCCCTCGGCGACGATGCGGCCGTCGACGACGAGCACGGCGCCGACGGGGACTTCCCCCGCGGCCGCACCCTGGCGCGCCTGCGCCAGCGCCGCGCGCATGAACGTCTCGTCGAGCGCGGCCGTCCCGGCGCCCGCACTCATGGACGCATCGTCAGGCCGGCTGGACACACGCGCAGCAGTCGCGGACGAGCTCGAGCAGCCGGGCAGCATCGAGCGGCTTGCGCAGGCACGCCTGTGCCTCCACCGCCCGCGCCTCGCGCTCGGCATTGCCGTCCGCCGACATCACGACGACGGGGATCGAACGGAGCCGGTCGTCCGCGCGCTGCACGTCGCGGAACTGCCACCCGTTCATCTTCGGCATCATCAGATCCAGCAGGATCAGGCACGGACGCTCGGTCTGCAGCACCTCGAGCGCCGCCGCGCCGTCGGGCGCCATGATCACCCGGTACCCATGCAGCTCGAGCAGCAGCCCGACGAGCTCGCGGCTGTCGCGATCGTCCTCGACGACGAGGACCGCGTGTGCCATCACCGGGTGCGGCCGCCGAGCGGCCGTTCGGCGCGCCCGCACGCCCGGACTCCGTTCCGGTCACGACACAGGCGCGCCATGTCCTCTGCCTTGCAGTCGACCACAGTTCTCACCTCGTGCAGGCCGCCGCTCATGCGCAAACGTCCGCGCGTCCGCCTGGCCCCAATCGTCAGTGGTGGCGTTGCGGATCAACAATCCTGAGCGACGAACCCTCAGCAAGTCTATCGCTCACAGCCGAGTGTGCAAGTCCGATCTTGACGAAGGTTGATGAGCTTGACGTGCGAAGGAGGGGGTGAATCAGGCCGCATCAGAGCCGGGCGGCCGCATGCGCGGCCGCCCGCTCCTGTTCTCCGCTTACCAGCGCGGTTCGCGACGGCCGCGGCCGCCGCCGAAGCCGGCGCCACCGCCCGAGCGCGGCTGCTGCGGCCGCGCCTCGTTGACGGTCAGACGGCGGCCGCCGAACGGCTGCTCGTTGAAGCGGCCGATGGCGTTCTGCGCATCGGCTGCGCTCGACATCTGCACGAACGCGAACCCGCGCGCGCGGCCGGTGTCGCGGTCGCGCATGACCGTGACCGACTCGACCGTGCCCGCCTCGGCGAACAGCGTCTCGAGATCGCTCTCGGTGGTATCGAAGGGAATGTTGCCGACAAACAGCTTGGTCATGGAACTCCTGCGTCCTCACTCGGACCCCCGGCCTCGGCCGGGATATGAGGAAACCGTGCCTGAGCGCTCATCGCTCGGCGTATCACTGCTCGCAGGAGGATTCGAGGAACTCGATCGACGCTGACGGGCGGGGAAACGGGAAGGCTGGCTTCCTTTGACCCTGACAGTATAGCACGGGATCAAGTCCTGCCCTCCGGAACCCCGTCCTCACGAGGCATCCGGCCCGGAGCGCGCTGGCAGCCCGCGCGTCAGCACAGGCCACAGGACGACCGCGAACGCGGCACGGAGTCACGGAGGACACAGAGAACGCACAAAGAAGTTTCCAGAAGAACCGGGAATTCCGGAACTCTGTGCGTCGCAGTGCGCGGAATCTGGTGCGTCCGGCGAAGACGGGCGCGGCCCGGCGGTCCGCCTCGCGCGAGCGCGATCCGACCGGGCTTCAACGCGGCGGCGTCAGGTCCTGATCTCCTCGAGAACCCGTTCGAGTGCCTCCGGGTCCACCGGTTTCGTGAAGTGGTGATTGAAGCCGGCCTCGCGCGTGCGCTGACGGTCCTCGTCGCTGCCCCACCCGGTGAGGGCAACCAGCGTCACGCCCTCGCCGCCGGGGCGCTGCCGGAGCCGGCCGGCGACCTCGTAGCCGTCCATGCCCGGCAGGCCGATGTCGAGCACGACGACGTCGGGACGGAAACTCTCCGCCTTCTCGAGCGCTTCGGGTCCGCTCTGGGCCATGGCGGTGACGTGCCCCTTCATCTCCAGCAGCATCGTCAGCATCGCGACCGAATCCGCGTTGTCGTCGACGACCAGGACGCGGGTGGCGGTGGCAGGCATCAGGGCTCCTTCCAACCTCGGGTATGCGACGGACTCCGATGATTCTAGGCCGCTGGGACGGACGATGCGAGCTCGGCCGGGCAGAATCCGGGCAGCCGCCGCGGCTGAGGCGGCGTGTCGTTTCAGCATGAAAGCGTCCGTTTCATTCTGAAACACTCCTGGACGGGCGAAGTATCCGGAAGTGGTGTAGAATGAGTATGTTCCGGGTCGGCCCCGAGGTTGCAACCCGGAACGGAGAACGCGCGTCTCCGCGCGTTACAGACGACCCGAACCATGAACGCCATCTTCCTCCTGCGCTCATGCCCGCCGCCACCGGCGCGCGCCAGTCGCGCCCGGCAGGCGGCACTCGGGTCGTAGTCCATCCGCCAGCCGGCTTTTCCACGTTCAAGATCGCGCGGCCGTCCCTCCCCGATGCTCCGGGGACCGGGACCGCCGCATTTTCTGGAAGGAGCAGACGCAGTGAACATGTATCGAGCCATCGGCGAACGCATTGGCACCCTCGAGGCGCGCGAGCTGGCCGAACAGCTCGTCACCTGGCACGACGCCATGGTCAAGCACGTGCGTCTCGTCGAGAGCCGGAACGCCGATTGCGTGGACGGCTGCCCGCATGAGGAGGCGCGGGTGCTCTGGAGTGCCGCGCGGAGGGTCTTCGGCGACGCGGCCGCCGGACTGACGTTCCTGCGCCGGCATGGCGCCGCGCCGGTGCGCCAGCAGGCGGAGGCCGGCGCATGACACTCCGCGACGCGCTGCAGGGATCGGAAGGAGTGATCCGGGCGCGGCTCGAGGAGGTGCTCGACAGCGAGGACGCCGTGGTGCTGCTGGCGAACCGCCGCGGCATCACGACGTTCGCGCACGGGTTCGGCGTCTCGGGCTGTCAGCTCGAGATGATGGGACGTGCGCTCGAGGCGCTGCTGCGCGAGCTCGCGGCAGCGCCGCCGGGCCAGTACCCCGCGGTCGACGTGCGGTGATCGACCTCGTCGCCCCTGCCCGTACAATGCCCTCCGGGATGCCCCGTCACCCGGAGCACGACGCGCTGCATCTGGCCGAACTGCTCGATTTCCGGCCGGACAGGGGCGAGATCCGGCTGCACGAGCAGCGGGTCCTCATTCT
>DASVDJ010000087.1:0-24726 GCA_036381155.1 Vicinamibacterales bacterium
AGGCGGACGCTCGGACACGATGCCGAAGACTCGCCTCGACCTCCTCCTCGTCGAGCGCGGGCTCGCGCCGTCGCGCGAGCGCGCGCGGGCGCTGATTCTCGCGGGCCAGGTCCGCGTCGACGGCCAGGTCGTCACGAAGGCCGGGACCGCCGTCCGCGACGGGTCGGAGGTGGTGCTGACGGGGCGCGACCATCCGTACGTCGGGCGCGGCGGCGTGAAGCTCGCGCACGCGCTCGACCACTTCGGCATCGACCCCGCCGGCTGCACCGCGCTCGACATCGGCGCCTCCACCGGCGGCTTCACGGACGTCCTGCTGCAGCGCGGTGCGAAGCATGTCGTGGCGCTCGACGTCGGCCACGGGCAGCTCGCCTGGCAGCTCCGGCAGGACCCGCGCGTCCTCGTCCTGGAAGGCGTCAACGCGCGCCACCTCACCCCCGATCAGGCGCCGGGCCCGTTCGACATCGTGACCATCGACGTCTCCTTCATCTCGCTCCGGCAGATCCTGCCGGTCGTCCCCGCGCGTCTGGCACCCGGCGGGCACGTCGTGGCGCTGGTGAAGCCGCAGTTCGAAGCGGGGCGCGAGGACGTCGAACGCGGCGGCCTGGTGCGCGACCCCGCGGTGCACGCCCGGGTGCTCGAGGAGGTGTCGGCGGCGGCGCGTGCAGTAGGATTGGAGCCGATGGGCAGCACGCCGTCTCCGATCACCGGCGCGACCGGCAACCAGGAATACCTGCTGCACCTGCGGAGCAGCCAGGCGTGAAGATCGTCCGCGTCGGCGTCGTGGCCAAGCAGGGGCTGACGGCTGCGGCCGCCCACCTGTCGGCGGTCGCGGAGTGGCTCCACGAGTGGGGCGTCGAGACGGTGTTCGAGCAGGACACCGCCGCGCTCGCCGGGCTCGTGCACGAGCCGACGCTCTCGCGCGACGCGATCGTCTCGGCCGTCGACCTCCTGCTCGTGCTCGGCGGCGACGGCACGCTGCTCGGCACGGCGTCGCGCGTCGGCGCCGCCGGTCTGTCCACGCCGATTCTCGGCGTCAACTTCGGCCGTCTCGGTTTCCTCACCGAGGTCACGCTCGAGGAGCTCTTCCCCGCGCTCGAATCGGTGCTCGACGGCACCGCGCACATCCACGAACGCCGCCTCCTGCACGCAGCCGTGCGGGACGATGGGGGAATGGAGGCGGTGGCGTTGAACGACGTCGTGGTGACGCGCGGCGAGATCTCGCGCGTGATCGATCTCGCAGTGACCGTCGACGGGCAGTTCGTCACCCGCGTCAAGGCCGACGGCGTCATCGTCGCGAGCCCGACCGGATCGACCGCCTACAACCTCGCCGCCAGCGGGCCGATCGTGCACCCGGACGTCGACGCGATTCTCATCACCCCCATCGCGCCCCACACGCTGGCCAACCGCCCCATCGTCATCCCCGGCTCGGCGACCGTGGAGGTCGCCGTCATCGACACCGGCCGCCCGGCCGACGTGTTCGTGACCTTCGACGGCCAGCGCGGCAAGCGCCTGCCGGCCACCGGTGTCGTCCGCATCACGCGTGCGGAGAAGCCGGTGCGGCTCGTCAGCTCCGCCACGCGGGGCTACTACGACACGCTGCGCGAAAAGCTCGGGTGGGGTGAGCGGTGAGCGTGTCCGCGCTGCGCCTGGTCAACCACAGAGACCACGGAGTGGTTGCTCGATGCCGCGATGAGGGATCGATGCCGCTACTGAGGGGCAACCCGCTGCTGACGCAGCCGCCGATGGAACTCCACCTGCCATTCGCGCACGTTGCGGTTGTGCTCCGTCAGCGTGCGCGCGAAGACGTGTGACCCGTCGTTGCGGCTGACGAAGTAGAGATAGTCGACCTGTGCCGGCGCGAGGACGGCCTCGATGGCCGAGCGGCCGGGGGCGGCGATGGGGCCCGGGGGCAGGCCGGGGTAGCGGTACGTGTTGTAGGGCGAGTCGAACTGCAGGTTGCGGCGCGTGAGGTTGCCGTCGTACTGGCCCTCGCGCGCGAGCGCGTAGATGACCGTCGGGTCCGCCTGCAGCGGCATGCCGATGCGCAGCCGGTTCAGATACACCGCCGCGACGATCGGACGCTCGTCGGGGATGGCCGTCTCCTTCTCGACGAGCGACGCCAGCGTCATCACCTGCCGCACCGTCAGGCCGCGCTCTTCGGCCAGGCGGCGCTTCTCTTCGTCGAAGACCCGGAGGAAGCGGTCGACCATCTGCGCGACCAGCGCGTCGGCGGACGCCTTGCGCGGCAGGTTGTACGTCTCGGGGAAGAGATAGCCCTCGAGATCGGGAGCTTCCGGGTCGATCGCCGCGATCGGGCCCGGATCGGAGGCGGCCGTCACGAACGCGTCGGCGCTGCCGAGCCCGCGCGACTCGAACAGCCGCGCCATCTCGCGGATGCTGAGCCCCTCGGGGAACGTGACCGGGCGCAGGTAGATGTCACCGCGCGCCAGCGTGCGGGCGACGTCCTTCGGCGAGATCGGCCCGGCGAAGCGGTACTCGCCCGCCTTGAGCTGCCGGCTGGTGCCGGTGATGTACACCGCCAGCCGGAACGTCCACTCGTCGCGGACCACGCCGGCATCGGCGAGGAGATGGCCGATGGCGCGCGCGCCCGAGCCGGACGGGATGTCGACGAACTGCTCCGGCCCTTCGTATCCCTGGAATCGCTCGTCGAGCCGCGCGTAGAGGACCCCGGCGACTGCCGCCAGCAGCGCGGCAATCGCGACCACGATGATGATCAGTCGGCGCATGCGTCAGTAGGCGTCGCTGTCGGCCCCCTCGGGTGTCCTGCGCGCGTCGAGAAAGTCCTGCAGCATCACGGCAGCCGCGGCCGCATCGAGCTGCGCCTTCCGCCGCCGCCAGTCCTTCTCCCGCAGCGCGAGGCGCGACTCGGCCTCGCGGCTCGTCAGCCGCTCGTCCTGCAGCTCCACGGGAATCGTCGTGAGCGTCCGCAGGAGGTCCGCGAACGCCAGCACGCGCGGCGTCTGCTCGTTCGGCGTGCCATCGAGCCGCCGCGGCAGCCCGATCACGATCGCGCCGATCGGCTCGCCCTCGCGTTCCAGATCGGCGACGACCTGCAGCACCGCGCGCGCCACCGCCTCGTCGGGCTCGCCAGGGGCGCGAGTGACCGTCGAGAGCGGGCGTGCGAGCAGGCCCGTGGGATCGCTCACCGCGAGCCCGATCCGGCGCCCGCCGTAGTCGATACCCAGCGCCCGCACTTGGGCATGGTAGCAGACGGTGGTAAGGTGAGGCCGCGGACGCTGGGCCTTGGGCGCTTTGGGCCTTGGGCTTTGGGCTTTGGGCCTTGGGGACGTGGCGGGGCATAGGGGCTGCGGCGTTCGCTGTCACGCTGCGACGCGCAGGCGGGGCTGACGCCCCGCCGGTACCCCTTCCAAGAGAAGGCCCGCAATCCATGACGGGTTCCAGAATCGGATTCGCGCTCCCGATCGGCCTCCTCCTCGCGCTGGCGCTGACCGCGACGCCGGACGGCGCGCGCCAGGACGCGCAGCAGCGGGCGGCCGAGCGCCTGCGCGCGCTGCAGCGGGAAGCCGAGACGCTCGCCGCGCAGGGCAAGACGCTGCTCGTCGAACTGCGACGGCTGGAGGTCGAGCGCGCGATCCGTCTCGAGGAGCTCCGCACCGCGCGGGCCGAGCTCGCGCAGGTGACGAGCGACCTCGAGGCCGCCACCGTGCAGCTCGAGGCACTCGAGCGGGCGCACGCCGAGCAGGTGCCCGGCCTGGCGGCGCGGCTCGCCGACATCTACAAGATGGGCAGCGGCGGCTACGTGCGGCTGCTGCTCAGCGTCGGCGACCTTCGTGATCTCGGCCGCGCGTACCGCACGGTCGCCTCGCTGGCGGCGCGCGACCGCGAGCGCGTGCGCGCGTACCAGAGCACGCTCGAATCCCTCCGCGCCGCGCGCGCCGGCCTGGCCGAGCGACGCGAGCGCGCCGCGGCACTCGAAGCCGACGCCCGCGAGGCCGCGGCCGCCGCCGCGCGCGCCGTCGAGGCGCGCACGGCGCTTCTCGCGCGCATCGACGCCGAACGCGATCTGAACGCGCAGCTCGCCGGCGAGCTGCAGCTCGCACGGGAGCGCCTCGAGCAGGCGGTGACGGCGCTCGACCGGTCCGCCACGGCACCGGCCCTGCCGTTCCGCCCGTTCCGCGGCGCGCTCGACTGGCCCGCCACCGGACGCGTGCAGGCGTTCTTCGGACGCCCGGCGCGCGACGGGCGCGGCGCCCGCAACGGCATCGAGATTGCCGTGCCGGCCGACACACCGGTCCAGGCGGTGCACGACGGCACGGTCGCGTTCGCCGGTCCGTTCGAGGGGTTCGGCAACCTCGTGATCCTTGATCACGGGGCGCGGGCCTACACGCTCTACGGCTATCTCGCCAGCATCGACGTCACAAAGGACAGCCGCGTCGGCAAGGGCGCCCGGCTGGGCCTCGCCGGCCTGCCACCGGCCGGCGGCACACCCGTCGTCTACTTCGAGGTGCGCATCGACGGTCAGGCAGCCGACCCGTTACAATGGCTGAAACCCCGGCGGCCCCCAACCCCATGAATTCGCGACACCGGCTGCTCGTCCTGCTCGTTTCGACCCCGCTCATCGTGCTCGCGATCGTGGGGGGCGTGCTCAACCGGATGGCCTCCGGCGCCGAGAGCTACGACTACCTGAAGGTCTTCCACGAGGTCGTCGGGCTGGTCCTCGCCAACTACGTCGAAGAAGTCGAGCCGGACCGGATCATGACCGGCGCGATGCGCGGCCTGGCCGCCGGTCTCGACCCTGACAGCGCGTGGCTCACGGCGGAACAGGCGCGCATGGCGAAGGAGACCGGCGCCCCGCCGAAGGGCAGCGTCGGGCTGGAGCTCACGCGACAGTACTATCTGCGCGTCATCGCCGCGCAGGACGGCTCCCCCGCCGCACGCGCCGGGCTCACCACCGGCGACTACATCCGCGCCATCGACGGCCAGTCCACCCGCGACATGTCGGTCTGGGAAGGCCAGCGGCTGCTGCGCGGCGCGCCGGGCACGAAGGTGGAGCTCACCGTCCTCCGCGGCGCCTCCGCCGAGCCGCACGTCGTCGAGCTGACGCGCGAGCCGATGCCGGAGGACACCGTCAGCGGCCGGATCGTCAAGCCGGGCATCGGCCTCGTGCGCGTGGCGGCGTTCACCGAGCACACCGCGAAGGCGCTCCGTCAGCAGGCGATCGCGCTGCGGAAGGCAGGCGCCGATCACCTGGTGGTCGACCTCCGCCGGACGGCGGCCGGCTCGCCCGATCTCGGCATTCCCTCCGCGCGGCTCTTCGTCGCCAAGGGCACGCTCGGTATCCGCGAGGCGCGCGGCCAGGGGCGCCAGACCTTCGCCGCGGAGTCCGGCGACGGCATGATTACGCTGCCGGTCACGATCCTCACCGACAACGGCACGTCCGGCGCCGCCGAGGTCTTCGCGGCGGCCCTCGTCGGCAACGGCCGCGCGACGCTCGTGGGCGAGCGGACGCTGGGGCGCGCCGCCACGCAGGAGCTCGTCCCGCTGCCCGACGGCAGCGCGCTCTGGATGTCCACCGCACGCTATCTCGCGCCGGACGCCACGCCAATTCACGCCAAGGGACTGACGCCGGAGGTCGAAGTCGAAGGCGTCGCCGTCGAATTCGGCGCCCCGAGCCCTGAAAACGATCCGGTGCTCGACAAGGCGCTGGAGCTCGTCGCCTCGAAGAAGGCGGCGTAGCGCAAGTTCCCGCATCTCACGAACCACAGAGTCACAGAGAACACAGAGACGACACCGAGTCGTTGACGACGCAGAGTCGTTCCGGCTCTCGGTCGTCGTGTCTCGCGTGGTGCTCCGTGTGATCCCCTTCTTCGCCACGCTCGCTGCGTTCTTCGTGCTGTCCCTGCTCTTCGTATACCCGTGTTCTCTGTGCCCTCACTCTTCTCTGCGGCCTCGGCGGCGTCTGCGCCCTCTGTGTTCTCTGCGTTCCTCGTAACATGGATCACCCGGGAAGGCCCGAAAAATCGCGCCTTTCCGCTTGACACTGCTGAGATTCACGCGTATAACCGCGAATGGTTCGCTGCGTGAAGCCGCGCTCGCGGACACCGCTCGACGCGCGGCACGCACGAGGAGGTTCAATGAACAAGCAGGATCTGATCGCGAAGATCGCCAAGGATGCCGATCTGTCGAAGGCAGCAGCGGCGGCCGCTGTCGACTCCTTCATCGACGGCATCACGAGATCGCTCAAGAAGGGTGACCCGGTCACCTTCGTCGGTTTCGGTACGTTCAAGACGTCGGTGCGGAAGGCACGCACGGGACGCAACCCGCAGACGGGCGCCGCGGTCAAGATCCCGAAGCGCCGGGTCGTCCGGTTCAGCGCCGGCAAGGCCCTCAAGGCGGCTATTAAGTAGCAGCGTCGGTCGTCTTCCCCGGGTCGCCGGAGCCGGCACGTGCTGGCTCCGGTCCCCTGGTCTCCGGCCGTTTTGGTCCTGACTTCTGGTCCCTGGTTCCTGGCCCCTGTTCCCTGGCCCCTGGTTCCTGTTCTCCGCCTTCCGATTGACCAGTTTTCCGAGCGGTTGCTATACTGATCGTTCGTCTCAGCGCCCGTACGAGGCGGCTATAGGCGCGTAGCTCAGTTGGTTAGAGCGCCTGCCTGACACGCAGGAGGTCGGCGGTTCGAGTCCGCCCGTGCCTACCACGCTTTTCGTCGTTCCCTGCCGCCTGCTCCCCCGAGCCGTGCGGTTGCCGGATCGGCAGAAGCGCCGTGACAGCCGGGAGGCTGACGGAAGCGGCCCCGGCGCCGCAGCGGACGGCTCCACAGGATGCACCAGGTCACAGTCACGCTCCCGGACGGATCGACGCGTCAGGTCGCGAAAGGTACGCCTGTACGCGAGATCGCCGCGGCCATCTCGCCGCGGCTCGCCGAGGCGGCACTGGCCGCCGCGGTCGACGACCGTCTGGTCGACCTCACGCATCCGCTCGAGCAGGACGCGTCGGTCCGTTTCATCACGGACCGCAGTCCCGAGGCGCTGCCGCTCTATCGCCACAGCACCGCCCACCTGATGGCGGCGGCCGTGACGGCCCTCTTCCCCGGGGCCCAGTGCGGCATCGGGCCCGCGACCGACGACGGCTTCTTCTACGACTTCATCGTCGACCGCCCGTTCGTCCCCGAGGACCTGGAGGCGATCGAGCAGAAGATGCGCGAGCTGGCCGAGGCCGACCTGCCCTACGAGCGGCAGATGTGGCCGCGCGAGGAGGCCCGCGAGTTCTTCGCGAAGCGCGGCGAGCCGTTGAAGGTCCAGCTGATCGACGAGAAGACCGAGGGGCAGACGCACGTCTCCTGCTACACGATCAAGGACCCCGAGACGTTCATCGACTTCTGCGTCGGCCCGCACGTGCCCTCGTCCGGGAAGCTGAAGGCGTTCAAGCTGCTGTCGACGTCGAACGCCTACTGGAAGGGGGACGCGCGCAACGCCCCCATGCAGCGGATCTACGGGACCGCCTTCTTCACCGAGAAGGAGCTGAAGGCGCACCTGGCCCGCATCGAGGAGGCGAAGAAGCGCGACCACCGCAAGGTGGGCCGCGAGACCGGGCTGTTCACGTTCCACCCCTGGGCGCCGGGCGCGGCGTTCTGGCTCCCCAAGGGGACGACGCTCTACAACACGCTCGCGAACTACATGCGCGAGGTGCTGTTCCCGGCCGGGTACTCCGAGGTCAAGACGCCGCTCATCTTCAACAAGGCGCTCTGGGAGACGTCGGGCCACTGGCAGCACTACCGCCAGAACATGTTCCTCGTCGAGAGCGAGCACGAGCAGATGGGCGTGAAGGCGATGAACTGCCCCGGCCACATGCTCGTCTTCGGCAGCGAAGTGCGCAGCTACCGCGACCTGCCGATCCGGCTGCACGAGCAGACGCCGCTGCACCGCAACGAGGCCTCGGGCGTGCTCTCGGGCCTCACGCGCGTCCGCCAGTTCTCGCAGGACGACGCGCACTGCTTCGTCACCGAGGACCAGATCGCGTCGGAGGTCGAGGCGCTGGTCAAGCTGGTGCGCCGGGTGTACAGCGACTTCAACCTGGCGTTCGAGGCGAAGCTGTCGACGCGGCCCGAGGAGTTCCTGGGCGAGATCGCCACGTGGGACCACGCCGAGGCGTCGCTGAAGCAGGCGCTCGAGGCGGCCGGCCAGCCCTACACGATCAACGAGGGGGACGGCGCGTTCTACGGGCCGAAGATCGACTTCGACGTCACGGACGCGCTGGGCCGCAAGTGGCAGTGCGCGACGATTCAGCTCGACTACCAGATGCCGCAGCGGTTCGGCCTGAAGTACATCGGCCCGGACAACGCGGAGCACACGCCGGTGGTCATCCACCGGGCGATCTACGGCAGCTTCGAGCGGTTCATCGCCCTGCTCATCGAGCACTTCGCCGGCGCGTTCCCGCTGTGGCTGGCGCCGGTGCAGGTGCGGGTGCTGCCGATTGCGGACCGCCACGTCGAGTACGGGCGGACGGTCCTGGCGGCCCTGCAGGCGGCCGGGCTGCGCGCCGAGCTGGACGAGCGGCAGGAGAAGATCGGGTATAAGATTCGCGAGGCGCAGCTGCAGAAAATCCCCTACATGCTGGTCGTCGGCGACCGCGAGGCGGCCGAGAACACGGTCGCGGTGCGCACGCGGACGGGCGGCGATCAGGGGGCGCAGGCGCTGGCCGCCTTCATCGAGGCGGCGCAGGAGGAAGTGCGGACCCGGCGTACGGAGCCGGGGAGCCGGCAGAACGCCGCCTAGGCGCGTTCCGCCGGGAGAGGGAACGACGACACGGGCGGCCGCACCGCCCGGTCTGGTGTGTCCGGAGACCTGGAGGCCGTTATCGCTTACCCCCGCGGGCCGCGAGGCCAGAGACGTGATGATCGTATTCGGGTGAACGAGCGCATCCGCGTGCGCGAAGTGCGCGTGATCGACGAGAACGGGCAGCAGCTGGGGATCATGCCCCCGCCGCAGGCCCTGGCGATCGCGCGCCAGAAGGGGCTGGATCTGGTCGAGATCTCGCCGACGGCGGTGCCGCCGGTGTGCCGGATCATGGACTACGGCCGATACCAGTACCAGGAGCAGAAGCGGCAGCGCGAAGCGAAGAAGCACCAGAAGATCATCGAGGTCAAGGAGATCAAGTTCCGGCCGAAGGTCGACGAGCACGACTACCAGTTCAAGAAGAAGCACATCGAGCGCTTCCTCGCCGCGGGCGACAAGGTGAAGGCGACGATCTTCTTCCGTGGTCGTGAGATGGCGCACCCCGAGATCGGCCGGCGCATCCTGGACCGCCTGATCAGCGAGCTGGGCGAGAACGTCGTCGTCGAGTCCATGCCGCGGCAGGAGGGCAACCAGATGCACACGATCCTGTCGCAGCGCAGCGACAAGTCGGGACGGAAGCAGCAGTCGGGCGGCGGCGAGCGCCGCGCGGCGTCGGCGGCCGCCTCGTCTCCCGAACCGGCCGGGCAGGCGCCGGACGAGCAGAGCTGAGAGTTGAAGTCATGCCGAAGCTGAAGACGCACAAGGGTGCCGCGAAGCGGTTCAAGAAGACCGGCACGGGCAAGTTCGTCCGCGCCTCCGCGTTCAAGCGGCACATCCTCACGAGCAAGACGCGGAAGCGGAAGCGGGCGCTGCGCGGGTCGAAGCCGGTGTCGGAGAACGACGCCGCCACGCTCGCCCGGATGCTGCCGTACAAGTAGGCGCGTGCAGCAGGCAGCAAGTATCAGGAGTCAGCAATGCCCAGAGTGAAGCGTGGAACCGTTCGCCGTGCGAAGCGCCGCAAGCTGCTCGCCCGGACGAAAGGGATGTTCGGGAACCGGAGCCGCCTGTACCGCTACGCGAAGGAAGCGGTCGATACGGCGCTCAAGTACGCCTACGTCGGCCGGCGCAACAAGAAGCGCGACTTCCGCCGCCTGTGGGTCGTCCGCATCAACGCGGCCGCCCGGGAGCACGGCCTGACGTACGGGCAGTTCATCGCCGGCCTGCGCGCCGCGAACATCCAGCTCGATCGCAAGCAGCTCGCCGACCTCGCGGTCCGCGACGCGGCGGCGTTCGGTCAGCTCGTCGCCAGGGTCAAGTCCGCTCAGACGGCCAACGCGTAGCCGGCGGCGGGCAGCGGGCGGCTGGCAGTCCCTGCCGGCCGCCAGCGACAGGCGGACAGCTGCTGCCAGCAGCTGCAAGCCGCCAGCTGCCAGCGACAGGCGGACAGCTGCTGCCAGCGACAACTACTGCCAGCTGCCAGCCGCCAGCTGCCAGCTACAGTCAGTACCTTGACTCCTACCGACACCCTTCGCGCACAGTTCACCGACGAGATCGCGGCCGCCCGCACCGACCGCGATCTCAAGGCCATCCGCGACCGCTATCTCGGCCGCAAGGGTGGCGCGATTGCGGCGTTGATGAAGACGCTCGCCTCCGCGCCCGCCGAGGAGCGCCCCGCGCTCGGGCAGGCGATCAACGCGCTGAAGCGCGAGATCGAGGCGGCGCTCGACGCGCGCGCCGCCGCCCTGGCCGCCACCGCGCGGCCGGCCGGCGCGGTCGACGTCACCCTGCCCGGACGCGTTCCGCCGATTGGCGGCCTGCACCCGCTCACGCAGCTGCGCACCCGCATCGAGGCGATCTTCGCGCGCCAGGGCTACGAGATCCTCTCCGGCCCCGAGACCGAGGACGACTGGCACAACTTCGAGGCGCTCAACATGCCGCCGGACCACCCGGCGCGCGACATGCAGGACACGTTGTACCTGTCGGCGCCGTGGAACCGGTCCGTCCCGCCCGTCGGCAGCGCGGCCCGCAGCGACGCGGTCTCAGCCCCGTCGGACGCGCACGACGTCGGCTCTCCAAAGAAGGCTGCGCGTAGCGGCGGGGCGTCAGCCCCGCCCGACACGCGCCCCGCGACGCTTCTGCGGACGCACACGTCGGCGATGCAGATCCGCTACATGGAGACGCATCGTCCGCCCGTTCGCGTCATCGCGCCCGGCCGCGTCTACCGGCGCGACAACCTCGACCTCACCCACACCCCGATGTTCCAGCAGGTCGAGGGGCTCGTCGTCGGCGAGCACGTGACGATGGGCGATCTGAAGGGGACGATCATCGGGTTCCTGCGCGAGCTGTTCGCGCCGGACATCCCCGTCGTCTTCCGTCCGAGCTTCTTCCCGTACACCGAGCCGAGCGCCGACGTGTTCATCGGCTGCCAGCAGTGCCGCGGCGCCGGCTGCGCGATGTGCAAGCGCACCGGCTTCATCGAGGTGCTGGGCTGCGGCATGGTGCACCCGGCCGTCTTCGAAGCCGTCGGCTACGACCCGAAGGCAGTCACGGGCTTTGCCTTCGGCGTCGGCATCGAGCGCCTGGCGCTGCTGATGTACGGCGTGGAAGACATCCGCCTGTTCTACGAGAACGACCTGCGGTTCCTGGAGCAGTTCCCGCTGTGAAGGTCCTGGTCTCCTGGCTGCGCGAGCTGGTGGACGTGCCGGTTCCGCCGGCGACGCTCGCGCGCGATCTGCACATGGCCGGCTTCGAGGTCGCGTCGGTGGAGCCGGTTGGCGACGATGCCGTGATCGACTTCGAGATCACGGCGAACCGCCCCGATTGTCTCGGGCTGCTCGGGCTCGCGCGCGAGGTCGCGACGCGGTATCAGACGTCGCTCAAGGCGCCGGCGCTCGCCGAGCTGGGCGCCGCTGACGCCATTGCCGCCGGCCCGCTGCGCGTGACGGTCGAGGACACGGAGCGCTGCCCGCGCTACTGCGCGGCGATCGCCGACGTGACGGTCGGGCCCTCGCCCGACTGGCTCGCCCGCCGGCTCACCGCCGCCGGCGTCCGCGCGATCAGCAACATCGTCGACGTCACGAACTACGTGCTGCTGGAGACCGGCCACCCGCTGCACGCCTTCGATCTCGCGAAGCTCGCCGGCTCCGAGCTGCGCATCCGCACCGCCCGGCCCGCCGAGACGCTGACGACGCTGGACGGCGTGCAGCGGAAGCTGGCGACCGACATGCTCGTCATCGCGGACCGGGATCGCCCGCAGGCGCTCGGCGGCGTGATGGGCGGCGCCGACAGCGAGGTCACCGACGAGACGACGACCATCGTGCTCGAGAGCGCGTGGTTCCTGCCGGGGTCGATCCGCCGGACCAGTCGGCGGCTGGGGTTGTCGACCGAGGCGTCGTACAGATTCGAGCGCGGGGCCGATCTGGAGATGGCGTCGACGGCGCTGGCGCGCGCGTGCGCGCTCATCGAGCAGATCGGCGCCGGCAAGGTACGCATGGGCTGGGTCGACGCGCGCGCGTCGAAGCGTGAGCCGGTGCGCATCGCCTTCGACCTGGCGCAGGTGCGGCGCGTGCTCGGCCTCGAGGTCGAGCCGGCCGAGGTGCGCCGCATCCTCGAGGGCCTGGGCTTCGGCGTCGACGGAGAGGCACCCACACTGCAGGTGACCGTGCCGTCGTGGCGCGTGGACGTCTCGCGCGACGTCGACCTCGTCGAGGAGATCGCGCGCCATCACGGCTACGATCGCCTGCCGCCCACGTTCCCCGCGCTGACCGCTCCTCCCCCGCCGCCGGACCGCCGGCTCGAGATCGACCGCGCCGTGCGTCGACTGGCCACCGGGCTCGGCTTCAGCGAGGCGGTGACCTTCTCCTTCATCAGCGAGCGGACCGCGCGCGAGTTCGTGCCGGCCGGCCCGCTGGTCGCGATCACCAACCCGCTCTCCGAGAGCTTCGCGGTGCTGAGGCCGACGCTGGCCGCCGGGCTGCTCGATGCCGTCGCGCACAACCGCCGGCACGGCCGGCGCGACGTGCGGCTCTTCGAGCTCGGCACGCGCTTCCTGCCCGATGGCGGCGAGAACCGGTCGTTCGCCTGGGCATGGACCGGTGCGGCCGTTCCCGACCACTGGAGCGCGCGGGCGCGCCCGATCGACTTCTTCGATGCGTCCGGCGTCGTCCAGGGGATCGCGTCGGCGCTGGGGCTGTCCATTTCGCTGCGCGCGGCGGAGCGGCCGTTCCTCGTCCCCGGCCGGTCGGCGGAGATCCTCGCCGCCAACGGCAACGGCGCCATCGTCTCGGGGTTCGTCGGACAGCTGCGTCCGGAGCTTGCCGACGCGCGCGACATCCCGGCGCAGGACGCCGTCTTCGTCGCCGAGATCGACCTCGATGCCGTCGACGATCTGGTGACCCTCCTCGATCTGCCGCGCACGCGTGCGCTGCCGCGCTTCCCGTCCATCGTGCGCGACATCTCGATCCTCGTCGACGATACCTTGCTGGCAGCCGACGTTCGTGGCACGATTCAGAGCGCGGCTCCGCCGACGCTCGTGCGCGCGTTCGAGTTTGACCGGTATCAGGGCAAGGGCATTCCCGAAGGGAAGGTCAGCCTGTCCTATCGCCTGACGTTCCAGGCGCCGGATCGGACGCTCACCGACGCCGAGGCGGACGCGGCGACCGGCGCGATTGTGGACGCCCTCGCCGCGGCGCACGGCGCCGTGCGGCGGTAAGCGAATCAGGTTTAGTGGAGCCGAACGTCCGTTCGGCTCTGGAGGGCGGGAGCGGCCGGCCGATCGCCGGCCTGAAGGCCGGCCCTCCTGGCGATTGAAGGCTGATGCGCCGGAACTCCGGCGCACGGGAGCACTCGATGGCGAAGACGGCAACCCGTACGATCGATCTCGCGCCGATTGACCGGCTCGAGGAGAAGGTGAAGGCGCTGGTGACCCTGGTGGAGCGGCTGAAGGCGGACGCGGCGCGTCTGTCGGAGGACAACGCCCGGCTGTCCCGCGAGGTCGAGGCGCTGCACACCCGCCTCGCCGATGCCGAGTCGGCATCGGGCGAGCTCGTCGCGCTGCGCGAGGAGCGCGATCTCGTGCGGATGCGGGTCGCCGAGATGCTGGAGCAGCTCGAAGGCATTACGGTGTAGCGCCCCGCCCCGGCGGCGAGGGCTCGAGGTCATCCGATGTCCGACGCTCCCGAACGCATCGTCCCGGTCGTCATCCACGGACAGCGTTATCCGGTGCGGAGCTCTCTGAACCCGACCTACGTCACCGAGCTGGCGGCGTACGTCGACGAGAAGATGCGCCTCGCCGCCGAAGCCAACCAGACCAACGACTCGCTGCGCGTCGCGGTGCTGGCGGCGCTGAACCTGGCGGACGAGGTGTTCCGCTACCGCCAGGCGCGCAACGAGAGCGCCGGCGCACTGGAGTCGCGCACCGGCGAGATCGAGCGCATCCTCGACGGAATTCTGAACGGCACACCGGGCGGCAGATAGTCGTCTGACGTGGCGGGGCTTCAGGCCCGCCACGTCAACGAGAAACGGAAAACGGGAAGGGCGAAGAACGCGGAGACTGACGGCGAGCCGCGTTCTTCGCGCGCAAGCATCGAGCGGCGCGCAGACCTGATCCGCCGAAGCCCGCAAACGATCGCGCGGGCGAAGGCGCGACCTGATCCGCCCGCGCATCCGGGTCGCCAGCGCGGGCGGGACCTGATCAGACCCGATCCGCCGAAGCCCGCAAACGATCGCGCGGGCGGAGGCGGGACCTGATCCGCCCGCGCATCCCGGTCGCCAGCGCGGGCGGGACCTGATCAGACCTGATCAGACCCGATCAGACCTGATCAGACCCGATCAGACCGACACCTGCTCACGGAACCAACACTACCCCCCACGGCCTGCTGCCGACTGCGATGCGGCGCACGACCTCGTGGCTCGCGGTGTCGATCACCGAGACATCCCCTGACGTGCCGTTGGCGGTGTAGAGAAACCGGTTGTCGGCGCTGAGCGCGATCCCCCACGGGCGCTGGCCGACGTCTTCGATCGAGCCGACCTGCGACCGCGAGTCGATGTTGACGATCGCGACGCCGCGTCCGCGGCCGGTCGCGACGAAGAGCCGCCGCCGATCCATGTCGAGCGCGAGCCCCATCGGCAGCGGCGTCGGCGCGCCCGGCGGCGCGGTGATCGGGATCGCGCCGAGGATCTCGTGGCGCTGCGCGTCGATCTCCGCGATGCTGCCGCCGGCCTCGGCGCTGACGAACGCGCGCGATCCGTCGGGCGTGAACACGACCCAGCGCGGGCGGCCGCCGGTCGGCATGTGCGCGATCACCTGGAGCGTGCGCGTGTCCACCGCGACGACCTCGTTCGTCTCCTCGCATGTCACGTAGACGACCGCGTCGTCGGGGCGCACGCCGACGCCTTCCGGCTCCTCGCCGACCTTCACGACCCCCTTGACCTGCCCGGTCTCGAGATCGAGCGCCGTCATCTCGGCTGTCTCCTCGTTCGAGATGTAGAGCGTGTGGCCGTCGGGCGAGATGTCGAACGCCTCCGGATCCTGGCCGCTCGGCAGCGTCTGCACCAGCGTGCGGCGCTCGAGATCGATCACGCCGATGCCGTCGGACGATCGGTCGGGCGGCGGGAGCGTCGACGGGTCGACGCCGGGCGGCGCAATCGGCGAGCCCGACAGCGCGACGTACAGCCGCGTGCCGTCCGGCGACGTGCGCATCCCGCGCGGCCGTTTGCCGACGTCGATCCGCGCGACGACCGTACCCGCGGCCGGATCGATGATCGCGACCTGGCCGTCCGACTCCAGCGACGCCGCGACATGGGTCCACCCCGCCTGCGACCCGGCGCGCTCCGCCGGCCCGCTCGTGCAGGCCGCGGCCAGCAGCGCCAGCCCCAGGGTCACTCCGTGCAATCCCGTGCTCATCCGCATGGAGGCATGCTAGCGGCCGGTGGCGGCGCGTGCAAATTCCTTGCGTGATCCTTGTGGGCCTTCGGCCTTAGGCTTGGGCCTTCGGCCTCGGCGGGTTCTGGACTTGGGCTTTAGGCCTTGGGCATTCCTCAGCACCGCTGCAACCGGCGGCTTTCAGCTGCCGCGTTCGCTGTCACACTGCGCAACAGCGAACAAGCTCCGGGCCAACATCAGGCCCCCGATATACCCGACGGAGCCCAAAGCCCAAGGTCCAAGGTCCAAGGCCTACAAGGATCAAGCGAGGGCCCAAGGCCCAAAGCCCAAAGCCTACACGGATCAAGCGAGGGTCCAAGGCCCGGCCGAAGGCCCCAAGGTCCGATGCCCGAAGCCGGGCAGACATGACGCCCGGAAGTCCTGATTCCGAGCTTCGGGGCGTAATGGTAAAATGCCGAAGGCCCTGCGCTGATTCGTGATGGCTCGGAGCATCGGTTGAGCCAATGCACCACCAAGCGAATCGCGACGGCCGTCCAGTGTGCATGCCTCCGCCGTGAGGAAGCCTGACGGGCGGCTGGAAGACTCAGAGCGGTTCCACCTGCAACCGCAGGTTCAACGACCTCCCCACACGGCAAAGCGGGGCCCGCTTTCATACGCGTCTTCATCCCGGCTCCCGGGCTCGTCGTTTCCCCGGAGTCTCTCGTGTCCCCGCACCTCCGGGGGCGTTGCCGGGCAATCCCGTGCGTGTGCATCCGTCGACAGGTCTCATTCCGGCTACCGATCGTGACCGGCGCACCGGCGTCATGCGGCTGACACTCGTCGCCGCGGCCGCGCTGCCGCACGGCCGCGCGTCGGCTCGCGCCGCGGGCGTGCATGGCTGATCGTCCGATCGGAACGCCGGCCGCATCGGCCGTGGTGGCGGAGGCCGGCGAGCATGCGCTCATCGAGCGCATCCGCCGCCGGCTGCCGCCCGCTCCCGACTGGCTGCTCGTCGACGCGGGCGACGATGCGGCGGTGGTGGAGCCGGTGAGGGGTGAGGTCGAGGTCATTACGGCGGATGCCGTAATCGACGGCGTGCACGTCGATCGCCGGTTCACGCCGCCGGCCGCGATCGGACACCGCGCCGTCGCGGTGAACCTGAGCGACCTGGCGGCGATGGGCGCGCGTCCGCGGCTCATGACGCTGTCGCTGGCGCTGCCGGCCGACCTGCCGCTGGCCGACTTCGACGCGCTGGTCGATGGCGCGCTCGAGCTGGCCGCGCGTGAACGGATCCGCCTCGTCGGCGGTAACATCACGCGCACGCCGGGCCCGCTGGTCGTCGACGTGACCGCGATTGGCAGCGTGCCGCGCCGCCGTGTGCTGCGGCGTGCAGGCGCCCGGCCCGGTGATTTCGTTTTTGTCAGCGGCTGTGTGGGAGATGCGCGTGCCGGGCTGGCACTGCTGAGTTCGAGCACGGCAGGACCGCCTGAGCTGGTGGCACGCTACCTGCAGCCTGAGCCCCGGATCCGGTTGGGGGCGTTGCTCGCGCGCAACCGCGCGGCCACCTCGGCCGTCGATCTGAGCGATGGGCTCGCCGACGGGCTGGCCCGGCTGGCGGAGGCCGGCGGGGTCGGCTTCGAGGTGCAGGCCGACGCCCTGCCCGTGAGCGACGCGGCGCGCCAGGTGTTCCAGGCGCGCGGCGCGGACCCGGTCCGCGAGGCGCTGGCGGGAGGCGACGACTACGAGCTGCTGTTCACTGCGCGCCCGCGCGATGGCGGGCGGTTGCGCACGGTGCTGCAGCAGTGCCGGCCGCTCCGCGTGACGCGCATCGGCGTCGTGACGAAGGAGGGCGGCTGCACGGTCGTCCGGCCCGACGGCTCGCGGGAGCCGATCGCCGGCGGCTACGAACATTTCAGCTGATGCTCGCGCACTCCACCTGGCGGAAGGTCGCGATTCTCCTCGTCGGCGCGGCGGGGTTCGTGTGGATGTACGAAGCCACCGTCCTCGACTCGCGCGAGGAGGCCGCGGCGTTCGAGCGCGCCGACCCGACGCCGCCCCAGCCCGGCGCGCGCCTGCGCTTCAGCGCGACCGCGTACTGCAAGGGCACCACCACCGCGTCCGGTGTCAACGTGCGCTCGGGCATCGCCGCCGCCGATCCCGATCTGCTACCGGTCGGGTCCGTTGTCGAAATCGACGCGCCGGGCTCGAAGTACGACGGCATCTACACCGTGCTCGACACCGGGCCGAAGGTGAAGGGGCGGCACCTCGACCTCTACATGTGGAGCTGCCACGAGGCGCTGCGCTTCGGCCGCAAGTCGGTGCGCATCACCGTGCTGCGGCTCGGCTGGAACCCGCAGCACAGCGCGCCGGAGACCGTCGACTCGCTGTTCAGACAGCGTGAAGCGGAACGCGCGGCGCAGAAGGCACGCGAGGCCGCCGCGGCTGACGCTGCCGCGACGAGTGGCAGCGAGAACACCGCCGCACAGCCGGCTACTGCGTCACCGCAGCCAGCACCTGCATCTCCGCAGCAGTAGCGTCCGCCCGCGCACGTGCCGCCGCGCGGGCGGGACCTGATCAGACCCGATCCGCCGAGCGCGCAGCGCGAAGGCGGGACCTGATCAGCCGAAGCCCCGCGGACGATCGCGCGCGGGGCGGAGGCGGGACCTGATCTGACCTGATCCGACCTGATCAGACCTGATCAGACCTGATCAGGTTGTAGACCCTGCCCTGCTTGGTGATACTGGCAGGGTACGCGTCACCCCGATGCTCACCTCGACGGCAGACACCGCCGCTGCTCCGGACTATCGCGCGCTCGTGCTGGCGCGCATCGATCCGGCGCTGCCTCCGGTCATCCGATCGGCCGCGGCGGATCTCGTCTGCAATCTGCTCACGGCGGTCACGCTGGCCGATCGCATCGACGCGCTCGCGGCGCTCGTCGAGTGGATTCGCGAGGGCGGCAATCCCGAGTCCGATCTCTTCTCGCGCGGACCCGATCGCCTCGCGCTCGTGCGCGCCGTCGTGCTGCCCGATGCGTCGCTGGCGCCGGCGTTCGAGCATGCCGTGCGCTCGTGCGTCCGGGAGCTCGTCGCGGAGAACCTCTTCGGCGAGACCGGCATTCCGGGCCGGCGCGGCTTCACCGGCGAGCTGATCGATCGCCTGCTCGCCTACGTGCTGCCGGTGCCGCGCGACGATCACGACGCCGCGCGCCTGCTGCGGCGCCTCTTCCCGCGCGACCGCGACGTCGACTGGCTGGCGTCGCTCTCGCCCGAGCGCTTCGTGCAGTTCGCGACGCTGTTCTTCCAGGAGAGCCCGCTCGCGCACGACGGGCCCGGATCGCTTGCCGATGCCTTTGCCGACGGCTTCCGCCTGCTGGCCGCGCGCGCGATGGCCGAAGGACTGGACGATCGCCTGCGCGCCCGCATGCCGCGCGGTCCCGTTGTCGACTCCCCGTTCCTGCGCCTGAACCGCGCCACCGATGACGTGCTGGCTGCGTGGCGCAGCGGCGGCGATCTCGAGACCGCCGCGTCGCTGTGGCGCGCGGAGCGCGCCGGCTGCCGCGCGCTCGTCGCCGAGGTGCAGCGCCGGCTCCAGTCCGAAGGCACCAGCGTCGACATCGTCTTTGCGCTCGAGGTGATCGACCGGTGCCTGACGCGCATGTCGCTGATGCTCGAGGTGATTGAGCTGGCGCCGGGACCGGCGCGCGTCGACGCGGTGCACCGGCTGATCGTGCTGCTCGTCGACGGCGCGCACGAGGACCGGCGCGTCGGCGAGCTCGTGCGCTGGAACCTGCGGCTGCTCGGGCGCCGGCTCGTCGACCGCAGCGGCGACACGCGCGAGCCGTATGTCGCGACGACGCGGGACGAGTACCGCGCCATCTGGCGCGCGGCCGCGCTCGGCGGACCGCTCGTCGCGCTGGTCGCGGCGGTCGCGATGCTCGTGCGCGACCTCGGCCTCGCGCCGTTCCAGTCGGGGCTGCTGGCCGGCGGCGTGTTCGCGATCGGTTTTCTCGCGCTGCAGGCAGCGAACCTGGCGCTGGCTGCGCGGCAGCCGCCGCTCGTCGCCGCGACGCTGGCGTCGATGCTGCGCGGACGCCGCGATCGCGAGCGGCTGGACGAGATCGTCGACTTCACCGCGCGCGTCTGCCACTCGCAGCTTGCGGCCGCGCTCGCCAACGTCGGACTGGCTGCGGCCGGGGCCGTCGCGCTGGATGCCGGCACACGCCTGGCCACCGGGGCGCCGCTCATGAGCCCGCAGCGCGCGATCCAGACGCAGCACGCGCTCGGCCTCTGGAGCGGCACGCTGATCTACGCGGCCGTCACCGGCGTGCTGATCTGGCTGGCGACGCTGGCGGGCGGCTGGTTCGACAACTGGTCGACGCTGCGGCGCCTGCCGGCAGCCATCCGCGAGCATCCGCTCGGCCGCTACGTCGGCCAGCCGCTCATGATCCGGCTGGCCAACGCGTGGACGCACAACGCGGCCGGCATCGGCACCAACGTCGCGCTCGGCCTGATGTTCGGCCTGACGCCGGCGCTCGGCGGCTTCCTCGGCCTCCCGCTCGACGTGCGCCACGTCACGCTGTCGGCCGCCGAGCTCGCACTGGCGACGTCGGCGCTGTGGCCCGACGGCTTCACCTTCTGGCTGGCCATCGCCATCCCCGGCCTCGTCGGTACCTTCGCGCTGAACCTGGCCGTGAGCTTCGGCCTGGCGTTCGTCAACGCCGCGCGCGCCTACGAGCTCTCCGCCGCCGACACCCTCGAGCTGGGCCGCCGCTTCCTCGCCCGCCTCGCCACGCGCCCGCTGGAGTTCGTGCTGCCGTCACGGACTCCGTTGAAGCTGCCGGCAGACCACGTACACGCCTGAAACGGGAAGCGGGAAACGGCAAGCGGGAAGGGCGCGACCGCTCGATGAGCGTGGACTCGCGGCCGCGCACTTGAGGCGGGGCTGCCTGCAGGCTCTCAACTGCCTACTGCCTACTGCCTACCGCCTACTGCCTGCTGTTCTCAAGCCGTCTTGAACTGCAACTGATACAGCCGGTAGTAGATGCCGCGCTCCGCGAGCAGTGTCTGGTGCGTGCCGGCTTCGCGCAGCACGCTCTTGTGCAGGACCAGGATGCGGTCCATGTCCTGGATCGTCGAGAGCCGGTGCGCGATTGCGATGGTCGTGCGCCCTTCCATCAGGACGCCGAGCGCGCGGCGGATTGCGAGCTCCGTCTCGGTGTCGACGCTCGACGTCGCCTCGTCGAGGATCAGCACGCGCGGGTCGAAGGCCAGCGCGCGCGCGAACGACAGCAGCTGCTTCTGCCCGGTCGACAACGTCGCGCCGCGTTCGGCCACCGGCGCGTTGAGCCCTTCCGGCAGGCGGTCGATGAACGGCGCGGCGTTCACCGCCTCCGCCGCGCGGCGCACCACCGCGTCCGGGATGTCCGAGCCGAGCCGGATGTTGCCGGCAATCGTCCCCGAGAACAGGTGCACGTCCTGCAGCACCAGCGCGAAGAGACTGCGCAGCTCGGCGAGATCGAGCTCGCGGATGTCGTAGCCGTCGACGAGAATCCTTCCGCGTTGGACGTCGTAGAACCGCAGCAGCAGGTTGATGATCGTCGTCTTGCCCGACCCGGTCGCGCCGACCAGCCCGACGCGCTGCCCCGGCTTCACCTCGAACGAGACGTCGCGCAGCACCCAGTCCTCGTCGTTGTAGGCGAACCACACGTGGTCGAAGACGATGTGCCCCTGGAGCGGACGGGCCGGCTTCACCGGCGCCGGCGGGTTCGTGATCGCGACGGGCGTGTCGAGCAACGTGAAGATGCGTTCCGACGAGGCCATCGCGGACTGCAGGACGTTGAACTTCTCCGACATGTCCGAGATCGGCCGGTAGAACCGCGCCGAGTACTGCAGGAACGCCACCAGCACGCCGAGTGTCAGCGTGCCGTCGAGCACCTCCAGCCCGCCGACCCAGATGATGATCGAGGCCGCCAGCGCGCCGACGAGCTCGATGGCCGGGTAGAAGGTCGCGTAGTAGAAGATCGAGTCGATGTTGGCGGCCCGGTGCCGGTCGTTGATCTCGTCGAACTGCGCGGCGTTGCGCGGCTCCCGCCGGAACAGCTGCACCGTCGACATGCCGGTGAGGTTCTCCTGCAGGAACGCGTTGATGCGCGCGATCCACATCCGCACCTGCCGGTACGACTCGCGCACGTTCCGCCGGAACCACTGCGTGATGACCACGATCAGCGGCAGGACGACGAAGCTGGCCAGCGCGAGGCGCCAGTCCATGGTCAGCATGACGACCATGATGCCGGCCAGCGTGAACACGTCGCCGAAGATGGCGATGACACCGGCCGAGAACAGCTCGTTCAGGACGTCGACGTCGCTCGTCACGCGCGTCATCAGCCTACCCACCGGGTTGCGGTCGTAGAAGCGGAGATCCAGCCGCTGCAGATGCCCGTACAGCTGCATCCGCAGGTCGTACATGATCCGCTGCCCCACGTTCTGCATCGTCCAGGTCTGGAGGTACTCCAGCCCGAACGAGAGGACGAGCGCGAGCAGGTACAGCAGCGCGACCCGTTGCAGCCCCTGCATGTCGCCGGTCGCGATATGCGCGTCGATGGCAACCTTCGTGAGGTACGGCGGCGCGAGCTGCAGCACGCTGTGCGCGATGATTGCCGCCAGCGCGAGCAGCGCCGCCTTCCAGTAGGGCCGGAGATAGCCCAGCAGCCGCCGCATCAGGCGGCTGTCATAGGCTTTCCCGATGACGTCTTCGTCGTGCATGGAGATCTGAAGCGGACGTACGCCTCACACAGAGGCACAGAGAACACAGAGGACGCAGAGAGGGACGGAACCGCTCACTTCTTCAGCGCTCGCACCCCCTGTCTCGACACCATCGATCGTTCGTGTGGCGTCTCCGTGTCTTCTCTGTGGGCTCTGTGTCTCTGTGGCCCGTGACACGTCACGACGCCGCCAACTCGTCTTCCAGCAGCTGCTGCCGATACAACTCCGCATACGCGCCGTCGCGCGCGATCAGCTCCTCGTGCGTCCCCTGTTCGACGATGCGGCCGTCTCCGAGCACGACGATGAGGTCGGCGTCGCGGACGGTGGAGATGCGGTGCGAGACGATCAGGCACGTGCGTCCGCGGCGCACCTCGCGCAGCCGGTGCAGGATCTCGTCTTCCGTATACGTGTCCACCGCCGCCAGCGCATCGTCCAGCACCAGGATGCGCGGGTCGGTGACCAGCGCCCGCGCCAGCGCGGTGCGCGCCTTCTGGCCGCCGGACAGCGTGATGCCGCGCTCGCCGACGCGCGTGTCGTAGCCCTTCGGGAAGTCGGCGACGTCCTTGTCCAGGCGCGCGAGCGCCGCCGCGCGTTCCACCGCGGGGCGCCGCTCCCCGGGCGGCAGCGCCGCGATCTCCGGCGCGAAGGCGATGTTCGCCTCGAGCGTGTCGGAGAACAGGAACGGCTCCTGCGGCGCCATGCCGATGAGCGCGCGGAGATCCGTCAGGCGAAGGTCGCGGACGTCGATGCCGTCCACGAACACCGTGCCCGGCGGCGGATCGAGGAGCCGCGGCAGCAGGTGCAGCAGCGTCGACTTCCCGCTGCCGGTCGGCCCGACAATCGCGACCGTCTGCCCGGCCGGGACCGTGAACGTGATGTCCGAGAGAATCCGGCGGCCGCCGAGCTCGAGCGACAGCCCCCGGAACTCGATCCGGCCGGCCGCCGTCGCCGGGTCGAACGGCACGGGCGACTCGGGGTCCGTGATCTCCGGCTGCTCGTCGAGCAGTTCCAGCATCCGGCCCCACGACGCGCTCCCGCGCTGGAGCATGTTCATGACCCAGCCGAACGCGATCATCGGCCAGCTGAGCATGACCAGGTACGCGTTGAACGCGACCAGGTCGCCGAGGGTGATGCGGCCGCGGATGACCTCGCGGCTCCCCTGCCACAGCACCAGCAGCGCGCCGAGGCCGAGCAGGAACGTCAGGCTCGGATAGAACGCGCCCTGCAGGGCGATGAGCCCGCGGTTGCGCCGCACGTACTCCTCGTTGGCCTCGCGGAACCGCCCGAGCTCGTGCGCCTCCTGGCCGTACGCCCGGACGACGCGGACACCGGAGAGGGTCTCCTGGGCGATGGCGCTGACGTCCGAGAGCTGTGCCTGGATGCGCTCGAACCGTCGGTGGATGGCGGTGCCGAACAGCCGCACCGAGATCGACACCAGCGGCAGCGGCGCGAGGGCGACCAGCGTCAGCTTCGGGTCGATCGACACCATCAGCACGATCGCGACCGCGAACACCAGCGACGTCTGGGTCGCGTACATCACCGACGGGCCGACCATCATGCGCACGGCGTTCAGGTCGTTCGTCGCGCGCGACATCAGGTCGCCGACGCGGCGCCGGCCGAAGAACGAGGGCGGGAACCGCTGGAGGTGCGTGAAGAAGTCGTTCCGCAGGTCGTACTCGATGTGCCGCGAGACGCCGATGACGATGCGGCGCATGAGGAAACGGAAGACGCCGCCGGCGGCCGCGATGACGAAGAGCAGGACCGCGTAGAAGATCAGCTTCCGCTGCGTAACCCCGAGCGTCAGGTCGTCGACGGCATACTTCAGCACCCAGGGCGACAGCAGCTGGATGGCCGTCGTCGCGAGAATGCAGACCAGCCCGAGGAGGAGCGCGCGCCGGTAGCGGATGAAATACGGAAACAGGCGTCGCAACGCCGCGACGCCCCGAACGGGGGGCATCAATCGAGTATAGAACCTGTCGCGACGGCAGGGCCTCGAAGCGCCGGGGGCGCCGGCCAGCCTGCCCTCCGCAATCCCGCCAATCCGGAATCAGAAATCCGCAATCCCGCCAATCCGCAAGAATCCGACAATCCCGCCAGTCCGCAATCAATCCGCATCCGCAATCCGAAATCCGCAATCGGCACAGTGTGCTATCCTTTCGTGACCTTCCCAGCTGAGCTGGGGCGTTTCTGCCCCGGCTCCCTGGCGATTGCCGCGCGCGCACTCCCCCGACCCTCTCCCAGCGGGCCGGCAGCGGGCGGCACGCCCTGAACAAGGAAAGACCACGGGGCACGAGGAGAGGTTCATGATGCGCCTGTCGCAGGTCGTGACGGCGGCTGCCGGCACGTGTGT
>DASVDJ010000088.1:0-17448 GCA_036381155.1 Vicinamibacterales bacterium
GGCGTCAGCATGACGTTCTGCGGCTTGATGTCGCGGTGCACCACGCCGGCGGCGTGTGCGGCGCCGAGTGCCTCGGCCAGCTCGATGCCGAGCTGGACCACGCTCTGGGCCGGCAGCGGGCCGCGGCGCAGTCGCGCGGCGAGCGTCTCCCCCTCGACGTACTGCATGACGATGCAGGGGGGATCCGCGTCGGCGTGGACTTCGTAGACGGGGCAGATGTGCGGGTGATCGAGCGCGGCGGCGGCGCGCGCCTCGCGGAGCACGCGCTCCCGCGCCGCCGCGTCCAGCGATCGTCCGGCCGTGAGGCGCTTGATCGCGACCCGCCGTGACAGTGTCGTGTCCTCGGCGAGCAGCACCTCGCCCATGCCGCCGGCGCCCAGCGTGCGGAGGATGCGATAGCGCCCGTGCAGCAGCTCCGTGGCGTGCATGGTGACCGAGCCGACCCGATCAGACCCGATCCGACCTGATCCGACCCGTTACGGAATCTTCGCCGTCGTCTTCGTCTTCACCCGGAACACCGCCGTGTTCGCCGTGACGTACAACACGCTGCCATCGTCGCCGAACGCGACGTTCGAGGTGGGCACGCCCGTGTCGATCGTGCCGAGATGCGTGCCGTCGGGCGAGAAGATCAGCACGCCGCCCGGGCCGGTTGCCCAGAGGTTGCCCTTCGTGTCCACCTTCAGCCCGTCGGGCAGGCCCGGCTTCTTCTCCTTCACCATCGGCGTCGCGTCGAAGAAGACACGTCCGGCGCCGAGCGTGCCGTCGGTGTTCACCGGATAGGCCATCCAGATCGCGCGCGCCGGGTCCGATTGCGCGACGTAGAGCGTGCGCTCGTCGGGCGAGAACGCGAGCCCGTTCGGTGCGTTCAGCTCCTTCGTCAGCAGCGTGAGCGTGCCGTCGGTGCCGAGCCGGAAGACGCCCTGGAACGGCAGCTCCTTCTCCTTGTCGTCCCAGCGGCCCGGCAGGCCGTACGGCGGATCGGTGAAGTACAGCGCGCCGGAGGAGTGGTGGACGAGGTCGTTCGGGCTGTTGAGGCGCCTGCCTTCGTACCGTTCGGCGAGCGCGACGATCGTGCCGTCGGCGTTCTGCCGCGCGATGCGGCGGTCGCCGTGCTGGCAGAGGACGAGCCGCCCCTCGCTGTCGAACGTCAGGCCGTTGCTGCCCGGCTCGGGGCCCGTGAACGGCGCCGTGCCGGTGTAGCCGCTCGGCTTCAGATACTCGGAGACTCCCTTGCCCGGCTCCCACTTGACGATGACGTTGTTGGGGATGTCGGAGAAGAGGAGATAGCCGCCGCGGCGGTTCCAGACCGGGCCCTCGGTCCAGCGGTGTCCCTCGCTCAGCTTCTCGAACGGCGCGCTGGCGTCGATGAGCGCGTTGAGCCCGGGATTGTGGGCGATGATTCGTGGCGTCGGAATCTGCATCTGAGCCGAGAGCATAACACCCAGGCTGAACGTGGCAGCGGCAAGCACGGACAGGACTCGTGGCACGGCGCCCTCCGGAATTGTGGGCATATCTTACCGGGATGCACGGGTGAGGGGGACAGGCCCGATTGCAGGCCGGTCCCGCACGCGCCGTGCTGCCGGCCGCCTGCCGCCAGCCGCCAGCGACAGCGAAGGTCCTTCGTATGACCTGACCTGTCACACCCCGATGCCAGAGTGGTCCGGTGCCAACCACCATCGAACCGGAGAACGTTCATGGAGCATCTGCTGATTGTGATGGCCGTCCTCGTCCTTGCGGCGCCGGCCGCGGCGCAGGGACCGGCGCCCACCGCGGTCGCCGTCGAGCAGGCGCCGGTCTACGTCGCGCCCGACGTCTCGCGCACGCCGCTGCGCGTGGCCGCGCAGGGCACCGTGTTCAAGGTGCTCGCCGAGGAAGGCGAGTGGACCCGCGTGCAGTTCCAGGACCCGCAGTGGGGCCCGCGCACCGGCTACGTGCAGACGCGTGCGCTGCGTTTCCAGCGGCCGGACCTGACGCCGATGGACCTGTCGGTGCGGGAGGACCAGCCGGTGTCCCCGCCGGCACCGCGCGAACGGTATGCCGTGGAACCGCCGTTCGAGTCGAGACCTCCCGTTCGCATCGACCGGTCCGTCTGGCCGCGGGCCTACGCCGTCGGGCGCGGCGGCGTGACGTTCGGCACGCGCACGGCGCCGATGGCCGGGGTCGAAGTGGGCGGCCACGTGGCCCCGATGCTGCAGGTATACGGCAGCTTCGACTGGCACCGGGACATCTCGCCTGACTTCGTCAAGACTGTCGGCGACATCGTGAGCGAAATCGTCGGCCTGGAAGTGAATTATCGCTTCCCGTCGTACACGCTCGTAGGCGGCGGCCGCGTGATGATGCCAGGTGGGCCCGTTCGCCCCTACGCGCTGGGCGGGTTCGGCATGGGCCGTGTCAGCGGCATCGTCGAAGTCGAGGGCGAAGACGTCACGGGGCTGCTCGACGAACTTGGCTTCCTGGACCGCGACGATGTCGAGTTCATTAAGCCCTTGTTCGAGGTCGGTGGCGGCATCGCGATCTCCAACGGCGCCGTGTTCGCCGACATCGGATATCGCTTCCGGAAGTTCCTCGACACCAACGAGCCGATCAACGTCTCCGGCATCTATCTGGGTGCCGGTGTCGGGTTCTGACGAAGCAGCGCAGTGGACACGGCTTCGGTGTGGAGCGGAAGTTTCGCTCCACACCACGGCGGTGTTCATGCGGTCGCACGCGACCGCGTCAATCGGACGAAGCTCATCCGCTATCCTCTTCAACCGTAGCATCCTCACCGAAATCGCATTACGATTGTCGGCCCGGTGTCCCTGTCCATGTCAGACGCCGCTTCCGGCACGCGTGCCGGCCAGCTCGAAGCGCAGCTGCGCGAGATCTGCGAGCAGCTCGCGACCGACCTGCGTCTCTCCGATCCACGAGACGACGAGGCGAAGGTGTCGGATGCGGTGAACCAGCTGCTGGCGGTGGTGTCGAGGGCGGTGGGGCGCGAGCCCGGGGCCGACTTCGACGAGTACGGCCGCGCGCGCGCCGGCAGCCCGCTGCAGCTGCAGCTCTATGTGAACCTGTTCCCGAATGAGCTCGAAGCGGCGATTTGCGGCGGCCTGCCCGACCTGGCCGCACGGCGCCCGTCGTTCGAGTGGATTTCACCCGTCGCGGCGGATCGCTATCGCGAGTACCGGCAGGGCGGGTTCCTCGCCGCGCTCGACCTCGAGGCGCTCGAGCCGAAGCTCGAAGCGTTCTGGCCCGAGCGAGGCCCGCGCTGGGACGGCCTGGCGAAGCTGCACTTCGCCGAGGGCGAGCCGACAGGCGTGCTGCTGGTGGAGGCGAAGTCGCACGTGAGCGAGCTGACGGGCGAGCCGTGCCAGGCCGTCGAGGCGAGCCGGCGGCGGATCGAGCAGCGCCTCACCGGGATCGCGAGCCGCTTCGGCATCCAGCACGTGCCCCCGTGCTGGCTCGAGGACTGCTACCAGTACATCAACCGCCTCGCGCACCTCTACTTCCTGCGCGATCAGGGCGTCGACGCATGGCTGGCGCACATCTACTTCGCCGACGACTGGCACAAGCCGACGTCGGCCGATGCGTGGCGCGCGTCGATCGACGCGTTGCGCCGCCGGATGGGGCTGCCGGCCGCCTCCACCCGGCGCGCCGCCGACATCATCCTGCCGGCGAAGAAGCTGCTGGCGCTGTCGTTGCCGGTGAAGTAGGGCCGAACGTCAGTTCGGCCTCCACGTGCGCCGTGCGCTGAGCGCGTGTAGGGCCGGACCTCCGGCCCTACATCAGTCGCGTCGCCAGCTCCACGTACCGGCACAGCGCGTTGGCAAGCCTCATCTGCGCGGGTGTCTGGCACTCGGGCGCGAGCAGGGCAGGGCTCGCGACGAGGACGCAGGCGCAGCGCGCCCGTGAGGTCGCGACGTTGAGCCGGTTCAGGCTGTAGAGGAACTCCATCCCGCGCGGCGCCTCGTCGGGCGACGAGGTGGTCAGCGAGTAGATGACGATCGGCGCCTGCTGCCCCTGGAAGCGGTCGACCGTGCCGGCACGCACGCCGGGGATCGCGTCACGCAACGCCGAGACCTGCGCGTTGTAGGGCGCGACGACGAGGATGTCGTGGAGCGTGAGCGGGTGTACGACGCCGTCGGCATCGCGCCAGCGCGCCGGTTCGAACGTCTCCGCGCCCAGCCGGCCGCCGTGCAGCAGCACCTCAACGAGTGCCGTGATCGCGTCGACCTCCTCGGGCGCGGTGTTGCGGTTCCCCTCGTGCGCGACCGGCAGGTACCAGAGCACTGCGCCGGCGAGCGGCGTGCCCCCGATGATGGCCTGGTGCTCGAGATCGGCGTGCGAGCAGAGCTTTCCCTCGTAGAACAGCTCGGACGTGTACCGGCAGATCGCCGGGTGCAGTCGCCGCGTCTCCTCCAGGAAGATCCCCATCCCCTCCGGCATCGTCTTGTGTCCGCCGAGCACGTGCTCGAGCACGGAGACGTCGGAGCCGTCCGGGTGCGTGCCCTGGATGGGCTGTTCGAGCTGCTGCGGGTCGCCGAGCAGAATCAGGCTGCGCGCGGCCGGCGCGATGGCCAGCACGTTGGCGAGCGACATCTGGCCGGCTTCGTCGACGAGCAGCACGTCGACGGTGCTCTGCATGTCCTCTCTCGACCACAGCCAGGCCGTGCCGCCGACGACGTCGACCTCGCGTGCCTGGATGGCAGCGAGTACGACCTCGTTCTTCGTCGTTTCCTGCACCCGTCCCGGCTCGTCGGAGGGCTTCTTGACCTTCTGCAGGCAGCGCAGCGCAAGGCCTTCGCGATCGGCGGCCTTGAGTGCTTCGTCGATCTGGTGCCGGATCACCTTGTGCGAGGTCGCGCAGACGCCGACCCTCTTCCCGGCCCTGACGAGCGCGCAGATCATCTGCGCGCCGATGTAGGTCTTGCCGGCGCCGGGCGGCCCCTGCACCGCCAGCGTGCTCTCGTCGAGTGCCACGGCCAGCCGCCGCGCCATCGCGACGTCGTCCTCACCGGGCCGGCGCTTCAGTTCCCCCTCCCCGAAGACCGGCGCGTTCCGCATCAGCAGCCGCCGTGCGGCGAGATTCGGGCCCGGTCCCTGCAGTCCGTGCTCCGCCACGTACTCCCCGAGCCGGTACAGCGAGTCCGCCAGTTCCCTCGTCCCGATGATCTGCCGCGCGACCACGGAGGCCGGACGCTCGTGCGCGGTCGCTTTCAGGTGTTTGATGTCTATCGTCCGGGCTTCGCGGTCAAGAGCCGCAACCGTGCCGACCTTGTGCTCCGAATCGGTGAACAGGTCAGCGTCCTCGGGAAGATCGACCTCCTGCGGTGGGAAGCGGTAGCGGTTGACCACCACGCCTCCCTTCGTGCGCGAGACCTCCGTCACGAACGTCAGCCCGGAGAGCGCGCTCTTCTCCTCCAGCCGCTCCTCGTCGTCCAGGGCTGCCAGCCGAAAGAACTCCCACCACTCGCACTTCTCCTCGCGGCGATGGAAGGAGAGCATGTGCGCGAGCAGGGTCCGGGCACGAGCCTCGGGCCCGGCATCGCCTTCGGGCCCAACTGCTCCCAGCCGCTCGGCCAGTGCCCGCACCCGCGCATCCCGTTCGCTGAGCTCGTCGCTCGGCTTGTCCTCCCGGGGCACTGGCCGGGGCACCGCGGTGTCCTGCTGGACCAGATCGGCGCGCAGCCGTTCGAGCCAGTCGCGAAGGGCGCGAGCCGACAGGCAGTCGTCGCGGTTGTAGCTCAGGACGATCGAGCGGAGCGGGTCGTCCTCCGGGACCGGCTGGTTCGTCTCGAGCAAGTACTCGACCTGCCGGAGCGCCTGGGAGGCCTCCCGCAGCGGCGTCTCACGTGTGAAGCCGAAGAGACGCTCGAGCTCCTTGATCGAGTAGCGCTCCACGCCGGCGATGAGCGCCTGGCGCACGATCGCGTGCAGGTCGACGAGCACGCCGCCGCGGAGCAGGCGATCGAGCTCCTGCTCGCAGGTCGCGTGGCGTCCCATCAGCCGCTTCAGCGCCGACGGCTCGTACGGCGCGTAGTGGTAGATGTGCATGCCGGGATGCCGGTCGAGGCGCGCGATCGCCTCGCGCATGAACGCCTCGAACGCGCGCCGCTCCTCGTCCGGCGTGAACGCCCAGTGGTACTGGTAGGGTCCGACTTCCGTCGTGCCCGGGCGCTCGTCGAGTGCGACCCATCCGAACAGGTATTCGAGCCCGCCCTTCCCGGCGAACGGGTCTCCCTCGATATCCAGGAACATGTCGCCCGGCGACGGCTCGGGCAGTCGCGTCAGACCGAGGCCAGGTTCGACCGGCAGCAGCTCGTAGCCGGGCGTGCCCGCGGTACGACCGGCAAGCTGCACGCGCGCCTGCTCGCGGACGCGCTCGAGCGCCTCACGCGACCCCCGCTTCGGTCTGAAGAGCAGCGGCAGCGGGAGTGACGCGAGCGCCGCCAGCGTCGGCACGTCCTGCTCCCGCAGCTCCTTCATCTGCGTCCGGCGGATCCCCGCCACCAGCGACAGGTGGTCATCGTCGCGCCGCCGGCGATCGCAGACCGGCCACCAGCGGCAGATGTCGCAGTGCGGGGTCGGTTCCGGGTAGGTCTTGAAAGAGAGTGCGCCGGGGGCAACTTCCGTTGCGCCGAACGCTGCCGTGCCGCCGGTTGGCGATGTCGTGCCTGACACGTCGCTCACCAGCCGCTGCTTCACCAGCCGGTAGTACGCGCCGAAGTCGTCGACGCGATACGGCTGGTGCACGAACGGATCGCCCGGCGTGACGACGTGGAAGTGCTCGGGCCGTGTGCCCTGCAGCTCCGCGAGCACGTCGCAGTAGACGCACAGCTGGAGGATCGTGCCACCGCGCGTGTCCCGGGCGAGCTTCGTGTCGAGCGGCTCGTACGACCACCCACCGAGCGCGCCCGGGCGGTCCACCTTGAGGAGCACGTCCGCGTATCCGCCCCAGCCGCCATGCGCGAGCGGCGCCTGCACGATCGCATCCGCGCCGGCCGCCATCGCCTCGCGCGTCCGCGTCGTCCCGTCCTCATCGAGCCGCATCGTCGACAGGTCGACGATCCGCAGGCCCCGCGCGCGGAGGTCGTCGACGAACGCGCGCTCGTGCTCGAGCCCGCGCGCCTGGAGCACCTCCAGGAACCTCGGGTCCGACGCCGGGCGGCGGATCAGCCCCATCGCCGCCTGCAGGTCCAGCGTCGTCAGGTGGCGGCAGGCGAGATGGTTGGAGAGGTCGGAAGGGGAGAGGCGGAGCGTGGTGCCCGACAGCTTCATCGGGCGGATCGTACAGGAAGTGGCAACGAGCTGCTCAGGCGCTGGCGTTCAGCACAGAGGGCGCAGAGAACACGGAGGCCACAGAGACCTGGAGCCTGGCTGCTTTGGTTCCGCGGCGTCGGTGTGTCCCTGGCCTGCCGGAGGAGTTCAGCTGAGGAGCGCCAGGGCGTCGGCCGCGTTCATGGCCCGCGCGCAGTCGATGGCGCGCAGACCCGCGCGGTCACGGGCGTCGCGCGACGCACCGCGTTCGAGCAGCCAGCGCACCATCTCCGTGCGGTTGAACGCGGCGGCGGTCATGAGCGGCGTACGGCCGTCAGGGCCCGCCGCGTCGAGGTCGGCGCCCGCGTCGGCGAGCAGCGCGGCGATCGGCACGAGGCCACGGAAGGCGACGCCAGCCAGGGGGACCTGGCCCGATGCGTTCGCGGCGTTCGGATTTGCGCCTCGCGCGAGCAGCAATCGCACCGCGTCCGTGTGGCCGTGATAGCAGGCGAGCATCAGCAGCGAGTCGCCGCGCGGGCTCACCGCCTCCACGGACACGCCGGTGTCCAGCAGGCGCCCGAGGGTCTCGACGTCGCCGGTGCGGGCCGAGTCCACCGCGAGCGCAATCAGCGATTCCGCTGCGACAACCATTTCACCTTCTGTCATAGGTCGGTCACACATGGGGAGACAGAGGGCACAAAGGCGTCACGGAGATCCGGAAGGACTCTGCCTCCCGCTCTCTGTGGCCCTGTGCCCTCCGTGGCCTCCGTGCTTACGCCTTCACCGCCTCACCGCGTCGCGCCGCCACCGCCTCCTCGATCCGGCGGCCGAACTCCGGATCCGCCTTCCGGAAGTGGCCGATCGACCGGACGATGATGTCGTCGCGCGAGACCTGCGAGAGGCTGTCGGCGATGTTGTCGACCAGCCGCTGCTGCGCGTCCTTCGGCTGCAGGCGATAGAGGTCGCCGGCCTGCATGAAGTCGTCGACCTCACGCGGCACCTGCGGGTAGTGCCCCGAGGCGCCGGACACGCCGAGCCCGGCATACAGCTCCTCGTTCGACTGCACGGGGCCGTCGAACGAGTTCGGCTCGTAGTTCTTCGACCGGCCGCCGTTGGCGTCGGTGCGCATGAAGCCGTCGCGGCCGTAGTTGCGCGCCCCGCCCGGGACCCCCTTCGGCTCGTTCACCGGGATGCGGGTGTGGTTGATGCCGAGCCGGTAGCGATGCGCGTCGCCGTAGCCGAACAGGCGCGCCTGGAGCATCCGGTCCGGCGACGGGCCGATACCGGGGACGAAGTGCGCCGGGTTGAACGCCGCCTGCTCCACCTCGGCGAAGTAGTTGTCGGGCAGCCGGTTCAGCACCAGCTTCGCGATCGGGATGAGCGGGTAGTCGCGGTAGTTCCAGACCTTTGTCAGGTCGAACGGGTCGATGCGGTAGGTCAGCGCCTCCGCCTCGGGCATCACCTGCACCTTGACCGTCCACGACGGGTAGTCGCCGCGCTCGATCGCCTTGTACAGGTCCGTGTGGCAGTAGAGCGGGTCGCGTCCGGCGATCGCCTCGGCCTCCTTCGACGTCAGGCACCTGATCCCCTGGTCCGTCTTGAAGTGGAACTTCACCCAGAAGCGCTCTCCCTTCGCGTTCACCCACTGGAACGTGTGCGACCCGAACCCGTCCATGTGGCGGTACGACGCCGGGATGCCGCGGTCGCCGAAGAGCCAGGTGAACTGGTGCGTCGCTTCCGGCGAGTGCGAGAAGAAATCCCAGACGTTGTCCGGCTCCTGCCGGTTCGTGTACGGGTCGGGCTTCTGCGAGTGGATGAAGTCGGGGAACTTGATGCCGTCGCGGATGAAGAAGATCGGCGTGTTGTTCCCGACGAGGTCCCAGTTGCCGTCCTCGGTGTAGTACTTCATCGCGAAGCCGCGCGGGTCGCGCGCGACGTCGGCGCCGCCGCGCGAGGCCGCGACGGTGGAGAAGCGGATGAACATGTCCGTCCGCTTGCCGACGCGCTCGAAGATCTTCATCTTCGTCCACTTCGGCACGTCGGGGCTCGTCACTTCCAGGTAGCCGTAGGCCCCGGTGCCGACCGCGTGGACGACGCGCTCGGGGATGCGCTCGCGGTTGAAGCGCGCGAGCTTCTCGATCAGGTAGTGGTCCTGCAGCAGCGTCGGCCCGCCGGGGCCGGCCGTCTGCGAGTGCTGGTTGTCGGTGACTGGCGCACCGCTCTCGGTGGTCAGCGTCTTCGGCTTCGACATCGAGTCTCCGGTCCAGGAATCGGTTCTGTGGGGCGGAGCGTCGGCTCCGCGTCTGCGCTCACGGGGAACACTGTGGCGGCGGGTTGACTGCCGCCTCCCCGGCACGCATGTCGCAGCGGGGGGAGCAACCCCGCCCTTCAAGTGTCCGCCGCCCGTGCTGAAAGGTCCAAGACATACTTTGTCTAGACTTGATAGTTCAGACCTATGGACCTTCTCTCCCAGCTTCCCGTCTCCCTTCGCCAGCTCCAGTACCTCGTGGCCGTCGCCGATCTCGGCGGCTTCCGGCGCGCGGCGGAAGCCTGTCATGTCTCGCAGCCGTCGCTGAGCGCGCAGGTCGCGCAGGCGGAGCACGACCTCGGCGTGCAGATCTTCGAGCGCGATCGCCGCGGCGTGCGCCTGACCCCCGCGGGCGAAGCGCTCGTCGAGCAGGCGCGGCGCGTCCTGCTGGCGGCCGGCGATCTGCGCGAGCTGGCGCGGCACGCCGCCGACCCGTTCCGCGGCACGCTGCGCATCGGCGCCATTCCGACCGTCTGTCCCTATCTCCTCCCCGACATCGCCCCCGCGCTCGCCCGCGCCTTCCCCGCGCTCACCGTCGTCTGGAGCGAGGAGCGGACAGGCCAGCTGGTGACGCAGCTGCAGGCCGGAGCCATCGACGCCGCGTTGCTGGCGCTCGGCCCCGAGGTCGGCCCCTTCGAGCACGCCGTGCTGGGCCGCGATCCCTTCGTGCTGGCGGCACGTCCCGATCATCCGCTCGTGCGCCCGTCGCGTCCGGCCGACCCCTCCGTCCTCAACGGCGCCACCGTGCTGCTGCTGGACGATGGGCATTGCCTGCGGGAGCAGGCGCTGGACGTGTGCGCGCGGGCCGGCGCGGGGGAGCTGGACGTGCGCGCGACCAGCCTGGCGACGCTCGTGCAGATGGTGAGCAGCGGCACGCACGTCACGCTGCTGCCGTCGCTGGCGGTTTCCGTCGAGAACCGCCGCGGCCAGCTGCGCGTGCGGCCGTTCAGAAAGCCGTCGCCGGCCCGGACGCTGGTGCTGGCGTGGCGGAAGGGATCGGCCGTGCGGGAGCCGATGGGGAGGATTGCGGAGGTGGTGAGGAAGGCGGCGCGGTTGGGGTAGAAGGGGAGAAGCCAGGCCGTCATCGCGACAGGCACCCCGGATCCGGCAGAAGTCGGTCCTCACATCACAGGGCCGGGAGTCCCTACCCAACCTCATCCATTCCCGCTAGCATGCGTCGGCGATGGATGCCGTCCTGAAACAGCTCGTTCTCGAGCGGCTCGACGCAGACGAGGACGCCGACGGCGCGTGGGTCTGGCTGGTGCTCGCGGCTTGCGAGGGACGCCAGGACCTCGAGAAGAGCCTCGGCGGCGACCTGCCACGCAAGCGTCCCCGCTCACCTGTGCCGCCTCGCGTTACCGGCGAGCCACCCGGCGCGTATCTGCGGTCGATCACCGTCGAAGGGTTCCGCGGCATCGGCCCCGCGTCGACGCTGACGCTCACCTCCGGTCCGGGTCTCACGCTCGTCGTCGGGCGCAACGGATCCGGCAAGTCCAGCTTCGCGGAGGCGTTGGAGTTTCTCCTCACCGGCAGGACGCGCCGGTGGGAGGGGCGCGCCGGGAACGTTCTGCGCGACGGCTGGCGGAATCTGCACCACGGTACCGCAACCATCAGCGCGGAGTTCGAAGTCGAGGGCGAGGGGGCTTCGACGGTAACCCGAGTCTGGAAGGCTGATGCGGAGCTGGAGGCCAGCGTCGCGACCTGGCAGCCGCACGGCAAGCCCAGGAAGCCGCTGGCGTCGCTCGGATGGGACGAAGCGCTGAGCGTCTATCGGCCTTTCCTGCCGTACTCGGAACTCGGCGATCTGCTGACCGACAAACCGCATGCCTTGCACGACGCGCTGTCGACCGTGCTGGGGCTCGAGGATCTCGGCGCCGCGCAGGAGCTGCTGCGTGAGGCCCGCCTGCAGCGCGAGCGACAGCACAGAGATGTCGCCGCCGCGCTGGACCCGCTGCTCGACCGTCTCGATCAGCTCGTGCGTGAGGCCGACGATGGGCGGGCGCGTGAGTGTCATGCGGCGTTGTCGGACAGGACGTGGGACCTGGCGCGCGCGGCGGCCGTCGTCGAGGGCGGTGGCGATGCCGCGGATCCGCTCGTCAGCCTTCTGCGTCAGGGACAGGGTCTTGCCCCTCCGCCGCGCGCCCAGGTCGAGCTCGCGGCGAACGAGCTCGAGGCCGCGCTGCGCGAGGTAGCGCGGACCCAGACGACCGATGCCGGGCGTGCGCGCGAGCTGATCGCCCTGCTGCAGCAGGCGCTGACCGTTCACGACCACACCGGTGACGGTCCCTGTCCGGTGTGCGGGACACGCGAGCAGCTGGATGCGGCCTGGCGTGAGCGGACCGAACGCGAGATCGCCCGGTTGCGCGCGGAAGCCTCGGCCGCCGATCGCGCGCACGCGCGGCTGGCGCAGGCGACACGTGCGGCGGAGCAGGTGCTCGCGGCGCCGCCGGCCGTGCTGACGCGGCTCGCCGCGGAAGGCGTCACCGACGCGCGCGAGGCGCTCGACGCCTGGCAACGCTGGCGCGACGGCATCGAGCGGTCCTCGCCCGCGGCGCTGGCGACCCACCTGCGCGAGGCATACGACCCGCTGAGCGAGGCGCTGGCGGCACTGGGCGAATCCGTGTCCCGCGAGCTGAAGCGGCGCGACGACCGCTGGCTGCCGCTGGCAGCGGACGTGCGGGAGTGGCTGGCGACGGCGCGGGATGCGGTGCATGGGAAGGAGCAGCTCGCCGACCTGAAGAAGGCCGAAGCCTGGTTCAAGGAGACGCAGGCGGATCTCCGGGCCGAGCGCTTCGCGCCCATCGCCGAGCAGGCGAAGGCGATCTGGCAGACGCTGCGGCAGAACAGCAACGTCGAGCTCGAGTCGATCGCGCTGGAGGGGAGTGCGACCAGGCGCCGCGTGGCGCTGGACGTCACCGTCGACGGCGTCGAGGGCGCGGCACTGGGCGTCATGAGCCAGGGAGAGCTCAACGCGCTGGCCCTCTGCCTGTTCATGCCGCGCGCGTCGCTGCCGCAGAGCCCGTTCCGCTTCATGGTCATCGACGACCCGGTGCAGTCGATGGACCCGGCCCGCGTCGATGGGCTCGCCCGTGCGCTGCACCAGGCCTCGCGGACGCGTCAGGTCATCGTGTTCACGCATGACGAGCGCCTGCCCGATGCCGTCCGGCACCTCGGACTCCCAGCGCGCGTCATCCAGGTCACCCGGCGCCCCGGCTCGATCGTCGAGACACGGCCCGCGCTGACTCCGGTCGAGGGGTATCTGAAGGACGCGCACGATCTCGTCCGTACGAATGACCTGCCCGACCACGTCAAACGGCGTGTCGTTCCGGGGTTCTGCCGGAGCGCCATCGAGGCGGCGTGCGCCGACCTCGTGCGCAGCCGGCGTCTGCGGCGCGGCGAGCCGCATGCCGACGTCGAGAGACTGATCGAGCGGCAGAAGCGCCTGAACGCGCTCATGGGCCTGGCCCTCTTCGACGAAGAGCAGCGCGAGGCCGAGGTGCTCCGCTCCATCGACAATCGTTTCGGCAAACCGGCGGTCGGCGCCTTCAAGGCGTGCAACGACGGCGCGCACGGCGACTTCGACGGCGACCTCGAGGCCCTCGTGGCCGACACGCGTCGCCTGACGCAGCAGGTGCTGGCGTTGTCATGAGGGACTCGCCCGACGCTCTCCTGGCGGAAGCGCGCCGGCTGCTCGAGACGCGCTCCGGTACGCTCGCCGGCGCCTGGCCCCGCGCCGTCGCGTTGCTCACACGCCAGGCGCTGGAGCAGATGCTGGATGACCTGTGGCGCTGGCAGGCGCCCGGTGCGCAGCTGGCCTCACGGCACGCGCAGCTGTTGTGTCTCGGGGCAGTTCTGGGCGACGAGGAGGCAGCGAGGGGCGCACGGTACACGTGGGCGGCGTTGAGCCGGGCGTGTCATCACCATGTGTATGAGCTGCCGCCAACGGGGGAGGAACTGGAGAGGTTGATCGACAGCGTCAGTGTATTGATCCAGAAGATCCAGTCGATGGTCTAGCCGCGCAGCCGGCTTCGGCGCTCGTGCCCTCGCGTGGAACTTGCTGCTGCCTCTCCCGGAGCCATCTACCGGGTTCGGAGAACATGCCACCGATCGACAACGCCCTCATCGAAGCGGCTTCGTGGCGCCTCGCAGCAGAGCTCTGCCGGCACCTCCCGCATCTCGCAATCATCGAGACGCACCCGGGCGGCGGGCTGTACGGCTGCCTGACGCTCGTGACGTCGGATTTCAAGCCGGTCGCTCACTTGAATCGAGTTGGAAGCGTCGTGCTCCATTAGGTCCGGGAGGGGTGTTCAGCGTGTGGCCGACCCTGCTGGAGCCGAACAGTGTCCGACAGTGGGTCAGGCGGTTCGCCGCCCTGCTCGGGGCCGATCCCGACGCAAAGCTGCCGCCGACAACTCCTCGAGATTTTGGATACTTGGAACGTTGAGGCGATGCAGGCATCGTCTACAATGCGCTATCTCGATAGAGTCGCTCACCAAGGCTTCCTGAGAAACACGTGGACGATGACTTACGACCGACTTGTATTGCCTTTCGAGACAGAAATGCAGTCGGATTGGTTCCAGCGAACAAGAAATCGTGCCAAGTGGGAGTCATCATTTGCAGCCGGTGTGGTGCTCGGCGTAACAGTGAATTATGGAGTGGATGCTGTGGTAAGGGGAGATTCCGCCTAGCGCCGTCTTGTTTGCGCGCCTTGGCCGGTGCGGGATGACGCGGTGCATAGATTTCTTGACCACCTCCTCGACGACCACTACCACGTCAAACGCCTCCTGAGCCACGGAGGTTTCGGCTTCGTCTTCGAAGCCCGTGAGGTCGTCAACGGCAAGGAGGCGGCCCGTCCGCTTGCTGTCAAGATCGTTCCGGAGCGCAAGGGGCCGGCATCCCCCAGAAGCCGGAGCTCGAGTTCGCCACCGCGCTCGAGCATCTCAACCTCGTCACCTGGGCTGTCCGTCGGGCATGGCACCGTGCTGGTGGAGGACGATCAGCCGGTTTTCTACGTGGTCATGGATCTGGCGGACGAGAGCCTCCAGGACGTCGTGAAACGGATGAACCTCAAGCGTCGTCGCTGGCGGCAGACAGTTTGTCGCTCGCCTTTGACCCCAACCTGCTTGTGAGGGCTGAAGCGTTTCACGTCAGTCGCAAGTGAAGGATGAACCGCGAGCCGGAGACACCTGATACTTCCGCACTCCTTCACCGTCTCTTCTCAGAGAACCGGATCCGCGCGCGCCAGGGTAGCTGGCTGCATGTCGTACTGGACGATCGGCCCCGGTCGTGGGACCGCGTCGAAGGCATGCTGCTCGGCCTCGCCATCGGCGACGCGCTGGGGAACCGCTCGGAGGGCATCAATCCGGAAGACCGGCTGCGACGACACGGGGAGATTCGCGACTACCTGCCGAACCCGCACGCCGGTGGCGCGCGCGTGGGCACGCCGTCAGATGACTCGCAGATGGCGTTCTGGACGGCCGAGGAACTGGTGGCCACTGGACGGTTGGATCCGGATCGGCTCGCGCGCCGGTTCGCACACGCCGACATCTTCGGCATCGGCAGGACGGTCCAGCAGTTCCGGATTCACTACGGATTCAACGAGCTGCCCTGGTGGGAAGCGGGTCCTGAGTCGGCCGGCAACGGCGCCCTCATGCGTATTGCGCCTATCGTGCTCCCGCATCTTCGCGAGCCGTCGCCAGCGCTCTGGCACGACACCGCGCTGGCGACGATGATCACGCACAACGACAGCGCGGCACTCGCCAGCAGTGTTGCCTTCATCGCGCTGCTGTGGGATCTGCTGTGCGCGGAGTCGGCGCCTCCAGGCGAGTGGTACGCGCAGCGTTTCGTGGCCATCTGCGCGGAGGTGGAGACGGGGAAGCACTACCGGCCGCGACACGACGGCGCGCCAGACTGGAGCGGCCCGCTCTCGGCCTGGGTGCGCCAGCAGCTGGCGGCGGCTCGCGCGGAATGCCTCTCCGTACGCGATGCGCAGCGACGCTGGTACTCCGGGGCATACCTGCTGGAGACGGTCCCGACAGTCCTCTACATCCTCGAACGTCATGCGCACGACCCTGAAGAGGCGATCGTCCGTGCCGTGAACGACAGCCGGGACAACGACACGGTTGCGGCTGTTGTTGGCGCCGCCGTCGGCGCCCTGCACGGTGCATCGGCATTGCCGCGACGATGGCGCGACGGCCTCACCGGACGTACCGGGACCGACGATGATGGCGCGATGTTCCGGATCCTCGAGGCGGCGCGCGCGCGATTCTGGGAGGGATACGGACCCGAACCGGAGGCCGGCCGCTGAGATGGCGCGCGATATCGACCCCCTGATGGAGGCTTACCGGCGGACCTTGTTCCAGGCCGAAACGCCTGTCGGGCACCTCACCATCCGTGTGGGACAGGGCTGCCCGCCGCTGGACGCGTTGCTTCAGTTGCACGGTGCGCAGGAGTGGGCGTTCATCACCGCCTGCAATCCGGGTTCGGTACGGCTGTCGGACGCCGAAAACGGCGCGAGGATGCGCGCGCTGCGTGGGACCATTGCCGCGCGCGGGTTGATCGCGTTCGACGGACAGGGAGTTCCGGATTGCGACGACTGGCAGCCGGAACCGAGCCTGCTTGTCCTCGGTCTCCCTCCTGATGCTGCTCTCGACATCGGACGTCATTTCGGCCAGCTCGCCATCGTCCTGGGCAGAGGCGGCGAGCCGGCCCGGCTGGTCCGCTGCAGCTGAGCGAGCCCTTCGTCACCAACGCGCCATCAGTCCTCGTCGTCCTCCGCGCGCATGAAGGCCACGATGTCGCGAGTCGTGAGCCGCTCCACACTGCCGTGGACGCAGTACGTCATGAGCCGCTTGCGGCGGTCGAGGACGGTCCGATCAATCCTCTCGAACGGGTTGCCGTCGATAGCGGTCGACTCGATGATGTCCCAGCGGCTCGCCACGTCCACGAGCCAATGACGCCAGTCCTCACGGCGGCACTTCATCCAGAGGCGCGGCAGCGACCATGTCTGCACGACGAGAGCCAGAAGTTCGTCCTGATCGGCGACCGGCCTGGCCTCGGCCCAGCCGAGACAGTGCGGCAGGCCCAAGCCGAACAGATGCACCGTGTCGCTCCGCGTGAACCCTACCCAGCCATCGGGATCCGCTTTGATACGGCCGGCGACGAGGTCACGGACCTTGGCGCTGAACAGGTGCTCTCTGGCAGCAACCGTCGGCCACACGCGACCCGCATAGCGGCGCCAGGCCGCGATGGCCGCAGGCCGCTCACGCATCGCCGGATCCTCGGTACAGCGGCGAATCTGCCAGAGCACCTCGGGTTCAAGCTCCTCGATCAACTCCTGGCAGGCCGCCACTCGCGCGGTCGCGCGAACGGCGCTCTCGAGAGCGTCCCACGAAAACGGCAGGCAGAGCACGTCTGCTGCCAGGCGTGCGGCCGCCGATCGTGCGGCCTCGAGCTGGCCGCGCTCGATGAGCGCGTCCGGATCGGGTGGAGCACCGGACAGGACACGCAGCGCTTCGTAGCCGGACTCCAGCTCCTCATCGTCGATCTCGCCAGATGCGTGACGCTCCGCGAGGTGTACCCGCCGCGCCCATGCGGGCCCTTCTATGAGGATGTGGTGCCAGATGTACCGCGAGACGAACACCGCGGCGCGTCGCTCGGCTCGCTGGTCCGTGAACGTCGGCAAGACTGCGCCACGACCAGATATCGACAGGAAAGTCGCTCCCATGTTTGCGACCTCACTGCGCGTGAATCAGGACGATGTCCCGGTACGTGAGCTGGTACAGGCGTCCCGAAACGGCGTAGTGGAAGCGGCGCCGCTGTTCGTCGAGTACCGACCTGTTGATCGTCTGAAACGGGTTTGCGCCGGTACCGGGCGAGTCGATGACGCCCCACGTCCGCGCGAC
>DASVDJ010000089.1:0-4654 GCA_036381155.1 Vicinamibacterales bacterium
CGTGGCGACACCGGTCTCGCGGCTCACCTCCGCCATTCGGGCCGATTCATGGACGGTGTGCGCCATCGGCTTCTGACAGAAGACGTGCAGGCCCGCGCGCATCGCCGCAATCGCCACCGGCGCGTGCAGATGATCGGGCGTCCCGATCACGATGGCGTCGATCCCGTCCGGATTCGCCAGCAGCTCGCGGTAGTCCTCCACGGCCCGGCACGACTTCGACTGACCCGACCGCGTCTGGGTGCCGTAGTAGGCGTCGACCACGTCGCGCGCCGGCTCGCGGCCCGCGATGGCGCCGCGATATGGGCCGTTGCCGCCCCACGTCTCGTTGCCGATCAGCTTGCGCACCTTGTCGCGCAGCTCGTGCGTCGACCACTCGCTGTAGTCGTCGCTGCCGCGGTTCACGTCACACACCGCCACCACCCGCACGTCGTCGTGGCGGAGGAAGTTCATCATCACGCGAAGGCCCTGCGAGCCGACCCCCACGCACGCGAGGGTGAGCCGGTCGCTGGGCGGCGTCTGTCCGCGCCCCAGCACCGTCCGGGGCACGATCGTCCAGCCGGCCGCGAGGCCGACCGTCTTCAGCGCGGCACGTCGTGAAATCCGATGAGCGGCACGAGTCGTCGGGTGGGTCATGGCGGGCGCTCCGGCGCCAATTATGCCGAAGCGCCCGCCCCGGGGGGACGGAATCAGATCAGGGGCCGAACGGCCGTCACCCAGGCCCCTTCACGCTGTACGGCCGGCGCCTCTGGCGGCCGTCGGCCGGGCCGGCTGCGCGAACAATTCCACCATGCGCTGGTTGAAGGCCGGGATGTCGCCGGGATTCCTCGACGTCACCAGGTTCCGATCCACCACCACCTCCTCGTCCACCCACTCGGCGCCCGCGTTGCGCAGGTCGGTGCGGAGCGAGGGATACGACGTCATGCGCCGCCCCTTCACCGCGCCGGCCTCGATGAGGGGCCATGGGCCGTGGCAGATCGACGCGATCGGCTTGCCCGCGTCCACGAACGCGCGGATGAAGTCAACGGCCTTCCTGTCCATCCTGAGCTTGTCGGGGTTCATGACGCCGCCCGGGAGCAGCAACGCGTCGTAGTCGTCGGGCCGCGCCTCCGCCAGCGGCCGATCGACGCGCACGTTGGCGCCCCACTCCCGGTGGTCCCAGCCCCGCACTTCGTCTTCCTTCGGCGAGACGACCTCCACCTGCGCCCCCGCCTCTTCCAGCGCGCGGCGCGGCTCGATGAGCTCGACCTGCTCGAACCCGTCCGTGACGAGCGCGGCGACTCGCCTGCCTGCCAGTTCCTGAGCCATCGCTGAATCCTTCGGGGAGCCCGGATGTCCGGTGCAAGCGGGATTCCGACCCGATCCGACCTGATCCGCCGAAGCCCTCCGTAGCCCGAAGGGCGGAGGAGGGCGAAGGCGGGACCTGATCAGACCTGATCGCCGGAGCGCGCAGCGCGGAGGCGGACCTGATCCGCCCGCGCGACCGGGCAAGCGCGGGCGGGACCCGATCCGACCTCATCCGACCTGATCAGACCCGATCAGACCTGTTGCGACCTGATCCAACCCGACTCTTTGACCCCTCACCTCGTCTCTGTCACCATCACGTATGAGGTGTGCCATGAGGCTTCTGCTCGCAGCCACAATCCTCCTGCTTGGAGCGCTCACCGCCGCCGCCGAGGCGCAGACGGTGACCAGCGTGCCGGACGCGGACACGATCGTGGTCGCGGGGGTCGGCAAGCTGAAGCTGGCCGGCATCACCCGCGCCGAGTCGCGCGTGGGTGTCGGTCCGACCGGGCCACCGCCGGGACCGCCGTCCAACCCCGCGATGCCGCCACCGCTCATCACCGGACGGGTGAGCCTGTCGCCGGACAAGGCCGGACAGCGCGCCCTGCGCGAGCTCGTGCTGGGCAAGAACGTGCGGCTCGAGTTCGACAAGGAAGCGGACGCGAAGGACCGGCGCGTCTACGTCTACCTCGAGGACGGCACGCTCGTGAACGCGGAGATGCTGCGCCAGGGGCGCGCGCGCGTCGACACGTCGCAGCCGTTCGAGCGGCTCGCGGAGTTCAAGGCGATCGAGGCGGAGGCGAAGGACGAACGCCGCGGGATCTGGGCGCGCCCGCCGCGCTAGACCGGGATTCGCACGCGCGTCGTACGTCGCGCCCGGTGCGGGGCGCCGACTCGCGCGCCGGCCGCGTCGCCGATCGAGCTCGCGTTCCAGACGTGGTGAGCCCACGTGACCCAGAGCCCGGTCAGCAGGAGCGCGACAGCCTGGTGCGCGACTGCCAGCGCGATCGGCACACCGAGCACGAGCGTGGCCACGCCGAGCAGATACTGCCCGCTCGTCAGCGCGAGCAGCCCGAGGCTCAACCGGCAGGAGCGTCGATCGGCACGCGCGCGGACCAGGCCGACATGGAGAATGCCGGCGGCGAGCAGCAGGACGGTCCCGAGCACGCGATGGACCCACTGGACGGCTGACGCGTTCTCGACGAAGTTGATGGCGGCCGGCTCGAGCCACAGCAGGTTCGGCGGCACGAGGCGGCCGGCCATCAGCGGAAACGTGTTGAACACGAGGCCGGCCTTCAGCCCGGCCACCAGCGCCCCCCAGGCGATCTGCAGACCCAGCAGCACGCCGAGTGCCGGCACACCGCGGCGCATCAGCCTCAACGCCGCTCGCGGCGGCTGCGCGCGTTCAACGGCCGGGCGCAGGTCGCACGCCAGCCAGACGCAGTAGCCCGCAATCACGAACGCGAGGAGCAGATGGGCCGCGAGGCGGTAGTGGTTCACGGCCGGCTGGTCCACCAGACCGCTCCGGACCATCAGCCAGCCCATCAGGCCCTGCAGCCCGCCCAGCGCGAACAGCACGCCGGTCCGCCACGCGAGCGCACGGGTCAGGAACCCGCGGGCGAGGAACACGAGGAACGGCACCAGGAACACCACGCCGATGCCCCGCGCCGCCAGGCGGTGGAGATACTCCCACCAGTAGATCGTGCGGAACTCCGCCAGCGTCATGCCGCGGCGGACCTGGTACTCGGGAAACTGCTGGTACCGCTCGAACGCCTCGACCCACTGCGCCTCGGAAAGCGGCGGGACGACGCCGAGGATCGGGTCCCAGTCGACGATGGACAGCCCGGATTGGGTGAGGCGCGTGATGCCGCCCAGGACGACGACGGCGAACGTCATCGCGGCGACGGCGAGCATCCATCGTCGCAGCAGACGCCTGCGCGCCTCGGGGATCTGCAACCGCCAGTCGCGGCGAGTCGACGTCGCCAGACCTGACGGATGCCTGTCAGAGCGCTTCGAGCGCGGCGCCGATCGCACTGGTGTTGCCTCCGACGACGTACGCGATGCGGCCCGCCGGGGTGATCAGGTAGACGAGCGACGGATGGGAGATGTCGCCGGTTCGCATGTTGCGGGCGCGCGGCACCCGCCACGCGTTCAGGATCCGCTCCACCTCCTCCGGCTCCCCCGACAGCACGAGCGCATCGTCCTCCAGTCCCCACGCGCGCGCGATGGCGGCCAGGCGCGCGGGCGTGTCGCGCCAGGGATCGAGCGTGACGAACAGCACGGCGGGCGGGGTGCCGCGAGCCAGCCGGCGCGCCCCCAGCACGTCGGCGACGATCGCCGGGCAGACGGTCTCGCAGTGGGCGTACACGAACGCGACGATCACCGGCCGGCCGATGAACGCATCCAGCGTGATCTCGCGGCCGTGCTGGTCGGTGAGTGCGAAGGCCGGCGGCGTGTCGTCGATGCGTGTGAGCTGCGACGCCAGGTCGGCGGGCCTGGTCGCGAACGGCTCCAGCCCCGCGGTCCTGACGCGGATGACGACGCCGGAGACGCCCGCGACGATCGCCGCCGCAACGATGCCGGCGACGATCTGGCCGGCGGTGCGCGAGGTCAGGAGCGCCAGGCCCGCGCGCAGTTCCCTGCCCCAGACGGCCGCGAGCACGATGAGCATGCCGGCTGGCTGTCCGATGAGCAGCACCCAGCCGCCAGCGTTCGGCAGCCCGTCGGGCCGCACGCCGAAGCAGACCTCGCGCGTGCGCAGGAGCCAGTCGGGAGCGGCCGGTCCGGCCGGCCAGAGCGCGAGGGCCCACCACGCGGCGGTGATGGCCACGAGGGAGGCGAACGCGGCAAGCGCGCCGCGGGCGGACGTGGAGCCCTGGCGGCCGGACCGGAGGCTCATCCGATCCTCCAGAGGAACGAGAGGATCTTCCAGTTGACGAAGAAGTAGACGATGAACGCGGCCAGGAACACGAAGACGAGCACGATCGTGCCCGGCGCCGGGCCCATCCACCCCTGCGACGGGCCGTGCAGCGCGGCGTTGCGCTCGTCGACGTCCGGCGAGTGCACCGGCGGGTGCGTGATGCCGGCCGGCACGCCGGCCATCGCGACGCCCGGCGTGATCGTGCCGAGCCGCTCGCCGAAGAACACCGACTTGACGGCAATCGCGACGAACATGAACGCGCCGGTCGCCGCCATCAACCCGCCCAGCGCGACGAACGCGAGGATCAGGTCGACGATCGGGTTGAACTGCACGTCGAACTGCGCCGAGCTGAACGTGATGTCCCAGTGGCGGCGCGGCACGCCGAAGCTGCCGGCGAACGTCATCGACACGGTGAAGATCAGCATGCCGCCGGCGAAGAGGTACGGCTGGATC
>DASVDJ010000090.1:0-65921 GCA_036381155.1 Vicinamibacterales bacterium
AGGTCCGGCGATGACCGCGGATCTCCGCCTCGTCGCGCATCCCGCCGAGCGACACCCGGACGAACTTGCGGCCGAGCGCGGTCGCGATCGACTTGGCCATCGACGTCTTGCCGACCCCGGGAGGCCCGACGAAGCAGAGGATCGGGCCTTTCATCTCGGGGTTGAGCTTGCGGACGGCCAGGTACTCGAGCACGCGATCCTTCGCCTTCTCGAGGCCGGAGTGCTCGTCGTCCAGCACCTGCTTCGTCTTCGCGAGGTCGATGTGCTCCTCGGTGCGCTTCGACCACGGGAGGGCGACGAGCCAGTCGAGATACGTGCGCGACACGGTGTACTCGGCGGCCGCCGCGGGCATGCGCGAGAGCCGGTCGAGCTCGCGCATCGCTTCCTTGCGGACGGCCTCGGGCATGCCCGCGGCCTCGATCTTCTCGCGGAGCTCCTCGATCTCCTTCTGCTGCTCGTCGTCTTCGCCGAGCTCCTTCTGGATCGCCTTCAGCTGCTCGCGCAGGAAGTACTCGCGCTGGTTGCGCCCGACCTCGGACTGCACCTGGGACTGGATCTTCGACCCGAGCTCGAGGACCTCGAGCTCCTTGATCAGGATGCGGTTCAGCGTGTCCAGCCGCGCCCGCACGTCGAGCGTCTCGAGCACGTCCTGCTTCGTTGCCGTGCTGATCGTGCTCAGGCTCGACGCGATGAAGTCGGCCAGCCGGCCCGGCTCCTCGATGTTGAGCGCGAGCGTCTGGAGATCGTCGGAGAGCAGCGGCGAGAGCGAGACCACCTTCTGGAAGCTGCTCTTGATGTTGCGCATGAGCGCGTCGATCTCGAGCCGGTCCTCCTCGCGCTCGCCGTCGGTCACCGCGGTGACCTTCGCGCGCAGGTACGGCTTGATCGTCGTGATCTCGTCCAGGCGGATGCGCGACAGCCCCTGGACGATGAGGCGCAGGCTGCCGTCGGGCAGCCGGAACATCTTGTGGATGTGCGTCGCCGTGCCGACCGGATAGAGATCGGCCTGCAGCGGCTCGTCCATCGCCGGATCGCGCTGCGTGAAGACGCCGATGAGCTTGCCGTTGGCGATCGCCTCGTCAATCAGGCGCACCGAGCTCTCGCGCGCGACGGCCAGCGGCATGAACGAGTTGGGGAACAGCACCGTGTCGCGCAGCGGCAGCACGGGCAGCTCGGGCGGAATCGCCTGCGCCCGTTCGTCTGCCGAGGACGGCTCCGGCTCCGGTTCCGGAATCTGTTCGGTCTGGTCGGTCTGATCGCGCATCTGGCGATCCTCCGGGAGACGGAATGAAAAAGGGTCAGAACCCCGTCGCGGCGGCGACCGGGTCCTGACCCTGGCTCGCCCGCCTTCAGCCGGCCTGCGGCCGCTGAAGCGGGGGGTGAGGTTCGCGCCACAGCCCCCGCCCGGCGGAGGTGCGGCCGGAAGCGGCCCTCAGTCTAGCTGGACATGTCCATGAAAAGCGAGGCCCCGCCCCGACGCTGCTGCCAGATCTTCTCGCGCTCGGCTGCCACCTCGCGCGCCTCCTCGCAGTCCTTGCACCGGACGGCGAAGGGCAGCGCCCGCAGCCGCGCCTCGGAGATCTCCTCACCGCACTCGAAGCAGTTGCCGTACGCCCCTTCGTCGAGCCGGGCCAGCGCCTCGTTGATGCGGTTCAGCGTCTCCGCCTTCATCTGGATGAGGGCGAACTCGATGTCCTCCTGGATGTCCGACTCGGAGCTCTCACCGACGTCGAACACCTCGTTCAGCTTGGTCTGGGTCGTGTCCGCGCGGACGTCCCGAATCTTTCCCTGGACTTCGCTGAGAATTTCCCGCCGGCGGTCCTCCAGGATCTTCTTGAGATCCTCGTAGCGCCGGCCCTTTTCCTGCCCCTTGGTCGTCCTCTTCTTCATGACGCCCGCTCCTTACGTCCCTATGACGTATGTATGATGCCGAAAGCCCCTATGCAATTACACTGCCGGTCGAACTCGACACCCGGCCCGGGGACGACAACGCCCCACTCGCGCCCCTCCGGCAACCGACGGCCCCACCTGTCAGCGGCTGCACAGCCGATGACCGGGCTCAACCCGAGGTGATGCCGACCCGGACAGGCTTCTAAGTATCTGACTTTATGAGACTTGCCTGTCACGGCTCCCCGGCAGGGCGGCTCGGCCGGGGATGGCGGTTACCCCATTAGACGCCGGCCGCCGGGGAACGGTTCGTCTTCGCCCCTGTGGTTCTGCGACCGCAGCCTGTCGACTGCAAAGGACAGTGCAGCGGAGGCGGCCACTCGGTCGGGGAACTCGCCCGGAAACGAGCCGGAGATTATAACACGAATCCGGCAGGGTGGGGCTATTGGACGAGGCGGGACGGAACGCCGAGCACGCCCTTCTCGGCCAGCAGCGCGCTGTCCCGTCGGCTGCCGGTGCGAAGCCAGCGCTCGTAGACGCGCAGGAGGTCGCGGTTGCTCGTCAGCGCCGCGCGCTCGCTGATGTCGGTCAGCACGTCGACGAGCGGCACGAACTTCCGCGCCATCTCGCCGAAGACGTCCGCGAACGCGTCGCCATCGTCGTGGGAGAGCCGGGCGTATGCGTGCTCGCCGAGGGCGATGTAGTAGTCGACGTCCACCAGGCGCCGGTTGAGGCTGTCACCGAAGAACCCTGCGAGGAACAGCGAGCAGTCCCCCACGCTGCGCAGCTCTTCACGCCGCGCCGCTCCCTCGGCCTGTATGGCGCGGGCCAGACGCACCGCGAGGGCTTCGTCAGGCTGGACCGCCGGCCCGGCCGGGCGCTTCGGCGAGATGAAGCCCACCAGCAGATTGACGAGGTAGAACGCCGTCCACTCGGTGGTCTGCACGCGCTGGCGCTGCATTGCGCCCTCGACCTGCTCCCGGAAGAACTCGACGGGCGACTCGCTCCGAAACAGACTCTGCGCCATGCACCCCCTCCCGGAGAATGCACCTCGGACCTGGTGCCGTTGCTGAACAACGGCAGTGCAACAGGCGTTCCTGGACGGATCGGGGAATTGGCGCGGGATTATAGGGGCTGATCCACGCCTACGCAAGAGCTGGCGGAACCCGAGGCGGACAGAGGACAATGGGGGCTGACCAACCATGTCATGTCCCCTCTGCGGCTCCAGGCCGGCACGGCGCCGCTGCCCGGCGCTCAACCAGCAGATCTGCACCGTGTGCTGCGGCACCAAGCGCGAGACCGAAATCCGCTGCCCCAGCGACTGCGGCTACCTGACGGCCTCACGCCGCCATCCTCCGGCCGCCGTCCAGCGTCAGCGTGAGCAGGACACGGCGCTGCTGTGGCCCGCCCTGTCCACATTGACCCAGCGCCAGTCCGACTTCTTCTTCCTCTTCGCCGGACTGGCGGCGCGGCATCCCGTCGACCCGCTCGCGCCGCTGCAGGACGCCGATCTCGCGGAAGCGGCGAACAGCCTGGGCACCACGGTGGACACGGCGTCGCGTGGCCTGATCTACGATGCGCGCCCGCAGTCACTGGCGGCACAGCGGCTGGAGTCCGAGATGAAGCAGGCCCTCGGCCGGATTCTCGACGCCCACGACGGCCCGCGTACGCCCCTCGAGAAGGATGCCGCCGCCGCGCTGCGCGCGCTCGAAGAGGCGGCCCGGCGCATCGGCCCCCTTGCCGGGGACCCGACCGCCGGCGCGCTCGCGGTGCTCCGGCGGCTGTTCGGGACGGCGCAGGGCGAAGGGGAGGCACCGGCCGGTTCCGGCGCGGCGTCCCCGGGCGGGCTGATCATCCCCTGACACCGTCAGCCTTGGCCCCACCGGGACCGAGCTGGTATGATGCGGTGTTTGTCCCGGCTCCACAGGCGGCGCCGGGCCGTCCGCGTCCTGAGAACCATGGCTAAGCGCTGCGAAATCTGCGACAAGGGCCCCGTGGTGGGCCGCACCATCAGCCACGCGCACAACGTGCGCCCGCGCCGGTTCGATCCGAACCTCCAGACCGTTCGCGCGATCATCAATGGCGGCGTGCGCCGGATCCGCGTCTGCACCCGCTGCATCCGGTCCGGCAAGGTCGTGAAGGCGGCCTGACAGGACGGATGCGCGAGGCCATCGCCACCGCCAACGCGCCGGCCGCGATCGGCCCGTACTCGCAGGCCATCCGGGCCGGCGGGCTCCTGTTCTGCTCGGGTCAGATTCCGCTGGATCCGGCGACCGGCCGGCTGGTGGAGGGCGACGTGGCCGCGCAGACCCGCCAGGTCCTCGCCAACCTGGAGGCGGTCCTCGCCGCCGCCGGCGCCTCGCTCGCCGACGTGGTCCGGACGACCGTGTATCTGGCGGACCTGGCCGACTTCACGGCGATGAACGAGGTCTACGCCAGCCGGTTCGCCTCGCCGGCCCCCGCCCGTTCGACGATCCAGGCGGCCCGCCTGCCCCGCGACGCGCGTGTCGAGATCGACGCGATCGCGGTACTCCCTCGGTAGCGCCTGCCCACGTCCGAACGGCAGAAACCGCAGAGGACACTGAGGGCACTGAGGCCACGGAGCAAGGACAGGGAGGACGAAGCGGGGCTGACATCACCCGGGTCGGCGCCCTGAATCTTTCGCGTCCGCTGCGCTCTGCGTTCTCCGTGTCCTCGTAACCACTCCAGGGATCAGGAGCGTGCGGCGCGCTCCACCCCGATCACGCCCTGCACCGACTTCAGCGACTTCATCACCTTCTCGAGGTGCTTCATGTCGGTGATCTCGACGGTCATGTCGATGCGCCCGCGCTGGTCCTGATCGGTCGTCGCCTCGACGCTGGTGATGTTGGTGTTGACGTCGGCGACCTTCGCGCTGACGTCGGCCAGGATCCCCCGCCGGTCCTCCACCTGCATCGTCAGGCGCACGGTGTACCGCGCCGAGTCGGTGCCGCGCTCCCACTCGACATCGATGCGCCGCTCCGGGTCGTAGAGCAGGTTGACGACGTTCGGGCAGGATGCCGAGTGGACCGCCACGCCCTTGCCGCGGCTGATGTAGCCGACGATCTTCTCGCCGCGGATCGGGTTGCAGCAGCGCGCGCGGTAGACGAGCAGGTCGTCGACGCCGCTCACCTTGATGCCTTCCGGGCTCGACCGCAGCACCCGCTTCACGGCCGAGACGACACGCCCGTCCGGCGGGCGCTCCTGGAGCTGGTCGACCGGCACCACCTTCGCGAGCACCGTGCGCGGCGCCAGGCGCCCGTACCCGATCTGCGCCAGCACCTCGTCGACCTTCCCGCCGCCGTTCTCGTCGGCGAACGCGCGGAACGCCTCGCTCTCGATGAGCGTCCGCGGGTTCAGGTTGAACCGCCGCGCCTCCTTCTCGAACAGCTTCCGCCCCAGCTCGATGCTCCGCGCCTTCTCCTCCTGCTGGACGAAGTGGCGGATCTTCTGCCGCGCGCGCGAGGTCTGGACGATGTTGAGCCAGTCGCGGCTGGGGGTGTGGCCGGCCTGCGTGATGATCTCGACGATGTCGCCGTTCTTGAGGCGGGTGCGCAGCGGCACCATCTTCCCGTTCACGCGCGCGCCCACGCAGCGGTGGCCGACATCGGTGTGGATCGCGTACGCGAAGTCGAGCGGCGTCGCCCCGCGCGGCAGCGCCTTGACCTCGCCCTTCGGCGTGAAGATGTAGACCTCCTCCGGATAGAGGTCGATCTTCAGGCTCCGGATGAACTCGCCGGGGTCGCGCACTTCCTGCTGCCACTCGAGCAGCTGGCGCATCCACTGGAAGTACCGCTCGTCGCGCGCGTCGCCGACGCGCCCTTCCTTGTACTTCCAGTGCGCGGCGATGCCGTCCTCGGCCTGCCGGTGCATCTCCTCGGTGCGGATCTGCACCTCGAACGGCGTGCCGCGCTCGCTCACCACCGAGGTGTGCAGCGCCTGGTAGCCGTTCGGGCGCGGCATCGCGATGAAGTCCTTGATGCGCCCGGGCACGGGGGACCACGTGTTGTGGATGATGCCGAGCGCGGCGTAACAGTCGCGGACCGACCTGGTGATGATCCGCAGCGCGACGAAGTCGTACACCTGATCGAGGTCGATCTTCTGGCGCTTCAGCTTGAGCCAGATGCTGAACAGACGCTTGATGCGCCCGTCGATCCGGACGTACGGAACCTGCGCCTCGTCCAGCTTCGCGGTGATGGTCGCCTTCAGCTCGTCGATGTGGCTCTCGGCGGCGCGGCGCCTGGCCTCGACCCGCGCGCGCAGCGACTCGTACTGCTTCGGCTCCAGGTACTTGAAACAGAGCTCCTCGAGCTCGTTCTTGACCTTGCTCATGCCGAGCCGGTTGGCGATCGGCGCGTAGATGTCGAGCGTCTCCTGCGCGATCCGCAGCCGCCGCTCCTCCGGCAGGTGGTGGAGCGTCCGCATGTTGTGCAGACGGTCGGCGAGCTTGACCAGGATGACCCGGATGTCGTCGACCATCGCGAGCAGCATCTTGCGGAAGTTCTCCGCCTGCCGCTCCTCGCTCGAGGAGAATGGAATGGTGCTGATCTTCGTCACGCCGGCGACGACGTGCGCGACCTCGGCCCCGAACAGCTCCTCGATCCGCTCGATCGTCGTCAGGGTGTCCTCCACGACGTCGTGGAGGAGGCCGGCGGCGATGGTGACGACGTCCATGCGCATGTCCGCGAGGGTGTCGGCAACCTCCAGCGGATGGACGAGATAGGGCTCGCCGGAGTGGCGGACCTGCCCCTTGTGCTCGAACGCCGAGAACACGTATGCCCGGCGGAGCAGTTCGAGGTCGGCGTCGGGGTTGTAGCCCCGCACCTTCTCGAGCAGGTCCTCGAATCGGATCATGCGCTGCGGTGTCTAAACAGACAGGATGGGTGTCTCAACGTCATCATAGCAGGGGGCGGAAGGCCGGCCGGCATGGCCCGACCCCGGCTTGACCTCGCTTTTTGGGAGTCCTTATACTGACGCGGTTTCGCCAGTCGGGAATGGCCCGCCGAGGGGCCGTCGCCGGGTGTGACCGCGCGGCGGGGCGCCAGCCGCCGCGCCAGGACCACCGGCCTTCCGCACCACGTCGAGGAACACCCGGCTTCTCGGTAAGCTACGTCAGAGGGGGATGAGATTCATGCGGACCCGTACCAGGGCAGCGGTGCTCGCTGCCGCGCTCGGAATGGCCGGGGTCGGCGCGGGGGCCTGCAATCAGGTCAACACGCTGAAGGCCCAGATGGCGTTCAAGGACGCCAACGCGGCCTATCAGAGCCAGAACTATCAGGAGGCCATCCAGAAGTACAAGGAGGCGCTCGAGCTCAACCCGGAGCTGGACGTCGCGTACTTCTATCTGGCCAACAGCTACGACAACCTCTACAAGCCCGCCCGCAAGGGGGAGGAGCAGAACGACCGCTACCTCCAGGAGGCGGTGACCTACTACCGCAAGGCCACGGAGGTCATCGAAGAGCCGAAGCTGCGTAAGCTGTCGTACGAGTACCTGCTCAACAGCTACGGCGCCGACAAGCTGAACGATCCGTCGCAGGCCGAGCCCATCGTGAAGAAGATGATCGAGCTGGAGCCGGACGAGCCGTCCAACTACTTCGCGCTCTCGAAGATTTACGAGGACGCGGGGAACTACGAGGAGGCCGAGGCGACGCTGCTCAAGGCGCGCGAGGTCCGGCCGAAGGACCCGGCCGTCTACCTGCAGATCGCGGGCTACTACAACCGGCAGGGGCAGTTCGACAAGACGATCGAGGCGCTGGAGCAGCGCGCGTCCATCGAGCCCGACAACCCGGAGGCCTACTACACGATCGCGACCTTCCTCTGGGACAAGACGTTCCGCGACTACCGCCTGAAGGAGGCCGAGAAGCGCGCGTACATCGAGAAGGGCGTGGCGGCGACCGACAAGGCGCTGGAGATCAAGCCCGATTACCTCGAGGCCATGGTCTACAAGGGCCTGCTGCTCCGCCTCCAGGCGAATCTGGAGAAGAACCGGCAGCGGCAGCAGGAGCTGCTGAAGCAGGCTGACGCGCTGCGCGACAAGGCGAAGGAGCTCCAGAAGGCCAAGCAGGTCGGCTCCGGCGCCTGAGGCCGGCTGGTTCCCCTCGGACGTTCACGAAGCGGCGCTCCCGGCATTCCGGGAGCGCCGCTTTTGCTTTCAGCTCCGGAAGCGGACCCGTTCCCAGACGAACCCCCGAGCCACAGAAGGCACAGAGACGACACAGAGGCTCCGGAGCGACCAGGAGCTTCAGGTGACCCTCTGGCCCCCTGGAGCGGCTCCTCAGCCCCCTTCCCAGGCCTCGACACAAGTAACCTCAGTACCAACGCACCGGTCGCCTGCGCTGGCGCGTCACCGGCGAATGTGTGAGCGGCACCCCTCCCTTCTCGCGAGCGCCGAGCGCCGGGCCCGCCAGTCACGGCTCGTCTCGCGGGCGCGGCGTCGGCTCGTGAACGTCACTCGCGGCCGCGCAGACCTGACGCCCCGCCGCCAGGAACTCGATCGCAGTGGGCGCATCTCGAGCCTCCGGGGCTCTCTGAACGTGTGGCACGTGCCCGCAGGTACGACCGGCGCTGCCGCGTGAAGGTGGGGCTGAACCTCCGGTCTCTGTGCGTCCTCCGTGTTCCCTGTGGCTCCGTGGTTCGTCTGGAGCCCGCACAAGGAAAAAGGCCACTCCGCCCGACGGGGCGAAGTGGCCTTGCAGTGATCCGGATACGCGGTGGACAGCTAGTCGGTCGCCGGCGCCTGGCCGCCGGTGGCCTCCTGGCGCAGGCCCTCGGTGACGATGCCGACCTTCTCGACGCCCGCGCCCTTGGCGGCGTCGATGACCGCGACGATCTCGCCGTAGCGCAGCGTCGGCGCGCCGGCGATGAACATCGTCTTGTCCTTGCGCTGCTCGAAGATCGTGCGCAGCCGCCCCTCGAGCTCCTGCAGGGTCACGTCCTGCTTGTTGATCGAGATCCGCCGGTCCGCCGTGTACTCGAGCACGATCTGCGCGAGCACCGCCTGCTCGGGCGCGGCGTTGGCCTCGGCCGGGAGGTTGATGTCCATGCCCTTCTGCGTGAGGGGCAGGGCGGCCATGAAGATCACCAGCAGGACCAGCAGCACGTCGATGAGCGGCGTGACGTTCATGTCCGCGCTCACCTTCATCGCGGCGCCGGTGACGACCTTCTCGGCCCCGTGGTGCTTGTGTGCGTGGGCCATCTCAGTTGCCTCCCGCCTCTTCCTCACCCGGGCGGGTCCGCCGCTCGGTGATGAGGCCCATGTCCTCGACCTGCGCCTTCCGGATCGCGTCCATCGCGGCCATGACGCGACCGTACTGCGCGTCCTCGTCGGCCTTGATCAGCACGATGCGCTCGCGCTTGGTTTCGAGCGCCTCGGTGACCTTGCGCGGCAGGTCGGCGTCCGAGACCTCGATCGAGTTCAGGTGCAGCCGGCCATCGGCGGTCACCGCGACGACGGTCTGCTCCTGGGTCTCCGGCTTGTCGACGGTGTTGGTCGCCGTCGGCAGCTTGACGTCAACGCCCTTCTGCAGCAGCGGCGCCACGATCATCATGATGATGAGCAGCACCAGCATGATGTCGACGAGCGGCGTGACGTTGATGTCGGATTTGACTCCGCCCTTGCCGCCGCCAAGATCCATTGCCATGGCCGTTACTCCCTCTTCCCACGGGGCTGCCGCGCCCCTCTCTCCACTCTACCCGCTCGGATGCGGGGCCCGGCCGGCGGGCGCCGGCCGGGCTCGCAGCAGGGTCTAGGCGGTCTTCTTGATGAAGTAGTCGACGAGCTCGGAGGACGAGTTGTCCATCTCGACGTTGAAGTAGTCGAGCCGGCCCGTCAGGTAGTTGTAGAACCACACCGCCGGGATCGCGACGACGAGTCCGAGCGCCGTCTCGACGAGCGCCTCGGCGATACCGGCCGAGACCGCGCCGATGCCGCCCGAGCCGGTCGCGGCGATGCCGACGAACGCGTTGATGACGCCGACAACCGTGCCGAGCAGTCCGACGAACGGCGCCGTCGTCCCGATGGTCGCGAGCGAGTTGACGCCCTTCTTCAGGTCCGACTGGGTCAGCGCGGTGGCGCGCTGGATCGAGCGGCGGACGCTGTCGACGAGATCCTCACGGCTCAGACCGCCGCCGGCCTCCTGCTGGAACTGGTACTCCTGCAGACCCGCGAGCACGACCTTCGCCAGGTGGCTGTAGCGGAAGTTCTTCGACTGGGAGAGCGCGATGGCGTCCTTCAGCCGGCCGTCCTTCAGGTGCTTGGCGACCTGCGGGGCGTAGGCCTTGGACTGGTTGCGCGCCTGGGTGAAGGTGTAGATGCGCTCGATGGCCACACCGAAGGACCACATGGACATGAAGAACAACACAAAGGCGACGCCTTTGGCCACCCAGCCCATCTGCTCCCACATCTCGATAAGATTCAGACCGCCTTCCATCGCTTGCTCCTCCGGTATCCGGTAGTTGACGTCCCTGACTGGGTGGAAAGACTCCAGGCCCCTACTGCAGCGTGAACTGGACCGTGACGGTCATGATGACCGGCACGGGCACGCCGTTCAGCAGCGTGGGCGTGAACTCCCACTGCTTGACTGCGTCGAGCGCCGCCTGATCGAGCAGCGGAATCGAGCGCAGCACCTTCGCATCGGTCACCTTCCCGTTCGGACCGATCGTCGCTTCGATGATGACGATGCCCTGCACGCGCGCCGACTGGGCGATCGGCGGGTACTGCGGCCGCACGTCCTTGACCTTCGTCGGCGGCCGGATGTTGCCGCCCACCCGCACCGGCGCGGCCGGCGGGGGCGGAGGCGGCGGGGCTTCCGGCAGGCCACCGACGACGCCGCCGACGACACCGCCCGGCACGCCGCCTTCGACGCCGCCGACCACCCCGCTCTCGAAGCCGGCGTCAAGACTCGGCTCCGCCTTGATTTCCTTCGGAGCCTCGATCGGCGCGGCGTTCGGGTTGACGTTGGTCGGCTGCACCGGTTGCGGCGTCGACGCGGCCGGCGGGGGCGGCGGCGGGGGCGGCGGCGGGGGCGGCGGCGGCGCGGCCACGAACGCCATCATCGACGGCACCTCGGGCAGCGCATCAGCCGCCATCAGCGGAATGATGACGACTGCGGCGATGAGCACCGTGTGGACGAGGATGGACAGCGGGACCGTGTACCACTTCTGACCGCCGACCTTGATCGACGGGTCGACAACGTCGCCGAACATTTCACGTGGCACGAACGTCTCCTCCTCTAGCCGCCTCGGACACCCGGCCCGCGGGAGCTCAACAGCCCCGGCGGACAGCCGGGCATCCGACCCTGACACCGCGCGCCGCACGCCCGGCGCGGCGCGCGCGTGTCGCAATTACCCGTTTAGACACCAGCCGCGAAAAATCGGCTCGCCCGGACTCCGCAGGAGACGCGTGTCCGGGACGGCCTCGCGAAAACCTCTTCCGGGAACCCCTCGCGACGCGTGCCGACGTCCGCCTCGGATGCCGCGGTGGCATCCGCCGGATGACGACCGGACTCCGGCGTCATCCGCCCCGCACCGCCGCCGGCCGGACCCGTATGCCACGACGCCGCGGACGCTGGGAATCCGCCCGGCTGCGCGTGACACCCTGACGCCGGCATGTGCAGGGGCGCAAAAACCCCGGCATTCTAGCGGCGCGAAACGCGCCAAGTCAACAACACCTGTGCGCGTCGCAACAGCCTCAGAGGGGCCAGAACCCGCTGTTTCCGGCGCGCTCACCCCTGCTGGATCCGCATCGCGTAGAACGAGCGCCAGACGTAGACCAGCGCCAGCACGAAGAACGCGACGCTGAAGGCCACGGTCAGCCCGCGACCCTGCTGGGCCGCCAGGCTCACGGCCAGCTCCACCGCCAGCAGGCCGAAGAGCGTCGTGAACTTGATGACGGGGTTCATCGCCACCGACGACGTGTCCTTGAAGGGATCCCCGACGGTGTCGCCGACCACGGTGGCCGCGTGCAGGTCGGTGCCCTTGGCCTTGAGCTCGGTCTCGACGATCTTCTTCGCGTTGTCCCACGCGCCGCCCGCGTTGGCCATGAAGATGGCCTGGAAGAGCCCGAACAGCGCGATCGAGATCAGGTAGCCGATGAAGAAGAACGGCTCGAAGAACGCGAAGGCCAGCGTCGCGAAGAACACGCCGAGGAAGATGTTCAGCATGCCCTTCTGGGCGTACTGCGTGCAGATCTCCACGACCTTGCGGCTGTCCTCGACGCTCGCCTTGGTGACCCCTTCCAGCCGGATGTTCTGCTTGATGAACTCCACCGCCCGGTAGGCGCCCGTCGTCACGGCCTGCGTGGAGGCGCCGGTGAACCAGTAGATCACGGCGCCGCCGGTGATGAGGCCGAGCAGGAAGGGCGGGTGCAGCACCGACAGCCGGTCCACCTGCTCGGTCAGACCCGACGTCAGCGCGACGATGATCGCGAAGATCATCGTCGTCGCGCCGACGACGGCCGTGCCGATGAGCACCGGCTTCGCCGTGGCCTTGAAGGTGTTGCCCGCGCCGTCGTTCTCCTCGAGGAACGCCTTGCCCTTCTCGAAATCCGGGTCGAAGCCGAACTCGCGGCGGATCTCCTCGCGGACGCCCGGCAGGGTCTCGATCGTCGACAGCTCGTAGACCGACTGCGCGTTGTCGGTGACGGGTCCGTAGCTGTCCACCGCGATGGTGACCGGGCCCATGCCGAGGAACCCGAAGGCGATGAGCCCGAACGCGAAGACGGCCGGGGCCATCATCAGCAGCGACTCGCCCGACGCGTCGTGCGGGAAGGTGCCGCTGACGTAGTAGCCGATGCCCATCAGCAGGACGATCGCGATGCCGAGCCAGAACGACGAGTAGTTGCCGGCCACGAACCCGGACAGGATGTTGAGCGACGCCCCGCCCTGTTCGGAGCTGGTCACGACCTCGCGGGTGTGCCGCGAGCCCGTGGAGGTGAAGACCTTGACCAGCTCGGGGATGATCGCGCCCGCGAGCGTGCCGCACGTGATGATCGTCGCCAGCTTCCACCACATGGTCGTGTCGCCGCCCAGATCGGGGATGAGCACGCGGCTGGTGACGAAGGTCAGCGCGACCGAGACGAGCGAGGTCAGCCACACCAGGCTGGTGAGCGGCTGCTCGAAATCCATGTGGGCCGCGTTCCGGTAGCGCGCGGACGCGATGGCCTCGTTGACGAAGTAGGACAGCCCCGACGCGAGCACCATGATGATGCGCATCGCGAAGATCCAGACGAGCAGCTGGACCTGCAGCGTCGGATCGGGCACCGCCAGCATGATGAAGACGATGAGCGCCACGCCGGTGACGCCGTAGGTCTCGAAGCCGTCGGCCGAGGGGCCCACCGAGTCGCCGGCGTTGTCGCCGACGCAGTCCGCGATGACGCCCGGATTGCGCGCGTCGTCTTCCTTGATGCGGAAGACGATCTTCATCAGGTCCGAGCCGATGTCGGCGATCTTGGTGAAGATGCCGCCGGCGATGCGCAGCGCCGCGGCGCCGAGCGACTCGCCGATGGCGAAGCCGACGAAGCACGCGCCGGCGTACTCGCGCGGCAGGAACAGCAGGATCACCAGCATCAGCAGCAGCTCGACGCTGATGAGCGCCATGCCGATGCTCATGCCCGCCTTGAGCGGGATGGCATAGCAGGGGAACGGCCTGCCGCGCAGCGAGGCGAACGCCGCGCGGCTGTTCGCGAACGTGTTGACGCGGATGCCGAACCAGGCGACGGCGTAGCTGCCGGCCATGCCGATGAGGCTGAACAGCAGGATGACGAGCACGCGCGGCAGCGGCATGCCGTGCTCGACCGCGCCGGTGGCCGGGTCGACGTGCATCGCCAGGCGTCCGAAGTAGATCGCGACGATGAGGCCGATGAAGACCCACAGGAGCATCAGGAACCGCCCCTGCTGGAGCAGGTAGGCCTTGCAGGTCTCGTAAATCAGCTCGGACACCTCGCGCATCGACCGGTGCACCGGCAGCCGCTGCAGCTGCAGGTACGTCATGAGGCCGAACAGCAGGCCGGCGGCCGCGACGATCAGCCCGAGCGAGAGCAGCGACTGGCCGGTCAGGCCGGCGAAGAGGATGTTCGGGTCGTCCAGGTCGGGGAGGATCAGATTCGCTTCGCCGCGGGGCACGTGCGCCGCCTCGGGCTGCGCGGCCGCGGCCGCGCCCGGCACGGCCAGCAGCAGCACGGCGAACAGCATCGCCCGCATCCACGGTCCGACCCAGGTCGCCGGACGGCCAGCGTTCCGCGTGCGTTCCAGTCTCACGTCCATTCGGTGCGTCCTCGGGGCCCGGCGGGAAGCCCTCCCGGCAGGCCTTGTGCAGCAGTTCACAAGGTCGCGATTATACCCATTCGGATGGCCGCGTACCGCGTCATTCCGGCTGTGCGCCGCCCATCCGGGCCGCTCCGGCAGGTCCCTCGGCCGCGACGTGGGCCGGCAGCGACGTCCCGCCGGTCAGGAAGATGCCGATGGCGTCCTGCACCCCCAGGTCCGGGAACCGCAGCGCTTCCCGCGGGAAGATCAGCACGTCGCCCAGGTAGAGGTGGTTGGTCGGCACGTAGACCGCCGCCATCAGGCGGGCCGGGCCGCCCGGCTCCGAGACGGTGAACTCCCGGGTCAGGAACCCCAGCACGAGCCCCCGCCCCGGACAGTCGACGAGCACGACCTGCTTGAATCCCGTGTCGTTGTCGGGCGAGAACGCCGCGACGAGCTGGCGGACGGGCGCGTAAACGGTGCGGAAGACCGGCACCTGGAGCAGCAGCCGCTCCAGGCGCTGGAGCAGCCGGCGGCCGAACACGTTCGTGGCGACGACGCCGACGAGCAGGACGAGCACGCCCGTCACCACCATCCCGAGCCCCGGCACCTGCCGACCGAGCACGCGCGCGAAGAAGGGGCTCGTGACGCCGTCGACGATCCCGAACACCCACACCAGCGCCGCGACGCTGATGATCAGCGGGACGATGACGAAGAACCCGGTGACGAACCGCCGCCGGAGCCACTGCACCACGCGACGCCCCTCAGAGAACGAGCCAGATGGCGGTGACCGCCGCGAGGGCGATGCGATAGCCCGCGAAGACCCCGAGCGTGTGCGCCGCCAGATATCGCAGGAAGAACCGGATCGTCAGGTAGCCCACGACCCCCGAGGCGAGCATGCCGGCCGCGAAGAGCTGCGCCGTCAGCGCATCCATCGGCTCGCCCGCCAGCTTCAGCGTCTCGAGGGCCGCCGCCGCCACCATCACCGGAACGCTGAGCAGGAACGAGAAGCGCGCCGCGGCCTCGCGCCGCAGCCCCAGCACGAGCCCCAGCGTGATCGTCGCGCCCGAACGCGAGACCCCCGGCACGAGCGCGCACGCCTGGGCGACGCCGATGGCCAGCGCCTCGCCGAGCGACAGCGACTCGCCGCCGCGCGTCTGCGGGCCGATCCGCTCCGCCAGCATCATGAGCAGCCCCCCGGCACCGAGCGTGATCGCGATGACCGCCGGCGAGCGGACGGCATCGATGGCGTCGCCCGCCAGCCCGCCGAGGATGACCGCGGGAATCGTCCCGACGACCACGAGCCAGATGAGCCGCGCCGCCACGTCGCCATCCGCCGGCACGCGGGCGCGCGGGACGGCCCGGAGCATGTCCAGGAGGTCGTGGCGGAAGTAGGCCAGGATGGCCGCCAACGTGCCGACGTGGCACGCGACGTCGAAGGGCAGCCCGAACCGCTCCCCATCGAACCCGAAGAACGCGCGCGCGAGGATCAGGTGCCCCGAGCTGGAGACCGGCAGGAATTCGGTCAGCCCCTGCACGACCCCCAGGAGCACCGCTTGGAGCAGCACCACGCCCGCGGGGTTCCGTTACGAGACGCGCACGTTGCGTCCGCCCTTGCGCCGACGCTCGGGCACCGCCTCCTCCACCGGCACGGCGGCGCGCCCGGCGGCCGACTTCCGCCCGCTGAGCATGATCGCCAGCGCCGCGGCGATGAAGATGGTCGAATACGTGCCGCTCACGACGCCGACGAGCATCGCGAACGCGAAGCCCTCGAGCACCTCGCCGCCGAGCAGATACAACGCCAGCACCGAGAGGAACGTCGTCCCCGCGGTGATGATCGTGCGGCTGAGGGTCTGGTTGACGCTCCGGTTGACCACCGCGTCGAGCGGCTCGCGCCGCTGGAGCCGCGAGTTCTCCCGCACGCGGTCGAAGATGACGATGGTGTCGTTCACCGAGTAGCCGGTGATCGTCAGGATGGCCGCGACGACGTTCAGCGACAGCTCGTAGCCGAAGAACGCGAGGAACGCCAGGACGATCAGCACGTCGTGCAGCGTGGCGACGATGGCACCGGCTGCGAAGCTGAAGCGGAACCGGATGCCGATGTAGACCATGATGCCGAGGATCGACAGCAGCGTCGCGTAGATGCCCTTGCGCTGCAGGTCGGCGCCGATCGTCGGCCCGACGAACTCGCGGCTGATCACCTCGTACGACGGCAGGTTCCCCGCGTCGAGCGCGGCCGTGACGGCCCGCCCGGTGGCCTCCAGGTTGAAGCCCTCCTCGGACTCGCCCGTCTGCGGCAGCCGGATCAGGAACTCGTTCGAGCCCGCCTCGCCGAAGCTCTGGACGACCTTCTCGCCCGGCAGGTCGTCAATCGCGTTGCGGATCGCGTCCTCGTGAACGGGCTCGCTGAAGTCGACGATGATGAGCGTGCCGCCGGTGAAGTCGATGCCGAGCGGGAGGCCGCGGGTGGCCATCATGGCGAACCCCGCCGCGATGACCACGAGCGAGAGCACGATGGCGTGCCAGCGCCAGCGGATGAAATCGTAGTTCGCGTTGGTGAACATGGTGCGGTTCCCCGGCGGGCCTCAGATGCTCAGCCGCGCCGTCCGCCGCGTCAGCAGCACGTCGAAGAGCGTGCGCGAGACGAACACGGACGTGAACACGTTGGTCAGCAGGCCGATGGTCAGCGTGGTCGCGAAGCCGCGGATGGGCCCCGTGCCGAACTGGAACAGGAACGCCGCCGCGATGAGCGACGCGACGTGCGTGTCGAGGATGGTCAGGAACACCCGGTCGAAGCCGGCGGCGACCGCCGCGCGCGGTCCCTTGGCGGTCGCGAGCTCCTCCTTGATGCGCTCGAAGATGAGCACGTTGCTGTCGACGCCCATGCCGATCGTGAGGATGAACCCGGCGATGCCCGGCAGCGTCATGGTCGCGCCGAAGTAGACCATCAGCGCCAGCAGCACCAGCAGGTTGATCGCCATCGCGACGACGGCGTTGATGCCGGCCAGCTTGTAGTACACGAGCATGAAGACCGTCACGAGCGCGAGCCCGAGCAGCGACGCGGTCACGCCCGCGCGGATCGACTCGGCGCCGAGCGAGGGGCCGACAGCCCGCTCCTCGAGGTAGGTCAGCGAGGCCGGCAGCGCGCCGGAGCGCAGCTTCAGCGCCAGGTCGGCGGCCTCCTGCTGCGTGAAGTTGCCCGAGATGCGCCCCTCGTCGCTGATGTGCCCCTCGATGACCGGCGCGGACTCGACGCGCCCGTCGAGGACGATCGCGAGCTGGCGGCCGATGTTGGCCCTGGTGAAGGCGCCGAACCGGGACGCGCCGTCGGACTTCAGCGAGAACGACACGGCCGGCCGGTTGTTCTCGTCGAGCGCCGGACGCGCGCTCCGCAGGTCACGGCCGCTCACGACCGGCGTGCGGCGCACCAGGTAGTACTGCACCGCCCCCGACGTGTCCCCCCGCTGGAAGTCGGCCGCGCCCGGCAGCACTTCCATGTCGGCTGGCACGGTGCCGCCGGTCGCCTGCAGCAGCTGCTCGCGGGTCGACGCCGGGCCGCCTTCCACGAGCTTCAGCTCCAGCAGCGACGTCGAGCGGATGATCTCCTTCGCGCGGTTGACGTCGCTCACGCCCGGCAGCTGCACGATGATCTGCTCGGCGCTGCCGTGCCGCGCGACGATGGGCTCGGCCACGCCGAGCTCGTTGACGCGCCGCTCGATCGTCCGGATGGCCTGCTCCACCGTTTCCTGGCGGACCTGATTGGCGATGTTCGGCTTCATCCGGAAGACGTAGGTGCCACCGGCGCCGGACTCGCGGTTGAACGTCACCTCGGTCTCGGTCGCCGCGTTCCGGAGCGTCGCGTCGTGCTCGGGCGGGACGCCCGCGATCTCGAAGGCGGCCGGCTCGAGCGCCCGGGCGGTGACGCCCGACGCGCCGGCCTGCACGAGCTGCTCCCGGAGCCGGTTCATCGACATCTCCGTCTCCAGCCGCAGCGCATCGTCGGTCTGGACGCGGAGGACGAGATGCACACCGCCCTTCAGGTCGAGCCCGAGCCGGACGGTCTTCGACGGCGGGTAGATGCCCCAGATGCAGAGGCCGACGATGCCGGCGATGACGAGGAGTCTCCAGCGGATGCTTCTGTTCATGGTCGTGCCGCGGTCCGACCGTGCCCGCCCCGCGGGCGGGCCTGGCGGCCCGCTGTTAGGGCGCCTGTCCTTCCTGCGGTGCGACGGGGGGCTGGCCCTGATAGCCGACGACCGCCGAGCGGGCGATCTCGACGCGGACCTTGTCCGCGATCTGGATCTGCAGGGTCTGCTCGCCGAGCCGGGTGATGCTGCCGTGCAGCCCGCCCGACGTGATGATCTTGTCGCCGACCTTGAGCCCCCGGAGGAACTCCTCGATCTTCTTCTGCCGCCGGCGCATCGGGAGCAGGATGATGAAATAGAAGATGGCGAGGACGAGCGCGAAGGGGATGAGCTGCACCCACGGACTGGGCGCGCCGTCCGGCGGCGCGGCCACGGCCACCAGCAGGCCGGTCGCAGGCAGTAAGGTCGTCATGGCTCGGGCGTGGAGCGGCCGTAGGCTCGATGAAAGGTCTGACGGAACTCTTCGAACCGGCCGAAACCAATAGCCTCTCTGATCCCCTCCATGGTGTCAAGGTAGAACTGGACATTGTGGAGGGTGTTGAGCAGGCCCGCCGTCATCTCCCCGGCCATGAACAGGTGCCGCAGGTAGGCGCGCGACGCGGTCCGGCAGGTATAGCAGCGGCACGCCTCGTCGGGCGGCCGCTCGTCGTCGGCGTAGCGGGCATTCTTGATGTTGATCCGGCCGGTCCGGGTGAACAGCTGCCCGTTGCGGGCGTTGCGGGTGGGCATGACGCAGTCGAACATGTCGATGCCCCGCGCCACGCACTCGACGAGATCGGCCGGCGTGCCGACCCCCATCAGGTACCGCGGGCGATCGGCCGGGAGGCGCGCCGCCGTCCGGGCGACCACGTCGTACATGACCTCGATCGGCTCGCCGACGCTCAGTCCGCCGATGGCGTACGCGTCGAAGCCGATGGCCACCGTCCCCTCGGCCGACTCCGCGCGCAGGTCGTCGAACACGCCCCCCTGCACGATCCCGAACTGCAGCTGTCCCGGGTTCACCATCGGCACCGGCGGGAGCGACGTGCCGTCGGGCCCCGGCGAGGCGGCGCCGGCCCGCAGCGCGAGGAAGCGCGTTCGGGCGCGCCGCGCCCAGCGTAAGGTCAGCGCAACCGACGCGCGCACGGCGGACGGGTCCGCGGGGTACGGGAGGCACTCGTCGAACATCATTGCGATGTCCGACCCGAGCGCCGCCTGGATGTCGACCACCGACTCCGGCGTCAGCAGGTGCGGGCTGCCGTCGAGATGCGAGCGGAACTGCACGCCGGTCTCGCTGACGGTGCGGCGCCCTTCGAGGCTGAACACCTGGTACCCGCCGCTGTCCGTGAGGATCGCGCCCGGCCAGCCGGTGAACCGGTGCAGGCCGCCGAGCCGCGCGATGAGCGCCTCGCCCGGACGCAGGTGCAGGTGATAGGTGTTGGCCAGGACGATGCGCGCGCCGGCCTCGCGGAGGTGCTGATGGGTGAGCGCCTTGACCGCTCCCTGCGTGCCCACCGGCATGAAGACCGGGGTCTCGATGGGGCCGTGCGCCGTCAGGAGCACGCCGCGGCGGGCCGCGCCGTCGGTGGCGCGCAGGCGGAAGACAGGTGCGGACATTCGGGACGCGCCGGCGGGTGCGGTGAGGCGTCACGCCCGACGTCACGCGCCGACCGTCCAATGTTAAGGTACTGACGCCGGAGGCGGCGGCAAGGGGCAATGAGGAAACTGCGGGTAGGCGTGATCTATGGCGGGCGCTCGGGAGAGCACGAGGTCTCGGTCGCCTCGGCGGCGGCGGTCTTCAAGCATCTCGATCGCACGCGTTACGAGCCGGTGCCGATCCGCATCGGCAAGGACGGGCGCTGGGCGCTGCCGGACCGGCCGCCGGCCGTCCTCGCGGCGGCCGAGGTGATCGAGCAGGCGCGGCAGCAGCCGACGCTTCCGGTGCGCACCGGACGCGAGGCGCACTTCGTCAGCTACCCCACCGACGAGACGCTCCTGACGATCGAGCGTTCCGGCGACCGCGGCGAGGAGCAGGCGCGGATCACCGGCCTCGGTCTCGACGTCGTCTTCCCCGTGCTCCACGGGCCGTACGGCGAGGACGGCACGGTGCAGGGGCTGCTCGAGCTCGCCGGCGTGCCCTACGTCGGCTCCGGCGTGCTGGCGTCGGCGGTCGGCATGGACAAGGCGTTCATGAAGATCGCGTTCGCCGCGCGCGGGCTGCCGCTGGCGCCGTACCGGGTGGTGCCGGCGCACGAGTGGCAGGCCGCGCCGGAGGCCTGCGCGGCGGCGGTGGTCGACGCGCTGGGCACGGTGCTGTTCGTGAAGCCCGCCAACCTCGGATCGAGCGTCGGCATCTCGAAGGTGAAGACCCCGGCCGACCTGCCGGAGGCCGTCGCGCTCGCCCTGCAGTTCGACCGCAAGGTCATCATCGAGGCGGCGGTGCCGGACGCGCGGGAGATCGAGGTCGGCGTGATCGGCAACGAGACGCCCGAGGCCTCGGTTGCCGGCGAGATCCTGCCGGGCCGGGAGTTCTACGACTACGAGGCGAAGTACCTGGACGACCGCTCCGAGTCGATCATCCCCGCGCCGCTCGACGAGGCGCAGCACGAGGAGGTGCGACGCCTGGCCGTCGAGGCGTTCCGCGCGATCGACGGCGCCGGCTTCGCCCGCGTGGACTTCCTGCTCTCGCGGTCGACGGGCGAGCTGGTCGTGAACGAGGTGAACACCATTCCCGGATTCACGACCATCAGCATGTTCGCCAAGCTGTGGGAGGCGTCGGGCGTGCCCTATCCGGCGCTGCTCGACCGGCTGATCGCGCTCGCGCTCGACCGGCATGCGGCGCGGCAGCAGCTCCGGACGAGCGCACTGTGACGCGCGCGGCGCCCGGCTGGCGCCGCCTGGCGGCGCTCCTGGTCCTCTGCGCCGCCACGACGACGGCCGGTCCGTCCGCCCGCGCCGTCCCCGAGGAGACCAGCCATCTGACCGGCGTGCGCGCGCTGCGGCGTGCGTACGACGCGGCGCTCAACGCGTCGTTCGAGGAGGCGGCCGCGCACCTGGACGACGCGTGCGGCCCCGCCCCGCCTGAAGCCTGCCTCGTGCTCGACGCCACCCGCCTCTGGTGGCGCATCCTGCTCGACCCGTACGACACGTCGCGCGATGCGGAGTTCCTCGCGCGGGTCGAGGAGGCGATCGCCGCGTGCGAGCGCTGGACCGAACGGGAGCCGGGACGCGCCGAAGCCTGGTTCTATCTCGGGGGCGCGTACGGCGCGCGCGTGTCGTGGCGGGTGCAGCGCGGCCAGCGGCTTGCTGCCGCGCGCGACGGCAAGCGGATCAAGGAGGCGCTCGAGGAAGCGCTGACGATCGCGCCCGGCATGGCGGACGCCCGCTTCGGCATCGGCCTCTACAAGTACTACGCCGATGTCGCGCCGGCGTTCGCGCGCTTCCTCCGCGTCCTGCTCCTGCTGCCCGGCGGCGATCGCGCCGCGGGACTCGCCGACATGGAGGCGGCCCGCGAGGACGGGCTGCTGGTGACGGGCGAGGCCGACTACCAGCTTCACTGGATCTATCTCTGGTACGAGGACGCGCCGGAGGCGGCGATGGCGGCGCTGGAGCGGCTGCACGCGCGCTATCCGCGCAACCCGCATTTCCTGCAGCGCATCGCGGAGGTGCGGCAGGAATACTTCCACGATCCCGCCGGGAGCCTGGCCGCCTGGCAGACGCTCGTCAATCGCGCGTCGCAGATGGGCACCCCCGGGATCGCGCGGACGCGCGGCGAACTGGGCGTGGCGGCACAGCTCGATCGGCTGTTCGAGACGGACCGTGCGGTGGAGCTGCTCGAGCGCGTGATCGCGCGAGCGCCGCGCAAGCCGGCCGAGGCACTGGCGCTCGCGCACGTCCAGCTCGGCGAAGCGCTCGCCCGGCTCGGCGACGCCGACCGCGCGCGCGCCGAGTTCCGGGCGGCGCTCGACGCGGTGCCCGACGACCTCGATGCGCTCGAGGACCGCGCGCGTGACGGCCTGCGGCGCCGTCCGGATCCGCGGACCGGCCACGCGTACCGGATCGGGCTGGAGGGGTGGCGCCTCTACGAGCGCGGCCGGGTCGCCGACGCGATCGAGCGCCTCTCACACGCGGTGGAGCAGGCGCCGGAGCTGGCGATGACGCGCGCGCGACTGGGACGCGCGCTGGCCGCCTCCGGCGACGACGAGCGCGCGCTCGCCGAGCTGAACGCCGTGATCGCCGGGCGTGCCACCGCGCCGCCGGTTGCCGTCACTGCCGCGTATCTGTGGAGCGGGGCCGTGTTCGAGGAACGGGGCGATCGGCATGCCGCCGCCGAACGCTATCGCGAAGCGACGCACGTGTTCGGCGGCGACTCGCGGCTGGTGGCCGAGGCACGCCGTGCGCTCGCGCGCGTGAGCCAGTAGGTACCCGGAAACAGAAAAAGGGGGGAGCACCACCGGCTCCCCCCTTTTCGATCGTGTTCCTGGCGCGTGAAGCCTAGCGCTTCTTCGCTGCCTTCTTGGCGGTCTTCTTGGCTGCTTTCTTGGCCATCCTGATCCCCCCTTTCACGGTGTAGGGTGCGCGTCAGACCGCACCGCGTCGGGTCCTGATCGGCCGTCCGGCCCGATCACCCGGCGTGGTGTCTTCCGCTCCGGCACCGCCGCGTGCGTCGCAGCGTCACGTGCGGCGGCTGTCCCGATGACCCGCGGCGAGCGAAAGAAGAAGGGGGTGACCGGATGGCCACCCCCGCGCGGTCACGTGTTTACCGCTTCTTCGCAGCCTTCTTCTTCGTGGCCGCCTTCTTCGCAGTCTTCTTCGCCATTCTTCCTCCTAGAGTGAAGATGACTCACTTTCGGCCCCGGACTCGAACCGTTACTACCGGTGGCCTGAGCGATTCACCCTCATACCAGATGTAGATTATGGATGAGAAAAATCGGATGTCAAGCACAAACTTTCTCCGAGTGTCAAGACTTGACACTCGAGAAGGTCCGGCACGTGGCCGACGGGCGGCCCGCACCGCCGTGTCCGGACATCACGCCGCGCGTCGCATCCCGTGCGGCGCTCCTGCGGCGCCGGCGCGCGCTCATCCCCACGCGCCGCCGACACGGTGTGTCGGTCAATCGCGCGCAGAACTGTAATGTCGCGTGCGCCGCATCACGGCGCGGTGGTGCCGTCCCACACGCGCACGCCGCGGATCAGATCGCCGCGCGAGATCCGATCGACGACGTCCATCCCCGACACGACGTGGCCGAACACGGTATAGCGCGCGTCGAGGTGCGGCTGCGGCGAGTGCGTGATGAAGAACTGGCTGCCGCCGGTGTCCGCCCAGTCGAGCGCCATCCCGACGGTGCCGCGCAGGTACGGCCGCTGGTTCAGCTCGTCGCGGATCGTGAAGCCGGGACCGCCTTCGCCGTCGCCGCGCGGGTCGCCGTCCTGGATCACGAAGTTCGGGACGACGCGATGCACCGGCACGCCGCCGAAGTATCCCGACCGCGCGAGGTCGATGAACGTGCGGACGGTGAGCGGCGCGTCGAGCACCGCCAGCTCGATCTGGATCGTCCCCTTGTCGGTGTCGATGTACACGTGGGTCGACACCTGCGGCGCGACGACCGACGGGTCCTCGTAGACCGACCGGTCGAAGCGGGTGGGCGCCGGGCGGATGGCGTGGGCCGTCTCGCGCTGCGGGTCCAGCGTGCGGAGCAGCTCCGCCGCCCGCCGGCGCAGCGCCCAGTCCTTGTCCTCGAGCGCCGCCACGAGCGCCGGCTCCGCCGCGTCGCGGCCGAACGCCGTCAGCGCGCTCAGCGCGGCCGCGCGCGCGACATAGGTCGAGTCGCGCTGCGCGAACGCGGCGGCCTCCCGGAGCCCCTGGACCGCGCCGTCCGGCTTCAGCTCCCCGAGTGCCGTCGCGGCTGCCGCCCGGACGACCGGGTCGTCGGCCTTGAGCTTCTCCAGCGCGATCGCCGCCGCGCGCGGCGTCTTCAGCGATGCCAGCGAGGCGAGCACCGACGGCAGCACACGCTGGTCCTCGTCCTCGATCATCGGCTCCAGCAGCGGCGCCGCCGTCGCGGGGGGCAGATGCGCGAGCGCCCGCGCGCGGGCGGCGCGGACCGTCCAGTGCCGATCGGGCTCCAGCCCGGACAGCGCAATCAGGAACCCTTCGCGGTCGACCTTCGCCAGCGCGATGAGCGCCTCGGCTCGCACCGCCGGCGACGGGTCGCTCAGCAGCTCGTAGAGCGCGTCACGGCTGTCGGCCTGCGGCATCGCGCCGATGGCGGCGACGATCTCGGCGCGCACGTCCGCTGAAAGGGACCGGTCGCGCAGCAGCTCGAGCAGCGTCGGATACGCCCGCGCGTCGCCGATCGCGCCCAGCGCGCGCACGGCCTCGATGCCGACGGCCGGCGACACCGGGGTCCGGGCGGCGAGCTGCCGCAGCCGCTCGAGCGACCCGACATCCTTGAGCACGCCCAGCCCGCGCGCCGCGAACGCGCGCGTGTACATGCCGTCGCCATCCGCCAGGGTGCGCAGCACCGGGATGGCGCGCGCGTCCTCGACCCGCCGGAACGCGTACGCCACGGGCCACCAGCGCGTCACCGGCACGCCGTCAGGACCCAGCGTGACGGCGGCGAGCGGCTCGTACGCCTTCAGCCTGGCGAGCGCGTAGATCGCCAGACGGACCGCCTCCGCCTCGGGCGCAAGCGGGTACGCCAGTTCGTCGGCGACGACCGTCGCGAGCGCACCCGCGCGGACGTACCCGGCCGCCATCTCGCCGATGGCGTTCGCGCTCTCCTCATCCCCGATGAGGCCCAGCGCCTCGGCGGCCCGGCCGCGCACGACCGGCGACGGGTCGTCGAGCGCGGCGCGCAGCGCGGCAACCGCATCGCGGCTGCCGATGAGCCCCAGCGCGAACGCGGCCATCTGCCGCACCTCCACCTCCGCGTCCTCCGCGAGCGCCTTCGTCAGCGGCGCGACGCCTTCCGGCAGCCCGACGCGCCCGATCGCGAGCGCCGCGCGGCGCCGTACGCGCGCTTCCTTGTCCTGCAGCAGCCGCACGAGGTCGGGCGCCGCCGGTGCCGGTGGCGCCTGCACCCGCCCCCGCGCGGGCGCCGGCGGCGGCGCGGTCGGCGCCGCGTCGCGCAGCACGCGCTGATCCTCCAGCCGGAGAATCCAGGAGACCTTCTGTTCCCACGACGGCTCGGGCGGGGCCGGCGGCGGCGCGCTGGCGCAGCCGGCCAGGAAGAGCAGGAGGAGCGGAGCGGAGAGCGAAGTACGCGACATCACGTCTGGACAATCTCCGTGCGGCGGAGCGTGGCGCGGTCGACGCGCTCGGCGACGATGGTGACGCCGAGCCCGGGACCGTCGGCGGGCACGGGCACGGTGCCGTCGGCGCTCACCTCGATGGCCGGCTCGATCAGATCGGGGACGTAATAGCGGCGGCTCGCCGCGATGTCCCCGGGCAGGCGGAAGTTCGGCAGGGTGGACAGGTGCAGGTTCGCGGCGCGGCCGATGCCCGACTCCAGCATGCCGCCGTGCCAGACCGGGATGCCGCCGGCGGCGCAGAGGTCGTGGACGCGAATCGACTCGGCAAACCCGCCGAGCCGCCCCGGCTTGATGTTGACGATCCGGCACGCGCGCAGCGACAGCGCCAGCGCCGCCGCACCCGGCGTGACGATCGACTCGTCGAGGCAGATCGGAGTCCGCAGCCGCGTCTGCAGCCGCGCGTGCTCCAGCAAGTCCTCGTAGTCCAGCGGCTGCTCCACCATCAGCAGCTCGTAGCGATCGAGCGCCGCCAGCCGCTCCGCATCGTCCGGCGTGTAGGCGGCATTGGCATCCACCATCAGCGGGATGTCCCCGAACGCCTCGCGCACCCGATCGACGGCCTCGACATCCCAGCCCGGCTTGATCTTGATCTTGACCCGCTGATACCCGGCCTCGCGCTCCACGCGCACGCGCTCCACGAGCTCGTCCAGCGAGTTCTGGATGCCGATCGAGACGCCCGAGGCGACGGGACGGCCGGATCCGCCCAGCGCCTGCCACAGCGGCATCCCCTCGAGGCGCGCGTACAGGTCCCAGGCCGCCATCTCGATCACCGCCTTCGCCATGCGATGACCGCGCACGGACGCCAGCGCGGGGAAGACGTCGCGCGGGTGCGCGAACTCGCGCCCGACGACGAGCGGCGCCAGGAACGACTCGATGACGTGCCACACGGTGCCCGTCGTCTCGCTGCTGTATCCCGGCGCGTGCTCGGCGACGCACTCGCCCCAGCCGCTGAGACCGCCGCCATCCAGGCGCACGAGGATGAACTCCCGCTCCGACGTCCGGCCGAAGCTGGTCTCGAAGAAGCGCACCAGCGGCAGGCGCAGCAGTCGAAGCTCGAGACGGTCGATTCGCACGGGCAGGACAAATGCGGGCGCGCAGGAACCCGGCGCCCGGCGCGTGTGAGCGCGGCAGACGCGCGCCGTTCAGTGCGGCGATGATAACACGCGGCCCGCTGCCTCAGCCGCGGCGCCGGCCCTGCTATACTCCGCCCGTTGACGTTCCGGCATCTCGCGATCGAAGGCCCGATCGGCGTGGGCAAGTCGGCGCTGGCCGAACACCTGGCCGGACGCCTCGACGCGGCCCTCGTCCTCGAGGAGCATGACAACCCGTTCCTCGCCGACTTCTACGCCGGCCGTCCCGGCTCGGCGCTCCAGGCGCAGCTGTTCTATCTGCTCAACCGGCACCGGCAGCAGACCTCGCTCCGGCAGTCGGATCTGTTCAGCCAGTACACCGTCTGCGACTATCTCTTCGACCGCGACAAGATCTACGCGTTCCTGAATCTCGACGACAACGAGCTCTTCATCTACCAGCGGCTGTTCGAGCTGCTCCAGCGCGACGTCCCCCAGCCCGATCTCGTGGTCTATCTGCAGGCGCCGACGGAGATCCTGGTGCGCCGCCTGCGAAGCCGCCAGAAGCGCAGCGAAGCCGAGGGCGAGGAGATGCTGATCCCGGACGACGCGTACCTGCAGGAGCTGAACGAGGCCTACCATCATTTCTTCTTCCACTACACGGCGAGCCCGCTCCTCGTCGTCGAGACCTCCGGGTTCGACAGCCGGCCGCTGGACGCGATCGTCGACGATCTGCTGCGCCAGATGGAGACGATGACGGCGGGCACCCGCTACTACGTGCCCCGGGCGTGAGTGGCGGCCCGCCGCCGGAGGACGCGGCGGGCCGGGGACGCGACGGGCGGCGGCGGCAGTTGTAGTACTCTTCACGTCACATGGCCTGGTTCAAGAAGAGCCGGAAGCCGATCGAGGCACCGCCCGACAAGGGCAGCAAGATTCCGGAGGGGCTCTGGGTCAAGTGTCCTTCCTGTGCGCAGGTCATCTACAAGAAGGACCTGACCGCGAATTTGCAGGTCTGTCCGAAGTGCAGCCACCATCTGCGGCTGCCCGCGCTGGACCGGCTGCGGATGCTGTTCGACAACGGAGAGTTCGTCGAGCACGACGCCGGCCTCGAGTCGCTCGATCCGCTGCAGTTCACCGACACGAAGTCCTACCGGGCGCGCCTCGAGGCGGGCCGCGCCGCGACGGGCCATCGCGATGCCGTGGTCTGCGCGTCCGGGACGATCGACGGCGTGCCGGCCGTGGTGGCCGCGATGGAGTACGGCTTCATCGGCGGCAGCATGGGCGTCGTGGTCGGCGAGAAGATCACGCGCGCGATCGAGCGCGCCATCGAGCAGCGGCACCCCCTGGTGATCGTCTCCTGCTCGGGCGGGGCGCGCATGATGGAGGGCGCGCTCTCCCTGATGCAGATGGCCAAGATCAGCGCGGCACTGGCACGGCTGGATGCGGCGCGGCTGCCGTTCGTGTCGGTGCTGACCGACCCGACGACGGGCGGCGTGACGGCCAGCTTCGCCATGCTGGGCGATCTGAACATCGCCGAGCCGAAGGCGCTCATCGGCTTCGCGGGGCCGCGGGTGATCGAGCAGACCATCCGGCAGAAGCTCCCCGAGGGCTTCCAGCGCAGCGAGTTCCTGCTCGAGCGCGGCTTCGTCGATCTGGTCGTGGATCGGCGCGAGCTCAAGGGGACACTGGCGCGCGCGCTGCGGTTCATGCTGCCGGCCTTCGACACGGCGCCCGCCGCCCCGGCGCCGGCGCCGGAAGAACAGCCGGTCCCGGACCAGCCCTCCGACGCCCCCGTCTGATCCCCGGAGCGCGACATGCACAGCCGCGAGTGGCTGGCGTCGCTCGAGCAGTTCGGCGTCAAGCTGGGACTCGACACGATCACCCGTCTGCTCGACGCGCTCGGGCATCCCGAACGCGCGTTCGCGTCGGTACACGTCGCCGGCACGAACGGCAAGGGCTCCGTGGCGGCGATGACCGCCGCCGCGCTCGACCGCGCCGGCCTGCGGACCGGTCTCTACACCTCGCCCCACCTGGTCCGGCTCGAGGAGCGCTTCGTCGTCGCCGGCCGGCAGGTCGATCCCGTCGCGCTCGACGAGGCGCTCGAGGAGGTTCGCCGCGCCGTGTCCACGCTGCAGGCGAGCGGCGGGCTGACGGTGCACCCGACGTACTTCGAGGTCACCACCGCGGCCGCGTTCCTGATCTTCGCGAGAGCGGGCGTACGCGTCGCGGTCGTCGAGGTCGGGCTGGGCGGCCGCTTCGACGCGACGAACGTCGTGCAGCCGGAGGTCGTCGCGATCGTCTCCGTCGATCTCGATCACGAGCAGCAGCTCGGCTCGACCGTCGCCGAGGTTGCAGCGGAGAAGGCCGGCATCATCAAGCCCGGCGCCGCGCTCGTCGTCGGGCAGCTCCCGGAGGATGCGGCGCGGGTGGTCGAGGCGGCAGCCGCGGCCGCGGGCGCCGTTCCGCTGCGCGCGCGGGACGCGATCGTCGAGGCGGAGCCGTCGGACGGCCCGTACACCATTCGCGTGCAGACCGCGGCCGGGTCCTACGGCCCGGTCCGGCTGGCGCTGGCCGGCCGGCATCAGGTGGACAACGCGCTCGTCGCGATCCTGGTGCTGGAAGCGCTGGCCGCGCGGGGCCATCACGTTCCGGCGTCCGCGATTGACGCGGGGCTGGCGTCGGCACGGTGGCCCGCCCGCCTGCAGTGGATCGAGGATCGCGGCACGCTCGTCCTGATCGACGGCGCGCACAACCCGTCCGGCGCGCGCGCGCTGGCGTCCTACCTGCTGGAGTCGGGTCACGCGCCGCTGCCGGTGGTGCTCGGCGTGATGCAGGACAAGGCCGTGGACGGGATGCTCGCGGCGCTGGCCCCGGTAGCGCGTCCGCTGATCGCGACCCGTGCGCCGGGCAGCCGTGCCCTCGATGCCGGGTCGCTCGCCCGTCGCGCGGCGTCGGCCGGAATCGACGCCGTCGCCGAGCCCGATCTGGATGCGGCGCTCGCGCGCGCCCGCCGCGGAGCCGGCGCGATCGCGGTCGCGGGCAGCCTGTATCTCGCCGGCGCCGTGCTGGAGCGCCTGGGACGCGCGCCGGAATGACGCCCGGATCGGCGCACGGTGCCGATTGCCGGGGCCGGGATCGCGTGGTAAGGTGGCTGACGTTGGCGCGAACGACCCTTTTGCGGCGCACCGGATCGGCATCGGCTCTCCTGCTCGCCCTCCTCTTCTTCCCCGCCGCGGCGCATGCACAGGCCGGCGATCTCGGCGGCTGTCAGCGATCGCGCTCGTGGCAGCAGCAGCAGCTCGGACCGGGGCACTACAAGCTCATCGGCCAGGTGGAGATCGAGTGCGGCGAGCAGTCGTTCGCGGCCGACGAAGTCGAGTTCTTCAGCGACCGGAACCTCCTCATCGCGACCGGCAACGTCGTCTTCACGAGCGGCAACAACCGGATCGCCGCCGATCGGCTCGAGTACAACACCGCGAAGGGCACGGGCACCTTCCACAACGCCACCGGCACCGCCACGCTGCGCGAGGGGGGCCCGCTGCCGCAGGACCGCTCGATGTTCGGCACGTCCGAGCCGGACGTCTATTTCTACGGGCGGACGCTCGAGAAGGTCGGGCGCCAGAAGTACAAGATCACGAAGGGGGGATTCACGACCTGCGTCCAGCCCACGCCGCGCTGGTCGCTGACCTCGGGCACGGTGCTCCTGAACCTCGAGAGCTATGCCGTCCTGACGAACTCGCTGTTCAAGGTCAAGGGCGTGCCGGTCCTGTACCTTCCGGTCTTCTACTACCCGATCAACGAAGAGGACCGGGCGACGGGCTTCCTCATTCCCACGTACGGCTCGTCCACCGTGCGCGGGCAGACGATCAGCAACGCGTTCTTCTGGGCGATCAACCGCAGCCAGGACGCGACGCTCCTCTACGACTGGTACTCGCGCTCCGGCCAGGGCATCGGGGCGGAGTACCGGTATGCGGCAGGGCCCGGCTCGGGCGGGGAGATCCGGCTGTACAACCTGCGTGAGGGGGCGACGGAGTTCACCGACACCGACGGCTCGCTCGTCCAGGCGCCCGAGCGCCGGAGCTACGACATCCGCGGGTCGATGTCCCAGCGGCTCGGCCGGACGTTCCGCATCCGCGGCCGGGCCGATTACTTCTCCGACATCACCGTCCAGCAGGCCTTCAACCAGAACGTCTACGACGCCTCGCGCCGGCAGCGGGTCTACAGCGCCTCGATCTCGGGCAACCTCGGCACCTGGAGCCTGAACGGCGCGTACGATCGCAGCGAGCTGTTCTACGGCACGACACAGTCGACGGTCCGCGGCGGCACGCCGCGCGTCTCGGTGCAGCGGGCCGAACAGCCGCTCTTCGGGTCCCCGGTGTACTTCTCGGTGAGCGGCGAGGCGGTCAACCTGATCGCCGAGCGGCGCACGGACACGCGAATCGTGGACAACGGGCTGGCGCGCTTCGACGTCCTCCCGCGCATCCGGTTCCCGTTCACGCGCTGGCCGTTCCTCTCGATCACGTCGAGCGCCGCGTTCCGGACGACGTACTGGACCGAGCGGCGCGGCGAGGGGAGCGAGAACCTCGACGATCCCATCAGCCGGAACTACTACGAGGTCGCCACCGAGATCACGGGGCCGGTGTTCAACCGGATCTGGGATCGCCCGGGCAGCCGGTACGCCGAGAAGCTGAAGCACTCGATCGAGCCGTTCCTGAACATCCAGCGCATCTCGCCCATCGACAACTTCGACGAGATCGTGCGCATCGACAGCGTCGACACGATCGTCGGACGGACGACGCGGATGAGCTACGGCGTGAACAACCGGTTCTTCCGCAAGCCCGGCGGCGGCGGCCAGTCGCGCGAGATCATGACCGTGTCGCTCGGCCAGAGCTACTACAGCGACGAACGCGCGGCGCAGTTCGACACGCGGTACCGCTCGTCGTACGGCTCGGCGCCGAGCCGCTTCTCGCCGCTCTCGCTGCACGTCCGGGCGTGGCCCACGCCGACCATGAACGCGCAGTTCCGGGCGGAGTACGACACGAAGTTCCATGCGTTCCGCACCATGTCCGCCGACGGCACGCTGGCCGTCGGCGACTGGCTGCACACGTCGCTCGGCTGGAGCCAGCGCCGCCTCATCGAGGGGCTGCCCGGCTTCGACGACCCGCGCCGGCTCACGCACTATCTCAACGGCGCGACGACCTGGCGCTCGCCGCGCAACCGCATCGGCGGCACCTACACGTTCAACTACGACGTGCGTGACGGGAGCTTCCTGCAGCAGCGCATCATGGGGTACTACAACGCGCAGTGCTGCGGGTTCGCGCTCGAGTACCAGACGTTCGACCTGAGCGGCCTGCAGTCGTCGCGCTATCCCGTCGACCAGGACCGCCGGTTCAACTTCTCGATCACCCTCGCGGGGATCGGATCCTTCTCGAACTTCTTCGGAGCCTTCGGCGGAGGCGGCGCGGGCCGATACTAGGCGGGTGACCCGGAGCTTCCGGTCCGGGCTGGGGGTTGCGATGGTGGAGGTGCTCGTCACGGGCGGCGCCGGGTTCATCGGCAGCAATTTCATCCGGTACGTGCTGGCGACGCATCCGGACTGGCGCGTCACGAACCTGGACAAGCTGACGTACGCCGGACGGCTCGAGACGATTCAGGACATCGTCGACGATCCGCGGCACACGTTCGTGCGCGGCGACATCGGCGACGCGACCGTCTCGGCGCCGCTGGTCCAGCGGGCCGACATCGTCGTGCACTTCGCCGCGGAGACGCACGTCGACCGCTCCATCGCGGCCGCCGGCGAGTTCATCCGCACGGACGTGCTGGGGACGTTCGTGCTCCTCGAGGCCGCGCGGGAGGCCCCGCGCCTCCGGCGCTTCATCCAGATCTCGACCGACGAGGTCTACGGCAGCGTCCCCGAGGGCCACAGCCGCGAGACGGACGAGCTGAAGCCGCGCAATCCCTACTCGGCGAGCAAGGCGGGGGCCGATCGCCTCGCGTACAGCTACTTCGCGACCCACGGCGTGCCGGTGATCGTCACGCGGGCGTCGAACAACTACGGGCCGTACCAGTTCCCCGAGAAGGTGATCCCGCTGTTCGTGACCAACGCGCTCGACGGGCGCCCGCTGCCGCTCTACGGAGACGGCCAGAACGTCCGCGACTGGCTGCACGTCGAGGACCACTGCCGCGCGCTCGACCTCGTGATCGCGAAGGGCACCAACGGCGAGGTCTACAACATCGGCGGCGGCAACGAGGTCAGGAACGTCGATCTCACCCACCGCATCCTCCAGCTCACGGGGCGAGACGCCTCGCTCATCCAGCGCGTGAAGGACCGGCCGGGGCACGACCGCCGGTATGCGCTCGACACCTCGAAGCTCCGCGCGCTCGGCTGGGAACCGCAGGTGCCCTTCGACGAGGGACTCCGGCGGACCGTCGAGTGGTACAGGGAGAGCGAGTGGTGGTGGCGCCCCATCAAGGAGCAGGACGCCGCCTTCCGCGCCTACTACGCCGCGCAGTACGGCCCGGCCCGCCCCTGACCCGTGCCGCGAATCCTGGTCACCGGCGCGGCCGGGTTCGCCGGCAGCCATCTCGTCGACGCCCTGGCACGGACCGGCGCAGAGGTCATCGCCTGGGCGCGCCGCGCCGAACGCCTGCCTGACACGGACATCCACATGCAGGCGGTCGACCTGCTCGATCGGCGGGCCGTGGCCGAGGCGATGGCCGCAGCCCGTCCGGATGTCGTCTACCACTGCGCCGGCGCCGCGCAGTCCGGAAGCGCCTGGGACCGCATCGGCACGACGCTCGAGACGAACGTCATGGGCACGGCGCATCTGCTGGAGGCGCTGCGCGCCTCGGCGCCCCGGGCGCGCGTCGTCGTGACGGGGTCCGCGCTGGTGTACCGGCCGACATCCGAGCTGCTGACGGAGGCGTCCGCGATCGGTCCGGTCGGTCCGTACGCGGTCAGCAAGCTCGCACAGGAGATGCTCGCCCTGCGCGCGGCGGCCGACGACCTCGACGTCGTCGTCGCCAGATCGTTCAACCACATCGGCCCGCGGCAGTCTCCCGCATTCGTCGCGTCGAGCGTCGCCCGTCAGCTCGCGCTGATCGAAGCCGGCCAGAGCCCGCCCGAGCTGCTCGTCGGCAACCTCGACGCGAGCCGCGACCTCACGGACGTGCGCGACACGGTGCGGGCGTACATCGGGCTGGCGGCGAAGGGCCGGCGCGGCGAGGTGTACAACGTGTGCAGCGGCCGTGCGGTGCTGATACGGGATCTGGTGGAGGCGCTGGTCCAACGGACCCGCGTGCCGGTGGCGCTCGTGCGAGATCCGGCGCGCTACCGTCCGGTCGACGTCCCCGTGGTCGTCGGCAGCCATGCCCGGTTGTCCGCCGAGACCGGGTGGAAGCCCGAGATCCCCCTCGATCGCACTCTCGACGACATCCTCGACTGGTGGCGACGCCGGACGGGCGCCTCCCCTGCGCGCCAGGCCGGCACCTGAGGCTCCGGCTCCAATTTCCCCGTTTCCGCCTTCCGGGTCCTGTGGCATCATAGGCGAAAGGAAGACGAACGTGGATCAGCTTCCGCTCTTCCCGCTGGCATTTCATCGGCCGACCACCCGGGACGTGGCCGACGCGGTCCGTGCCGGCGGCACGGCCGCCCTGACGGACGCGCGCCTCCGATCCGATCACGCGCGATATCAGGAGGTCCGCTGCCGGTCCGCGCTGAATCGCGTCGCGAACATGCCGTTCAAGTGGACGCTCAACCCCTACCGCGGATGCACGCACGCCTGCCACTACTGCTTCGCCCGCCGGTACCACGCGCAGTTCGAGATGGGAGCGGGCGACGAGTTCGCCTCGGTCATCCTGGTGAAGGTCAATCTTCCGGCCGTGCTCGCGCGCGAGCTGGCGAGGCCCTCGTGGACGCGGGAGCTGGTCGCGGTCGGCACGGCGACGGACCCGTACCAGCCGATCGAAGGGGAATACCGCCTCACCCGCCAGGCGCTCGAGCGACTTGCCGCGTCCGGGACGCCGGTGGGTCTGGTCACCAAGGGCCCGATGGTGGTCCGGGACACGGACGTCCTGCAGGAGCTCTCGCGGCGCGCCCGCTGTACCGTCTACCTCAGCGTTCCTCACCTGAACGAAGACGTCTGGCGCAGGCTCGAGCCCGGGGCGGCGCCGCCGCTGCAGCGCCTGAAGGCGGTGGAGCGGCTGGCGGCGGCGGGCATCCGCGCGGGGGTGCTCATGGCGCCGCTGCTGCCCGGCCTGACCACCTCGCGGTCGTCGATCGAGGAGACGATGCGGGCGGCGCGCGAGCACGGCGCGGCGTTCGTCGGCGCGAACGTCCTCCGGCTCGACGCCGGCACGCGCGAGCACTTCCTGCGGATTCTCGCGGTCGAGTACCCGGAGCTCGTGGAGGGCTACGAGCGGCTGTTTGCCGGCGGGTCCCGTACGGTCCCGCGCGACTACGCGCGGGCGGTGGACGGGACGGTCGCCGAGGTCCGCGGCATGCTGGACCTCCGCGATCGCGCGGCCAGCTGAACGGCCGCCCTTACGCGCCGCAGGCGAGCGCCCGGTGATCGGCGATGAGGCGGGGGCCGGCCACCTCGACGCGCAGGACGCCGTCGACGAGCCGCACGTTGAAGTGCGTCCCCTCGGACCAGCGCTCGCTGATCGGCAGCTTCACCCTGTCGTCGATGACCCGCTTCAGGAAGCGTGCGCCGTATGCGAGGCTGTGGCCTTCCTGCACCAGCGTCTCGAACGCATCCTCGTCCACGGCGATGGTCCGGCGCCGCTCGCGCAGCGTCGCCTCGATGCGCGCGATGTACTGCAGGGCGATCTGCCTGACCTCCTCGTGCGCCAGCGGCGAGAAGACCACGACTTCGTCGATGCGATTGCGGAACTCCGGCGGGAACCGGCGCTCCAGCTCGCGCAGCACGTCGCTGCGGACGTCGCGTGCCGCGTCCGGCGTCACGGCGCGGAACCCCAGCGGCGTCGTCATCCGGCGGAAATGGTCCGCACCGAGGTTGGACGTCATGATGACCAGGGCATCGCTCAGATACACGCGCTTGCCGCGGCCGTCGGTGAGCCAGCCTTCGTCGAACGCCTGGAGGAAGACGTTCAGGAGACTCGGGCTCGCCTTCTCGATCTCGTCGAGCAGCACGACCGAGTACGGGTTGTCACGGAGCTGGTTCGTGAGCACGCCGCCCCGTTCGGACCCGACAATGCCGCGCGGCATTCCGATCAGCTTGTCGACCGACACGCCGCCGTCCTGGTACTCGGACATGTCGATGCGGATCATCTTCTTCGGGTCGCCGAACAGGTACTCGGCGAGCGCCTTCGCCAGCTCGGTCTTCCCCACGCCGGTCGGTCCCAGGAAGAGCAGCACGCCATCGGGGCGATCGAACCCGTCCTTGAGCGGGCCCTTGTTGAGGATCAGCCGGCGCGCCACCGCGCGCACCGCTTCCTGCTGGCCGACGACACGGTCGGACAGCCGCTTCTCGATGTCGCGGAAGCGATCGGATACTTCGCGGAAGACCATGTCCTCGGGGATCCGCGCGGCCGTGGAGACGACCGCGGCGATGTCGCGCTCCTTCACCTCGAAGCGGCGCTCGATCTCGGCACGGACGGACGCCGTGTCGAGCCATCCGATGGCCTTGTCCGGCAGCCGCAGGTGCCGGAGGTACCGGGGAGACATCGCCAGCGCCATTTCGATCGCGTCGTCGTCGATGCGCACGCCGTAGTTCCGCTCGAGGCGGGGGCGGACGTGGAGCAGGATGCGGCGGGTCTCCTCGATCGTGGGCTCCGGGACGTGCACCGTGCGGAACCGGCGCGCCAGCGCCTCGTCCTCCTGGATGAACTCCTTGTATTCGGAGAGCGTCGTCGCGCCGATGATGCGGACCTCGCCGCGCGCCAGCACGCCCTTGAGCACGTTGGCCGCGTCGGAGGGCGCGCCAAGCGCGGCGCCGGCGCCGACCAGCGTGTGCGCTTCGTCGATGAAGAGGATCAGGTTCGGACGCTCGCGCAGCTCGCGCAGGACGTTCTGCATCCGGTCCTCGAACATGCCGCGCAGCATCGTGCCGGCCACCAGGCTGTTCAGCTGCAGGCTGACGATGTGGCACTCGCGCATCCGCGCGGGGACGGAGTCGGGCTCCGACTCGATCCGGCGCGCGAGCCCTTCGGCGATGGCGGTCTTGCCGACGCCGGGCTCGCCGATGAGCATCACGGAGTTGGCACGATCGCGGTGGCAGAGGATCTCGACCACCTGCTGGATCTCGGCGTCGCGGCCGTAGACCGGCGGCAGGCGATCCTGCCTCGCCAGCAGATTGAGGTTCGTCGCGAAGTGCTTCAGGAAGGGCGGGAGCTCGTACCGCTTGCGGAGCCGCTCGTCCTCGCGCTCGAGTTCGCGCACGCGCGAGGTGATGCGCGTCACCAGCGACTCGGGCTCGACGCCGGCCCGTCGCATGACGGCGGCGGGCAGCCCCTGACTGTCCTCGAAGATCGCGGCGAAGAGGTCGGGCGCCTCGATCGACTGGCGCCCCGCCCGCGAGGCGTGATGGTACGCCAGCTTGAATACGAGCTTCGACGCGGGCGACACACGGAGATCGCGGCCGTCGTAGCTGGCGAAGCGCGCCATCTCCGCTTCGAGCGCCTGCAGGACCGCCTGCGGATGCAGGTCGAGCTCGCGCAGGACCTGCGCGAACATCTCCCATTCGGTCTGCGCGAACGCGACGAACAGATGCTCGTTGCCGAGCACGCCGTGCTGACGCCGGCGCGCTTCGTCGATCGCGCGGTCCACGACGCGCTGCGCGGTGTCGCCAATCTTGCTGGGTGCGATGTCGAAGTCTTCCACGGCGGCTCGACCTCCACACCCCGGTCCGTAGCAAGCTTGGGGCCAAGGGCCTGACCGCCTGTACCCGATGGAGCGCGTCGGGCGAAACCGTTGGGCGCGTTGTCCTTGAGGACAGCCTGAGCCGAAGGGCCGGTTCGACGGACGTGTCCGGTTGTCACCGTCAGAATGGACGATCGGCGGAAATCCGGAGCGCGCGCGGGCGCCGCGCCGGATCCGCCTGTACATGGAAACGCGCCGCCACCGGAACGGCGGCGGCGCGTCGGACGACACGCGGGCTGCCCGTCAGCGCAGCGCGAGCAGTGCGCCGATCCGCTTCTCCATCGGCGGATGCGTCGAGAACAGGGACATCAGGCCCGATCCCGAGAACGGCGCGACGATGAACATGTGCGCGGTCGCGGGATTCGCATCCAGCGGCACGCGGCGTGCGTAGGCGTCGATCTTGCGCAGGGCGCTCACGAGGCCGTCGGGCGAGCCGACCAGCCGCGCGGCCCCCGCGTCGGCGGCGTACTCGCGCGAACGCGAGATCGCGAACTGGATGAGCATCGCCGCGATCGGCGCGAGGATGAGCATCGCCAGGCCCGACAGCGGGCTGCCGCCGCGGTCGTCGCGGCCGCCGAAGAAGAACGCGAAGCGCGCGGCCATCATGATCGTGGCCCCGAGCGTCGCGGCCACGGAGCTGATCAGGATGTCGCGGTGCTTCACGTGCGCGAGCTCGTGCGCGATGACGCCGGCGAGCTCGTCGCGGCTCAGCACGCGCAGGATGCCCTCCGTCGCGGCCACGGCCGCGTGCGACGGGTTGCGCCCCGTCGCGAAGGCGTTCGGCGAATCGTCCGGGATGATGTAGACCCGCGGCATCGGAAGGCCGGCGCGCTGCGCCAGCTCGGCGGTCAGCTGGTGCAGCGGGTGCTCCGGGCCGACCTGCCGCGCGCGGTACATCGCGAGCACGATGCGATCCGAGAACCAGTACGACCCGATGTTCGTCAGGACGGCGAAGCCGAACGCGATCACCAGGCCCTGCGGCCCTCCGAGCGCATCGCCGATGAAGAGCAGCAGCCCGCTCATCAGCGCGAGCAGCGCGGTCGTCTTGAGCATGTTCGTCATGATCGGTGATCAGCACGCCCGATCCGGGCGTTCATTGGCGGTTACTCCATTGTATCCGAGGCGAGCAGGCCGGCCAGCAGCGCGCCCCGGAACGCCAGGCTGTCCAGCTCGACGTGCTCGTCCAGCGCATGGGCGCCGCCGCCGTGGGCGCCAAGCCCGTCCAGCGTTGGGACGCCGAGCGCGGCCGTAAGGTTTCCGTCCGACACGCCGCCGGTCTCTCCCTCCGGGAGCTCACGCCCGAGAGCCGCCGCCAGTCGCCGGGCCTTCAGATACAGGCGCTCCACTCCGGGCGTGCGTTCGAAGGGCGGGCGGTTGAGGCCGCCGCTCACGTCGATCCGCACGCGTGGATCGCCGGAGACGAGGTTTGCCATCGCCTCGGCGATCCGGCCGGCCCCGGCGGCCGCGGCCACGCGGACGTCCACGCGCGCCTCGGCCGATTCCGCGACGACGTTCGGACGGCTTCCGCCGTGAATCGTGCCGACGTTGATGGAGATCCCGCGAGACGGATCGTGGAGCGCCAGTACCGCGCCAAGCTGCCGCACGAGCTCGTGCACGGCGCTCGCGCCCCGCTCCGGCTCGATGCCCGCATGGGCCGCGACGCCGGAGACGGCGATCCGGAACTCGCCCGCACCCCGGCGCGCCGTCTTCACGCCGCCGCCGGCCAGCGCGGGTTCGAGCACGAAGACCGTCTCGCAGCCGCGCGCTTCCTCCTCGATCAGCGCGCGCGAGGTCCCGCTGCCGACCTCCTCGTCCGCGGTCCACAGCATCACGATCCGCTCGTGCCGCCGGCCGGTCTCGCGCAGCGCGCGGAGCGCGACGAGCGCGATCACGATGCCCGCCTTCATGTCGAGGACGCCCGGGCCGAACAGCCGGCCTCCCTCGCGCCGCAGCGGCATCCGCTCGAGGGTGCCCACCGGCCAGACGGTGTCGTAGTGTCCCAGCAGCAGCACGGTGCGGCCGGCACCCGTCTCGGCACGGACGTGCGCCAGCCCGCCGGACTCGCGGAGCTCCACCTGCAGTCCCTGCCCGCGCAGCGTGTCCGCGAGCCCGCGCGCACAGGACGCGAGGGCGTCGGCGTCGCCCGACGGGGATTCGAGGCGCACGAGCGCTTCGAGCACCTCCTCCGCCCAGGGCTGATGGCTCCGGGCGGCATCGAACAGCGTGGTCATGAGCGCGGCGGTGGGCACGGCAATCGTCCGGGATGGCGTCCTGCGGGCGGGTCGCGGCGCCTATAATGACAGCATGGCGCGGATGACGAGAACAGCGTCAGTGTTCCTGATCGCGGCGGCCGCAGCCGCGGGCCCCGCGGCGCAGGCGCCCCAGTCCGGGTCGTCCGAACGGGCCACCGCGTCGGCAGCCGCCCTCCCGGCCCTCTTTCCGGAACAGCAGCCGCCGAGCGAGGACGTCCTCGGTGTCACGGTCTACCCGGCCTCGGTCTTCCTCACGTCGTACGACGCCGGGCGCGGGCAGCGGTTCTATCTGTTCGGCGCGACGGTCGGCTTCGACGAGATGGTGGCCTACTACCGCACGCTGCTGCGCGATCGCGGCACGACGGTCTACGAGCAGCCGCGCGTGCACATCTTCGAGATCGGCCGCTACAACGAGCGGACGATGGCGTTCCCGCCGTCCGTGACGGTGAAGGACTATACGTGGGGCGGCTCGCCGGGATTCCTCAACCCGGTGCCCGGCGCGCAGCCGGAGCGCTTCCCCACGGTGATCCAGATCGTGCCCGCGCCGGCGACGCCGGCCTCGCGCTGACCGGCGTCACTTCGCGATCGTCCTGCGGAACTCGACGGCCTTCTCGCTGAGGCCGGCCCGCAGGGCATCCGCCTCGCTCACCCCCAGCCTGGCCGCGTACTCGCGGACCTGGTTGGTGATCTCCATCGAGCAGAACTTCGGACCGCACATCGAGCAGAAGTGGGCGACCTTCGCCCCCTCCGCGGGCAGCGTCTCATCGTGGTACGCGAGCGCCGTGACCGGGTCGAGGGACAGGTTGAACTGATCGCGCCAGCGGAACTCGAACCGCGCCTTCGACAGCGCATCGTCCCAGGCCTGCGCGCGCGGGTGCCCCTTGGCCAGGTCCGCGGCGTGCGCGGCGATCTTGTACGCGATCACGCCCGCCTTCACGTCCTCGCGGTTCGGCAGGCCGAGGTGCTCCTTGGGCGTGACGTAGCACAGCATCGCGGTGCCGTACCAGCCGATCATCGCGGCGCCGATCGCCGACGTGATGTGGTCGTATCCGGGCGCGATGTCCGTGGTCAGCGGGCCGAGCGTGTAGAACGGGGCCTCGTGGCACCATTCGAGCTGCCGGTCCATGTTCTCGCGGATGAGGTGCATCGGCACGTGGCCGGGGCCCTCGTTCATGACCTGCACGTCGTGCGACCACGCGATCTGCGTCAGCTCGCCCTGCGTCTGCAGCTCGGCGAACTGCGCCTCGTCGTTCGCGTCGGCGATCGAGCCGGGGCGCAGGCCGTCGCCGAGCGAGAAGCTGACGTCGTAGGCGCGCATGATCTCGCAGATCTCGTGGAAATGCGTGTAGAGGAAGTTCTCCTGATGGTGCGCCAGGCACCACTTCGCGATGATCGAGCCGCCGCGCGAGACGATGCCGGTGACGCGCTTCGCGGTGAGCGGGATGTAGCGAAGCAGGACGCCGGCGTGCACGGTGAAGTAGTCCACGCCCTGCTCGGCCTGCTCGATCAGCGTGTCGCGGTAGATCTCCCACGTCAGCTCTTCCGGCCGGCCGCCCACCTTCTCGAGCGCCTGGTAGATCGGCACGGTCCCGATCGGCACGGGGGAGTTGCGCAGAATCCACTCGCGCGTCTCGTGGATGTCGCGCCCGGTGGACAGATCCATCACCGTGTCGGCGCCCCAGAGTGTCGCCCAGCGCAGCTTCTCCACCTCGTCGTCGATCGAAGACCGCACGGCGGAGTTGCCGATGTTCGCGTTCACCTTCACCAGGAAGTTGCGGCCGATGATCATCGGCTCGAGCTCGGGGTGGTTGATGTTCGCGGGGATGATCGCGCGGCCGCGCGCCACCTCGGATCGGACGAACTCGGGATCGAACCCCTCGCGCAGCGCGACGAACGCCATCTCGGGCGTGACGATGCCGCGGCGCGCGTAGTGCAGCTGCGTCACGGCGCTCCGGCCGCGCAGCACGCGCCGTCCACCCGGACGGGCCACCGCCTCGACGTCGCGTGCGGCGATCCACTCGGCACGCACGGGCGGCAGCCCCCGGCGCGCGTCATGACCCAGCGGGCCGCTGGTGTCGTAGACGCGCAGCCGTTCGCCGTTCGACAGCGCGATCTCGCGCATCGGCACGGCGAAGCGGAATCCGCCCGCCTGCCCCTCGACGCAGACCTTCCGGGAATTCGGGTAGGCCGACCCGTAATCGCTCGTGGACATGAATACGGTCATCAGCGGCCGGACGGGCCGGCCGGTAAAGGCGGGTGGGATCGCCGCGCTCCCTCCGCCGGTCTCAACCGGATCAGGTTCCAAGGGTCCTTCTCAATTCCGACCGCGCAGACGGCGGAAATCCGGCATCAGCAATCCGGCATCCGCAGTCGGAATGCCCCTGGCGGCTTCCCGAACTATAACATCCCGACCGCGGCTCACCCTTTCCTGAGGACGATGCACTTCAGGTAGTAGCTCTCGGGCACGGTCAGCAGCACCGGGTGATCGCGTCCCTGCATCCGCTTCTCGACCACCGTCACGTGCGCGCGCGCGTCCGCGGCCGCATCCGCGAGCACCTGCAGGAACAGCGGCTCGTCGACGTGGTACGAGCAGCTGCAGGTGACGAGCACGCCGCCGGGCTCGAGAATCCGGAGCGCGCGCAGGTTGATCTCCTTGTAGCCGGCCAGCGCCTTCTCGACCGCGCCGCGGTTCTTCGCGAACGCCGGCGGATCCAGCACGATCGTGTCGAAGCGCGTCCCCTCCCGCTCGAAGTACCGGAGCTCGTCGAAGACGTTGCCCTCCCGTGCCTCGACGTTCGCACGGCCGTTGCGCGCGGCGTTGGCCCGGATGCGCGCGACGGCATCGGCCGACGCGTCCAGCGCGAGCACGGTCTCGCAGCGATCGGCGAGCCGCAGCGCGAACCCGCCGTTGTAGCTGAACGCGTCGAGCAGCCGCCCGCGCGCGTACTGCGCTGCGGCCTCGCGGTTCTCACGCTGGTCGAGGAAGAGCCCCGTCTTCTGCCCGTGCCAGACGTCCACCTCGTACTCGACCGTCCCCTCCCGGCACTCGATCCGCTCCGGGACCTCGCCGTGCAGGACCTCGACGGACTGCGGCAGCCCTTCGAGCGCACGCACGCGCGGATCGTTGCGCGCCAGCACGCCGCGGGCGCCGGTGATCGCGACGAGCGCCGCGGTGATCGCCGGGAGCGCGCGGTCCGTCGCCTGCGTCAGCGCCTGGACGACGAGGTAGTCGCCGTAGCGATCGACGATCAGGGCGGGAAGCCGATCCGCTTCGCCGTGCACGAGACGGTACGCGGTCGCGTCGATGCCGAGCGAGTCGCGGTACGCCATCGCGGCGGCCAGCCGGCCGTGCCAGCCGGAATCGGCGAACGTCTCGTCACCCCACGCCGTCATCCGCACGGCGATCTGCGATCGATCGCTCCAGAACGCCTCGCCGAGGCGGCGGCCCCGCTGGCTCATGACCACCACGATGTCGCCCGGGCCGGCTTCCGCCTCGAGCACGTCGCCGCGATAGATCCAGGGATGTCCGGCGCGGACGCGCTCTTCGCCGCGGCGGGACAGGGTCACGGTTGGCACAGACATGAGGGGTGTCGCTCCGCTTCAGGGCCCTGATGGCAGGGAACCGACATGGTACAATTCCCCCCGATGTCCACCACCGCCTCGCTCACCTCCCGCACGCTGGCCGATCTCGACCCTGAAATAGCCCAGGCAATCCGGAACGAGACGGAGCGCCAGGCATCCGGACTCGAGCTGATCGCGTCCGAGAACTTCGTCAGCAGCGCCGTCCTCGAGGCGACGGGCTCGATCTTCACGAACAAGTACGCCGAAGGCTATCCCGGTCGCCGCTACTACGGCGGCTGCGAGTTCGTCGACGTCGTCGAGTCGACGGCGATCGCGCGCGCGAAGGCGCTGTTCGGCGCCGAGCACGTGAACGTCCAGCCGCACTCGGGGGCGCAGGCGAACATGTCCGTGTTCGTCGCGGCACTCCAGCCGGGGGACACGATCCTGGGCATGAACCTGGCCCATGGCGGACATCTCACCCACGGCCACCCGCTGAACTTCTCGGGCAAGTACTTCAAGGTCGTTCCCTACGGCGTGCGCCGCGAGGACGAGCGGCTCGACTACGACGAGCTGGAGCGGCTCGCCCGCGAGCACCGTCCGAAGCTGATCATCGTCGGCGCCAGCGCGTACCCGCGCGTGATCGACTTCGCCCGCATCCGCGCGGTCGCGGACGAAACCGGCGCGCTGATGATGACCGACATGGCGCACATCGCCGGTCTCGTCGCCGCCGGCGTGCATCCGAGCCCGGTCCCGCACTCCGACTTCGTCACGACGACGACGCACAAGACGCTGCGCGGACCGCGGGCGGGGATGATCCTCTGCCGGGCCGCGCACGCGAAGGAGATCGATCGCGCCGTGTTCCCCGGCGTGCAGGGGGGACCGCTCGTGCACGTGATCGCCGCCAAGGCCGTGTGCCTGAAGGAGGCGTCCACACCGCAGTTCGCGGAGTACCAGCGGCAGGTCGTCGCCAACGCCCAGCGGCTCGCCTCGGTGATCGCCGCGGGCGGCTACCGGCTCGTCAGCGGCGGCACCGACAACCACCTGATGCTCGTCGACGTGTTCTCGAAGGGCCTGACCGGCAAGGTCGCCGAGGCCGCGCTCGGCAAGGCGGGCATCACCGTCAACAAGAACGCGATCCCCTTCGACCAGAACCCGCCGATGGTCGCCAGCGGCATCCGCATCGGCACGCCCGCCGTCACCACGCGCGGCATGACGGAGCGGGAGATGGACGTCATCGGCGAGCTCGTGCTCAGCGCGCTGGCCGCGCCGGACGACGACGCGAAGCTGGCGGCGATCCGCACGGAGGTCGAGGCGCTGTGCCGGCGGTTCCCGCTGTATCCGGACCGCCTCGGCCGCTAGTCACCTCGAAGACGTCGGAGGCAGGGAGGCCGCAAGGAGCGCAGAACAGGAGATCCGCGTCTGTGTCTCCGCCCGCGCAGGAGGACTCTGCGTCCGGCAGCCTTTGCGCCCTCGGCCGCCCTCTCCGTTCCATCCTTCCCCGACTGCGCCGTCTGTGGCCTCTGCGGCCTGTGTGGTACAGCGACGCCGTTCCTGCCTTTCTGACACCCCCTGACCCCACGACGTACGCATCCCCTGCCACACCAGCCGGGCTACACTGACCCGATGCCCGGACCGCCGCACGACCCCGTTCCGGACGATCTCCCCGCGCGCGTCGAGGCCTGCTTCGACCCGTCCGGCCCGCTCGCGGCGCGTCTGCCGGGCTTCGAGGTGCGGGCGGCGCAGCGCGAGATGGCGCGCATCGTCGCCGGCACGCTGCGCGACGGCGGAGTCGCCCTGGTCGAGGCCGGCACGGGCACGGGCAAGACGCTGGCGTACCTGGTCCCGGCAATCCTGAGCGGCCAGCGCGTGCTCGTCTCCACCGGCACGAAGAACCTGCAGGAGCAGATCTCGGAGAAGGACCTGCCGGTGCTCGCGCAGATCGTCGGGCGCCCGTTCACCGCCACGGTGATGAAGGGACGCGCCAACTATCTCTGCCTGCACCGGTTCCGCGCGCTGCAGGAAGGCGGTCTTCCCCGCCAGCAGGCGCTGACCCTGTCCCCCTCCGGCAGTCGCGTCGACGAGCGCATCCTGCTGCCCATCATCGAGCGCTGGGCCGCGCAGACGGAGACGGGGGACCGCGCCGAGCTGACCGACCTGCCGGAGGATCTCCCGCTCTGGGACGAGATCTGCGCGACGTCGGAGAACTGTCCGGGGACGGCCTGCGCCGAGTACGCCGACTGCTTCCTGACGCGCATGCGGCAGCGTGCCGCCGAATCCGACCTGGTCATCGTCAACCACCATCTGCTCTGTGCCGACGCGGCGGTACGGCAGAGCGAGTTCGGCGCGGTGATTCCCGACCGCGACGTCGCCATCGTCGACGAGGCGCACCAGCTGGAAGACGTCATCACGCAGTACTTCGGCGTGGTCGTCAGCAGCTACCGGCTTGAGGAGCTGGAGCACGACGTGATCCGCGCCATCGAGTCGTGGCCCGATCCGGAGCGCCGCGAGAGCATCAGGCGCATGGCCGCGCTCGTCCAGAACCGGGCGCGGAGCTTCTTCGACGCGCTCCGGCCGGCGCGCGGATCCAGTGACGAGCGGGTCCGGGTGACGCCGGAAGCGCTGGCCGACGTGCAGGAGCCGGGCGAGACGCTGCTCGGCGTCCTCGACGGGCTGCAGGCGGCGCTGCAGCTGCTCAAGGACGCCCCGACCCACGAGGCGTCCGCCGTGCGCCCCGCCGTGCTGGACGACCTGCTGGCGCTGGCCGGGCGGGCCGAGGCGATTCGGCGGGACCTCGCCTTCCTGCTGCGGGCCGCCGACCCGGACTTCGTGTTCTTCCTCGAAGCGAGAGGGCGTGGCGTCTTCCTGCGCGCGGCGCCGATCGACGTCTCGCGGATTGCCCGGGAGCAGATCTTCGATCTCTTCTCCAGCGTCGTGCTGACGTCGGCGACGCTGGCGGTCGACGGCTCGTTCCGCTACGTGAAGGAGCGGCTCGGCATCGGGCATGCGGTCGAGCGCCGCCTGGCGTCGGAGTTCGACTACACGCGTCAGGCCGTGCTGTATCTCCCCCGCCGCATGCCCGCGCCGCGTCATCCCGGCTTCGCGGATGCCGTCGCGACGGAGTGCCTGGAGATCCTGCGGCGCAGCGAAGGGCGCGCGTTCGTGCTGTTCACGAGCTACGCGGTGCTGCGGAAGGTCGAGCCCGTGCTGCGCACGGCGCTGCCCTACCCGGTGCTCGTGCAGGGAGAGGGCCCGCGCTCGGCGCTGATCGGCCGGTTCCGCAGCACGCCGAACGCGGTGCTGCTGGCGACCTCCAGCTTCTGGCAGGGGGTCGACGTCGTCGGCCCACAGCTGAGCTGCGTGATCATCGACAAGCTGCCGTTCGCCTCGCCCACCGACCCCATCACCGCCGCCCGGATGGAGGCGCTCCAGGCGCAGGGACGCGACCCGTTCTCGGACTACCAGGTTCCGCTCGCCGTGTTGACGCTGCTCCAGGGACTGGGTCGGCTCATCCGGCACCGCACCGACCGCGGCGTCCTGGCCATCCTCGATCCGCGCCTCCGGACCATGGGGTACGGCCGGCGCTTTCTGGCGTCCCTGCCGCCGGCGCCGCTCGTGCAGGATCCGGATGCCATCCGGCGGTTCCTCTTCGAGGTGGCGGACGGCGCCGAAGCGGCGCCGCGGGCTTGATACACTAGCGGTGTCGCGACCCGTCACGTCCGGGCGCGGCGGAGGGCCATTGATATGACTGCGAAGCGACTGGGCCGGCTCGTCTCGGGACTCGCGATGGCCGTGATGCTGCTGGCGCTCCCGTCGGCGGCCTCGGCGCAGACGGGGATGCTGCGGGGCAAGGTGACGGACCCGGAAGGCAAGCCCATCGAGGGCGCGAAGATCACGATCTCGTCGAAGACCGTCAAGAGCAGCCGCGAGGTCAAGAGCAACAAGAAGGGCGAGTGGATCCAGATCGGCCTCTACCCCGGTGAGTACCTCGTCACCGCCGAGAAGGGCGATCTGAAGGCGCAGGGGGAGGCGCGCGTCTCCCTCGGCGAGAACCCGCCGCTCGAGATGCAGCTCGGACGCGGCGGCGCGACGTCGGAGGAAGCCGCGAAGCGGCAGGCTGCGCTGCAGAAGATGTTCGACGAAGGGGTCGCGGCGAGCCGCGCCGGCAAGTTCGACGAGTCGATCGCGAAGTTCACCGAGGCGGCCGGCATGGCGCCGAACTGCGCCGACTGCTACTACAACATCGGCTACGCCCACTCGCAGAAGCAGGAGTGGGCGCAGGCGGAGGCGGCCTACCGGAAGGCGGTCGAGATCAAGCCCGACTACGCCGAGGCGTGGACGGGGCTCTCGAACGTGCTGAACCAGCAGGGCAAGGCCGACGAGGCGCTCGCCGCGAGCGAGAAGGCGGCCGCGGCCGGCGGCGGGGCCGGGGGTGGCAACGCCAACGCCCTGTACAACCAGGGGGTCATCCTCTGGAACCAGAACAAGTTCGCCGAGGCCAAGGAGAAGTTCGCGGCGGCCGTGAAGGCCGATCCGAACTACGGCGAGGCGTACTACCGGCTGGGCATGGCCCACGTGAACCTGGGCGAGATGGACGCGGCCGTGACCGCGTTCGAGGGATATCTCAAGGCCGCGCCCGACGGTCCGCACGCCGCCGAGGTCAAGGGCTTCCTGGCGGCCATGAAGAAGTAGGCCGCGGCCCGCGCCGCGCCACGCGCCCGTGAGCGCTTTCTCTCATATCGCCGACACGCTCGCCGCCGTGCGGGACCGCCTGGATCGGGCGGCCCGCGCGGCGGGCCGTGACCCCGCCTCGATTCGTCTCGTTGCCGTCTCGAAGACGTTTCCGCCGGAGGCCATCCGGGCCGCCGCCGCCTGCGGACAGGTCGATTTCGGCGAGAACCGCGTGCAGGAGGCGCTGCCGAAGATCGAGGCGGTCGCGGACCTGCCGCTGGTCTGGCATCTCGTCGGCCACCTCCAGTCGAACAAGGTCAAACGGGCCGTCTCCGGCTTCGCCTGGATCCAGTCCGTGGACAGCCTGTCCCTGCTCCGGCAGATCGACGCGGCCGCCGCGGCCCGCGGCGTCTCCCCGAAGCTGCTGATCCAGGTGGATCTGGCGGGCGAGGCCACCAAGTTCGGCCTGCCCGAGCCGGAGGTCGGCGAGGTCCTCCGCGCGGCGGGGGACCTGCAGGCCGCCCGCGTCGTGGGGCTGATGCTCCTGCCGCCCTATGCCGAAAACCCGGAAGACGTCCGGCCATGGTTCCGGCGTCTGCGCCAGCTGCGCGACCGGCTCGCCGCCGGGGGGGTCCCCCCCGACCGGCTGGCGGAGCTGTCGATGGGCATGAGCCACGACTTCCACGTCGCCGTGGAGGAAGGGGCCACCATCGTCCGCGTCGGCACGGCGATTTTCGGGGAACGGCCGGCGCCCGGCAGGGCGGATCGGCCGGCGACGGAGACAGCCACATGAAGGTGACCCCTCTGGATTTGCGGCAGCAGAAGTTCCGGTCGGTGATGCGCGGGTACGACCGCGCCGAGGTCGAGGCGTTCCTGGCTGAGACCGCCGACGACTACGAACAGGCGCTGCGTGAAGCCGACCGGCTGCGCGACGAGCTCGCACGCCTGCAGGCCAGCCTCGACGAGCACCGGGAGGGCGAGCGGAACCTGCGCAACACGCTGCTCACCGCGCAGCGGCTCGCCGACGAGATCCGCACCAACGCCGAGAACGAGGCGCAGCGGATCATCCGGGAGGCGGAGGGGCGCGCGGACCTGCTGCTGCACAAGGCGCAGCTGCGGCTCGAAGAGGTGCAGCGGGAGATCGACGGGCTGCGGCTGAAGCGGCGGGACGTCGAGAACTCGCTGGAATCCAGCATCGCGACCCTCCGGAACGCGCTCGACTTCGTCCGCGAGCAGGACCAGAAGGAGCGCGAGGAGCGGGTGCTCCTGCATCGTCCCCGCACGGCGGAGGCGCAGCAGCCCGTGCCGGTGCGGCCGCTCGAAGAGCTGAAGGTCGCGGAGGCGTAGGCGCCTCCGCGGGCCCGACGCGCCCGCCGTGCCCCTGTTCTCACCCACACCAGGCGGCAGCACCTTCACGGCCCGCGTGACCCCGCGCGCGGGCCGCTCCGGCATCGCGGGCGTCCGCGAGGACCAGCTGCTCGTGCGGCTGGCGGCCGCGCCGGTCGACGGCGCGGCGAACGACACCCTGATCGAGCTGCTCGCCGGGACGTTCGACGTGCCGAAGCGATCCGTGCGAATCGTGTCGGGCGCGAAGAGCCGGACGAAGCGCGTCGAGGTGGCCGGGGTCACGCCGGACGTGCTCGAGGCGCGGCTCCGCCGGATTCTTCCCTGACGGCAGCGGCGACGCGCCGCCTCCCGCCGTGCCCGCGCTCAGTTGATGGTCAGGACCGTGACGTCGAGGGTGAACGTCCAGGGGTACTGGTACCCGGGGACGAGCAGGACGTCGCGTACGTAGGTGCCGAGGATGTCGATCCGGCGCTGACGCCGGTTCACGCTCAGGTCTTCGGGATCGAGCGGAATGCCGCGATCGGCGGCCAGATCGAGGATCCCCTTCGCCAGCTCCGGCGGCGTGGAGCGTTCCGAGAACTGCGCGAGCTGCTGGACCTCGTCCTGGAACTGGTAGTGGTCCCAGTACGCCATTCCAACCCGGTACGCCGCGTGGACGATCAGCGCGGCGAAAAGCAGCTTGACCAGCGTACGCACGGACGCCCCTCCTCGCGGCCGCTATCCTACCGGATCTGGTGGAAGAGGCGATCCCACCGCGTCCGGGTGAAAAAGTTCGTGAAGGCGTCGACGGCGCCCGACACCGCGCCGCCCACCCCGTCGGCCCGGTAACCCGCGCGATCCGGCTCGAACGACCAGTACACCATCAGCGCCTTGCCCTTGACGTAGTCGCGCGGCAGGAAGCCCCACCAGCGGCTGTCCTGCGAGTTGTCCCGGTTGTCTCCCATCACGAAGTAGTGATCGGCGGGCACGGTGACGGGACCGTAGCTCTCGCGCACGTCGTACGGGGCCACCTCCTGCCCTTCCGGGCTCGGCGGCACGAGGAAATGGACGTAGGGCTCCTCGATCGGCTGGCCGTCGATGTAGACCTGCTTCCGGCGCAGCTCCACCGTCTCGCCCGGCAGCCCGATCACGCGCTTGATGAAGTCGCGCTCCGGCTCCTCCGGGTACTTGAAGACGATCACGTCGCCGCGCGCGATGTCGTCGACGGGCAGCAGCGCGCGCTCGAGGCCCGTCGGCGCCGGGCCGAACACGAACTTGTTGACGAGCAGATGGTCGCCGACGAGGAGGTTGTTCTCCATCGAGCCGGTCGGGATCTTGAACGCCTGGACGACGAACGTCCGGATGAAGAGCGCCAGGATGACCGCGATGACGATCGACTCGAAGTATTCGCGCGCCGTGGATTTCGGAGCCATGTGCGGATGTCCGTGAGGGCCGTGCCGGCTACTCGCCGACCTTGAGCACGGCCAGGAACGCCTCCTGCGGAATCTCGACCTGCCCGACGCGCTTCATCCGGCGCTTGCCTTCCTTCTGCTTCTCGAGCAGCTTCCGCTTGCGCGTGATGTCGCCGCCGTAGCACTTGGCCAGCACGTTCTTGCGCAGCGCCTTCACCGTCTCGCGCGCGATGACCCGCGTGCCGATGGCGGCCTGGATGGCCACCTCGAACATCTGCCGCGGGATGAGCTCGCGCATCTTCGACACGAGCGCCTTGCCGCGCTCGTACGCCGTGTCGCGGTGGACGATCACCGACAGCGCGTCGACCGGGTCGCCGTTGACGAGGATGTCCATGCGGACGAGCGGCGACTCCCAGTAGCCGGTGACGTGATAGTCCAGCGAGGCGTAGCCGCGCGACAGCGTCTTGAGCCGATCGTAGAAGTCCAGGACGACCTCGGCGAACGGCAGCTCGTACGTGATCACCACGCGGTTCGACGACAGGTACTCGAGCCCCTTCTGGACACCCCGCTTGTCCTGGCAGAGCTGCAGGATCCCCCCGACGTACTCCGACGGCGTGATGATCGTCGCGGTGATCACCGGCTCCTCGAGCTTCGCGATGCGCCCGGGGTCCGGCAGCTTCGCCGGGCTGTCGATCTCGTGCACCTCCCCGTCCGTCGTCGTCACGCGATAGAGCACCCCGGGTGCGGTCGTCACGAGGTCCATGTCGAACTCGCGCTCGAGCCGCTCCTGCACGATCTCCATGTGCAGGAGCCCGAGGAAGCCGCAGCGGAAGCCGAAGCCCAGGGCCGCCGACGTCTCGGGCTCGAAGAACAGCGACGCGTCGTTCAGGCGCAGCTTCTCCAGCGCCTCGCGCAGCTCCGGGTACTGATGCCCTTCGACCGGGTACAGCCCGGCGAAGACCATCGGCTTCAGCTCCTTGAAGCCGGGGAACGGCTCGGCGGTCGGGCGCGCCGCCTCGGTGACCGTGTCGCCGATCTGCGCGTCCCGCACGTTCTTGATGTTCGCCGTGAAGAACCCGACCTCGCCCGGCCCGAGCTCATCGACCCCGGACGGCTTCGGCAGGAAGACGCCGATCGACTCGATCGGGTAGTCCTGCGCCGTCGCCATCAGGCGCACCTTCATCCCCGTCCGCATCACGCCGTCAATCACGCGGACGACGATGATGACGCCGCGGTACGAGTCGTACCAGGAGTCGAAGATGAGCGCCTTGAGCGGCGCGTCGGGGTCTCCTTTCGGCGGGGGCAGCCGCTTGACGACCGCCTCGAGGATCTCGCGCGTGCCGATCCCCTCCTTGGCGCTCGCCAGCAGGGCGTCTTCCGCCGGCAGCCCGATGATGTCCTCGATCTGGCGCCGGACTTCCTCCGGTCGGGCGCCGGGCAGATCGATCTTGTTGATGACCGGAATGACCTCGAGGTTGTTGTCGACGGCCAGGTAGGCGTTGGCCAGCGTCTGGGCCTCGACCCCCTGCGAGGCGTCCACGAGCAGCAGGGCCCCCTCGCAGGCCGCCAGCGACCGGGTGACCTCGTACGAGAAGTCGACGTGCCCCGGCGTGTCGATCAGATTGAGCACGTACTGCTGGCCGTCGGCCGCGGTGTAGTTCAGCCGGACCGGGTGCGCCTTGATCGTGATGCCGCGCTCCCGCTCCAGGTCCATGCTGTCCAGGACCTGCGCCTCCATCTCGCGCGCCTGCAGCGCCCCGGTCAGCTCCAGGAAGCGGTCCGCGAGCGTCGACTTGCCGTGATCGATGTGCGCGATGATCGAGAAATTCCGGATGTGCTGCGGGTTCAAGGGCTGGACTCGGAAAAGCGGCCGTCCCGTCGATTATGACATGGGGCGGCGGCGGCCCCCCCCGATCTATGATCCACTCGTGACCACGGGAGCGAAGCCGAAGGGGGGCCTGGAGGACGTCGTCGCGACGACGTCGGACATCTGCTACATCGACGGGGAGCGGGGAATCCTCGCCTACCGCGGGTACGACATCCACGACCTGGCCCCGAATGCGACCTTCGAGGAGGTCTGCCACCTGCTCTGGCACGGCCGCCTGCCGACCCGGGCGGAGCTCGGCGAGCTGCAGTCCCAGCTCGCGGCCGCCAGGCCGCTGCCCGACGGCATCCTCCGGCTGCTGCGTCAGCTGCCCCCGTCCGACCCGATGGACACGCTGCGGACGCTCGCCTCGGCGCTCGCGCATTACGACAGGGACGCCGCGGACAACTCGCCGGCGGCAAGCTACCGCAAGGCGGTGCGGCTCACCGCGCAGATGGCCAGCCTCGTCGCGGCCATCGGCCGGGTGGAGGCGAACCAGGGGCCCATCGACCCCGACCCCGTCATGGGCCATGCCGCCAACTTCCTGTACATGCTCACGGGGCAGCGGCCGGATCCGCTCGCGGTCCGCGCGTTCGACTGCGCGCTGATCCTGCACGCGGACCACGAGCTGAACGCGTCGACGTTCGCGGCGCGCGTCACCGCCGCCACGCTGAGCGACATGCATTCCGCGGTGGTCGCCGGCATCGGGGCGCTCAAGGGCCCGCTTCACGGCGGCGCGAACGCCGACGTCATGAAGATGCTGCTGGAGTTCGGCCCGACGGCCACGCCCGAGCGCGTGGAGGCGGCCATCCGCGAGCGGCTCGCCCGCAAGCAGAAGATTCCGGGCTTCGGCCACCGTGTCTACCGGACGATGGATCCGCGCGCCGTGCACCTGCGGCAGCTGTCGAAGGAGCTCGGAACGCGGGCCGGGCAGCCGCACTGGGTGCAGATGTCCGAACGGATCGAGGCGACCGTCCGGAGCGAGAAGAACCTGAACCCGAACGTCGACTTCTACTCGGCGTCGATGTACTACGCGCTCGGCATTCCCGTGTCGCTGTACACGCCGATCTTCGCCGTGAGCCGCACGTCGGGATGGACGGCCCACGTGCTCGAGCAGCTCGCGAACAACCGCCTGATCAGACCACGCGCCGAGTACACGGGACCCGCCGTCCCGCAGCCCTGGGTTCCCCTGGAGCAGCGCTAGCCGTCCGCCGTTCAGCAGGCCCAGGCGCCCTCGCTGCGCGGCACGTAGGGCGGCGGCGCCGGCAGCCGCGTGGTGGGAGCGGGCTCCTTCAACGCGTCCAGGAACACCGGCACGGCCGCCTGCATGTCGCTCATCGTCCCGATGGTGATGCGGGCGTGCGTGAGCAGCGGCGGGAACGGACGCGCAATCTCGACGCCCCGCCGGCGGCAGGCGGCGGCGAAGAACCGGACGTCGCGCCCGACGTCCACCATCACGAAGTTGGCGTCCGACTCGATGACGCGGCAGCCGGCGCTCCGGAGCGCGTCGGCGGTGAAGGCGCGCGCCGCGCTGTTGAGCGCCCGCTGCTCGGCGGCGCGCTCCGTGTCCGAGAGCGCCGCGAGCGCGGCGTTCACGCTGAGCACGCTCAGGCTGAGCCCGTCCAGGTACGCCGAGAGCGGACGCAGGGTCTCCGGGCGGGCGATGGCGTAGCCGACCCGCAGACCTGCCATCCCGTAGATCTTCGAGAACGTGCGGACGACGATGACGCGCGGGTTGTCGCGTGCGATCGCGACCGCGCTCTCGTGGCCCGGGCGCTCGACGTACTCGTGATACGCCTCGTCGACGAGCACCGTCGCGTCCGGAGCCCGGCGCCCCACCTCGTCGACGAACCGCGCGATCGCCGCCGCGTCGTGCAGCGTGCCGGTCGGGTTGTTGGGGTTGCAGACGTAGATCAGCCCCGCGCCGGCGGCGCGGGCAGCCATTCCCTCCAGATCGAGACGCAGGGAGGAATCGACCGGGACTTCGATGACCGGCGCGCCCAGGGCGCGGGCCTGCCCGGTTGCGAGCTCGAAGGTCGGTACGGCGGTGACCAGCGCGCGATCGGGCCCGGTCGACGCCGCGACGATGGCCTCCAGCACCTGCGAGGATCCGCAGCCCGGGAGGACATGATCCGCAGGCACGCCGTTGGCGTCCGCGACCGCATGGCGAAGCTCGCCGGCCGCGCCGAACGCGTACCGGTTCGCCGACCCGAGCGCCTCGCGCACGGCCGCGAGTGCCCGCTCACCGGGTCCGTGCGCGTTCTCGTTGGAGCTGAGGCGGATGGGGGTCGATGGCGCAGAGGCCGGCGCGGGACGGGACCCGCGCGCCGCGCACGCCGTCGCCGCCACGGCGAGCCCGTTCAGGCCGACGAGCCGGATGAAGGAGCGACGTTCCATCGGCCCCCCTCGTGGACTGGCCGATTCTACAGCAGCGTGCCCGCCGCGGCGGTCGAGCCTGGACCTGATGCGCCTACTCGCCGGATGCGACCTGCGTGTCGAGCGCGACGCTGTCGTCGGCGAACTGCTGGACCACCGAGAGCAGCCCGGTGTAGAGGAAGCCGACCTGGAACAGGACCAGGAACGGCAGCGTGCCGTAGATCCGGTTCGACAGCGCGTAGAAGACGGTGAAGGTGAAGTACAGCCCCAGCAGCAGCTCGAAGATCGGCTGGACGATGTTGGCCTGCCGGTAGCGCTTGCCGATCCACTCGTCCGAGCTGTCCTCGATGCGGTACTTCGGCGTGCGCGCGAACTCGCTCTGCCGGCCGCGGATGGCCTCGAACACGGCGCGCGTGTTGTTGATCGCCAGCCCGATGCCGATCGACATCAGGAACGGCAGGTAGCGCAGCCGCGAGACCCACTCCTTCGGGTAGAGCTCGCGCTGGCACACCGTGTAGAAGTTCGCCACCGACGCGGTCGCCGCGAAGAACATCGGCACGTCGATGAGCAGCATCTCGTACCACCCCATGTTGTACCGGATGACCATCGCCGGGAACATGAGGATCGACAGCGCGACCATCAGCACGTAGTTGAAGTTCGCGGTCAGGTGGAAGAACGCCTCCACCTTGACCCCGAGCGGCTGGTCGGACTGCAGGATGCGCGACAGCAGCTTGCGGCAGGTCTGGATCGACCCCTTCGCCCAGCGGTGCTGCTGCGACTTGAACGCATTCATCTCGACCGGCAGCTCCGCGGGAACCACCACGTCCGGGACGAAGTGGAACTTCCAGCCGCGAAGCTGGGTGCGGTAGCTGAGATCGAGGTCCTCGGTCAGCGTGTCGTGCTGCCAGCCACCACCGTCCTCGATGGCGGCCTTGCGCCAGACACCGGCCGTGCCGTTGAAGTTGAAGAAATGTCCCGCCCGGTTGCGCCCGCCGTGCTCGAGGACGAAATGCGCATCGAGGAGAATCGACTGGATCTTCGTCAGCAGCGAGTAGTCGGCGTTGATGTGGCCCCAGCGGGCCTGCACAACGGCGACCTTCGGGTCGACGAAATGGTGGATCGTGCGCAGCAGGAAATCGCGCGGCGGGATGAAGTCGGCGTCGAAGATCGCGATGAACTCGCCCTTGCAGACCTTCATCCCCGCTTCGAGCGCACCGGCCTTGTAGCCCGTCCGGTCGCTCCGGTGCAGGTAGCTGATGTCGATGCCCTGCGCGGCCGCACGGCGCACGGCGAGCTCCGCAATCGAGCGGGTCTCGTCCGTGGAGTCGTCGAGAACCTGCACCTCGAAGCGGTCGCGCGGGTAGTCCATCCTGCAGACCGCGTCGATCAGGCGATCGACGACGTACATCTCGTTGTAGATCGGCAGCTGGACCGTGACGTGGGGGAGCGTCTCGAACCGTCCTGCGGGCACCGGCACCTTGTCGCGGTTCCGCATGTAGACGTACACAAGGTAGTACCTGTGCCAGCCGTACCCCGCGAGCACGATCAGGATGAAGAAGTAGGCGGCAAGGACGAGAGTCTCGAGCGGCGTCATACGGTCGTAGCGTCCCTCAGGACCCGGACAATCTGCCGAATATACTACAGGTTACGGCGAAGCTGACAGAGCGACACATGAACCCCACCGACCTGCGCACTCTGCTCGACGACGTGGCCGCCGGCCGCGTGCTCCCGGACGCGGCCGAGGCCGCATTGACGCGAGAGCTGCGCGCACAGCCGCTCGAAGATCTGGGCTTCGCGCGTGTCGACCACCACCGGGTAGTCCGCCAGGGCTTCCCGGAAGTCATCCTCGGCCTGGGCAAGACGCCGGCCCAGATTGCCGCGATTGCCGAACGCATCGTGGCGCGCGGGCACACGCTGCTGGTCACACGGGCCGGCCGCGACGCGTACGAGGCGGTGCGGGCCCTCGTACCGGATGCGGTCTACCGCGAAGACGCGCGGGCCATCGTCCGGCCGGTGGCCACCGAACCCACCGGACGCGGGGTCGTTCTGGTCGCGTCGGCCGGCACGTCGGACATTCCCGTGGCGGAGGAAGCCGCCGTGACGGCGGAAGTCATGGGCAATCGCGTGGACCGGCTGTTCGACGTGGGCGTCGCGGGGCTGCATCGGCTGCTGCGCGAGCAGGACCGCCTCGCCGCTGCCCGCGTCGTCGTGGTCGCGGCCGGCATGGAAGGGGCGCTCCCGAGCGTCGTCGCCGGGCTGGTCAGCGTGCCCGTGATTGCCGTGCCGACGAGCGTGGGCTACGGCGCCAGCTTCCAGGGCCTGGCGGCGCTGCTCGGGATGCTGAACAGCTGCGCCAACGGCGTCTCGGTGGTCAACATCGACAACGGGTTCGGTGCGGGCTGCATCGCGAGTCTGATCAACCACCTGCCGTAGCTCCCCGGAGGGGGCGGCCCGGGGGCCGCAGTGTGTGCATCCGGCGCGTAACATTTACAGCCAACGCCCCGGATCGTGATGCGAAACCGGTCAGGTCCGTGTCTCAGCGGCTCATGCGTGCAAGCGGAGTGCCCGGTCCGGACAGGCCCGGAGGCCCGGAAATCCCGAAAAATCCCCCAGAAAATTGACGACGTAACCGGCTGACATCGTATACTTGGTGGTTGCCTCTGGAGTCGGCGTGGACCGGTGACCCGGACCCTCCACTCCTCCTCCCGACCGACAACCTGTTCTGCATGCACGCAGGCGGCCTGAAGGCTCTCGAATTCGATCGTGTCGTCGCCGCCGTGCGCAGCTTCGCGCTGACACCGACGGGTGCGGCACGGCTGGATGAGCTCGCCCCGCTCACCGACGCGACGGCCGTGCGCGAGGCGCTCGCGGCGACCTCCGAGGCCGTCGCCTATCTGGAATCCAACCCGGTCTTCCCCCTTCGCGCGCCGGAGGATCTCGAGGTCGTCCTCGGCCTGCTCGAGGTGCAGGGGCGCGCGCTCGAGCCGCTCAGGCTTCGCGCGCTGGCGGACCATCTCGACTCGATCACGGCCGCGGCTGCGGCGGTCCGCCGCGCCGGCGGCGCGTTTCCGCGGCTGCAGCGTCTCGTCGCGGCGGCAGCCTCCTTCGAGCACGAGACCGCCGACGTGCGGCGCCGAATCTCGGAGACCGGCGAGATCGAAGACCACGCCAGCCCGGCGCTCGCCTCGATCCGCACGCGCATGCGGCGCGCCCGGACGAAGCTGCGGTCCACGCTCGAGGGCTACCTGCGCGGCCGCGACACCGCGAAGTACCTGCAGGACCAGATCGTCACCGAGCGCAACGGCCGGTTCGTGCTGCCGGTGAAGGCCGAGCACCGCGGCGCGATCCCCGGGCTCGTGCACGGCAGCTCCGCCAGCGGCCAGACGCTCTACCTCGAGCCGCTCGCGGTCGTCGAGGCGAACAACGAGATCGTCGCGCTCGAGTCGGAGGAGGCCGAGGAAATCCAGCGGATCCTCCTGGAGCTGACCGACCTGTTCCGCGGCCGTCTGGACGACGTGCGGCGGAGCGAGGCGGTGGCGACCGAGCTCGACGTGCTGCAGGCGAAGGCGCGGCTGGCGCAGATCACCGACGCGACCGCGCCGGTGCTGTCGCAGGACGGCCGCATCGACCTGCCGGACGCGCGGCATCCGCTGCTCATGAAGGCGGTCGTCTCGCGCTACTCCGACGACCTGGACGGCCTGCCGGATGCGCCGGTGCCGGTGACCATCCGGCTCCTGCCGCCGGTGACGACCCTGCTCATCACCGGACCGAACACCGGAGGCAAGACGGTGGCGCTGAAGACCGTCGGCCTGCTGGCCCTGATGGCGCAGGCCGGCCTGCACGTGCCGGCGGCGCCGGGAGCGACGCTGCCGGTGTTCAAGTCGGTGTTCGCCGACATCGGCGACGAGCAGTCGATCGCGGCCAGCCTGAGCACGTTCGGCTGGCACATCACCAACATCGCGAGCATGGATCGCGGGCTGCGCCTGCCCGCGCTGGTGCTGCTGGACGAGATCGGCGCCGGCACCGACCCGATCGAAGGCGGCGCGCTCGGCGTCGCCATCGTCGATCACTTCCGCACGCGTGGCGCGATCGTCGTCGGCACCACCCATTACGACGCGCTGAAGACGTACGGGCAGACCACGCCCGGCGTGCAGTGCGCGGCGTTCGCCTTCGACCCGGTCGGGTTCGCGCCGACGTACCAGCTGGTGTACGGGTCGCCGGGGCGCAGCCTGGCGCTCGAGATGGCCGGACGCCTGGGCCTGTCGCCGCAGATCATCAGCCGGGCCCGGGAGGCGCTCGGCACGCGCGAGGCGCAGCTGATGACCCAGCTGGCGCAGGTCGATCGGGATCTGCAGGAGCTCGCCGAGCAGCGGCGCGCGGTCGAGCGCGAGCGCCAGGCGGCCGCCGCCGCGCGGGCGCGGATCGAGCAGCGCGAGGAAGAACTGCGGGCGCGGGAAGCGGCGTTCTCGAAGAAGCTGCACGACCGCATCGACGAGCGCGTACGCGCCGCCACGCGCGAGATCGACTCCGTCATCCAGGCGCTGAAGCGTCAGACGTCGGCGCTGGCGTCGCGGGACACGGCGCTGCCGCGCCTGTCGACCGGCGACCACGGCGCGCTGCGCGCGCACGCGAAGGCTGCGGTGGCGGCAGCCGCGGCGAAGGCGCTGGGCGAGGGCGGGGAGACCGCCGCGGCGACGGCCGAGCGCCCGGCCGGGTTCCTGTCGCGCCCGGCGGCCGTCGGCGACCGGGTGATCGTCCCGCCGTTCGGGCTCGAAGGGGTGGTGAAGAGCCTGTCGGGTGGCCAGGCGGAGGTCGACGTGCATGGCAAGCGGCTGCGTGCCGCCGCGTCGGACCTCAAGGTGGTCGCCGGAGCCACGAAGGAGCCGGCGGCCGGCGCGAAGGTGCGCGTCAACGTGGATCTGGCGCCCCGGGAGCACGCGACGGCGGATCTGAACGTCATCGGCTGCACGGTCGACGAGGCGCTGACCCGCGCGGAGCGATTTCTCGACGAGACCCTGGTCACCGATCACCGCACCGTGCGGGTGATTCACGGGCACGGAACCGGCAAGCTGCAGCGGGCCATCAGCGGCTTTCTGAAGGACCACCCGCTCGTCGCGGCCTTCTACACGGCACCGGCCGAGCACGGCGGCGGCGGGGTGACGGTCGTGGAGCTGAAGGACTGAGTCCGATCGTGGGCGCCTGCGCATTCGGAAATCCGGCTTGCGATTCTGCAACGCCGGGCGAGGGACGATGACGCTGTTTCCCCGCGCGTTCATCGAAGACCTCCGGCTCCACGCCGACATCGTCGCCGTGGTCGGGGACGTCGTGTCGCTGCGCAAGGCGGGCGCCACGTGGAAGGGGCTGTGCCCGTTCCACGGCGAGAAGACGCCGTCCTTCCACGTGAGCCGGGAGAAGGGGTTCTTCCACTGCTTCGGCTGCGGGGTGGGCGGCGACGTCATCAAGTTCGTCGAACTGCACGAAAAGGCGAGCTTCCCCGAAGCCGTGCGGCTGCTGGCGGCCCGGTTCGGGCTGCCGCTTCCCGTCGAGCGGGAGGAGCGGGACGGGTCGAGCGCCGCGGAGCGCGAGGCGCTCCTGAAGGTGCACGAGATTGCCGCCGAGTGGTTCCGGCGGCAGCTCGCCTCGCCCGGCGGGGCGCGGGTCCGGGCCCAGCTCGAAGAACGCGGCCTGACCCCGGCGACCGTCGAACGCCTGGGGCTGGGCTGGGCGCCGTCATCACGGGACGCGCTGGCGACGTATCTGAAAGAGCGGGGATTCGACGCGGCGCTGCTGGTCCGGAGCGGGCTGGTCCGGCAGGGGGATCGCGGCGAGCTGGTGGATCGATTCTGGAATCGCCTGATGATCCCGATCTGCCGCGACAGCGGCTCGGTCATCGCGTTCGGAGGGCGCGCGGTCGAGCCGGGGCAGCAGCCGAAATACCTGAACTCGCCGGAGACGCCGATTTACTCGAAGAGCCGGACGCTGTACGGCCTGCACCTGTCGAAGGGGGCCATCCGCAAGCTCGACCGCGCGATTCTCGTCGAGGGGTACTTCGACTTCGCGCAGCTGCTGCAGGCGGGAGTGACGCCCGTGGTGGCCTCGTGCGGCACGGCGCTGACCACGCAACAGGCGCAGCTGCTTCGCCGGTTCGCGTCGAAGGTCGTCGTCAACTTCGACCCGGATGCGGCGGGACAGGGGGCGGCGGCGCGGTCGTGCGAGCTGCTGGCGGCCGAGGGGTTCGAGGTGAACGTCGCGGTGCTGCCGGGCGGGGCCGATCCGGATACGTTCGTCCGGCAGCGCGGGCGGGACGCCTACGTCGCCGAGCTCCGGTCGTCGCTTCCGTATCTGGACTTCCTGCTGCGACGGGAGGCGGCACGGCACGACCTGGGCACCGATGCGGGGCGCCGGCGTTTCCTGCACGCGATGCTGGAAGTGGCCGCGCGGATTCCGGATGCCGCGGCCCGCGACCAGTTCGCCGACCGGCTGGCACACACCGCCCGGATCCGCGAGGAAGTGGTGCGAACCGAGATCCGGAAGGCGGCCGGGGCGCGCCGGACCGAGCTGCCCGGGTGGGTGACCGCGGCGGCGCCGGGTGAGCTGAAGCCGGCGGAATCCGGCCTGATCTGGGCGCTGCTCAACGACCCGGACCAGGCCAGGCTCGCGCTGGAGGAGCTGGAATCGGCCGATCTGGAGGGGCTGGCGTCCGGGGAGATGCTCGCCGTTGCGCGTGAACTGGGGGATGTGCCGGCGGCGTCGTTCCCCACGAGGTGGCTCGAACGTCTAAACGAGAGGGACGCCGCCCGGCTCACGGCCATCGGGAGCCTCGAGGAAGGCCCGGTGCTGTCGGCGGACGATTGTGTGAGGACGCTCCGGCGGATGCGATTCGACCGGGAGCGGATGGAACTGCAGGCGGAGCTCGCCCGGCTGACGGACGAGCGATCGCCGGAGGCGCAGGAACGCTTCGCGCGCCTGAGCGCGCAGAAGCTGGAACTGATGCGGCGGATCGAGGCGCTGTCGGCCGACTAGTGGCCCGGGGCCGGTGCCCAATGCCTGCCGTCGCGTGGGACGGACAGAAACGGAATCGGGAATGGCTGAAGTGATGCGAACGGTCAGCCAGTCGAAGGAGGACACCCTTGTCGATTGAAGACAAGTACGACGAGGTACGGCAGCTCATCAACATCGGCAAAGAGAAGGGCTACCTGCTCTACGACGAAGTCAACGAGCTCCTGCCGTCCGAGATCACCTCGTCGGAGGAACTGGACGACCTGTTCAACACGTTCGGCAGCGCCGGCATCGAGGTCCTGGACTCGGACAAGGCGTTCCGGGACGACAAGGGCTTCGAGCGGACCGCCGAGGGCGGGGAGGAGGTCGAGCTCGATCTGACGCCGGGCGCGCTCGACAAGACCAACGACCCCGTCCGGATGTACCTGCGCGAGATGGGCACGGTGCCGCTGCTCACGCGCGAGGGCGAGGTCGCCATCGCCAAGCGGATCGAGCGCGGCAAGCTCTCCGTGATCAAGTCCATCTCGCGGACGCCGATGGTGACCAACAAGGTCATCCAGCTGGGCGAGGAGCTGCGCAACGACCAGCGCACCATCCGCGAGCTGGTGATCTTCTCGGACGAGGAGATCACCGAGGAGAAGATCGAGGACCGCAAGCGCGAGGTCCTGAAGCAGATCGAGGCGGTGAAGAAGGCGCGGCTCGCGGTCCAGAAGGCCGAGGAGAAGCTCGCCTCGATCCCGAAGAAGGAGAAGCGCAAGTACACCCGCGCGCGGTGGAAGATGCTGCGCGCCCGCGTCGAGCTGTCGCAGCGCATCCGCGCGATCGAGTTCACCGAGCTGGTCAAGCGGCGGATGATCGACGAGATCAAGGAGCAGGTCGAGGCGGTCCAGCGCACGGAGCGCGAGATCCGGCACTACGAACGGCTCCTGAACCCGCCGAAGGGGCGGCGCGCGCCGAAGCTGAAGGACGAGGAGCGCAAGCTCTACCTGAAGCGGATCAAGGACTTGCGCGTGCAGCTGAAGGCGCAGGCCGACGAGCTGCAGGAGACGCCCGAGCACCTGCTGAGCACGCTCGAGCGGATCCAGAAGGGGGAGCACGACGCGGAGGTCGCCAAGAAGGAGCTGGTGGAGGCGAATCTCCGGCTGGTCGTCTCGATCGCGAAGAAGTACACGAACCGCGGCCTCCAGTTCCTCGACCTGATCCAGGAGGGGAACATCGGCCTGATGAAGGCGGTCGACAAGTTCGAGTACCGGCGCGGCTACAAGTTCTCGACGTACGCGACCTGGTGGATCCGCCAGGCGATCACGCGGGCGATTGCCGACCAGGCCCGGACGATCCGGATCCCGGTCCACATGATCGAGACGATCAACAAGCTGATCCGGACCAGCCGGGCGCTCGTGCAGGAGCTCGGCCGCGAGCCGACCTCCGAGGAGATCGCCCAGCGGATGGACATCCCCGTCAGCAAGGTGCGCAAGGTCCTCAAGATCGCCCAGGAGCCGATCTCGCTGGAGACGCCGATTGGCGAGGAGGAGGATTCGCATCTCGGCGACTTCATCGAGGACCGCGGCGTGATCTCGCCGGCCGACGCGGTGATCAACATCAATCTGAAGGAACAGACCGAGTCGGTGCTGAAGACGCTGACGCCGCGCGAGGAGAAGGTGATCAAGATGCGGTTCGGCGTCGGCGACGGCAGCGAGCACACGCTGGAGGAAGTCGGCCAGAACTTCGCCGTCACCCGCGAGCGCATCCGCCAGATCGAGGCCAAAGCGCTGCGCAAGCTGCGCCATCCGTCGAGGTCGCGTAAACTCAAGGCGTTCCTCGAAGGTCGTACGTAGGGACACTGCGGCGGATCGACCGGCCGCGGTTGGCCCTGCGCGCGACGCGCGGCGGCGGACGAAGGCGGGCCCGTAGCTCAGCGGTTAGAGCGGCCGGCTCATAATCGGTTGGTCCCTGGTTCGAATCCAGGCGGGCCCACTCATCACAATGAAACTCCCAACTCCCACAGACACCAACTCCCAATCAGAGCGATTGGGCGTTGGGAGTTGGCTCACGACTTCTGTTGGGAGTTGGCCGTGTCACCTGCCTTAGAGCGCCTCATCAGACTGCAGCACCTGGAAACCCAGATCGCCGAAGCGAAGGCGGCGATTGCCGCGCATCCGCGCCGCCTCGCCGAGGCCGATGCGCGGCTGGCGGCGGCGCGGCAGACCCTCGACGCCGCGAAACAGCACCTCACCGCCAATCAGGAGGCGCGGCGGACGCTCGAAAAGGAAGCCGCGACCTATCAGGGGCGGCTGTCGAAATTCCGCGACCAGCAGTCGGCGGTCAAGACCAACAAGGAATATCAGGCGCTCGGCCACGAGATCGAAACGGCGCAGCACGATCTCGGCGCTGTCGAAGAGAAGATGATCGAGCGGATGGTCGAAGCCGACGCGATCGCGACCGACGTCAAGCAGGCCGAGGGGATCTTCGCCGGGCAACAGAAGCAGGTGGACGCCGAGCGCCGGGACCTGGCGGCGGACCTGGCTGCAACCGAGGCGCGGCTGCGTCAGGCGACCGAGGCGCGCGCGGCGCTGGTGACCGAGATCGACCCGCCGTACCTCGCGCTGTTCGAGCAGGTCGCGAAAGCGCGCAAGGGCGTGGCGCTCTCGACCGCGACGCGAGAGGGCTTGTGCGCCGCCTGTCACGTGCGCCTTCGCCCGCAGGTATTTCAGCAGGTGCGCACCAACGATCAGATCATCCAGTGCGACAGCTGCCAGCGGATTCTCTACTACATCCCGCCGCCGCCGCCGGTCGAGCAGGCACGCGTGCACAGCGGTCCGGCCTGAACGCGACGTCGATGGGGCACGACTCGCAAGGTTCGCTCTTCGACGACGAGGCGCCGCGTGCGGTGACGAGCGCCGTCGCCAGCATCGACGGCGGATCCCGCGGCAACCCGGGCCCGGCGGCGTTCGGCGCCTACATCGAGGCGGCGGACGGCTCCATCAGTCAGCTCAAGGGTTTCATTCCGCATTCGACCAACAACGTCGCCGAGTACAACGGCCTGCTGGCGGCGCTGCGGTGGGCGGCCGAGCACCGCATTGCCAGGCTCCACATTCGTGCGGATTCAGAACTGCTGGTGAAACAGATGACCGGCGTGTATCGCGTGAAGCACCCCGGGCTCATTCCCCTCTACGAGGAAGCGCGCCGCCTGATCAGACACATCGGGTCCGTGACCTTCGAGCATGTTCGCCGCCAGTTCAACAAGGAAGCCGACCGCCTGTGCAACGAAGCGATGGACGACGCGACGGGATCGGCACCGACGGTGAATTGAGGAGTACCCAATAAGGCGCGGATTTTGCCTGTTGATCGTACAGCCATGGCAGATTCGGGCCCGCCAACCTGGGAGGACATCCGCGGATTGATCGACCGCGTCGACGAAGTGTGCCGCGAATCCGAGTATTTGCGCGCGCGCGCCGAACGGGCCTTGCGGCGTCCTCAGATCTGGCCGGATCGCCGCACGGCGCCCCACAGCTACGACGAGCCCGGACGTGTCGCGCCCCGGGACGGCGACGCTACCGAGAAGGGTAAGCGGAGGTAACAATCACACCCGCGATCCGGCCCGCCTGCGATCGCTCCGCCCGGAACGACGGGAAAAGGTCGAGGTGTTCCGCGGTGCACAACCCGGAAACGTAGATGTTCGCCTCGGCCATTCCGGCGAGGACGAGCTGATCCCGATTGGCGCCGGCGACGTCCAGGTGCAATGGTGACCGGCCCCTCGCCGCCTTCTGTTCGACGAGCGACCCTTTCCGCGGCGGCGGCGCCATGAACCATCGATCGATCAGATGCCGTTCGTGTCCGGCCGCGGCGAAGGCGTCGACCAGCTCGGGGCCGACTTCATAGCAGCAGGCGCCGATGCTCGGCCCGATGGCGGCGACCAGCTCGCCCGGTCG
>DASVDJ010000091.1:0-2723 GCA_036381155.1 Vicinamibacterales bacterium
CGAGCCCGTGCTTGACCTGCACGTTCCGGCCGGCGAGCGCCCTGACCAGCTTCACGTCGTGGTTGCCGGGCACGCACAGTGCGGTCCCGGCCTCGACCATGCCCATGACCAGCCGCAGCACGCCTGGCGTGTCGGGCCCGCGGTCGACCAGGTCGCCGAGGAAGACTGCCGTGCGACCCGGGGGCGGCTCGACCACGAAGATCGGCCGCCCGTCCGCGCCGGCCGTGGCCTCGACCGCGTAGCCCAGCTTCCGCAGCAGCGCGACCAGCTCGTCCAGGCAGCCGTGCACGTCGCCGATGATGTCGAACGGCCCGCCGAGATCCCGGCGGTCGGTCCATAGCGCCTGGCGCACGATCTCGGCCGCCTCGACCTCCTCGGCCGAGTGCAGCACGAACACGTGGCGGAACCCTTCGCGCCTGAGCCCGCGCAGCGACCGGCGCAGGTCGCGGATCTGACGGCGCACCACGTGCGGCTTCAGGTCCCGGTCCGGTCGCGCGGCGTTCCGTTCCTGGCAGACGCGCTCGGGCAGGTCGAACACGATCGCGACGGGCAGCACGTCGTGCTCGCGCGCGAGCGCGACCAGCGGCCGCCTCGCCTCCGCCTGCACGTTGGTCGCGTCCACGACCGTGAGGTGGCCGCGCTCGAGCCGCTTCGCCGCGATGTAGTGCAGCACGTCGAACGCGTCGGTGGTCGCGGCCTGGTCGTTCTCGTCGTTCGAGACCAGGCCACGGCACTCGTCGGACGAGAGCACCTCGTAGCGGCCGAAGTGCTTTCGCGCGAACGTGGACTTGCCCGCGCCGGACGCGCCGATCAGCAGCACGAGCGAGAGGTCGGGGATGGTAAGCTTCATTCGTCTCAGCCGCGCGAAAGGTCGAACACCCCCATCTGCGTCGGCGCGCCGAGCTCCGGGTCCTCCGGGCCGACCGGCAGAAACCGCACGACGTAGCCGAACCGCTCGGCCACGCGCTCCGCCCAGTCGCGGAACTCGGCACGCGTCCACTCGAAGCGGTGGTCGCGGTGGCGGAACGCGCCGCCGGCGAGCGTCTCGAACCTCGCGTTGTATTCGCGGTTCGGCGTGGTCAGCACCACGGTGCGGGGCCGCGCGAACTCGAACAGCACGCGCTCGAACGCCTTCAGCCGCGGCGGGTCCAGGTGCTCGATGACCTCGACAACGGCGGCCGCGTCGTAGCCGGCGATGCGCGCGTCGCGGTACATCAGCGAGCCGTGGATCAGCCGGATGCGCCGCTTCTGGTGCGGCGGCAGCGAATCGAGCCGGAGCCGGTCGCGCGCGACCTCGAGCGAGCGGTGCGAGACGTCCAGCCCGACGATCTCGTGGAACGCGCTGTCCGCGAGTAGGAGCCGCAGCAACTGCCCTTCTCCGCAGCCGAGGTCGACGACGCGGCGCGCGCCGCTCGCGCGCAGTGCGGCCGTGACCGCGCCGAGCCGCTGGTCGTTCAGGCGGATACGCTCCTCGACCTCATGCTCCTCCGCGTCCCGCGCCTCTGCCGCGGCGTCCGGGTCCTCCTCCGCGGTCAGCCGCGCGAGCGCATCACGCGTCAGGCCGCGCTGGTGGCGCAGGTAGCGGCGCACGATGAGATCCCGCTCGGGATGCGCCGCGAGCCATTCCTCACCTCGCCGGAGCAGCTTCTCGACCTCATCGTCGCCGACGAAGTAGTGCTTCGCGTCGTCGAGCACGGGCACGAGCACGTAGAGATGCCGTAGCAGGTCGGCGAGGCGCGTCGTCGCCCGCAACGTGACGGTGAAGTAGCGGCTCTCGCCCCACGCGGGGAAGCGCGGGTCGAGCGCGTGCTGCGCGGCCTCGAGCTCGTAGCCGAGCGGCTCGAACAGCCGCCGAAGCAGGTCCTCACCCCCACGGCAGGGCAGCGCCGCGATGCGCGCGACGAGCGGGATCGGCGTGTCCGCGAACTCGGGCCGCTCGCGGCTGCGGCCGCCGAGCGCAGTGCCCAGCACCTGCCCGATCGCGACGGAGAGGAACGACGAGGCGACGTACGGGCGGTCGTTGACATACGGCTCGAGCGGCGCGTCCGCGCCCTTCCTGCCGCGGACCAGGCCGACGGGATCGACGTCGAGGAGCAGCGCGGCGGTGCAGCGCGCCGTCGTCGCCTCCGGATAGAAGACGTGCGCCTGCCCGAACGAGAGCGCGACGCTCTGTGCGCGGGCGGGGTTCTTGTGCAGCAGGTAGCCGAGATCGGTCGCCGGCTGGTGCGTCGTGGTGATGGTGAGGAGCATGCGTCGCTCGCGTCATGTGTGCGTGTCCGGCGCGTGTGTGGCCTGGCACGGCGCGGCCGGAGACTGCGCCGTGCCGTGCCAGGCCACACACGCGCGCGAAGTCCGCGATCAGCGCGGGCGTCGCCGTGTCGAACCCGACCACGTCGAGCATCCCGCCGTCCTGCGGGTCCGCGATGCTGAACCCGTTGGATGTCATCCCGACCACGACCAGCGTGGCCGGAATGCCGGTCTTCTCGCGGTACTGCCGGAGCGCCTGCGCGGGATGGATCGTCCCGGCCCAGGTTTCCGAGTCGGTGTAGACGACGAACGTGTCGATCGCCCACCCGTGCTTCATCGCCTCCAGCATCGGGAGCGCGCAGTCGGTGCCCCCGAACGGAAGGTCGCTGATCTGCCGGACCACGTCGTCCAGCCGCTGCCGCGGCGAGATCGAAAGCGTGCTCAGCCCGCTCCCGATCCCTGGCCACCGGGACGCG
>DASVDJ010000092.1:0-2468 GCA_036381155.1 Vicinamibacterales bacterium
TGATGCCGCCGGCATCCGCAATCGCCATCAGGTCCGCGACGCTGACCGGGAACATCGAGAACGCCACGGCGGCCTTGCCGCTGCCGACCGCGTGCTCGAGCGCGGCGGTGCCGCGCGCGCCGCCGACGAAGTCGATGCGCGGGTCCACACGCGGATCGCCGATGCCGAGCAGCGGGCCGAGGATCTGATCCTGGAGCAGCGAGACGTCGAGCGCATCGGCTGGTCCGGCTCCGGCCGGCGCCGGATTGAGCCGGACGGTGTACCAGTGCCCCGCCAGGAACATCGAGACGTCGCCCTTGCGTTCAGGCGTCGCAGGACCGGGCGTGACCGTGTGCGTGCGACGAAGCGCTTCGAGGATCTCGCCGGGACGCCGGCCCTGCAGATCCTTCACCAGCCGGTTGTACGGCAGCACCTGCATCTGGTCGTGCGGAAACGCCACGGCCAGGAACCGGTCCGCCTCGTGCGAGCCGCCGGATTGCGCCAGCTCGCGGCGCGCGCGCGCCGCGCCGGCCGCGCGATGGTGGCCGTCGGCGATGTACAGCAGCGCGATGCGGCTGAAGGCCTCGACGAGCGGCGCCGTATCCGCGTCGGGCACGCGCCAGATCTCGTGGCGCACGCCGTCCACGGCGGTGAAATCGATCAGGGCCGGGGCGGCGGTCACGCGTGCCGCGATGGCATCGACGTCGGACGACGCGGGATAGGTGAGGAACACCGGGCCGGTCTGCGCGCGCAGCTCGAGGATGTGGCGCGTCCGGTCGTTCTCCTTGTCCGCCCGCGTCTTCTCGTGCTTGCGGATCAGGTCGCGATCGTACTCGTCGACCGAGAACCCGGCGGCGAGCCCGGTCTGGACGTGCCCGCCCATGTACAGCCGGTAGAAATACAGCGACGGGCGCTCTTCGCGGACGAGCGGCGCCTCCGCGATCAGCCGATCGAAGTTGCGACGGGCGGCCGCATAGACCTCGTCGGAATAGAGATCCACGCCCGGCGCGAGATCGATCTCGGCGCGCGAGACGTGCAGGAAGCTCAGCGGGTTGCCGTCGGCCAGCTGACGGGCCTCGTCAGTGTTGACGACGTCGTAGGGAACGGCCGCGACGCGAGGTGCGGCCTCCGGCGTGGGGCGCAGCGCCCGGAACGGAGCGATGAGAGCCATAGGAGCAGAGCATTGTAGTGCAGCGCGCCGGAGCGTCGCACCTCCGGGGCTCTCGAGTCCCGCCGCGCCGGAGGCGTGGTGGTGTCGCCGTACTCGCCTGAGCTATCCGAGCTTCGCGAGCGCCCGATCGCGGACCGCCCGGAACTCGTCCATCTGATCCGGCGGCACGGGATCACCCGGCGGCAGCTTGCGATGCTCGAGCACCGGATTGACGTGACGCCCGTTCTTCCGGAGCTCGTAGTGCAGATGCGGCCCCGTCGCCAGACCGGTCGCGCCGACGCGGCCGATGATCTGCCCCTGCGCGACGCGCACGCCGGCGTGGATGCCGGGCCCGAACGAGGACAGGTGCAGGTACGCGGTCTCGTACCCGCTGGCGTGCCGGATCCGCACCGTGCGTCCGCCCCCGCGCGTCCAGGCGGCGAAGACGACCGTGCCGGCAGACACCGCAACGACGGGTGCCCCGCTCGGCGCGCGGTAGTCGACGCCCAGGTGCGCGCGCCGGATGTTGAGGATCGGGTGGCGGCGACTCCGGGAGAAGTGCGACGAGATGCTCGGGTCGAACTTCAGCGGCGAGCGCAGGAAGAAGCGCTTCAGCGAGCGCCCCTCGAGATCGTAATAGCCCGGCTCCTTGCCCTCCGGCTGGAACCGGATGCCGACGAGCTCGCGCGTGCCGTTCTTCAGCCGCGCCGCCTCGATGGGGCCGTAGCCGACGATGCGGCCGTCGCGCATGCTCTTCTCGGTCGCGATGCGATACTCGTCCCCCGGCTGCAGTTCGCTGTTGAAGTCCACCTCGCCCGAGAAGATGTCGGCAAGCGCGATCGACAGCTCCGGCTGCTCGCCGGCGGCCGACATCGACGCGAACAGCGAGGGCGTGCGCTCGTCGATGGTGCCGCCCACCGACAGCGCCGTCGTGGTGATCGGATAGTCCACCACCTCCGCCCGGAACTCCCGCCCATCGTCACCTGCGGGGAGCAGGCGGAGAAACCGCGTGGCGTCGATCTCGTACTCGAAGAACCGCACGCGGCCGTCCTCGAGCCGTTCGAGCCGGTAGGCCTGGCCCTGCCTTACCTTCCGGGGATCGAAGACCGCGCGCACCGCCGTGATCATCCGCTCGACGCTGCCGGGCGCGAGATTGTGCCGGTTGAGGATCGATTCCAGCGTCGCGCCGCCCGGGACGCGCCCCGGAAGGATGCGGCTGTCGACCGGCAGCTCGTAATCGGTCCCCTGCCGCGGCTGGTACGGGGTCGCGTCGGAGCCCGTCGCACACGCCGCGCCTGCGAGCAGGAGGAACAGGAGCGGCGTCAGACGGAGGAGCGGG
>DASVDJ010000093.1:0-18705 GCA_036381155.1 Vicinamibacterales bacterium
TCGCGATCCGGACGGCTGGCGCACGATCCAGCGCACCGGCATGTCGCGCGATTTCTCGTGGGCCGCGTCGGCGAAGGGATACGAGCGGCTGTTCGAGCTGGCGGCTGGACGGTGAAACGGAAACGGGGAACGGGGAAGGAAACGAGAAGGGCGCGACGGCTCGCTGTTGAATCCTTTCCGTTTCAGTGCGGCAGCTTCTCGCGCAGCAGTCCATAGGTGAACGTGCCGAGGAGCGCCGACGCGATCGCGACGATCATCACCGTCGCGCCGGCGCCGGTCAGCGCGAAGAGCGGGCCGGGGCAGGCGCCGGTGAAGGCCCATCCGAGGCCGAAGATGGCGCCGCCGGCGGCATACCGGATGCCGCGGCCCATCGTCTTCGGCTCGAGCGCGAGCGGCGCGCCGTCGCGGGTGCGTGCGCCGCGCGCCTGCAGCAGGCGGAGCGTGATCGCGGCGGTCCCGACGGCGGTGCCGAGCAGCCCGAACATGTGAATCGCGTGGAAGCGGAACATCTCCTGGATGCGGAACCAGGACACTGCTTCCGCCTTCATCAGCACGAAGCCGAACGCGAGCCCCGCGAGCACGTACTGCCAGAGCGGCGTCGCGCGCGCGTCGGCCCGGCGCGAGGCCTCGCTCCTCGCGGCAGCCGTGTCGGACGGCGGAATGGTCTGCGGCAGCGTCATCGGAGGATCAGCGGCAGCAGCACATGCGTGCCGATCAGGCCGCCCGCGAAGAAGCCGCAGACGGCGACGAGCGACGGCAGCTCCATCGCGGCCAGCCCCGTGATGCCGTGGCCCGACGTGCAGCCGCCGGCCCAGGCGGTGCCGAAGCCCACCAGGAACCCGCCGAGGACGATGAGCACGAGTCCGCGCCAGGAGGTCAGCGCGTCCCACGAGTAGAGCGAGGCCGGGAGCCAGCCGGACGAGTCGGTGACGCCGAGCGCGGCGAGCGCCTCGCGCGTTGCGGGCGCGATCGCGACGTGCACGTCGCCCGACAGCGCCGCAACCAGTGCGCCCGCCGCGGTCACGCCCGCGAGAAACGCGAGATTCCAGCCGCCGACCGATCGCCAGTCATAGCGCAGGTACGGAGAGGCGCCGGGTGCGGCGATCGCGCACATGTGGCGCAGGTTGGACGAGATGCCGAACGGCCGGTTGCCGAGCAGGAGCAGCAGCGGCACGACGAGCCCGATGAGCGGACCGGCGACGTACCACGGCCAGGGCTCACGAAGGACAGTGGAGAGGAACTCAGGCATTGCTCTTGGCTTCCGGTCTCGGCTCTGGCGTTGGGGTTGTTTGCTTCGACGTCAGATGCGCTGCAACCTGTCGCGCGTCACAGAGCGTGGTTCCGATATCGCTTCAGAGGCTGCGTGACTGCGAAAATCGGCCGGGCGTGATCAAGCGCATGGAACTGCCCGGATCCCAAAGCCCAAAGCCCAACGCCCAAAGCCCAAAGCCCAGAGCGGCCCAAAGCCCAAGGCGGCCCAAGGCCTAAAGCCCAACTTCAGAACACCTTCCTGATCGCGCGGCCCATCGTACGGAATCCGCCGCCGATGTGCGAGGCGGCGGTCACGAACGCGCCGGTCACCGGGTCGCGGTGGTCCTCATCCTCACGGGCATTCGCCGCCTGGATCGCCGGCGCCTCGTCCGGCGGCGTGAGATCCGCCAGCGCACGCGCGGATATCGTCGGCGCGGCGTCGCGGCGCACGGCTTCGACCGTTTGCGTCACCGGCGTTGGCGTGGTGTGGGGCGCGGCCGTCCCGACCGGCAGCACCGCTGCAGCGGGCAGGGGGGATTGCCGGCCTGAAGGCCGGCCGTCCTGGTGCTTCGTGCGTGGCCGGCCTGAAGGCCGATCGTCAGGGGCCAGGGGCCGGGGCCCAGGGGCCAGGGGGCGGTTCGCCGTGTCGCTCTCGAGCGACGCGATGACGGCGGTACGCATCGGCGGCGTGGCGAGCGCCGCGGGCTGCGGCAGCTCGACGTGAACGCGCGGCGTCGGCGGTGGCGGCGGCGTCGCGGACGGCACGAAGACGAACGCGGCCGCGATCGCGAGCGCGCCTCCGAGGCCGCCGAGGGCAGCGAGAAAGCGCCGCCGCTCGGTTGCGTCGACTCCGTCCTGCCGCCCGGCGCGCACGGTCATCGCATCTCCCGCAGGCGTTCGCGCGCCCGCTCGACGTCCCGATGGAACACGAACAACGGGTCGGCGTTCGGCGCGCGTGTCGTGAAGTTCCAGGTCTTGCCGTCGCGCATCTTCAGCGTGAGCGTCTTGCCCAGATAGTCCACCGAGAACGTCTCGATCGTCGCGAGCGTGATCACGAACGCATCGTTGCCGTCCGTCGGCGTGTAGCGCAGGTGCTGCGGGTTCGCGGTCAGCCGCCCCTCGCAGGATCCGAGCCGGTGCTTGTGGACGACGTCGACGGCTGCGTCGAGGCGGACCTCCTTCAGTAGGAGCCGCACCTCGGTGGTGGCGCCGTCTTCGACGCGCACGCGCGCGGACGCGCCATCATAACCCTCAGCCGACACGTTGACCACACGGTCACCCGGGTCGACCTCGTCCGTCTCGAGCGGGGTGATGCCGGCGAAGCGCCGGTCGATGAAGACGAACGCGCCGGGGACGTCGCTCGTCACCTTCAGCACGGTGCGCGGCGCCGGGCGCGCGGCGGGTGCGGCCTCGGCCGCATCGTCGGCTCTGCCTCGTCCCCGTCGCGCCGGCGTAGGGCGAACAGGCACGGCCGGGGCCCCGGTCCCGGCGCCGGACGGCGCGTCGGCCTCGGTCCGCTCGCTCTCGCCGGAACCGGATGCCCGCACGGGCGGATCCTCCGGCCTCACCGGCGCGTCACGGGTCATCCACCAGGCGGCGCCGAGGAGCACCATCAGCGCGACGACCAGCCAGGCGGCAACCGGTACGCCCGAGTCCGCCGTTCCGTCGTCCTCAGGCTCGGGAGTATGGATGAGGCTCATCCGTCCCCGCGAATGCGCGCGATCTTCCGCTCGCGCTCCTCGGTGACCCGCTCGATCTCCCGGCGCAGCTCGGCCTCGGCCGCGGCGCGCTCCATCGGATCGAACAGGCCGGCCGTCTTCGAGGCGTGCAGGATCTTCAGCTCGGCGATGCGCGCCTCGGCCCGGCTGCGCACCTCCGCAATCTCAGCCTTCTGTTGCTCGGTCAGCGGCTTCTCGACGATGCCGGCTTCGGCGTCCTTCTTCCGGAGCCGCTCCATCGCCAGCTCGTAGGCGGTCTTCGGTTCGTCGGACATCCTGTCCGAAGGATACCGGGGAAGGGAGCCGCGGGTCGAGCTGGTAAGATCCCCCCATCCCGGGAGGGTCCCATGGCGGCGTTCCTGATGCACTGGCTGGTGCTCGCCGTGTCGCTGCTGCTCACCACCAGATTCGTCGGCGGCGTCAGCGTGCGCTCGTACGGGACGCTGGCGTTTGCGGCGCTGGCGATCGGCCTCATCAACGCGCTGGTGAAGCCGATCCTGTTTCTGCTCTCGCTGCCGCTGACGATCCTGACCCTCGGGCTGTTCTATCTGGTCGTCAACGGCGCGTGCCTGATGCTGGCGTCGTGGCTGGTCCCGGGCTTCACGGTGCAGTCGTGGGGCTCGGCCATCATCGGCGCGCTCGTGCTCAGCGTCATCGCCTGGGTGTTGGGGTTGGTCGTCGGGCCGCGCTAGGTCAGGGGCAGGGGGCAGAGGTCAGGGGCCAGGGACTGCCAGCTGCCAGCCGCCAGCTGCCAGCTACATGGATCGAGATGAGTGACGTGATCGTCGTCGGATCGGGCGCGACGGGCGGGTGGGTCGCGAAGCGGCTCACCGAAGCCGGTGTGAGAGTGACGCTGCTCGAGGCGGGCCGCGCAGCGAGCGACGCCGAGTTCCGCGAGCACGTGCCGCCGTACGACCTGAAGTACCGCGGCCGGACGAAGGCGCACCTCCTGCTGCGCCGGCCGCGGCAGGCGCAGTCGTACGCGTGCGACGAGTGGAACGCCCATTTCTTCGCCGACGATCTCGACGAGCCGTACACGACCCCGGACGATGCGCCGTTTCCCTGGGTGGGGCGGACGCGCCTGGTCGGCGGGCGGACGAACGTCTGGGGGCGGCAGTCGTACCGGTTCAGCGACCTGGACTTCAAGGGCGCGTCGCAGGACGGCGTCGGCGAGAACTGGCCGATCTCCTACGCGGACCTCGAGCGGTACTACGACATCGTCGAGGAGTACGTCGGCATCTCGGGACAGCCGGAGGGCAGCGACGTCCTGCCCGACGGGCGCTTTCAGCCGCCGATGCCGATGCGCTGCGCCGAGCGCGCCTTCCGTGAGCGCGTGCGCGACCGCTTCGGACGGCTCGTCACGATCGGGCGCTCCGCCAACCTCACGCGCGCGCTGAACAACCGCGCGCCCTGTCACTACTGCGGGCCCTGCGAGCGCGGCTGCGCCACGCATTCGTACTTCAACGCCGCGTACACGACCGTCGCCGACGCCGTGGCCACCGGGCGGCTGACGCTCGTCACCGACGCGATGGTGTACCAGGTGCTGATGGACCCGGATACGCATCGCGCGACCGGCGTCCGCTACATCGATCGCCACACGCGCGAGGTCCGCGAGCTCCGCGCGCGCGCCGTCGTCCTGTGCGCGCAGATGTTCGAGTCGATGCGCATCCTGTTCAACTCGGCGACGCGGCAGGATCCGGCAGGGCTCGGCAACTCGAGCGGGCTGCTGGGGCGGTACCTGCAGGTGCACTTCACCGACGCGGGCGCCAGCGCGGAGTTCCCCGAGTTCGACGCGGAGCCGTCGCTCGGCGCGCCGCGGCGGCCGAACGGCATCTACATCCCGCGCTTCCGCAACCTGCCGGGTCAGCCGCGCCATCCGAAGTTCCTGCGCGGCTACGGGTATCAGGGCGGCGCGAGTGCCGGCTTCAATTTCGGTGCGTCCGGTTACGGCGAGGCGTACAAGCGCAGGATCCGGGAGAGCGTGGTCCGGCTCAGCCTGCAGGGCTTCGGCGAGTGCCTGCCGAATCCCGACAACCGCGTCACGCTCGACCCGCACGTCGTCGACGCGTACGGCATCCCGGCGCTGCGGATCGAGATGCGCCCGTCGGACAACGACCGCGCGATGCTGCAGGACATGGCGGACGCGGCGGCCGAGATGCTCGAGGCGGCCGGCGGCCGCAACATCCGCACGCGCGTCGGGTTCCGCTGGGCGAGCCACGAGGTCGGCTGCGCGCGCATGGGCACCGATCCGAAGCGCTCGGTGCTGACGCCGTTCCAGCGGCTGCACGATGTCGCCAACGTGTTCGTGATGGACGGCTCGGGGTTCGTCTCGGGCGGCTTCGCGAACCCGACGCTGACGATGATGGCGCTCGCGGTGCGGTCGACGGATCATCTGTTGGAGCAGATGAGGAGAGGGGAGATCTGATGGGTGTAGCTGGCGGCTGGCAGCCGGCAGCGGGCAGTAGTTGAGCTGGAGCGCTGCAGCCCGATGCTGCGGAACGACTCTGTCGCTGCCAGCCGCCAGCTGCCAGCCGCCTGCTACGATAGAGACACCATGTTCTCCACCAGAAAGCTCCGCCTGCCGACGCCGGCCGAGGCGCTGCCCGGCCGCGCCGAGCGGATGTCGATTTCGGGCATCCATCTCGTCACCGGCAACCGCATGGTCGAGCCGTTCCCGGAGGGGCTGTCGAAGGCGCTCTTCGGGCTCGGCTGCTTCTGGGGGGCCGAGCGGAAGTTCTGGCAGGTGCCGGGCGTCTATTCGACCGCGGCCGGCTACGCGGGCGGGTACACGCCGAACCCGACGTACGAGGAGGTCTGCACCGGCCTCACCGGACACAACGAGACGGTGCTCGTGGTGTTCGACCCGGCGAAGGTGACGTACGAGCAGCTGCTCCAGGTGTTCTGGGAGAGCCACGACCCGACGCAGGGCATGCGCCAGGGCAACGACATCGGCACCCAGTACCGATCAGGGATCTACTACTTCGACGAGGCGCAGCGCGCGGCCGCGGAAGCGTCGCGCGAGGTGTATCAGGCCGCGCTGACGAAGGCCGGCTACGGCCGCATCACCACCGAGATCCTGCCGGCGCCCGAGTTCTACTACGCCGAGGAGTACCACCAGCAGTACCTGCACCGGAACCCGAATGGGTACTGCGGGCTGGGCGGGACTGGCGTTGCGTGTCAGATTGGGCTCGGAGTGGGGTCGGATCAGGTCTGATCGGGTCGGATCGGGTCTGATCAGGTCTGATCAGGTCTGATCAGGTCTGATCAGGTCCCGCCCGCGCCTGCAATGATTGCGCGGGCGGATCGGGTCGGATCAGGTCCCGCGCGCCCGCTCGTCGATTTCTGCTCGCGGTCGCGCGCTGGCGAGGCCGACCCACTCACACACTCTGCGTTCTCAGCGCTCTCGGTGGCGACGGTGTCCTCACAGTAGTGGCGTCACCGTCTCGGTGGGGTTGGGGTGACCATGCCGACAAGACAGCAGGTGCTCAGGCGCCTGTACGAGATGGCAGGAACCACGGCTTTCGACAGCGATCTCAACGCGCTGGCAGCGTTTCGGGACCGCATAGCCAAAGTCGGACGTCAGCGGGACCTGTTGCCGTACTCGGACCTGGTTGCCGGAGTTCAACTCCAGATCCCGAACGTCGCTGGCGGCGCTCCATTCCAACTGGGCGTGCCTGAGTGGATTGATCTCCACCGCGCGATTCTCGGCGAGTACCTCTTCAGACTGGCTCTGGAGTCATTCGAAGCAGCTGACTTTTTCGCAAGCGCGCTCGTAATTTCGAAGGAGGACCGCGTGCCGAGCGACGGCTTCCGGGAGCTGTTGGTGAAGACTGGGTTCATCGGCTCCAGGAAGGGCGATGACTGGATGGCCGTGTGGATTGATCACGTGAACAAGGCGTACGCCTATTACCAGAACACGGCACCTTGACCTGTCCTCTGTGTTTGAGAGACGCGCGGTTTCACGCCTCCACGCGCACCACCGCCCGCCCGTGCAACCGCCGCTCCAGCAGATCCACCGCGCGTGACGGCACGTCCTGCAACGCAATCGTCTGCGAGACCAGATCGGAGGTCTCGAACTTCCACTCGCTCGCCAGCCGCCGCCACAACTTGATCCGCCGCGGCATCGGGCAGTTCGCCGAGCTCGCGCCGAGCAGGCTCACGCCGCGCAGGATGAACGGATAGACGGTCGTCGAGAACTTCGCGTCGCCCGCCAGGCCGATCGAGACGATGCTCCCCCATTCGACGATGTGGGGGAGGAGGGCGGCGAGGAGGGGGCCGCCGACGTTGTCGATGGCGCCGCCGAAGCGCGCGCGGTCGAGCGGCTTCGAGCCGGTCGCGAGCGACTCCGGTGTCTCCACGTGTGCGGCGCCGAGCCGGCGCAGCCAGTCGGCGTGCTCCGGGCGTCCGGAGACGGCGATCACCTCGTAGCCGCGCGACGACAGCAGCCGCACGGCAACGGAGCCGACCCCGCCCGTCGCGCCGGTGATCACGATCGGCCCGAGCGCCGGCGTCTGTCCCTTCTCCTCCAGCAGATCGAGCGCGAGCGCGGCGGTGAAGCCCGCGGTGCCGAGCGCCATCGCGCCGGCCGGGTCGAGCCCGTCGGGCATCGGCACGATCCAGTCGCCCGGCAGCCGCGCGCGTTCCGCGTAGCCGCCGTCGTGCGTCTCGCCGAGCCCCATGCCGTTGGCGAGCACGGCGGCGCCGGGCGGGACGCGCGGATCGGCCGACTCCACCACGGTGCCCGCGAGGTCGATGCCGGGCACGAGCGGCAGGCGGCGGAAGATGCGGCCGCGCCCGGTGACCGCGAGCGCGTCCTTGTAGTTCAGGCTCGAGTGCGTGACGCGGATGACGACATCGCCCGGTGCCAGGTCGTCCAGGGAGAGCTCGACGGCGCGTGTGTGCACGCGCCCGTCCTGATCGAACGCACGAAGCGCACGAAACGGCATACGCGCCGATTGTACGCGTCCAGTGCGCAGGTCCCGCGCATGAGGCTGCCGGCACCGCGCACGGCCGCACCTGACGCCTCGAGTAGCGGCGTCGCCCCCGACCCGATCCGCCGGAGCCGCAGCAGAATCAGCGCGGCGGAGGCGGGACCTGATCCGCCCGCGCGCTCGCGACCCGGCGCGGGCGGGACCTGACCCGACCTGATCAAACCTGATCCGACCTGATCCGACCCGATCCGGCTCTGGCCTTCCCCTTGCTTCTACTTCTCTCTGGAAACGGATCAGGCAGCAGGCTCTCGCGCTGCCGTATCGAGGAGGCGTGTCGTGCTCGCTCGGAACATCGGGACATGGCAGCGGGTCGGGTCGGTGGCCGGAGGGCTGGCGTTGTTGTACGCGGGCGGGCAACGGCCAGCGACGCGCGGCATCGCGCGCGTGGCCGGCGTCGGGCTGCTGGCGCGCGGGCTGTCGGGCTACTGCCCGATGACGGCCGCGCGCGGCGGGATGGCGCCCGACGACACGAAGGTCGCGCTCTCCGGGCGGCGCGGCGTGCACGTCCACGAGCGCGTGACGATCCAGCGCCCGCGCGACGAGGTGTATCGCTTCTGGCGGCAGCTCTCGAACCTGCCGCGCTTCATGAAGCACCTGGAACGCGTCGACGAGATCGACGGCCGCCGGTCGCACTGGGTCGCGAAGGCGCCGTTCGGCCGCCGCGTCGAGTGGGACGCCGAGATCATCAACGAGGTCGACAACGAGCTGATCGGCTGGCGATCGCTGCCGGGCGGCGACGTGGTCACGGCCGGGTCCGTGCGGTTCGAGGATCGCCCGGGCGGCGCCACCGACGTCATCGTCCACCTGCAGTACGAGCCGCCGGCCGGGCGGCTCGGCGCGTGGGTGGCGTCGATGGTGCGCGAGGAGCCGTCGAAACAGATCCGCGACGATCTCCGGCGCCTGCAGTGGTGTCTCGAGACCGGCGAGATCGCGCGGTTCGCCCACTAGCGGCGGGACGCGAACCGGCCGCGATCGAGCGGCTGCGGCGCGACGCCGAGGGCTGCCGCAACTGCGAGCTGTGGGCGCGCGCGACGCAGGTGGTGTTCGGCCGCGGACCGGGCCGGGCGCGGATGATGCTGGTCGGCGAGCAGCCGGGCGACGCGGAAGATCGCGCCGGCGAGCCGTTCGTCGGCCCGGCCGGCCGTGTGCTGCAGGAGGCGCTCGACGCGGCCGGACTCGACGCGTCGGCGGTGTACGTCACCAACGCCGTCAAGCACTTCTACTGGGAGGAGCGGGGCAAGCGGCGCATCCACAAGAAGCCCCGCCAGTCGCACGTCAACGCGTGCCGTCCGTGGCTCGAGGCCGAGGTGCACGCGCTTCGGCCGGCCGTCATCGTGTGCCTCGGCAGCGTCGCGGCGCAGGCGGTCATCGGTCGGCACGTGCGCGTCACGCGCGACGGCGGCGTCGCGCTGCCCTCGACGTTCGGGATTCCCGCCTTCGCGACGATTCACCCGTCGGCGGTGCTGCGCGCGCCGGATCCGGAGGCGCGGGCGGCGGGGCGCGCGAGACTGGTCGAGGACTTGCGAGCGGCGGCACGAAGCGCCGGCCTGTGAAGAAGGTCGCAAGCACCAGGCGCGCGGTGTGCGGCATCGGCGCTCAGCGCGTGCGGCGTCCGCTCGCCGCGGTGTGTCGGCCGCGGCTGATCGACGCCGTTTGCCGCGCCCCCTCCGAGCTCCCGGTTCTCCGTGGCCTCTGCGACCTCCGTGCTCTCGGTGTCCCCTGTGTGTCCACCGCCGCGCCAGTCGCGGCGACGCCCAGCATCGCCGCCAACCGCCGCGCATCCCGGATCGCGTTCGCGTCGACGTCGTTGTTGAAGTACACGTGCACACGCCGGCCGTCCGCCTGCTGCACGCGGATCCACGACGCCCAGTCCGCAAGCACCTCGTCGGGATAGCTGCCGGCGTAGCGCGCACCGAAGCCGTGCAGCCGCACGTAGACGAGGCCGCTCGTCGCGAGACGGGGCGCGTCGGAGCCGGCCATGTCGTGCACGCAGAGCGCGACGTCGTGCGCCCGCAGCCTCTCGATCAGCGACGGCGTGTACGCGGCCGGCTCCCGCAGTTCCAGGGCATGCCAGAGACGCCTGTTGCCGAGCCGCCGCGGGAGACGGTCGAGGAACGCCTCGAGGCGTGCGCGATCGGGCACCCAGCGCGGCGGAAGCTGGAACAGGATCGGGCCGAGCGCCGGACCGAGCGCGCCGGCGTGCTCGAGCAGCCGCGCCAGCGGCTCGTCCGGGTCGCGCAGCCGCTTCAGGTGCGTGATGTAGCGGCTCGCCTTCACCGCGAACAGGAAGCCGCGCGGCACGCGCGCGCGCCAGCTTGCGAACTGCTCCGGCGGCGGCAGCCGGTAGAAGCTGTTGTTCAGCTCGACCGTGTCGAAGACGCGCGCGTACGCGTCGAGCCAGTCGTCGGGCCGCAGGGCCGGATCGTAGAAGCGTCCGCGCCAGGACGCGTAATGCCAGCCGGAGCAGCCGATGCGGATCGCGCTGCGCATGGCCGTGCTCCAGCACCATGCACCCCGTGTGCCTCGCATCAGGTCGGACCGGGGCGGATCAGGTCGGATCAGGTCGGATCAGGTCGGATCGGGTCTGATCAGGTCGGATCAGGTCCCGCCTCGCGCTGCGCGCTCGGCGGATCAGGTCACCGCGTCGCGCTGCGCGCTCCGCGGGATCAGGTCGCCGCCTCCGCGCTGCGCGCTTCGGCGGATCAGGTCCCGCGCCCGCCTGCGATCGTTCGCGGGCTCGGCGGATCAGGTCACCGCGTCGCGCTGCGCGCTCCGCGGATCAGATCCCGCCTCGCGCTGTGCGCTTCGGTGAGTCAGCCTCCGCGTCCGCTGCGGTCTGAGCGAAAGCGGCGTACTCGATCGGCAGTGCCCTTGCAGCGTTGATCCGGTCTGGAGATTCCGCGAGCCGCGTGTCCACGCGGCTCATCAGGAGGCACGAATGGCAGACCGGTATCAGCCGTACGAAGACGACTACGGCCGCGAATGGCGCGGACGCCATCGCGACCGCGACGACATGTACCGCGGCCGCGATCGCGAGGACTGGCGTGGACGCGAAGAGGAACGGCGCGGCCGCGAGCGCGGCTGGCGCGAGGACTGGCGGCGCGGCGAGCCCGAGTGGCGCGGCTCGCGCGAGTTCCGCGCGGGCGATCGCACGTGGCGCGGCGAGGGAGAACCCTACGGACACCAGCGCGGCGAGATGACCTATCGCGGCACCTGGGACCGCGACCGGTATCCGGACGAGAACTACGGCGGACGGCAGTCGATGCGCGGCGAGTGGTCCGACGAGCGGCGCCCGGAGTGGGAGCGCGAGCCGTGGGGCGGCGACTGGCGGACGATGAGCCGCGATCCGGGGTACGACCGGTCGGGGTGGGGTGGCCGCCCGTTCGGCATGGAAGGACCCGGCTGGGCCGGCAGCTACGGCTGGCTGGGGAGGGAGCGCGAACGCGGCCTCTACGGGACGGAGGCCGGACGCGGCGAGGGCGAGTACGCGTCGCGCCGCAGCGGCTGGCCCGGCGACGAGGCGCGCTACGGCACGTACATGGGCCGCGGCCCGAAGGGCTATCGGCGTTCGGACGAGCGCATTACCGAGGACGTGTGCGATCGGCTGACCGACGACCCGATGGTGGATGCCTCCGACATCACGGTGCAGGTCCGCGAGGGCGAGGTCACGCTGAGCGGCACGGTGGAGGATCGCCATCAGAAGCGCCGCGCCGAGGACGTCGTCGAACAGGTGCCCGGCGTGCGCGACGTCTCGAACCAGCTGCGGGTGACGAAGGGGTTCTTCAGCCAGATCTTCGGAGCGGGCGAGGAGCAGCCCCGGACGGCGGAAGGACGCGCCGGCCAGGAGCAGAAGCAGCACCAGCGTCCGAAGGTGGCGCCGTAGGATCGTTGCGGGCGTGGGGGACTCGGGGCTGACCCGATTCCCCCGACGCGCCGGTCGCGCCGGGCTCCGGTTCCTCCCGTCGAGCTAACATGAGCCCGACGTGATGGTCAGGGTCCCGGAGCGGCGGGCGCTGCTCCCTCTCGCCGGCCTCGTCCTGCTGCAGGTCGCGTGCAGCGCGGTGTTCATCACCTGGTTCACGCTGGCGTTCGGGTTCGGACGCCGGCTGATCGTGCTGCACCTGTCGACGGTGGCCGCAGCCGTCGCGCTGACGGGCCTGTTGCTGCTCGGCATCCTGCGCATCTCCCGCGGAGCCATCGCGCGCCTCGCCGCTGCCGGGAGCCTCGCGGCCCTCGTCGTGCTGCTGGCGCTCCTGTACGTCGCCGATGCCGTTACGACCTCGTACTGGCGTCACAACGTCACCATCGAGCTGGCGGCGCGCTATGTGGTGCGGCCGCAGCTGCTGGCCCGGTATGCGCTGAGCCTGGCCGGCTGGCTGCCGGTTGCCGCGGGCGTCGCGCTCGTCATCGCCGTGATCGGGTTCTTCGTCCGGTCGCGTGCCCTGGCCGGCGCGCTGCGGGCCGTGCAGACCTTGCCCGCGCGGCAGGCGCGCGTCCTCGCGCTGGGGTTGGCCGCGGGGATGGTCCTCGGCGTGGCCGGCGCGTCCGCGACGGTCTTCACGACGCGGTCGGAGCTGGCCAGGCGGCAGCTGGCCGTCCGCGATCCGATCGCCGGCTTCTTCCTCGGGACGTCACCCGCCGACAGCATCGGGCTTGCCGCGCTGGCCGCGACGTACGCGTCGGAAGGGCCACGCGTGCGCGCCGCCTACACGCCGCCGGACACCTTCAACCGCCGCAACGTGATCCTGATCGTCGTCGACTCGCTGCGGGCGGACCACATGTCGCTCTACGGCTACCCGCGCCGGACCACGCCGTTCCTGGAGCGCCTGCGCGACCAGGGGCGGCTCCGGATGGTCCGGCACGCGCTGGCGACCTGCCCCGAGTCGAGCTGCGGCATCTCGAGCCTGCTGACGTCGAAGACGTACGCCAGTCTGCTGGACGAGCACTTCACGGTGCACGAGCTGCTCGCCGATGTGGGCTACGCGGTGCACTTCGTGCTCGCCGGCGATCACGAATGGCTCCGTCTCCGCCGGTTCTACGGCGACGTCACGACGTACTTCGACGGCAACCGGTCGGCGCGGTTCGAACCGACCGACGATCGCGTGCTGTTCGAAGGGCTCGACGCGATCCCCCCCTCCGACGGCCGTCCGGCGTTCTTCTACTTCCACCTGATGTCGCCGCACGTGCTGGGCATCCGGCAGCCGCGGCATCTCGTGTTCCAGCCGTCGCGGGCGCGGACGTCGTACACGCTGTACGGACGCGACAGCCGCGCAATGCGCGTGAACAACTACGACAACGGCGTGCGCCAGGCGGATGCCGTCATCGCGGAGCTGCTCGAGGCGCTCGAGGCGCGCGGCCACCTTCGCGACGCGCTCGTCGTCATCACGTCGGACCATGGCGAGGGGCTGGGGGAGCGGGCGCGGAACGGATTCGGGCACGGATGGTGGCTCTACGAGGAGTTTCTCCGGATCCCGCTGCTCCTCTATGGCGCGGGCGACGCCCTGTCCGCGGACCTCGAGTTCGCGACCCACGTCGACGTCGCCCCGACCATCGCCGACTGGCTCGGTCTGCCGGCGCCGGCGTCGTGGGAGGGGCGGTCGCTGCTGCGTCCCGCGACCTCGCCGTACAGCGTCCATCTGCTGCCAGGCTGGCCGTACGAGGCGGTGGTGTACCGGGACGCGGGGCGTCGCTGGAAGCTGCTGCGCCAGAACGGGCGCGAGGAGCTGTACGAGCTCGTCTCGGATCCGGAGGAGCGGCGCAACCGGCTGGAGGACGCCGATCCCGCACTGGTCGAGGACCTGCGGCTGCGTCTCGAGAACGCCGTGGCGGAGCGGCTGGAACAGGCGCGGCTGAACGCCGCGGAGTAGGGAAACCGCGCCGGCCGCCAGGAGCCCGCCCGGCCAAGCCCGGCGAATGCTATACTGAGGGTTCGTCCCCTCGCGGAAGTGGCGGAACTGGCAGACGCACCAGCTTGAGGGGCTGGCGCTCGCAAGAGCGTGGGGGTTCGAATCCCCCCTTCCGCACCAACCCGACCCCACGCAGCTGGCAGCCGACCGCTGGCAGCTCGCAGCCCCCCAGTCAGTCCGTCCGATCGACTCGATCGGATCTGATGCGCTCCGTGCCGCCTCTGTGACCTCCGTGTCTCCGTGTGAGGCGGACGCCGGGTTCCGAAGCCGTCAGCGCTTCGTGAACGTCACCGCCGCGCCGCCGATCGTCGGCGTGACGCCGACGTCGAACCGTGTGCGGCCGACGCTCATCGTGACCGAGCGCCCGGCGGCAATGCCGATTGCGGCGCCCATCAGCACGTCGCTCAGGTGGTGCTTGTCGGCGGACATGCGCGACGAGGCGACGTAGGCGGCGAAGGCGTACGCGGGGATGCCGGCCTTCCAGCCGAAGTGGCGCTGCAGCACCGTCGCCGTCGCGGCGGCGCTGGCGGTGTGCCCCGACGGGAACGCGAACCGGTTGCTGCCGTCCGGCCGCGTCCGCCCCGTCGCGAACTTCACGCCCTGGACGACCGCCTGCGACACGAGCTGCGCGCGCACGAGGTCGGCGCCGAGCGACGCGATGCGGGGCGAGTCGGTGAACTGGCCGACCGCCAGCGTCGCGAACGCGCCGCCGGTCTGCACGAGGAAGCTGCCGCCGATGTTGCCCGCCTCGAACCGGCCGCGCGGGCGCAGGCGCTCACGCGATTGCTCGACGAAGTGCCGGTCGAACGGCCGCGCCATCAGCGCCGCCGCGCCGCCCATTGCGACGATGCGGGCGGTGTCGGTGGAGAGGAAGCGGGTGAGATCGGCGCCGATATGGCGGAAGGGGTCCGCCAGCGTGGCCGTCCGCGGCTCCGGCGCCTCGCGCCCCGTCCAGTCGATCTGCGGCAGCCGATCGAGCCGGGGCTCCCCGGCGGCGGACGCCGGCGCGGGCGGCAGCGGCCGCGCGAGCGGCGCCTGCGCACGCGCCGATGCGGCGACCGTGACGTGGAGCATCAGCGCGAGGAGGACGGACGGGAGACGGAAGCGGACGATCACGGCGACTCCTGACGAACGGGGAACCCCTGAGTGTACGAAATGCACCGGACGGCCACAGTTGTGACGCATCAGGGAGGCCCTCAGCCTGCGTATCGGCGGGAGTTGCCCTGATGGTCAGACCCGGGACACCGGCAGCGGCTTGCTGGTCGCGCTGTTCGCTGTCACGCCGCGATCGTGCGGGCGGGGCTGAAGCCCCGCCGCCACAGAAGTACACGTGGGGGGACCCGCCCGCGCTTGTTGCCAACGCGGGCGGGACCTGATCAGACCTGATCCGACCCGATCCGACCGGAGAAGCCGTGTTAACCTGCCTGCGCATGTCCCGCAGGGCCCTGGCCATCTTCGTGCTCGCGCTGGCGTCTGCGCCGGCAATGGCCCAGCCGGCTGCCGGGCGCGCGACGCTCGCCGACCTGGCGTGGATTGCGGGGCACTGGGTGAGCGGCGAAAGCGGGACGCTGTCGGAGGAAGTCTGGACCGCTCCGCACGGCGACTCGATGCTCGGCATGTGGCGGCTCGTCCGTGACGGCGAGTCGCGCGTCTTCGAGCTGATGGCCATCGTTCAGACGCCCGACGGCCCCCTGTTCCGGCTGCGGCACTTCACGCGCGACTTCGTCGCGTGGGAGGAGAAGGACCAGGCGATCGCGCTGCCGCTCGCCCGCCGTGGCGCCGACGAGGCCGTGTTCGAGGGGAGCGGCACCGACGGCAAACCGCTGCGCCTGACCTACCAGCGGGCGGGCTCCGATGTGCTGCGCGTGCTGCTGGAGCACGGCAGCGAGCGCCAGCAGTTCGAGTTCCGGCGCGCCGCCGCGCCCGCGCGCTGAGATTCCCGCGCCGTCATCACGGTTCATGGCCGAGCTGATCGATCTCTTCCTGCACCTCGACCGGCATCTCGTCGAGCTCGTCGCCCAGTACGGCGTCTGGGTGTACGGCATTCTCTTCCTGATCATCTTCGCGGAGACCGGGCTGGTCGTGACGCCGTTCCTGCCCGGCGACTCGCTGCTGTTCGCCTGCGGCGCGCTGGCGGCGACCGGGATCCTGGATCCCTGGCTCGTCGCGGTGCTGCTCGTCACGGCGGCGATCCTCGGCGACGCGGTGAACTACCACGTCGGCCGCGCGGTGGGGCCGCGCGTGTTCACCGCGGAGGACCAGGTCGGCTTCTGGCACAAGGCGCTCAACCGGAAGCACCTGTACCAGGCGCACGAGTTCTTCGAGCGCCACGGCGGCAAGGCCATCGTCCTCGGCCGCTTCGTCCCCATCGTCCGCACCTTCGTGCCGTTCGTCGCCGGGGCCGGCGTGATGACGTACGCCGCGTTCGTCTTCTACAACGTCACGGGCGCCGTCCTCTGGGTCGGCATCTGCATCGGCGCCGGGTATCTCTTCGGCAACGTGCCGATCGTCAGGGACAACTTCTCGCTCGTCGCGCTGGGGATCGTCGTCGTGTCGCTGCTGCCGATCGCGGTGGAGATGCTGAAGGCGCGGCGCGGCCCGGGAGTCGCGTAGGGCGGACGCTTTGGGCCTTGGGCTTTGGGCCTGGGGCCTTGGGCCTGGGCCTTGGGCTTTGGGCCTTGGGCCTTGGGCTTTGGGCCTTGGGCTTTGGGCCTTGGGCGGAACCGGGGCGACAGGCTGGTCAGGTACGGATCCCGCCGTCACGCTGCGATCACGCTGGCGGGGTTGAAGCCCCGCCGCACGGGAGTCTTTCGAAGGGCCCCGCCGACCTGATGAGACCCGATCCGACCTGATCTAACCTGAACAGATGCTGAACGCGCTTCGATTCCGGTTCCTGCCAGTCAACCCCGATTTCGCGCTGCTCCTGCTGCGGGTCACCTTCGGCGCCGGGCTGTTGTATCTGCACGGGTGGGGCAAGCTGACGGGCTACCCCGAGCGGATGCACCGGTTCGCCGACCCCTTCGGCATCGGCTCCCCGGTCAGTCTGGCCCTGTCGATCTTCGCCGAGGTCGTCTGCAGCGCGCTCATCGTGCTCGGCCTGTTCACGCGATTCGCGGCGCTCGTGTGCGTCATCAACATGACCGTGGCGTTCACGTTCGCGCACCAGATGCGGCTCTGGGGCGAGCGCAACGGCGAGCTCGCCTTCGCCTACCTGATCGTGTTCCTCGCGATCTTCATCGCGGGACCCGGCCGGTATTCGATGGACGGGAAGTAGGCCTGAGGCCCCCAGAGCGGCCGAACTGGAGTTCGGCCCTGCTGGCGGCGGAACTGAAGCCCGGTCCTACTGCATTCGAAGGCCCGGTCTAATGCTTTTCCATGAGCGACGGTGCCGCCGCGGTGGGGGACGATCCGCCTTTCAGAGCACCCAGCCATGCTGCAGCCACTGAACCGCGTCGTCGATCTGCTCGATCCCGAGCTGAACGTCATCCTGAACATGGATCTGGAGGCCGCGCGCGCGGCGGTGCGCTCCGGGTCGCCGGAGGCGGTCCGGGCGATCGACGGGTCGTTCGCCCTGGTGGCCCAGGACGGGATCACGGTCCGCATCGCGCGGTCGCTGGACCGGCCGGTGCGCTATTTCCTCGCGAAGCGCGCCGCGGGGCCGGCGCTGTTCGTCGCCGACCGCATCGACACGCTGCACCGGGCGCTCGCCGAGGAGGGCCTCGCGGACCAGTTCCATCCCAGCTACACGCGCATGGTCCCGGCGCACTACGTGCTGACGCTGCAACTCGTCGGTTGCCCGGATCCGGACCCCGACTACACGCGCTTCTTCACCCCCGAGCGCGGGACGCTGCCGGCGGACCTCGACGAGATCGGCCGGCGCTACATCGGCGCGCTGGCCTCGGAGATCAGCCGGTGGCTGGCGCACGTCGATCGCCAGTCGGGGGGCCGGGCGCCGATCGGCGTCTGCTTCTCGGGCGGCATCGACAGCGGCGCCGTGCTGCTCGTCACCGAGCACGTGATGCGCGGGATGGGGCTGTCGCCGCAGCGCCTGAAGGCCTTCACGCTCGACCTCGGCGGCGGCGACGACCTGCGGCAGGCGCACGAGTTCGTGCGGCGGCTCGGCATGGAGCACTACCTCGAGCCGATCGCCGCCTCGCCGGAGTCGCTCGACCCGGACGAGGCGATCCGCGCGATCGAGGACTACAAGCCGCTCGACGTCGAGTGCGCCGCGGTGTCGCTGCTGCTGCACCGCGGCATCCGCGAGCGCCATCCCGACTGGACGTACCTGCTCGACGGCGACGGCGGCGACGAGAACCTGAAGGACTACCCGATCGAGGAGAACCCCGAGCTGACGATCCGCAGCGTCGTCGACAACCTGATGCTCTACCACGAGGGCTGGGGCGTCGGGCGGATCAAGCACTCGCTGACCTACAGCGGCGGGCTGAGCCGCGGCTACGTCCGCGGCTACGCGCCGGCGCGGCGGTACGGGTTCGTCGACTTCAGCCCGTTCACCCGCCCGTCGGTCATCGAGGTGGCCGAGGGGATTCCGTTCGCGGCGCTGACGAACTACGACGTGCCGACGCTCTATTCGCTCAAGGGCGAGGTGGTCGCCCGCGGCGTGCGCGCGCTCACCGGGCGCGAGATGCCGATCTTTCCGAAGCGGCGCTTCCAGCACGGCGTCGCGCCCGAGCCGGTGCTGCGCGAGCGCATCGGCGCGGCCGAGCGCGAGTACCGGCAGCGGTTCCTCGCGATGTACGCCTGATGCCGCATGCCGCCCGCGACGCGTTCGTGCTCCGGACGCGGCCGGCGCGGCCCGCGCACGACCCGTGGCGGCCGCAC
>DASVDJ010000094.1:0-37958 GCA_036381155.1 Vicinamibacterales bacterium
GCCGGAGTAGTGGCAGGTCATGGTTGGCTCACGCGCCCTGTTGGAAATGGCCGGAAATGCCGGCGGCCGCCAGCTCGCGGCGCAGCACGCTCAGGCCCTGATACAACCGCGTCTTCACCGTGCTCAAGGGACAATCCACCAGGTCGGCAATCTCCTGGAACGTCAGCCCGTGGTACTCCTTCAGGATGATCGCCGTCCGCTGCTCCTCGGGCAGCTTCGTCATCGCGTCGGCGACGAGGCGGCTCAGGTCCCGTCGCGCGACCAGATCCTCGAGCGATTCGACCGGACCCTGTTCGGCCGCCAGCTCGATGACGTCCACGCCCTCCGGTGTCGGCAGCAGGGGCGCCCGGCGCTCACGCCGCATCCAGTCGCGGCAGAGGTTCAGCGCGATACGGTATACCCAGGACGAGAACTTCGCCTGGCCCCGGAAGCTGCCGATGCTGCGGAAGGCACGCAGAAACGTCTCCTGCACGACATCGCGCGCTTCCTCTTCCCGCCCGATCACCCGGTACGCCAGGGCATAGATTGGCCGTTCCCAGCGCAAAACGAGCTGGTTGAAGCTCTCGACGTCGCCCCCCATGGATAGAGCGACGAGTTCCTCGTCCGTACGCGTCATCAAGAACCTGATCGGCAGGCGCTTCCGGCGCCCGACTCATGCCGGCACCCGGGTTGCCGCAAAGCGCCTCCGGTCGGGGCGTTCTTTTCCAGTTTAGACGTGGGGGCGAGGGATTGGGCCGGGGGGTGGCGGATCCGGCCGCGGGGGCGGCCCGGCGGGCTTCAGAGCCCGTCGCCCAGGGCCCGGGCCGCGGCCGACAGGACCTGCGGGACCCGGAACGGCTTGATGAGGTAGCCGACGACCCCCAGGTTCACGGCCTCGATGGCGCTCTGCTCGGAGGAGTAGCCGGTGACGATGATGACCTTCAACGACGGCTGGAGCCGCCGCGCCTCGCGAATGAGCGCCAGGCCGTCCATCCCCGGCATCCGGAGGTCGGCGATGAGCAGGTCGAAGTCCGCGAGCCGGAGCCGGTCCAGCGCGCTTCGGGCATCACCCGTCGCCTCGACCACGTACTCCGCCATCGACAACGTCCGCGACAGCACGTCCCGGACACTCGGCTCGTCGTCCACGATGAGGACGCGCCGCGGCGCGTCCACGGGAGCCGTCGTGGCGGTGGACGCCGGCCGGGAACGGCGCACGGTGCCCCGGCTCTCGAGCCAGGCGTCGAGATCAGCCTTGCGCACCCGCCACTGGCGGCCGACGCGCACGGCCGGCAGCGTGCCGGCCTTGATCAGACGGTACACGGTGCGCAGGTTGACGTGCAGGTAGTCGATGACCTCTTCGGTCGTCAGATAAGTGTCGTCCATGCCCATCAACCTCGCGTGCGGGTGCGCGCCGAACGTGAGCGCACCAGAGCAGCGGGCAGCGTCAGCGTGAACCGTGCGCCGCCGCCGGTGCGGTTGCCTCCTTCCACCGAACCGCCGTGCGCCTGCAGGATGCCGAAGACCATGGCCAGGCCGAGGCCGGTACCCCGCCCGACGTCCTTCGTCGTGAAGAACGGCTCGAACAGCCGCGCCCTGACCTCGGGCGACAGGCCCGGTCCCGTGTCTTCTATCGTCACGCGCACCTGATTGCGCGATGCCGACGTGCACACCATCAACGCGCCGGGGCCGCCCATCGCCTGCGCGGCGTTCACGATCAGGTTGTCGATCGCCTGCCGCAGCAGAACGGCATCCCCCGCGACCGTCGGCATCCCGGGTGCGAGCCGGCACTTCACCTCGATACCCTGCCGGCGGTGCGCTGCCGCGTAATCCCGAAGCACCCGCCTGACGAGCGCGTTCACCAGGACGGGACGCCGCCGCAGCCGGCCGGATCCCGCGAACAGCAGCAGGTGCCGGACGATGCGCGCGGCGCGTCCGGCTTCGCGCCAGGCGGTCGCGAGATCGCGGCGCATGGCCGGGGGCAGGTCGCGTTGCCGCCGCAGCAGCTCGAGATGACCGAGCACGCCTTGCAGCGGGTTGTTCAGCTCGTGCGCCACCCCGGCGACGAAGCGCCCCAGCGCCAGCAGCTGCTCGGACCGGCGCAGCCGTCCCTCCAGCTCGCGGCGCTCCAGCTCGACGCAGACATCGCCGCTGATGTCGCGCGCCACCAGCACGCGTGACGGCGGCGCGTCCGTCCGCTCCGCATGCGGGAGCACGGTCAGCCTGATGTCGAAGAGCCCGCCGAGCTTCGCGTCGGCGGCGCACGTGACGGCCGTGCCCGGCACGTTCCGCTCCTGCGCGGCCATCCAGGACGACAGCCCGATGCCGACGTGCGAGGCGATCGGCGTGTCGATCAGGTCGCGCGGCGCTGCCTGCAGTCTGTCCGCAAACGCCTGGTTGACGTGCACGATCCGATCGCGGCCATCGACGACCACCACGAGCTCGGTCAGCGCGTCGAAGACGTGCTCCAGCTCCTTCCGCGCGCGCACCACGTCGTCCAGCAGGAGGACGTTCTCGATGGCGGCGGCGAGCCCCTCGCGCAACGTGTCCAGCGCGTGCACCAGCGCCGGGAGCATGGCCTGGCGGCGCGCCCGCAGCGCCAGCACGCCGAGCGCCCGCCGGCGTCCGGTGAGCGACGCGAGCACCAGGCGGCCTCTGCCGGATGCCGAACGGATGCAGACCGGATTCGCCGCTCGAAGCGCCGAGGCGAGTGGGTGGCCGACGTCGGCTGTCGCGACGGTTCCGTCGAGCGCCGGTGTGCGGATTGAGGGGGTGACGACCTGAATCAGCAGACGCGAGCGCCGGTCGTGCAGCCACACGCCGGCCGCGTCGGCGCCCAGCACGGTGCTGGCGCGTGCCAGGAGTCGATCGAGCGCGGCCGGCAGCGCAGCCGGCCCGTCGACGCTGCGCGAGCAGTCCGCCAGCAGCCGAAGGAGGGTGTCGCTCCTTCGCGAGCGAGCCGGAACGCGACCGGGTCGTGGCCGTCGCGGGGCGACGAGAAGCCTGGGCTGGGGCGCCAAGTGGAGCGGCATTTTACGACAGCGTGAGACACCAGATGCATCGGAGCGACGAAGTGAACACTTTAGAGTCCGCTCTTGTCCTATACAGTCATATAGCTGAGCTGTCGATATGGCCCTCGGATGGACTGTCGGGCGGTCCCGCGTACGCGGGCCGCCTCGGAGGGAGGGACCAATGAGCAGACAGACGCGCCGTCTCCTCGCGGGAACCGGCGCAACGCTCGCGATCCTGGCGGGCGCCTACTTCACCCAGCCGGTGTCAGCGGCAACGAGCACGGCCAACCTGGCGGTGTCCGCGACCGTGACGGCCAACTGCCTCGTGCAGGCCGGCTCAATCGACTTCGGCAGCTACGATCCGGTTGTCGCCAACGAGACCGCGCCCCTCGACGAGGTCGGGTCGTTCCAGGTGCGCTGCACGAAGGGCGCATCGGCCGTCCTCAAGCTGAGCTCGGGCGCCAACCCCTCGGGGGGCGCACGGCGCATGAGCAGCGGCGGCACAGACTTCCTCGCCTACGAACTCTACAGTGATGCGGGGCGCACCACGGTCTGGGACGAGGCCAACACGGTGACGTACAACGCGGCGAGCAGCGCGGTCGCCGACATCGACGTCTTCGGGCGGATTCCGCCGGGCCAGGACGTCGGGGCCGGCAACTATTCCGACACGGTGACGATCACGGCAGAGTTCTGATCGCCTCCGGGCGGGCGGCGGTGCCCGGCGTGCCGGCGCCGCCGCTCCTCTACATCGACAGCTTCGTGCGCGCGCAGGAATCAGCCGCGCGCGCAGCGGCACAGGACATGCGATTTCCCCAGCTCGCGAGTTTCCTGACGCTCTTCGTCTCCCTGCTGGCCGCTCCGGCGGCCGCTGCCACGTTCTCGGTCGCACCCACCCGCGTCGTCTTGACGCCGCAGGCGACGAGCACGCTGCTGACGCTCACCAACAACAGCGACGCGGCGCTCAGGCTGCAGGTCTCGACGCACGCGTGGCGCCAGTCCGAATCCGGCGAGCTGCAGCTGTCCGCCGCCGACGACCTGGTCGCCTTCCCGGGCCTGCTCACGCTGGCGCCGGGCGAGACGCGGCGCATCCGCGTCGCGTTCACCGGCACGCCGGGCACGCTGGAGCGTTCGTATCGGGTCTACGTCGAGGAGCTCGCCGGCGCCGGAAGCTCCAGCGGCGCTGCGGTGCACATGCTGACGCGCCTCGGCATTCCGGTCTTCGTCCAGCCGCCCAAACCGGTTGCCGCCGCGGCGCTCCGGGACGTCGGGCTGCGCGACGGACGCCTGTCGTTCACCCTCGCGAATACCGGCAACGTGTTCTTCATTCCGGACGACGTGCGCGTGCGGGGCTTCAGCGCATCCGGCGAGCCGGTGGCCGAGGAGACGCCGAACGCGTGGTACGTGCTCGCCGGCGGCACCCGGCGGTTCGAGCTGGCGTTCTCCGGTGAGGACTGCGCACGGGTCCGGCGCGTGGCGATCGAGGTGGTCGTCGGCGCCGTGCGCCTGGAGTCCGGGGCCGAGACGCCGGGCGGGCTCTGCGGCTCCTGACCCTGCCATGCGATGGACGATGGCGGCCTGCGCACTGATGTGCGGGCTCGCTGCGGTGGCGCACGCGTCGGCGGCCGATCGGCCGTTCACGCCGGCCGTGCTCGCGCTCACGGTGAACGCGGCTCCGGCCGGCGACGTGTACGTCCTGCTGGACGGCGACGAGGTCTGGGCCGACGTCGAGGCGCTCGAGCACGCGGGGCTGGTCCGGATCGGCGGCGAGCGGCTCTCCCGGGGCACGCGGGTGTTCGTTCGCCTCTCCTCGATCGAGCCGCGGCCCGGGATCGTGCTCGATCCGATCGAGCTGACGCTGACCGTCACCGCGGATCCGTCGCTCTTCCGGGGCACGCGACTCGCCCTGGATCGTCAGCGCCCCGCGGGGATCGTGTACAGCCGCGCGACGAGCGCGTTCCTGAACTACGGGCTGTCCTGGGGAACGGGCGCGTCGCGGTCCGTGAGCCTCGAGAGCGGCGCGACGCTCGGCCCGGCCCTGGTCACGTCGACGCTCTTCCTGGCAGAGGGGCGGCCTGCCGCGCGAGGCCTGACGAGCCTCACGCTCGACGACCGCGATCGCCTGCGCCGCTGGGTGCTCGGCGACGCGGTGGCGGCCACGGGACTGCTGGGCGGCGGCGTGCAGCTGGCCGGCGTGTCCGTCTCGCGCGACTTCTCGATCGACCCCTACTTCATCCGGTTCCCGACCGCGACGCTGACCGGCATGGCGACGTCCCCGTCGCGTCTCGAGGTGTACGTGAACAACCAGCTCGTGCGGACGCTGCAGGTGCAGCCGGGTCCGTACGAGCTCAGCGACGTCGCGCTCCCGACCGGCGCCTCCGACACGCGCGTCGTCGTGCGCGACGCGTTCGGCGGCGTACAGGAGCTGGGGACCTCGTCCTACGTGACCGCGACGGTGCTGGCGCGCGGCCTCCATCAGTATCACTACGCCGCCGGGTTCGAGCGTCTGCGCCCGCACACGGACCTCTTTGCGTACGGCGACCCGGTCGCCACCGCCGTGCACCGTACCGGCATCACCGACACGATCACCGCCGGCGGCCGCGTCGAAGCCGAGCGCGGCTTCATCAGCGCCGGGCCGATCCTGGCGACGAAGCTCTGGCGCGCGGGCGCAGTGGAAGTCGCGCTGGCGGCAAGCCGCGACGCGGGAACGGCCGGCGCAGCCGCGTCTCTGGCGTACGAGTACTCCGGGCGCCGCGGTGCCGTCTCGCTCGCCTGGCGCGGCGCCACGGAGGAGTACGCCACGCTCTCGACGCGGCGCGGCGCGAGCCGCCCACGGAGCGACCTGCTCGCCTCGGTGCACCTGCGCACGTCGGCCCGCAGCACGCTGGGCGTCAGCTGGGAGCGTCATGCCTGGCACGGTGGACAGCCGCGGTCCGCACGGGCCGGCGTGACCGGCAGCGTGTCGCTCTCGTCCGGGCTCTCGCTGTTCGCCTCCGTTCACCGGGCGCGTGAGGCGCACCGCTGGTCCACGAGCGCGTACGCGGGGCTGTCCATCGGGCTCGGACCGCGGGCGGCGTCCAGCGTCGCCTGGGAGCAGACGGGGCAGGGCCGGCGGCTCGTCGCAGACCTGCAGCGCGCGCTCCCCACCGGTCCCGGCATCGGCTACCGCGTCCAGGCCTCGGCCCTGCAGCAGGGGGCCGACGCCCTCGGCGGCGAGCTGCACGCGCAGACGCGCTGGGTCCAGGCGTCGGTGCACCAGGCGGCCACCGGCGGCGGCAGCTACGCGCAGGTGAGCGGCGCGGTCGTCGCGATCGGCGGGCGCGTGCTGCCATCGCGCCCGGTACGGGACGGCTTCGCGCTCGTGCGGCTGCCCGGCATCGGGAACGTCCGCGCCTACGTCAGCCACCAGGAAGCGGGACGCACGGACCGGCACGGCGATCTGCTGCTGCCCGACCTGCTCGCGTACTACGGGAACGTGATCAGCATCGCCGACGAGGACGTGCCGCCCGATCGCACGCTCGCGACCGATCGCCTGCTGCTCGCGCCGCCGCACCGCGGCGGCGCCATCGTCGAGTTCGCGGCCGCGCGCGAGTGGCGCGCGACCGGGCGCATCACGATCGACGGCGATCCGGTCGCGCTCGCCGGACAGCGTGCGCTCGACGCACGCCTGCGGATCGAGGGACAGGGGTCGACCGTCGAGACCCTGCTCGGCCTGGACGGCGTGTTCTACGTCGAGGGGCTCAAGCCGGGCACGTACCAGGCCTCGCTGACCCATGGCGGCGGCACGTGCACGGCAACGCTCGTCATCCCGGCATCCGATGCGCCGGTGATCAAGGCCGGCACGACCGTGTGCCGCCCGATGGTGGAGGGGGAACAGTGAGCGCGCGCATCGTCCTGGTGGCGGCGGTGCTGCTCGGCGCGCTCATCGGCGACGCATACGCGGACTGCTCGGTGTCGGTCGGCAGCCTCTCGTTCGGCGCCTACGACGTCTTCGATGCGTCTCCGACGGATTCGACCGGGACGATCTCGTACATGTGCGGCCCGCGCGACAAGGACATCCGCATCACGATCTCGACCGGGTCGAGCGGCACCTACGCCACGCGCGAGCTCCGGAACGGGCCGGAACGGCTCGCGTACAACCTGTACAGGGACGGCGCCTTCACGCAGGTGTGGGGTGACGGTTCGGGCGGCACGTCCTTCTTCTTCATCAAGAACCCGCAGCCCAACAACGTGTGGCTGGATTTGACCGTGTTCGCTCGCCTGCCGCCCGGGCAGGACGTCGCCGCCGGCACCTACAGCGATACGGTGATCGTGACGGTCGAGTACTGATCGGGTCGGATCAGGTCGGATCGGGTCGGATCAGGTCGGATCGGGTCTGATCAGGTCCGATCAGGTCTGATCAGGTCCCGCCTCGCCCGTGCGATCGTCTGCGGGCTCGGCGGATCAGGTCCGCGCGGCCGCTCGCCGATCGCTGCTCGCAGCCGCGCGATCAGGTCGGATCGGGTCCCGCCTCGCCCGCGCGATCGTCTGCGGGGTCGGCGGATCAGGTCCGCGCGGTCGCTCGCCAAGCTCTGCTCGCGGCCGCGCGATCAGGTCGGATCGGGTCCCGCCTCGCCCCGCGTGATTCGTCTTTGGGCTCGGCGGGGGTCCCGCTAGAACTCGATCGTCACGCGGCGTGGCGACGCCTGATCGACGGTGACGGCACCAGAGGGGTCGGCTTTGACAATCCGGGGGGCCTGCTGATCGGCCTGCACGCGGACGGCCTCGCCGCGCGCCGGCGGGCACGACACGCGCACGGCATCCGGCGCGGCATCGACGCGACAGGGACGGACGACCCGCACCGACACGCGCAGAGGGGCCGACGCGGTATCCGCGGCGGCGACGGCCGGCACGAGCAGGAGCGCGGCCAGAGCCGCGCGCGTCAACAGCATGATCCGATCGTAGAAGACGCCGCCGGCCCGCACAACGACACGAGCGCCCGAATCGAACGGACTCGAACGCACACCAGCGTCGTTGATGGCGTCCGCCGGCCGGCAGCCCCCGGGGACTGCACACGTTCGCGTGGTACAATCGACAATTCACGTCCCGCGCGTGAGCGCGCCGGAGCGGCGCCCCCGGCGGCCGGCCGCGGCCAGCACGCATGATCCAGCTGTCCGGACTCTCGAAATCGTTCGGCGAGCGCGTCCTGCTCGACTCCGTCACCTGGCAGATCGACGACCGCGAGCGCGTCGGCCTCTGCGGGCCGAACGGCGCCGGCAAGACGACCCTGCTCCGCATGCTCGCCGGCCTCGAAGAGCCCGACAGCGGCACCATCGTCCGCCCCTCGGGGCTCACCATCGGCTACCTGCCGCAGGACGGCCTCGCGCACGCCGGCCGCACGGTGTTCGAGGAGGCGTGCCGGGCGTTCGCGCCGCTGCTCGCCATGAAGGCGGAGATGCACGCGCTCGAGGAGCGCATGGCCGCCGGCGAGGGCACCGACGAGGAGCAGGCCGCGATGCTCGATCGCTACAGCGAGCTCAGCGACCGCTTCCGCCTGGAAGAGGGCTACACCATCGACCTGCGCGTCACGGCGGTGCTCACCGGCCTCGGCTTCAGCCGCGCCGACTTCGACCGCCCCGCCGAGCAGTTCTCCGGCGGCTGGCAGATGCGGCTGGCGCTGGCCAAGCTGCTGCTCGGCCGGCCCGGGCTGCTGCTGCTCGACGAGCCGACGAACCACCTCGATCTTGAGGCGCGCAACTGGCTTGAGAGCTACCTGCGCGAGTACCCGCACGCGGTGATCCTGGTCTCGCACGACCGCTTCTTCCTCGACGCGGTCGTCACGCGCATCGCCGACCTGAATCTGCGGACGATCACCGACTACCACGGCAACTACAGCGACTACCTCGTCGAGCGCGACGCGCGCATCGAGCGGCTCCGTGCGGCGAAGAAGGAGCAGGACGAGGAAATCGCGCGGGTGAAGCTGTTCATCGACCGGTTCCGCTACAAGGCCACGAAGGCGGCCCAGGTGCAGAGCCGGATCAAGATGCTCGAGAAGATCGTCCCGATCGAGGTGCCGCCCGAGCGCAAGCGCGTGCACTTCACCTTCCCCGCCGCGCCGAAGAGCGGGCGCACGGTCCTCGAGCTGAAGCACGTGCGCAAGGCCTACGGGCCGCTGGTCGTCTTCGACGACGTCTCGCTGCACATCGAGCGCGGCGACCGCATCGCGCTGGTCGGCCCGAACGGCGCCGGCAAGTCCACGCTGATGCGCATGCTCTCGGGCGAGGAAGCGCCGGACCGCGGCGAGCGCCGGGTCGGCCACCAGGTCGTGATGGAGTACTTCGCCCAGGACGAGGCCGTGCGCCTCAATCCGGACCTGACCGTCTACGAGACGCTGGCGTCCGGATCGCCGGTGCACATGGTGCCCGCGATCCGCAACATCCTCGGCGGCTTCCTCTTCTCGGGCGACGACGTCTACAAGCGGACCGGCGTGCTGTCGGGCGGCGAGCGGACGCGACTGGCAGTGGCGCGCATGCTGCTGCGGCCGTCCAACCTCCTGCTGCTCGACGAGCCGACGAACCACCTCGATCTCGACTCGAAGGACGTGCTGCTCGACGCGCTGGTCGACTACGGCGGCACGCTCATCTTCGTCTCACACGACCGCTACTTCGTCGAGCGGCTCGCGACGCGCATCATCGAGATCGGCAACGGCAAGGCCGAATCGTTCCCCGGCACCTACCAGGAGTTCCTCTGGCGCAAGGAACACGCCGCGGACTGGATGGGCGGTGGGCAGGACGCAGGGGCCAGGGGCCAGGGGGCAGGGGCCGGTCAGAGGTCAGGGGGCAGGGGCCAGGCGCCAGGCGGCAGGGGCCAGGGGCCAGGGGCAGCGGCAGCCCGCTCGGCAGCGGCACCGCGCGCCGGGCAGCCCGAGCCGTCGAGCGCCCGATCCGCGAAGCCCGATTACGAGACCCGCAAGCGCGAACAGGCCGAAGCGCGCAGGCGCGAAAAGGAGCGCCGGGCACGCCAGGCCCGCATCGCCGAGATCGAGGCGCGCATCGCCGAACGCGAGGAGACCATCCGGACGCTCGAAGCGCAGATGGCCGCGCCCGGCTTCTACGACAACCGCGACGAGGCGCAGCCGGTCATCGAGCGCCACCAGGCGCTGATGTGGGAAGTCGGCGAGTTGATGCAGCAGTGGGAAATGCTGTCCGAGGTCGCGGCTGCCGACGGCGCCTGACGGCCACCCGGCTTTCTCCTTCCCCCCACCGCGCCGCTTACAGAACTGTAACTTTGCGTCAGTTGTGTAATTCCTCTCTGACATCCCGCGTCAGCTTTCCGACCCTCGCTTACAGTTTTCTGCGGAATTGCACTCCCTTCCAGGACCCCGCCATGCGGCATGCGCCTTGCCGATGAGCTGCGGCGTGCCGAACGAATCGCCGCGTCCAGGGCTTTACTGGACGGACCGTCTCCCCAGGGTCCGCTGATGCCCCCGCCGCCTGACGGCGGCCGGGACTGGCCGCGTCCCTCGCCCGGAGCGGAGGAGAGCCGTGCGTCCGCCGCACCCCGTGATCCGCGACGCCGTCGCGCGTTCGCGGCGAACGTCGGAGACCGCTTCTTCCGCGACATGGTGGCCAGCATGCGCAACGGCGTGCTGGCCGTCACGAGGGACGGCAGCCTGGCGGTCATGAACGAGGAGGGGTACCGGATCTTCAGCCTCCGACCCGACCCCGGCGACATCGGACGCCCCTACACGGAGGTCCTGCGGATGCACCCGGACATCGTCCGGGTCATCGGCAGCGCCTTCGAGCTGGAGCACCTGCCGAACCGGGTGGAGCTGCGCCTCAAGGCGACCGGGAGGGTGATCGGCTACACGCTCGCCCACATCCGGGACGAAGACGGCGCCATCGAAGGGGCGGCGCTGTTCTTCAAGGATCTGACGCGGGTGGAGCAGCTCGAGGAACGGGAGCGGCTGCGCGACCGGCTCGCCGCGCTGGGCGAGATGGCGGCGGCCATGGCGCACGAGCTGAAGAACCCGCTGGCCGGCATCGAGGTGATGGCGGGGCTGCTGCGACGCAAGGTGGGCGACTCGCCCGACGTGCAGTCGCTCATCACCGACATCATCAACGAGGCGAAGCTGGCCAACGCGACGGTGGTCGAGATGCTGGACTACGTCAGGCCCGTGCGGCTCGAGCGGGGACGGACCCTGCTCGGGCCCGTGCTGCATACGGCCGTCGTCATGGCCGAGAGCAAGGCGCCGCGCGGGGCGACGGAGGTCGTGATGGACATCCCCGACGACCTGCCGCCGATCCAGGGAGACGAGCACCAGCTCTGTCAGGTGTTCACGAATCTCGTGATCAACGCCTTCGAGGCGCTCGGCGGCACGGGGCAGGTGCGCGTCTCGGCCTCGGTCGACGCGATGGAGGGGGAGAACCACGAGCCCGGCGGACCGGCGGCGCACGTCCCGACGATCGTGGTGCAGGTGAGCGACGACGGACCGGGGATCCCGCCGGAGCTGCAGGACCGGGTCTGGAACGCGTTCTTCACGACGAAGGCGCAGGGCTCCGGCCTGGGGCTCGCCATCGTCCGGAAGATCGTCGACGCGCACGACGGGCGGATCGACGTCAAGACGGCGCCGGGCCAGGGCACGCGGTTCACGATCACGCTGCCGATCTCGGCGGTTGACGCGGAGTGGTTCCAGCAGGCGTGACGCCTGCAGACCGGGATGGGTAGAGAGAGGCTGGGGTCGCATGGGTCGCATCCTCATTGCTGACGATCACGACGCGCTGCGGCGCGGGCTCGTGCGCGCGCTGCAGGAGGCGGGGCACGACGTCGACGAGGCGCCGAACGGCAACGCGGCGATCGAGCGGCTGCACGGGAGCTACTACGACGTCGTCCTCAGCGACCTGAAGATGGGGGGCAGCGACGGGCTCGAGGTCCTCAAGACGACCAAGGCGCTGCATCCGACGACGGCCGTCATCCTCATGACCGCGTTCGGATCCGTCAGCACGGCGGTCGAGGCGATGAAGGTCGGCGCCTTCGACTACGTGCAGAAGCCGTTCGAGATCGAGGAGATGGAGCTCAAGATCGAGAAGGCGCTCGAGCTCCGTCGGATGCGCAACGAGCTGGACTACCTCCGGCACACGCAGCAGGACATCTACAACTTCGACCACATCATCGGCAGCTCCGGCGCGCTGCAGCGCGTGCTGGCGATCGTGCGCAAGGTCGCGAAGAGCAACACGACGGTGCTCATCCGCGGCGAGACGGGCACGGGCAAGGAGCTCATCGCCGGCGCGATCCACCACAACTCGCTGCGGGCGAACCGCAACTTCGTCAAGGTGAACTGCGCCGCGCTGCAGGAGAACCTGCTCGAGTCGGAGCTGTTCGGGCACGAGAAGGGGGCGTTCACCGGCGCGGACAAGCAGCGCATCGGCCGCTTCGAGCAGGCCGACGGCGGCAGCCTGTTCCTGGACGAGATCGGCGACATGAGCCCCAGCACGCAGGCGAAGATCCTGCGCGTGCTGCAGGAGCACGAGTTCGAGCGGCTGGGCGGCACCCGGACGCTGCGGGTGGACGTGCGGCTCGTGGCGGCGACGAACCGCGACCTGCCGGCGATGGTCGCGGCCGGCCAGTTCCGCGAGGACCTCTACTACCGCCTGAACGTCGTCACGATCGAGATGCCGCCGCTGCGCGAGCGCAAGGAGGACGTCCAGGCGCTCGCGAACTTCTTCATCAAGCGGTTCGCGGGCGAGCTGAAGAAGAAGGTCGAGGGGCTCGACCACGAGGCGCTGAAGCTGCTGATGCGCTACAACTGGCCCGGCAACATCCGCGAGCTCGAGAACGCCATCGAGCGCGCGATGCTGCTGACCGAAGGGACGCACATCACCGCGGACGACCTCCGGCTCGGCGAGGTCGCGACCACGCAGTCGGCGCGCGAGGCGCAGTCGCCGGTCAAGATTCCCCCGACCGGCATTCCGCTCGAGGAGATCGAGCGGGCGGCGCTCATCGAGGCGCTCCGGATGTCGAACTGGGTGCAGAAGGACGCGGCGGAGCTGCTGTCGATCAGCCCGCGCGTGATGAACTACAAGATCAAGACGCTCAACATCGAGTTCCCGCGCGGGCGGCGCAGCCAGCCGGCCGAGATGGATGCCGGCAGCGCGCTGGCGTCCGCACCGGGAAGCTGATGACAGGAGCCGCGTCTCCCTGCTAGGGTCGGGGCATGTCCCGACTCCTGGTTCTTGCCCTGCCCGCCGCGCTCGCCCTCGGCGCGGCCGGGACGCCGCCCCCTTCCCCGCATGGCGCCGTGCCCTCACCGCGCCAGCTGGCGTGGCACGAGCTCGAGACCTACGCGTTCCTCCATTTCTCGATCAACACGTTCACGGACCGCGAGTGGGGCTACGGGGACGAGAGCCCCGATGCGTTCAACCCGACCGGCTTCGACGCCGACCAGATCGTCACGGCGCTGAAGCGCGGCGGGATGACGGGGGCCATCCTCACGGCGAAGCACCACGACGGCTTCTGCCTGTGGCCCACCCGCACCACGGCACACTCCGTCGCCGCGAGCCCGTGGAAGAACGGGAGCGGCGACGTCGTGCGGGACATTGCCGAGGCGTGCCGGCGCCACGGGCTGCAGTTCGGCGTCTACCTGTCACCGTGGGACCGCAATCATCCGGCGTACGGCACGCCCGCCTACGTCGACGTGTACCGCGCGCAGCTCCGGGAGCTGCTGACCGGGTACGGGCCGATCTTCGAGGTCTGGCACGACGGCGCCAACGGCGGCGACGGCTATTACGGCGGAGCCCGCGAGACGCGCCGCATCGACCCGCGCACCTACTACGACTGGCCGCGCACGTGGGATCTCGTCAGGTCGCTCCAACCGGGCGCCGTGATCTTCAGCGACGTCGGCCCGGATGTCCGCTGGGTCGGCAACGAGAAGGGGTTCGCGGGCGAGACGAACTGGGCGCCGTTCGAGCCGGTCGGGCCCGACGGCGGCGTGCCGGCTCCGGGCCACATCCGCACGGCCGACAGCCCGACAGGGCACCAGAACGGCAGCCGCTGGGTTCCCGCGGAGTGCGACGTCTCGATCCGCCCGGGCTGGTTCTGGCACGAGGCGGAGAACGGCAGGGTGAAGACGGCCGCGGATCTCTTCGATCTCTACTTCAAGTCCGTCGGGCGCGGATGCAACCTGCTGCTCAACGTGCCGCCCGACCGGCGCGGCCGCATCCACGAGATCGACGCGGCGGCGCTCGAAGGCTTCCACGACCTGGTCCGGCGCACGTTCGCCGTCGATCTGGCGGCCGGCGCACGCGTGGCGGCCACCGACGTCCGCGGCAGCGATCCGGCGTACGGCCCCGAACGGCTGCTCGATCACGACCGCACGACGTACTGGGCGGCGAACGACGGCGTCCGCCAGGCGACGATCGGCCTCGATCTGCCCGGCCCGGTCACGTTCTCCGTGATCAAGCTCCGCGAGGCCATCCAGTTCGGCCAGCGTGTCGAGGCGTTCACCGTCGAGGTGTGGCAGGATCCGGCCTGGGTACCGGTCGCGAGCGGCACGACCATCGGGCCGTCGCGCCTCCTGCGGCTCGATCGACCCGTGACCACGGACCGCGTGCGGCTGCGCATCACGCGCGCCGCCGCGAGCCCCGCGTTGACGGAGTTCGGGCTGTATCGGGCTGCAGACGGGGACAACGGGAAGCCGTAAACGGGAAGGGCGACGAAAGCGGCCGTGACGTGGCTGGCCGCACTCGTCGCGCGCGACCGCGACGCACGTCACAGCGAGCGGTCGCGTCCTTCCCGCTTCCCGTTTCCCGATTCCCGTTTCTGCCCGCTCCTCCACGCCTTCCAGCTGCGCGCGAAGAAGCTGATCGCGGCGATGCCGGCCAGAAGCGCGATCGGCCAGGCGATGGCTTCCGGCCACTTGATCGCAACCGCGGCCACGAGGAGCACCGCGACCGCGATGGTGGCCAGCGAGCCGGCCTCGTGCGGCCCAAGCACGCGGTAACCCCGCACCGTCGTCCCCAGCACGGCTCCGGCGAGCGCGACGTCCCTCACGACCCGGTTGGCGCTGCCGCCGACGGCCCTGGACAACCGGCGGCCGGGGGGATGCTGCGACGCGCGCGGCAGCGGCGGCTGCGCGCTCCGGAGCCGGACGCGCTGCCGCTCGTCGATGACGATCTCCGTGGAGTTGGCGAGATCGCGGAGGAAGACATCCTCCATGAACGCGGCGACCTGCTCGTTCTCCACGAGCACGTCCAGCTCCCAGTTCCCAATCCAGCTCGAGACGTTCAGGTTCGTGGACCCGATGCGGACCAGCCGGCCGTCCGCCACCGCCGTCTTGGCGTGCAGCATCGGCCCGTTCCACTCGAAGATCCGCACGCCGGCCTCGAGCAGCCGGCGATAGAACGTCCGCGAGACGTTGGCAATCCACGGCACGTCGCTGTTGTGCGGCAGCAGCACCCGCACGTCCACCCCCTGGCGCGCCGCGGCGTTCAGCGCCTCCAGATAGGCCGGCGTCGCCATGAAGTAGGCGTCGGTGAGCCAGATGCGGTGCTGCGCGAACGCGAGCGCCGCCAGCTCCAGCCGGTAAATCGACGTCCGCTCGGGCGACGTCGCAATCACCCGGACGTCGACGTCGCCTTCGACCGGCAGCTCGCCGCGCGACGGCACGGTCCCGGGCGGCAGCCCGTCTCCCCACGCCGCCCACGACGCCGCGAACGCGTACTCCGCCTCGCTCACGGCGGGGCCGCGCAGCTCGACGCCCGTATCCCGCCACGGCGGCACGCCGCGCGCGGGATCGCCCCGCCAGTCGTCGCCGATGCAGAGACCCGAGATGAACGCGACCCGGCCGTCGACGGTCAGCAGCTTGCGGTGATCCCGGCTGCCGACCGCCGCCAGCGTGTCGATGCGGAGCGGGTTGACCTGCCGCACCTCGCCACCGGCAGCCACGAGCGGCCGCCAGAACCGGAAGGAGCTCGGCCGCAGCGCGCCGAACCAGTCGTACAGCACGCGGACCACGACCCCCTCGCGCGCCTTCGCGACCAGCGCGTCGCGGAACTCCCGGCCGGCGCGGTCGTTGTGGACGATGTACATCTCGAGGTGGATCGTGTGGCGCGCGGACCGGATTGCGTCGAGCCAGGCCGGGTAGTTCTCGGCCGCGTCGAGCAGCACCCGGACCGCATTGCCCCGGATGAGCGGCGCGGCCGTCGTCCGGAAGAACACGTCCGCCTGGTGGCGGCTGACCGCCAACGGCGGACGGAGGGCGGTGCGGATCCCGGGCTGCATGTCGAGGTTCGTCATGACGATCGTCGAGCTTCGGCGACGTTCCGTCAAATCGGCCGGCCCCCCTCCCGTGCTTCAGCTTGACGCGGGCCGGCAAATTAATTCATATTTCGTGAAGATATGCCGCCGCTCCTCCTGACCGACTTCGAACTGATGATTCTCCTGGCGATCCTGCGCCTCGGCGACGAGGCGTACGGCGTGACGATCGCCCGGGAGATCGAGGAGACCGGCGGCCGGCGCGTGCTCCTGGGCGCGGCGTACGCCGCGCTCGACCGGCTCGAGCGCAAGGGACTCGTCTCCTCGTGGATGGGCGACCCGACGCCGGAGCGCGGTGGTCGCGCGAAGCGGTACTTCAAGGTCACGCCGCGAGGCGTGCGGGCGATCCGGGACACCCGGCAGGCGCTGACGGCGCTGTGGCGAGGCGTCCCTCAACTGCAGGAGGGACACGCATGACCGCTCCCCGGCTTCCGCACCTCGCCATCGCGCTGCTCGAACGGTTCGGCCCGGACCGCGAAGCGCTCGTCGGCGATCTCATCGAGGAGTTCGAGCGCCGGCAGTCGCTCGCCTGGCTCTGGTGGCAGGTCCTGGCCGCCATCGCTGCCGCATCGCTCGAACCCGCAGTGGAGATCCGCCCGCTGCGCCTCGTGGATCTCCAGCCCGTCGACGCCGCGGAACGGGCCCGCAGGCTGCTGCTGCGCCCCCGCAACATCAACCTGACGGGGACGCCCGTATCGGGAGTCGGCGGCATCACCCTGCTGGTGCTCTGCATGCTCGTGACGATCGTCGCGCCGGGCATCTGGCTGGGCGTGCTCGCGTCGATCCTCGCCGGCGTCGTCTTCGGCCTGGCGCTCATCCGCAGGCACGACGGGGTTCAGGTCGGATCAACGCCGATCTGGTCGAATCAGGTCTGATCGAACCGGAGCGCGCCCGACGCTCAACTCTTGCGCGCGCGGGGGTGCGCCTGACGGTACACCTCGATCAGGTGTGCCGCGTTCAGATGGGTGTAGCGCTGCGTGGTGCTCAGCTGCGCGTGGCCGAGCAGCTCCTGGATACCCCGGATGTCGGCCCCCTGCTGCAGCAGGTGCGTGGCGAACGAATGCCGCAGCGCGTGCGGCGAGATGCCGTAGCGGACGCTGCAGAGCGCGACGTACTTCTTCACCAGCCGGTGCACGCTGCGCGGGCCGAGCCGTTCCCCGCGATAGTTCAGGAACAGCGGATGCTCGCCGCGGCCCGGCGCGCGCCGGCCGCCGCCGCGCGGGAGCTCCTCGACCACGCCCGCGTGCAGCAGCTCGCCGCGGAGGATCGCCTCCCGGTCGCGCAGGTAGACGCGAATGGCCTCCGCGGCCGTCGCCGTCATCGGTACGAGCCGCTGCTTGCGCCCCTTCCCGAGCACCCGCACCATCCGCGCCGACAGGTTCACGTCGTCGAGATCGAGGCCGACAAGCTCGGCGAGCCGCAGACCTGACGCATAGAACAGCTCGAGGATTGCCGCGTCGCGGCGACCGAGCGGCGTCGTCCGGTCCGGTGTCTCGAGGAGCTTCGACATCTCCTCGATCGTCAGATGCACCGGGAGCTTCTGCTCGCGGCGCGGCGTGCCGGCCATCGCCGAGGGGTCCTCCTCGACGATGCCCTCGCGCCGCAGCCAGCGCGCGAAGGTCCGCACGGCCGCCAGCTTGCGTGCGGCCGACGCGCGCGACAGCCCCTCGCGGAAGAGCGCGCCGAGGAACAGGCGCACGTTGTCCGGCGAGAAGTCGGCCGGACCGAGCGACGGCCGCGGACGACCCTGCGCCGCGGCGACGACGGTGAGGAACTGCTGGAGATCGGATTCGTAGGCGCGCGCGGTGTTCTCGGACGCGTTCCTGTTGAAGCGCAGGAACTCGATGAACTCGCGGATGTAGCCCTTGAGCGACCCGTCGTCTTCGGGTGCGGCCGCGCGTGAGACGCCCGACCGGCCTCGTGCGGCCGCGGCATGCCGGCCGGGGCGAACACCACGGGGCGGCCGGCCGCTGCGGCTTCTCACGCGCGGGCTCCGGCGTGCGAGCCGGCGGAGGGCCGCGGCGCGATCTCGCGTCCCTGCAGCCAGCGCGCCAGGTCGTCGAGCGCGCGCTCCGACAGCGCGCGCTTGCGATCGGCGCCCTTGAGCGGCCGGCTTCGCCCCGGCCCCTGGCCCCTGGCCCCTGCCCCCTGGCCCCCGGCCCCTGATCCCTGATCGAGCGGCGCCATGATGCCGAACGTGATGTTCGTCGGCTGGTAGTGTCTGGCGTCGGCGTGCGAGACGTAGAACGCCAGCGCGCCGATGGCCGTCGTGCGGGGCAGCGGCTCCGGCCTGACGCCGCGGAACACGTCGACCGCGAACATCCCCGCGAGCAGGCCGGACGCGGCCGACTCGACGTAACCTTCCACGCCGCTCACCTGACCCGCAAAGAACAGATCGGGCCGCGTTCGTGTCTGCCACGTCGGCAGCAGCACCGTGGGGCCGTTGATGTACGTGTTGCGGTGCACCATCCCGAAGCGCACGAACTCGGCGTGCTCGAGCCCGGGGATCATCCGCAGCACGCGCGCCTGCTCACCCCACTTGAGCTGTGTCTGGAAACCGACCAGGCTCCAGTGGTCGCCGGCGAGATTGTCCTGCCGGAGCTGCACGACCGCGTACGGCTGGCGGCCCGTGCGCGGATCGATCAGCCCGACAGGCTTCATCGGACCGAACCGCAGCGTATCCCGTCCGCGGTGCGCCATCACCTCGATCGGGAGGCAGCCTTCGAAGAAGGTCGCGCGATCGAAGTCGTGGACCGTGGCGGACTCCGCCGTGACGAGCGCGTCGTAGAACCGGTCGTATTCGTCCTTCGTGAACGGGCAGTTCAGGTAATCCCCGTCGCCCTCGTCGGCGCCACAGGCCTGCGATCGCGCCGGCGGCTCAGGCGTGCCCGGCCCCTGCGGCCTGTCGGGCGGAGGCGCCGGGCTCTCGGGCTCGTCACCGCGCGGCACGTCGGGGATTTCGGGCCCCTTCCTCTGCTTGCCGGGAGTCTCGGGTTCGGGCTCCGCCTGTCCGGGCCCCATCGGCTGGTCGCGGCGCTGATCGGCGGCGCGCGCGCCGTACAGGCTGCGATCCCAGCGGCTCTGCCGGAACACCTTCGATCGGTCGATCGTCTCGGCGAGCACGATCGGGCTGATCGCGTCGTAGAACGACAGGTGGTCCGCGCCGACGAACCGGACGATGTCGGCGGAGAGCGCGTCGGAGGTCAGCGGGCCCGTGGCGATGATCCAGGGGCCGCGGCCGTCCGGCTCGGGAATGCGGTCGATCTCCTGCCGGACGACGGTGATCAGCGGGTGCGAGGAGATCGCCCCGGTGACCAGCTGCGAGAAGCGTTCGCGGTCGACCGCCAGCGCGGCCCCCGCCGGCACGCGCGCCTGGTCGGCCGCCCACATCACCAGCGATCCGAGCCGGCGCATCTCCTCCTTGAGCAGCCCGACCGCATTGTCCAGCTTGTCGCCCCGGAACGAGTTGCTGCAGACCAGCTCGGCGAGCCCGTCCGTCTTGTGGACGGCCGTCGGCCGGACGGGGCGCATCTCGTAGAGCGTGACCGGCACGCCGCGCGAGGCCGCCTGCCAGGCGGCCTCGGATCCGGCGAGCCCGCCGCCGATGATTCGAATCATCCCTCCACGCGAGACCGGAGTCCCTGCCCCATCCGTCGTCTATGCCGTCGCGCGCTTGCGCGTCGTCTTGCGTGCGCCGCCGGCCGCCGTGGCGCGCCGGCGCGGCGCCCGCTTCGGCGCGCCGGCACGGGCCGCGAGCAGCTCGACGGCCTGCTCGAGCGTGACCTGCTCGGGATCCTGGTTCTTCGGCAGCGACGCGTTCGTCGTGCCGTCGGTGACGTACGGCCCGTAGCGGCCCGCCAGCACGTTCACCGGCGCACCGGACTGCGGATGGTTGCCGAGCGCACGCAGCACCGTCTTCGCCGCCGCGGGGCGCCGGCGCGACTTCTTCGGCGCGGCGAGCAGCTCGAGCGCCCGCGCGAGATCGATCGTGAAGACGTCGTCTCCCTCGTCCAGCGAGCGGAACTCGTCGCCGTGCTTGACGTACGGACCGAAGCGACCCTGGCCGGCGAGGATCGGCTGCTTCGTCTCGGGGTGGATGCCGAGCTCTCGCGGCAGCGAGAGCAGCTGGAGCGCCTGCTCCAGCGTGATCGTCTTCTCGCTCATGCCGGGCATGAGCGAGGCCCGCCGCGGCTTCTCCTTGCTGCCCTTCTCCGGCGTCTCCCCCAGCTGCACGTACGCGCCGAACCGTCCGACGATGACGTAGACCGGCAGCCCGGTGGCGGGATCGTCGCCCAGCTTCTTCGGGCCCTGCGCCTTCGCTTCGAGCAGCTGCAGCGCGACGTCGAGCGTCAGGTCGGCCGGCGGCAGATCGTCGGGCAGCGAGGCGGTGTTGCCTTCGCCCCCTTCCCCGCGCTGCAGGAACGGCCCGTAGCGGCCGATACGCACGCGAATCCACTCGTTCGTCTTCGGGTCGACGCCGATGTCGATGGCCGGATAGTCGATCTCGTTCTGCTTCTGCTCGATCAGCGCCTCGAGCCCGACATGGCGGCCGTCGCCGCGGTAGAACGTCCGCACGAACTCCAGCCAGTCGCGCTCGCCGTTGCTGATTGCGTCGAGCACCTCCTCCATCTCCGCCGTGAACCCGACGTCGACGTAGTCCGTGAAGTGGCGACGGAGCAGCTGCGTGACCGCGAACGCCGTGAACGACGGCACGAGCGCGCGCCCCTGCCGGAACACGTAGCCGCGGTTCTGGATCGTCGCGATGATCGACGCGTAGGTCGACGGGCGTCCGATGCCGGCCGCCTCGAGCTCCTTGATCAGCGCGGCTTCCGTGTACCGCGCCGGCGGCTGGGTCTCGTGCCGCTTCGGATCCACCCCGCGCAGCACCAGCGCGCCGTCACGCGCGATCCGATCCCCGACGCGCATCGTCGGCAGGATCGTCTCCTGATCCTCGAGCTCGGCCTGCGGGTCGTCGCTGCCTTCGACGTACGCGCGGCGGAACCCGGCGAACTCGATGGCCTTGCCCGACGCCGTGAAGATCGCCTTCCGGCCGTCCCCCAGATCCGCGGTGATCTCGACCGTGGTCTTGCGGACGCGCGCGTCCGGCATCTGCGACGCCATCGTGCGCTTCCAGATGAGCTCGTAGAGCCGCAGGTCGTCGGGGTCGAGCAATCCGGCGAGCCGCTGCGGCGAGAGCCGGAAGTCGGTCGGGCGGATGGCCTCGTGCGCCTCCTGCGCGTTCTTGACCTTCGTCTGATAGCGCCGCGGCCCCTGGTAGTACTCGGGGCCGAACAGGTCGCGGATCACGCGCGCCGACTCGTGCAGCGCCTTCTCGCTCAGCGTCGTGGAGTCGGTGCGGTGGTAGGTGATGAGGCCCTCGATCTCGCCGTTGCCGATCTCGACGCCCTGGAACAGCCGCTGCGCGATCTGCATGGTCCGCGCGGTGGAGAACCCGAGCTTGCGGCTGGCCTCCTGGGTCAGCGTCGAGGTCGTGAACGGCGGCGCGGGCCGCTCGACGCCGGGTTTCTCGTCGACTGCCGTGACTTCCCACGGGAGGTGGCCTTCGACGTCCCGCGCCAGCGCCGCGGCGTCGGCGTCGGACAGGTGGCGCACCCCCTTGGCACGCAGGGCGCCGGTTGCCGGGTCGAAGTCCTTGCCGGCGGCGATGCGCTCGTCGCCCAGCCGGACGAGGGTCGCGGCGAACTCCTTCCCCTCACCCGCCAGCCGGGCCTCGAGGTCCCAGTACACGCTGGCCCGGAACGCCCGGCGGGCCTCCTCGCGCTCGACCAGCAGGCGGACGGCGACGCTCTGCACCCGCCCGGCACTCAGCTTCGACTGGACCTTCTTCCAGAGCACGGGCGAGAGCGAGTAGCCGTACAGGCGGTCGACGATCCGCCGGCTCTCCTGGGCGCGCACCAGACTCTGGTTGATGTCGCGGGCGTTCTCGATGGCGTGGTTGACCGCTTCCTCGGTGATCTCGTGGAACTCGATGCGGCGGACCGGGATCTTGGGCTTCAGCACCTCCTTCAGGTGCCAGCTGATTGACTCCCCCTCGCGGTCCGGGTCGGTGGCCAGCAGGACCTCCGACGCGTCCTTGAGCGCCGACTTCAGGCGGGCGACGTTTGCCCTCTTGTCGGCCGGAATGACGTAAATCGGCGTGAAGTCGCCGTGCGTGTCCACCCCCATGCGCGCCCAGGGTTCCTTCTTGTAGCGCTCGGGGATTTCAGCCGCCGATTCCGGCAGGTCGCGGACGTGGCCCACCGACGCCATGACGGCGTACCGGTCGCCCAGGAACCGCTCCAGCGTGCGCGCCTTGGCCGGCGACTCGACGATGACAAGTGGTTTAGCCATAAAGACTTCTGGCCGGCCCAGCGAACCGGACCGGCGGCCGGGGCCGAAAGCTACGTTACACCATCCGGCCGGCGCGGCGTTCCAGCGGCGGGCGACCGGGTCCCCGATCTTCTCGGCCGCTTCCGGCCGGGCTGGCACTGTCCAAAGGGGCCTTCAACCTCCTACGGGCGGGAGGGCCCCGGCCGTTCCGGGGGCCTGTCGGCCACCCGGACGAACAGGCCGCCGGCCTGCCGCCGGACGCGCCCGGCCATCTCGAGCGCGGCGAGCGACGCGAGCACCTGCGGGGCGGGCAGCGCCGTCAGCGCGCAGATCCGGTCGAGGTCGATCGGGTCGTCGACGGCGAGCACATCCAGCACCGGATCGCCCGTGGGCTCGCCCGGGTTCGCCGGCTCCAGAGCGCCGCCGGGCTGGGCACCGACCAGCACCGCCAGCACGTCCTCGCCCGTCTCGACCAGGGCTGCGCCGTCCCGGATGAGCTGGTGCCCGCCGCGGTTGCGTCCGCTCAGCACGGACCCGGGGACCACCATCACCTCCCGCCCTTGCTCGCACGCGCAGGACGCCGTGATGAGCGACCCGCTGCCGGCGCCGGCCTCGATGACCACCACGCCCCGCGACAGCCCGCTGATGATCCGGTTGCGCATCGGGAAATGCATCGGCAGCGGCGGCGTTCCCGGCACCAGCTCGCTCACCACCGCGCCGCCGGCGCGGACGATGGCTGCCGCGAGGGCGTCGTGTTCGGGCGGGTAGATCACGTCGGCGCCCGAACCGAGCACGGCGATGGTCACGCCTCCGCCGTCGAGCGCGCCCCGGTGCGCGGCGCCGTCGCAGCCCCGCGCCAGCCCCGAGACGACACCCAGGCCGACGGCGGCCAGATCCGTCCCCAGCCGGCGGGCCACGTCGAGTCCCGACTGCGAGGCCCGCCGGGATCCGACGATGGCGACCAGCTGTCCGCGGAGGACGGACACGTCGCCGTGGACCCAGAGCACGAGCGGGTGGTCCGGCAGTTCGCGGAGGCGCGGCGGATACGCCGGGCTGTCGCGCGGCAGCGGCTGCAGCCCGGCGTGCACCGCACGCCGGAGCGCGTGCCAGGCAGCCTCACGCAACGGCCCGGGCGCGCCGGTGAACGTCAGATGGTCGAGAGCGCTCTCGAGAGCGGGGCTGGTCTGTTGGGCGACGTCCGCCGCCTCGACGAGGCGGCCGCGCGCGGCAGGGACGAGCGTCAGCGCGACGAGATCAACGAGGTCCACGGGACTGCTCCCGCCCGACCTCCTTGCAGGACGCATTGTAGAGCGGTTACGTCTCCCGAAACAAACAGCCCGGTTCTCGACGCACCGGAACCCTCGGGATTCCGGGGCTTCAGAGCCGGCGTGGCGTGGTATAAGGCTTGCTCTTCCGTATGGTTCGGCGTCGCCTGCAGCGACCGACGAGCCGCCGGAGTGCGGCGAGGATTCGCCTTGCGTCACGTCAGTGGCAGTCCTATAGTGGGGTATTCCCGTGATGATTCGACGATTGTTCGCCGCGGTGCTCCTCGCCGGGCTCGTGGCGGTCCCTGCAGCGGCAGATGACGCCCGGGACCGGGCGAAGAAGTACGTCGAGTTCGGCATCGCCGTCGCGCAGAAGGGGCTGTGGCGGGAAGCGATCTACCGCTGGGAACAGGCCACCCGTGTCGATCCCAGCTACGCCGCCGCGTACAACAATCTCGCGATCGGCTACGAGCACGAGGGAGAGTTCGAGAAGGCCCGCGAAGCCTACGAGAAGGCGCTCGAGCTCGACCCGCAGAACCAGATGGTCCGGCAGAACTACGAGCTCTTCAGGGAGATCAACGACCGTGCGACTCGTAGCCGCAGCCGCTAGTCTCGTGCTGGCGCTGGTCGCCGGCGCCTGCACGAGCTTCTACGAAGTGCCGATCGAGACGCCGATCCAGCCCAAGATGGACGTCTCGGGATTCCAGCGCGTGCTCATCGCCGGCTTCCTCGCCGGCGGATCCGAGGACGTCGACGCGAACCTGGAGACGGTGCGGCTGCTCCGCAGCCAGCTCCGCTCGAAGTCGAGCCTCCGCGTCATCGACGCCGACGTGCTGCCGCTGCTCGAGATCGCGCTCGATCAGCAGGCGGTCCAGGACGGCGCCGCCGGCACGAACGGGAACGGCTCGCCCGCCGGTGACGGCGCCGAGACCGCCAGCAACGGGCAGGGGGGCGGCGCGTCCGCCGATGCCTCCACGGTCCGCATCCGCGACGAGAAGGATCTGGAGCCGCTCGAGACGATCTTCGCCAACGTCGCCTACTGGAAGAAGATCGGCGAGGAGTTCCAGAACCCGCTCATCGTGACCGGCTCGGTGCTCTTCATCCCGCACGCCCGGTCAGGCTTCGTGCAGCGGGAGCAGGAGTACTTCGACCAGCTTGGCCGCCGGCGCGTCGTCCCCGTCCGCACCTACATGGAGCGGAAGGGGTTCATCCTCCGGCCGAAGTTCGTGTTCATCGACGGCCGGACCGGTGCGACGCTGTACTCGGAGACGTTCCGGGAGGAGATCCTCTACAGCCCGCAGCAGGCGACGCCGGCGCTGTCGTCGTACTTCGAGCTGATGGACCGGCTCGTGCCCAGCTTCCTGAGCACGCTGAGCACGCAGAAGATCCGCGGATCGCGCATCCTCCTGAAGTAGCCCGCCTGCCGGCGCGCCCGGCGACCGGGTTGACCGGCCCGACGGCGGGATTTGCTTGCCGTCGGGCTGTTTTCCCCCTATAATCAGTTGTTTGTCCCGGTCCGGCTGCCCCGGTTCGTCCGGCGCGGCCGCAGGAAGGGCCGGGGTCCGGTGGCCGGGCCCCGCGCGGATCGAGGGAGACATATCGTGTACGCAATCATTCAGAGCGGCGGCCGCCAGCTGCGGGTCTCGCCGGGCGAGGTCGTGGACGTCGACCACTTCGCCGGAACGGCCGGCGAGGAAGTGTCCGTCACCTCGGTCCTGTTCGTCGCGAAGGACGGCGGCGAGATTCTCGCCGGCACGCCGTACGTGGACGGCGCGAAGGTGGTCGCGGTCGTCGAAGGCGAGACGCAGGGGCCGAAGATTCGCGTGTTCAAGAAGAAGCGCCGCAAGGGCATGCGCCGGACGCGCGGGCACCGCAGCGTCTACACGCGCCTCCGCATCAAGGACATCGTGGTGTAGTCATGGCACACAAGAAGGGACAGGGCAGCTCACGCAACGGCCGCGACAGCAATGCCCAGCGGCTTGGCGTGAAGAAGTTCGACGGCAACATCGTCACCGGCGGCTCGATCCTGGTGCGCCAGCGGGGGCGGCGGTTCCGCCCGGGGCTCAATGTCGGCCTCGGCAAGGACGACACGCTCTTCGCGAAGATCAGCGGGATCGTGAAGTTCGAGGACCACGGCGCGCGCGGGCGCTACATCAGCGTGCACCCGCTTCCCGCCACCGAAGCCGAGGCGTAACCGATCCCGGCCCGCCACGGCCGGATCGTTCCGGCCGGCACAATTCCCGGGCGGCGATGCGAACGCAGCGCCGCCCGTTTTCGTCTCCGCTCTTCCATTCCGATCCATGTCGTTCGTCGACGAAGTCGAGATCCTCGTCGAAGCGGGGGACGGCGGCCGCGGCGCGCTGAGCTTCCGGCGCGAGAAGTTCGTGCCGCGCGGGGGGCCCGACGGCGGCAACGGCGGCGCGGGCGGCGCGGTGTGGGTGGTCACCAGCCCGCACGTCAACACGCTGGTCCACTATCGCTTCCATCCGGAGCACGCGGCCGAGCGGGGCCGCCACGGGCAGGGGAGCAACAAGTCGGGCGCGGACGGGCGCGATCTCGAGCTTGCCGTTCCCGTCGGCACGCTCGTCTACGCGCGCCCGGTCGAGCCCGACGACCTCGCCAGGATCGGCCGCGACGGGCGGCTCGGCGACGACGATCTGCCGCGCGGCGAGTGGACGCTGCTGGCCGACCTCGCCGAAGAAGGTCAGCGCGTGTGCGTCGCGCGCGGCGGCAAGGGCGGGCTCGGCAACGCGCACTTCGCGACCTCCACGAACCGCGCGCCGCGCAAGGTGCAGCCCGGTCTGCCGGGACAGAAGCGGTACGTGCGGCTGCACCTGAAGCTGCTCGCCGACGTCGGCCTCGTCGGGTTCCCGAACGCCGGCAAGTCGACGCTCATCTCGCGCATCTCGGCGGCCCGTCCGAAGATTGCCGACTACCCGTTCACGACGCTCACGCCGAACCTGGGCGTGGTCACGCTGAGCGACGATCGTTCGTTCGTCGTCGCCGACGTGCCGGGGCTGATCGAAGGAGCGCACCGCGGGCACGGGCTCGGCGACCGGTTCCTGAAGCACATCGAGCGCACCGCGGTGCTGGTGCACGTCATCGACGTCTCGGGGCTGTCCGGCCGCGAGCCGGCCGACGATCTCGACGTCGTGCGCCGCGAGCTCGAGCTGTTCGATCCGGCGGTGGCGGCGAAGCCGCAGATCGTCGCCGCCAACAAGATGGACGCGGTGACCGACGACGAGGCGGTCCGTCGTCTCGAGGCGCGCGCGGCTGCGCTGGGATTGCCGGTGTTCCGGATCTCGGCCGTCGCCGGCACCGGCGTGCAGCCGCTGCTCGAAGCTGCGTGGACGCACATCGCCGCCCTGCGTGCGGAGAAGCCGGCGCCGGCGCGCGCGGATCACCGCGCCGAATCGGACGACTGACGGCCGCGCTGCGGGCAACGCGCCGGGCGGTCCGCGCCGGGACAATTGCGGTATCCTGAGCCCAGATGCGCGGGCGCGGCCGGCTGGGCCTTCTTGGCGGCACTTTCGACCCATTCCACAACGGGCATCTTGCGGGCGCCCTGGCCGCGCGTGAGGCGCTCGGGCTCGAGCGCGTGCACCTCATCCCCGCCTACGTGCCACCCCATCGTCCGACGCGGCCGCAGGCCTCGGCCGAACATCGCTTCGCGATGGTTGCGCTCGGCATCGCGCACGCCGACGGGCTGATCGCCGACGACCGCGAGCTGCGGAGCGGCGAGGTCTCGTTCACCACCGACACGCTCGCGCGCCTGGCCGCGGAGGGCTGGGAGCGATCGCAGCTTTTCTTCGTCACCGGCGCCGACGCTTTCGCAGAAATCGCCACGTGGCGCCACTACCCGGCGCTGCTGGACCAGGCGCATTTCGTGGTGGTCTCGCGCGCGGGGCGCAAGGCCTCGTCGCTGCGCGCGGAGATGCCGTCGCTGGCCAATCGCATGCGCGACGTCTCCGTCGGCGTACGGGTCGGGCCGCGCGAGACGGCGCAACCCGCGATCTGGCTGATCGATGCGGAGACGCCGGACGTGTCGGCCACCAACATCCGCGAGGCCGTCGCGGCGGGGCGCCCGATCACGGGACTCACGCCGGCGCTCGTCGAACAGCACATCCTGCGGCACGGGCTCTATCGCCCGGGGTCGCGTGATCATCTCCCCGCCGCCCCGCCGCACGAGGCGGCAGACCCGTTGCATGAGCAAGAGCCAGCCTGAACGCAAGACGACGAAGAAGAGCGCCGCGGCGCGCAAGCGGGCGGCCAGGAAGACCGCGAAGCCCCGCGCTGCGACGCGCGCACGGCCGAAGGTCCCGGTCGATCGGAAGCCGGTCGTGCCGGAAACCCGCGGCCCCGGCGTGGAGCCGCTGACCGGAGTTCCGGCGTCGCGCGCGAGCCTGCCGCCGGAGGTGGTGACCGCGATCCGGGCCGCCGCGTCCAAGAAGGCCGAGAACATCGTGCTGCTCGATCTGCGAAGAGCCGCCGGGTTCACGGACTTCTTCGTGATCGCGACCGGCGCGAATCCGCGGCAGATCAAGGCCATCGCGGACGCGATCGAGGAGGCGCTGGCGAAGGTGCGCGTGAAGCCGGCGCACACCGAGGGCTACGACGGCACCGAGTGGATCCTCCTGGACTTCTTCGACTTCGTCGTGCACATCTTCGGCGCCGAGACGCGCCGGTTCTACGGACTCGAACGCCTGTGGGGCAGCGCCGCGACGATAGACATCACCGGGATCATCGACACGCCGGCGCCGGCGCTGGGGTGATTCCGCGTCTGGTGGCGCGGAGCGCGCCCATGCGCGCGCTCGTCGCCGACCTGAAGCGCTACGCCCGCGCCGACGCGAACGTGCTCGTCGTCGGCGCGACGGGCACCGGCAAGGATCTCGTCGCGCGCACGCTGCACGCGCTCGGGCCCCGGCGTCGTCATCCGTTCGTGACGGTGGACTGTCCGGGCCTGCCCGCCTCGCTGCTCGAGGCGGAGCTGTTCGGACACGAGCGTGGCGCGTTCACCGACGCGACTGCGGCGCGACCCGGACGATTCGAGCTCGCCGGGCGCGGCACCATCTACCTCGATCGCGTCGACGAGCTCCCCCTCGAGGCCCAGAGCAAGCTGCTGCGCGTCGTCGAGCAGAAGCAGGTCGAGCGCATCGGGTCGGGCGCGGCGATTCCGGTGCACGCGCGCGTGGTCGCGTCCGCCTCGGACGGCATCGAGCGCGCCGTGCGCGAGGGCCGCTTTCGCGCGGACCTGTACCACCGGCTGCGCGTGTTGCCACTGCGCGTGCCGCGGCTGGCCGATCGGAACGGCGACCTGCCGGTGCTCGTGCGGCATCTGCTGGCGGAGCTGGCGGGCAGCCGGCGGCGCGTGCCCACGGTAACGAGCGAGGCCCTGGAACTGCTCGGCCGGTGCGAATGGGCGGGGAATGTCCGGGAGCTGCGCCACGTCCTCGAGCGCACGCTGCTCGACCTGCAGGGACCTGTCCTCCGCGCCGAGGATCTGCCGGCCGATCTCGTCGCACCGGAGCGGATCGCCAGCGGCGAGGGGCCGGAGCGCCCGACCCTGGCGGCGCTGGAGCGCCGCTACATCGAGTTCGTGCTGCGCGAGACGCGCGGCAACCAGAGCCGGGCCGCGACGATCCTGGGCATCAGCCGCAAGGCGCTCTGGGAGAAGCGCCGCCGGTACGGCCTCGACTAGCGTTCCCTCCTCCGAGATCCCCGGCCATGGAGACGCGCGACCGGCATCGCGTGGCATCCGGTATCGGTGCCGGTGCCGTGGTCCGGCGGACGGTCGACTCGCTGCTGGCTGCGCTGCTCGCGCCCACCTGCCTCTCCTGCCAGCAGGTGCTCGAGTCGCCGACCCGCTCGCCGCTCTGCGAGTCCTGCTGGCGCCGGGTGCCCCGCTTCACCCCCCCGGTGTGCGACGCCTGCGGGATGCCGATGCCCTCGACGCGTGACGTCACGTGTGCGGCGTGCGTGCCCGATGCCGGGACGCCGTTGCAGCGGTTTCGCGCGGTCGGGCCCTACGAGGGGGTCCTGCGCGACGTGATCCACGCCTTGAAGTTCCAGGGGCGGCAGTCGCTCGCCATCAGGATGGGGCCACTCCTGCGTGAGGCTGCCCGCGATCTGCTCGCGAACGCGGACGCGGTGGTGCCGGTGCCGCTGCATCCATGGCGCCAGTGGCGGCGCGGCTTCAACCAGGCGGCGCTTGCCGCTGCCGCCCTGGGCGTCCCGGTCTGGCCCGTGCTGGCGCGCACGCGCGCGACACGCGCGCAGTCCGCGCTCGACGGCGCCGCGCGCCAGGCCAACGTCGCCGGCGCGTTCGGCCTTGCAGGCTGGACGGCGCGCGGGCGGCGCCGGACAGCGGAACGCGTGCGCGGCCGCACGCTGGTGCTGGTCGACGACGTGCTGACGACGGGAGCGACGATGGCCGCGTGCGCGGATGCGCTGCGCGAGGCCGGCGTGGCAAAGGTCTACGGGATCGCGCTCGCCCGGGCGGGACGCTGAAGGAAGGAACGTCGAAGACGCGCGACCGGATCAGGCCTTCTTGAGATTGTTCCGGATTTCGGCGGCGATGACTTCTCGGGGACGCGCCCCGTCGACGAGCACCCAGCCGGGCTGATTGGCCTGACGGCGATAACTCTCGCGGACGCGGGCGAGCAGCCCCATGTCGCGCTCGTAGCGATCGCGGTTGGCGCGCTTGCGCGCGGCCGCGACCTCGGGGGCGATGTCGAGGACGAACGTGACGTCCGGGCGCGGAAGGTGCCGCTGCGCGTCGGTCAGCCAGCCGGCGTCGAGCCCCTGGGCCTCGCCGTACGCGATGCTCGACGCCATGTAGCGGTCGCACACCACGATCGCGCCCGCAGCCAGCCACCCCTCGATCAGCGGGCGCTTCTCGTACCGGTTCGCGATGTAGAGCAGCTGCATCACGTCGGCGCCGTACTCGCGCCGTCCCGCCAGCGCCTCGCCGATCTCGCGTCCGATCGGGGTCTCGTAATCCGGAAACGACAGCGTCTCGACACGGTGCCCGTCGGCACGCAACGCCTCGACGAGCAGCCGTGCCTGGGTCTCCTTGCCGCTCTGGTCGAGCCCTTCGAACGCAATCAGCATCGGAATGGTGTTCCTGTCGCGTGCCGCGGGCGGATCAGAGCTCGAGGGCGAGCAGGTCGTCGATGGTCTGCCGCCGGCGGATGAGCGTCCACGCGTCGCCGTCGACGAGCACCTCGGGCAGCAGCGGACGGCGGTTGTACGTGTTGGCCATCACCGAGCCGTAGGCGCCCGCGTCGAGAATGGCGACCAGGTCCCCCACCTCCAACGGCGGCAGGAGCCGGTCGCGCCCGAAGATGTCGCTGCTCTCGCAGAGCGGTCCGACGACCTCGTAGCGCTTCTCCGCCCCCTGTCGCGGGCTCACGGCGACGATGCGATGGAAGGCGTTGTAGAGCGCGGGCCGCATCAGCTCCGTCATGCCGGCGTCGAGGACCGCGAAGGCCGGACCGCCGCCGTACGTCTTCAGATCGACCACGCGCGCGAGCAATGCGCCGGCGGCGCCCACGATGGCCCGACCGGGCTCGACGATGACGGTCAGGCCCGTGTCGCGGAGGACCGGCAGGATCGCGGCCGCGTACTCGGCCGCGCCCGGCACGGGCGATCCGTCGTACGAGATGCCGAGGCCGCCGCCGAGATCCACGTGCTCGATCCGGAACCCGTCGTCGCGCAGCTCGCGCGCGAGCGCGACCACGCGCTCGGCCGCGCGGCGCAGCGGCTCCACCGACGTGATCTGCGAGCCGACGTGGACGTGCACGCCCACGGCCTCCAGCCCCTCCTGGCGCGCGTGGTCGCGGTAGATCGCGCGCGCCTCCTCGATCGGCATGCCGAACTTGTTCGTGCGCAGGCCCGTGGAGATGTGCGGGTGGCTCTGCGCGTCGATGTCCGGGTTCACCCGCAGCGCGACGCGCACCGTCGTGCCGGCCGCGCGGGCACGCGCGGCGATGCGGTCGAGCTCGCCGGGAGACTCGGCGTTGATGGCCTTGAGGTCGAGGGAGACCGCGCGGTCCAGCTCGTCGCCCGTCTTGCCGACGCCGGTGAATACTATCTGGCCGGGCAGGAACCCGGCGCGCAGCGCGACCTCGATCTCGCCCCCGGAGTTCGCGTCGGCATGCAGGCCGAGGCGGCGGATGAGACGCACGAGCGCGAGCGTGGAGTTCGCCTTCAGCGCGTAGTGGACGGCGTGCGGCGCGGGCGCGAGGGCTGCCGTGAAGGCCGCGCAGGCTTCCCGGATCCGCGCCGCGTCGTACACGTAGACCGGCGTGCCGACCCGGGCGGCGATGTCGTCGAGCAGCGCCCGTCCGGGCAGGCGGGGCGCGGCGAGGGTTCCAGCAGGCATGAACTCCCGGATCTTAGCGTGAAATCGGCAGATCCGGCTGTTTGACAGTCAAAAAATCGTATGGCTATGATGAGGGGCGCCTGCAGCGTCCGCCCGGTGCGGCGTGCACTGCCGATGTCCTCCAACCACCCGCCCGCACCTCCACCCACGGTGGATTCCCTGATCGAGCGTTGCCTGGCCGGCGACCAGCAGGCCTGGGAGGCGATCGTCCGCCTGCACTGGCGCAAGGTGTTCAACGTCGCCTACAAGTTCGTCGGCAAGCACGACGAGGCGGAGGACCTGACGCAGGACATCTTCCTGAAGATTTTCCGTTCGCTCAACAGCTTCGACCGCCGCGCGAACTTCCAGACGTGGCTCATCAGCGTGAGCCGCAATCTGTGCATCGACCATTACCGGAGCGTCCGCAAGGAGCGCGAGACGATCGATCGCGACGTCGATCCGGGCGATGTCACCCCGATCTCGGCGGAGGTCAGCCCGTACGCCGCGCTCGAGGCCCGGGATCGGGTGACACTGCTGCGGGAGGCGCTCGGCACGCTGCCCGAGACGCTGCGAACGGCCGTGCTGCTCAGGGACATCCAGGAGCTCACGTACCAGGAGATTGCGGATCGGCTCCGGCTGCCCGAGGGCACGGTGAAGTCGCGCATCAACCGGGGGCGCACCGAGCTGGCGCGCCAGATCAGGCGGCTCAGGGACCACTACGACCAGTTGGCACGAGACGCGGCCCGCCGTGAGGCGGAGGCCCGCGGAGCGGAGTGAATCCGGATGAATCTGACTACCGACATCGTTGGCGGCCTCGCGATCGTTCGCGTCGGCGAGAGCCGGCTCATGTATCCCATGCTGGCCGACTTCGCCGCCGTCGTCACCGACCTGCTTGCACGCGGCGAGAAGAAGATCCTGATCGACCTGTCGACGGTCACCTATGTCGACAGCGCGACGATTGGCTGTTTCATGGACCTGTACCGGCAGTCGGACGCCGCCGGCGCGAAGCTGAAGCTCGGCGGCGTGCAGAAACGGGTCGAGACCATGCTGACCATGACGGGCGCGCACAACTTCATCGAGCTGCACCCGGACGAGGCGAGCGCCGTCAGAAGCTTCGGGGGCTAGCCATGCGAAGCATCACGACGTCGACCGGCGCAGAGATCGTGCTCGACGGCGATCTGCTCGCCATCCTCGAGGCGCTCTACAAGGAGGTGACCGCGCGGAAGGCGCTCGAGCGGAGCTTCGAGGATCTCGTGCGCGAGATCCAGCACCTGATCGGCCAGATGTCGGACGAGGAAGTACGCAGCTACCTCGCCGAGAGCCTGTTCCTGAACACGGTCAAGTACGAGAACGACAAGCTCGAAGCCTACATGCGCAGGCTGGAACGCTCCTGACGCGCGTCCGGCTCCTGCCGGGCCGGGCTGCAACGTCTCCCATCACCGTGCTGGTCGCGCTGCGTCCGCCTCACACGGAGGGCACAGAGGGCGCAGGGATTTGCACGTCGATCCCCTGTGGTCTCTGCGACCCCTGATCTCCGTGGTCACCTTCGGAAGCCGGGCACCGGTCCGGTATCCGGGCTGACGTCCGGCCCTACCGGTCCCGCCGCAGGTCGGCGTGGATGAAGTCGCGCTGCAGATCCGTCCGCGGATACCTGCCCAGCACGCTCTCGAACCGCGCGTAGAACGGCTCGTCGATCGGCGTCGTGTCGAACCACAGGTCGTCGATGCGGAAGCCGATCTCGGTGAAGTACTGCGCGTACTCGGCCGCGACGAGCCGGTTCACCCACGCGGGATACCGCGGCTTCCCGTACGTGCGCCGGTAGAACTCCGCGAACACCTCGTCGGTGAACAGCAGGTGCGGCCAGGGGAAGAAGACCTCGCGGTAGCGGTGTGACGCCTTGGGTCCGCGATACAGGTTGGCGTTGAGGTACATCCGCCCGCCCGGACGCAGCAGGTTGAAGGCCGCCTTGAGCGCGGCATAGGGATGGCGGATGTGCTCCCAGACCGCGAAGGAGTAGATGAAATCGAACGTGCCGAGCGATGAGTAGTCCTCGCTGGTGATGTCGAGCGTGCGCAGCGTCACCCGCTCGCTCCGGCGGTCGGCCCACTCGGGGTACTCGACGATGTCGATGCCCGTGGCATCACAGCCGAGCTCGCGGGCCATGGCGTACGTCACTTCGCCGCGTCCGCAGCCAATCTCCAGCGTGCGCAATCCGCGCACGTCGTAGCGCTTCTGCAAAGCGGCCGCGCGCCGGTTTCCCTGCGACTGCATCTGCGCGGCGTCGGCGGTGTTCCTCGCCCGCGGCACGAGCGGGCGTTCCTTGTATTCCTCGTTCAGCTCCGTGAACAGATCGACATCGAAGCGGATCATGAACTCCGGACAACGGGAGCAGGACCATTGTGATCGGCCGGCTGCGACCATGCAACCCGCGCGGTATGTGAGGCAGACACCGGCAGGCGCGCGGCCTGCAGAGCGTGAAACGATGCCGCTGCCCGCAGCGCGGCTCGCGCGTACAAGAGAAGAGGGCGCGATTGCTCGCGCCCTCGAGGAAGACGTCGTGATCGGCGGCTAATTCGTCGCCGCGACCGGAACGGACGCCGCCGGCACGTTCACCGACGCCGGCGCCTCGACGAGCTGCCAGGCGTCGCGCTGTTCCAGCAGGCGTGCCGCCATCGCGGTGTGGAGCGCATGGCCGCCGCGGTGCACGACGGCGTGCCCGACGACGGGATACCCCACGAGCGCGAGATCGCCGATGAGATCGAGGATCTTGTGCCGCACGAACTCGTCCTCGAACCGCAGCGAGCTGTTGAGCACGCCCGTGTCGCCGATGACGATCGCGTTGTCGAGCGAGCCGCCGAGCGCGAGCCCGTGCTGGCGCAGGACCTCGACCTCCTTGAGGAAGGTGAACGTCCGCGCCGGTGCAATCTCCTCGGTGAAGCTGTGCTCCGTGATTGCGAGCGCGCGCGACTGGTGGCGCAGCAGCGGGTGGTCGAAGCTGATCGAGTAGCTGACCTTGAACTGATCCGACGGATACAGCGCGATCTGCTTGTCGCCGCGCGACAGCGTCACCGGACGGACGATCTTCAGGTACTTCCGGCGCTCGCCGAGCACCTTCACGCCAGCCTCCTGAATCAGGTAGATGAACGGCGCGGAGCTGCCGTCCATGATCGGCACTTCCGGCGTGTTCAGCTCGACGAGGACGTTGTCGATTCGCGCACTGACGAGCGCGGCGAGCAGGTGCTCCACCGTCTCCACGGTCGCCGAGTCCCGGCGCAGCTGCGTGGCGTAGGCGACGGCGCCCACGTGCTCCACCCGGGCCGGAATCTCGAGCCCTCCCAGATCCGTTCGGCGGAACCGGATACCCGAATTCGCCGGAGCGGGCTTCAGGGACAGCGTGACTTTGCGGCCGGAGTGCAAACCGATGCCGGCGCAGGAGATGGAGCGTTTGAGGGTGCGCTGTGCGTCCATGCAGTCAGAGCCTGAACAGTCGAGGCACAGCGCGAAATAGCAAAGGAAATGCCGACGATCAGTCTCGGCAGTCGAAGCTGATAAGGCCAAGCCGAGCAATGGCTTACGACGTCAGAGGCCCGACCGGGCCCCTCACGCGGCCCGCCGATGTGGCATGTACGCCACAGCAGCCGCAGCCACAACTGTGGCCAACTTACCACAGTGGTGACTCACCCGGGCGACAGTTTGCGCACCGCTGCACCCGGGTACGGTGCGGCACCGGGTCAGACGGCCCGCAGGCGGGGAGGCCGAAGCCCCAGCGCCTCGGCGAGGAAGGCCCCCGTGTGGGAGCCGGGCGTAGCGGCGACCTCCTCCGGCGTCCCCTGCGCGACCACCCGTCCTCCCCCCTCGCCCCCCTCGGGGCCCAGGTCGATGACGTGATCGGCCGCCCGGATGACGTCGAGGTTGTGCTCGATGACGAGGACGGTGTTGCCCTGATCCACCAGCTGCCCCAGCACGTCGAGCAGCTTCTCCACGTCCTCGAAATGCAGCCCCGTCGTCGGCTCGTCGAGGATGTAGAGCGTCCGGCCGGTCCCCCGCTTGGAGAGCTCGCGCGCCAGCTTGACCCGCTGCGCCTCGCCCCCGGAGAGCGTCGTCGCCGACTGCCCCAGCTCGATGTAGCCGAGCCCGACGGACTGCAGCGTCCGGAGCCGGTGCGCGATCTGGGGGACGTTCTCGAGCAGCGGCAGCGCCTGGTCGACGGTGAGGTCCAGCACGTCGGCAATCGACTTGCCGCGGTAGCGGATCTCCAGCGTCTCCCGGTTGTAGCGCCGCCCCTTGCATTCCTCGCACGTCACGTAGACGTCTGGCAGGAAGTGCATCTCGATGCTGATGACGCCGTCCCCCTGGCAGGCCTCGCAGCGTCCCCCCTTCACGTTGAACGAGAAACGCCCCGGCTTGAACCCGCGCTGCCGCGCCTCGGGGAGCATCGCGAACAGCTCGCGGATGAACGTGAACAGGCCGGTGTACGTCGCCGGGTTGCTGCGCGGCGTGCGCCCGATCGGCGACTGGTCGATCTCGATGACCTTGTCGATCAGCTCGACGCCGTCGATCCGATCGTGCGGGCCGGGTTCAGCCGTCGCCCGGTAGAGCGTGCGCGCGAGCGAGCGATAGAGGATGTCGTTGACGAGCGTGGACTTGCCCGACCCGCTGACGCCGGTGACCGCCGTAAAGACGCCGAGCGGGATCACGACGTCGATGTTCTTCAGGTTGTTCGCTCGGGCCCCGCGGATGACGATCTCCCCCTTCAGCGCGGGGCGCCGCGCACGCGGGGTCTCGATACGCCGATCCCCGCGCAGGTACGCACCGGTAATCGAATCGGGATCGCGCAGCAGGTCCGACGGCGGGCCCTGGAAGATCACGCGGCCGCCGTGCTCCCCCGCACCGGGGCCGAGGTCGACGACGTAGTCCGCCTTGCGGATGGTCTCCTCGTCGTGTTCGACGACGATGACCGTGTTGCCGAGATCGCGGAGCCGCGCGAGCGTGCGCAACAGCGCGCGATTGTCGCGCTGATGCAGGCCGATCGACGGCTCGTCCAGCACGTAGAGCACGCCGGTGAGGTTCGACCCGATCTGCGTCGCGAGCCGGATGCGCTGCGCTTCGCCGCCCGACAGCGTCTGCGCGCTGCGCGCGATGGTCAGATATCCCACGCCGACATCGTCGAGGAACCGGAGCCGATCCTGGATTTCCTTGAGCACCCGTCCGGCGATGATCGATTCCCGCTCGGTGAGCTCGAGCGAGCCGAAGACGCGGACGGCCTCGGCGATCGGCAGGTTCACGTAGTCGGCCAGCCGGCGTCCCTTCACGCGCACGGCGCGGCTCTCGGGACGCAGGCGCTCGCCGTCGCAGGCCGGGCAGGGCCGCAGCGTACGGTACGGCTCGAGCTCGTCCTGGATCGACCAGTCTCCCTCCTCGAACCGCCGGCGCAGATTCGGGATCACGCCTTCGAAGTCGCGTCCGAACGGGTCGTCCGCCGCCTTGCGGCGTCCCCTCGTGGTGCCCGCCTGTGCGCCGGACCCGTAGAGCAGGAGATCGCGCTGCTTCTTCGGCAACCGTCCGAAGGGCGTCTCGAGGTCGATTCCGTACGTCTCCGAGAGCCGCACGAGCGCGTCGCGCACCAGCCGCTTGTCTCCGCGCGCCCACGGGGCGATGGCCCCCTCGGCGAGCGAGCGGCCGGGGTCCGGCACGATCCGCTCGGGATCGAAGTCCCACGTGGCGCCG
>DASVDJ010000095.1:0-12310 GCA_036381155.1 Vicinamibacterales bacterium
TAGAATGACCCGCCATGCGGCTGCTCGCGAGTGCTCTCGTCGCGGGAACGGCCTTGTGGCAGGCCCCACCAACCTTCAGGTCCGGCATCGACCTGGTCGAGATCGCGGCGATCGTCCGCGATACGAACGGCGCGCCCATTACGGACCTGAGCGCCGAAGATTTCACCATCACCGAACGGGGTGTGCCGCAGCAGATCGCGGTGTTCGACCGCGTGTCGCTCCCGATCGAGCGCAGCACTCCGGCAACCGGGCAAGCCGCCGCGCCCGATGTCTCCACGAACGAGGACATCGCGGATGCCCGCATCTTCGTCATCGTCCTCGACGCGCTTCACGTCTCGCCTCAGCGGACGCAGGCCGTCCGCGCGGCCGCGAAGCGGTTCATCGACAACCACGTCGGACCGTCCGACCTGGTCGCCGTCGTCTCGCCGGGCGCCGTGGACGCGGCAACGCAGGATTTCACGACCAGCAAGGCGCACCTGCTTGCCGCAATCGACCAGTTCACCGGCAGCAAGCTCCGCTCGGCAACGGTCGAGATCGAAGAGGAGCGAAGACAGGCTGTCCTGTCCGGCATCCTGATGCACGAAGGGCGCGACCCCAGCGACACCGAGCGCGCGGACCGCGCCGAGTCCCTGGTGCGCGTGCTCCAGGCACTGTCGGTTCATCTCGACCGGGTCGAGCACCGGCGCAAGGCGCTGCTGCTCTTCAGCGAGGGCATCGACTACAACGTCACCGACGCGCTGGGCGTGACACAACGCAACGCGAGCGGCGTCATCCGTTCGATGAACGAAGCCGTGGGCGCGCTGATGCGATCGAACGTCTCGGTCTACGCGATCGACCCGCGCGCGCTGACGGCTGCCGGCGCCGACCAGCTGGATCGCCCGACCCATCGATTGAGCCCCTACGCCCCGCGCCCTGACGGGACCGCTCCGCAGATCGGGCTCGCAGAGCCCAGCCTTGATGCCGAGTACGCGGCCTCGGTGACCAGCCTCCGGCAGGTCGCGGAGTCCACAGGCGGCTTCGCCGCCGTGAACAGCAACGATCTCGACGGCGCGTTCGGCCGTATCGTCCTGGACAGCAGCGAGTACTACGTCCTCGCCTACGCGCCGTCCGACCCCGGAAAGCCTGGCGAGTTTCGCGAGGTGTCGGTAAAGGTCTCCCGGCCGGGCGCCTCGGTGATCGCGCGGAAGGGCTACACCGTCCCCCGGCGCGCGCGTACCGCACTGGTTGCGGCGGACAACCCGGATCCCGCCATCCCCGGCTTCGGCCAGCGACGCGCGGGCGCGAGGCCACTCTCCGGCGGCGCTGACTCGATTGTTCCGGCGCCGCAGGGCGCCACGGGAGGACTCGCGAACGACCTGCGCGCCCTGCTCGCGAGCCCGTTGCCGAAGGCGGGACTGCCCATGCGCGTCCAGGCGATTCCCTTCGCCCGGGGTGCAAGGCAGGGGGCCGCTCTGCTCGTCGTCGAGGTCCTCGGCAACGCGCTGCGGTTCGAACGCCGGGGGAACCGGTTCGAGGAGACGATCGAGCTGGCGCTGATGACCGTGGACGCGAAGGCCAAGGGAGGCAACGGCCGATCGACGAGGCTTGCACTGCGTCTCGACACCCAGGAGGTCCAGCGGGTACGCGCGACGGGCGTGCGCTGGCTGGAGCGGATCGAGCTGGCGCCGGGCCGCTATCAGGTCCGCGTCGCGGGGCGAGCCGCGGGAACGGGCCTCACCGGACTGGTGACATACGACGTGGAGATCCCACGGTTCGAGCCACAGGATCCTGCCATCAGCGGCATCGCGCTCACCTCGCTGACGTCCGTGGTCATGATCACCCGCGGTGAGTCAGGGCTGGATGCGCTGCGGACTCCGCCATCGGCCGCCCGGCGGTTCGCTGCGGGCGACCAGATGGTCGCTGGCGTCGAAGTGTTCGTGCCGGCACGCGAGCTCCGGGTCTCCGCAGAGGTGGCGTCGGACGACGGGCTGAACACGCCGCCGCTGGTCAGGACCATTCACGGCGGCACAACAGCGCGATACGAACAGGTGACGTTCCCGATCGACACGACCGCACTCGGGCCGGGCTCGTTCGTGCTGCGCGTAACCGCCGCTGAACCCGATCAGTCCGGCAGGCTCGTCCGCGAGGTGCCGTTCGAGATCGTGGCCGCGGCCGCGCGGTAGGAACCGCGTCCGTCACCGGCGGTCCCATCGGGCCCGAACCGCCCTATACTGGCCTTGGTACCCCGGACACCCGTCCCCTGCTCTTCCCCCCTGGAGGGCCGCATCGTGCCCCGCTCGATTCGCCTGACCGTCGCAACCGTGGTGCTCTGCGGCGCGATCGCCGGCGCCCAGGGCCGCCAGGACGCCACGCCACCCGACGGGCCGATCTTCCGCGTCACCGTCGATCTCGTCCAGCTGGACGCCGTCGTCACGGACAAGAAGGGACGCCACGTCACGACGCTGGGACCCGGGGACTTCGAGGTCTACCAGGACGGGCGCCCGCAGCCGGTTGTCGCTGCGACGTACGTCGTCACCGAGGAAGAGTGGGTCGACACATCGGGCCTGCCGCCGCTGCCGCCGGAGGCGCTCCGTCCGATCGACGCACGCCGCGTCGTCGCGATCGTCGTCGACGACTCGCGGATGTCGTTCGAGAGCATGCATCACGCACGGGTGGGGCTCGGGGAGTACCTCGACCGGCACTTCGCGGCGGGGGACCGCGCGATGATCGTGACGACCAGCGGCGGTTACGGTGCCGTGACGCCGCTGACGTCGGACGTGGAGACGTTGAGGCGCCGGGTCAGGAACCTGCGGTTCTCGCTCTGGAACGTGCAGGCCGCGAGCGCACTCGAGCCGGTGGACACCCGGCTCTTCAATCCGTACGACCTCGAGGCGGAGTTCCGGGAGCGCGCGTTCGCGCTCAACGCGATTCTGCGGATCCAGGAGGCGATCAAGGCGCTGCGTCCGTTGCCGGGACGCAAGTCCGTGGTGCTGGTCTCCGAAGGGTTCTCCATCGGGGGGCTGGGCATGGACCACACATTCATCCGCGATGCGCTGCAGCGCCTGGTCGACGCGTCGAACCGCGCAGGCGTCGTGATTTACGCGCTCGACCCGCGCGGCCTCGTGCCGATCGGCATCTCCGCGGCGGACGCGGGCATGGGACCGCGCCGGCTCGCCGGCCTGAGCCGCCTCCGGAGCGCCGCCCTCCGCGAGTCCCAGGACGGTCTCCGCTTCGTCGCGAGCCAGACGGGCGGCTTCGCGGTGGTGAACTCGAACGACCTGGCGGCCGGCATGCAGCGCATCATGACGGACCAGCGCGGCTATTACCTCATCGGCTACCAGCCGGAGCCGGGTACCGTCGTCACCGGCCGCGACGAGAAGTTCCGGCGCCTGACGATCACGGTGAAGGAGAAGGGGCTGCGCGTGCGCACGCGCGCCGGCTTCTACGCGCGGCCGACGGAGTAGGCGTCACTCCGTCGGGGCCGGGTGTTCGTAATTCAGTTCGCCGGCGGTGATCGCCACCGGCAGCCGGTTCTGCGGCGGCGGCAACGGACACGTCGTGTATGGGTTGTAGGCGCACGGCGGGTTCCAGGCGATGTTGAAGTCGAGCACCACCTCGCGCCCCTGCTCCGGCATGTCGGCGTAGAGATATCGTGTCCTGTACGTCTCGCCGCGCGCCGCGGTCTCGTCGCTGAACACGAACCAGAGCTTTCCCTCCGACAGCAGCGGCAGCAGCCGCACCGGCGTGCCCGCGATCTCCGCTTCGACCACGCCCGGGCTGACGAGCGTGACGGGATCGCCCATCGTGTTCTCGACCTCGACCTCGCGCGGCTCGTCGAACGGCACGAAGGTCCCGGCGATGCGCCATGCCGGCGACGGCTCGTACCAGCGCATGCCGGTGAACGAGCGGCGCAGCGGGTTCTCCGGATCGCGCAGCCGGATGCCGATCCGCTCGCCGCTGCGGTGCGCCTGCATGATCACGCGACCGATTCGGATCCTGTCCGGAGCTCGCCCGGTGTCCGCATCGTACGGTCTCAGCTCCGTCGGCCCACGGACGACCGCCCCGTCATCGAGTGTGGCTTCGATATCCGGCGCCGGCTCGAACAGCACCCGCGCGCCATCGTACGTCACCTGCCCGGCCACGGCCGGCGTGCCCTCGGGAAGGCGGATCGCGGCATCCGGCGACGACCCCACTCCGCTCGTTCCCTCTTCGAGGAAGAAGAGCCCGGCAACCGACAGCCAGCCGTCCTCCTTCGTCAGCTCGGCTTCCCGGGCGGCTCTCTTCTGCAGTACCTGCTCCTGCCAGGACGCCGGCGGCACCTCCGCACTGCCGCACGCCATCGCCGCCGCAGCCAGACCCGCCACAATCCCCGTCGTCAGAACACGAGTGGTCGCCATAGAATCAGCCCCATGGTGACATGCCCGGGCCGGCAGCGCATCCCCCTTGTCCTGTCCATCCTCGCCTTCGCGTTCCTGACGGTTGGCATGCCGCACGCACGCCAGGCGGCGTTCGTGTGGCCCGACAACCGCCGCGCGGCGGTCAGTCTGAGCTTCGATGACGGACGGCAGTCGCAGCTCGACGCCGGCGTACCGCTGCTGCAGGAGCTCGGCCTGAAGGTCACGTTCTACGTCGTCCCATCCGCGGTCGAGCCGCGACGGACCGCGTGGCGGGCGGCTGCCGCCGCCGGCCACGAGATCGGCAACCACTCCCTGCGCCACCCGTGCAGCGGCAATTTCCAGTGGGCGCGTGACAAGGCGCTGGAGAACTACACGCTCGCGCAGATGGCCACGGAACTGGACGAGGCGAACAACGAGATCGATCGGCTGCTCGGCGTGCGCCCGACGACGTTCGCGTATCCGTGCGGGCAGACGTTCGTCGGGCGCGGCACCGAGACCCGGAGCTACGTGCCGCTGGTGGCGCAGCGCTTCGTCGCCGGGCGCGGGTGGATGGGCGAGGGCGCGAACGATCCGGCGTTCGTCGACCTGAGCCGGACGGTCGCGGTGTCCATGGACGATCGGGAGCTCGACGCGCTGCGCGCGACGCTGGACGACGCGATCGAGCGCGGGCAGTGGCTGGTGCTCGCAGGCCACGACATCGGCGTGCCGCACGGCCCGCAGGTCACGCGCGTCAGCCTGCTGCGCGCGCTCGCTGCCTACCTCCACGCACCCGAACGCAACGTCTGGGTCGCGCCCGTCGGCGAGGTCGCGGCGTGGATCCGGAAGAACCAGGCCGGTTCGTCCGGAGGTTCCGGGGCGGCGCGGACCCCGTGAACCTCCGGACCACGCGGATTCAGTACCGGAAGACCACGCCCACCGTCGCGCGCGTGAAGTTGAAGCGGCCGACGTCGAGATCGAGCAGGTCGGTGACCGTGCTCCCGCCGATCGCCCGGATGTGGCGTACGTCGCCTCTCAGGCCCACGTTGGGCCCGAAGAACATCATCACACCGCCGCCGACCGTGTAGCCGAGATCCGACACGCTGTGGTTCAGCAGGCCGCCGGCGACCGAGAACTGCTGGCGCACCATGCCGAGGCCGCCGACCACATAGGGCCGCACGCCGGCGCCGTCGCGCGTCTCGAGGGGCACACCGGCCGTCAGGTTGACCATGGCAGTCAGCACGTTACTGCGTGCGACCTCGACCGGCACACCGGCAATCTCGAACCCCGTGCCGAAGAACTTCGGCGTGTAGCCCAGATCCGCCTCGATGCCGAACACGCGGCCCGCCATGACGGCGACGCTGCCGCCGAACGTGGTGCGTGAAGGATCGCCGACGGCATCCGCGAGCGGCGACGCCGCAGACCCGCCGAAGTTGCCGCCGATGAAAGGCGTGAGGGTGACGTCGGCACGCGCCGGCGCCGCGATGAGGACCGCAGCCGCGAAGGCTGTCGCGACGAGGTATGAACGGGGCATCTGCACCCTCCATCGAGAGGTGCAGGCGCTGGCTCCCCTGAAAGTTCAGACGACGGAACGGCCCGGATGGTTCGACGCTGAGCCTTTCCCGGGAGACACCGGTCCGGCCGGTGTCCCCGGACCTGCTGACCCTTGCTACCTCAGGCGCTGCCGGATCTGCCGCGCCTGTTCGAGGTGCTCCTGCACGATCGGCAGCGTCTGCGACGCCCAGGAGTTGAGCGGGGCCAGGCCGCCGCCCAGCTGGGCATTGGATGGGCTTGCCGCGCCCGGCTGCATGCCGGCTCTGCCGCTGCTTTCCTCGAGCATGTCCGCCATCTTCTCGTGCTCGTCGACCATCACCTCCATGTACTCGCGGTCGAACTCCTCGCCCTGAAGCTCCGAGAGCCGTTCGCGGACCTGCTGATGCTCGGAGCCGAGCTCCGTCGGCAGGGTGATGCTCGCGCTGAAGACAGCCGAGCGCAGCTGATCGAGCGACTTCGTGTGTTCCTCGACCATCCGCTGAGCGAACCGTCGCACCTCCTCGTTCTGCGCCCGCGTCGACGCGAGCTGGCCGAGCTCGATCTCGGCCAGGTTGCCCGAGGCAGCCTGCTGCACGAACTGCTCGACTCTGCCCGGATCCCGCTGCCTGGTCGACCCGGCCGGCGTCTGATCGCGCGCCGACGCCGCCTGATCGCTCATCGTCGGGTCGTCGCCGGCGACCGGGGGCATGTCACACCCGGCGGCGACAAGCGCGACCGCAAGAGCCACGCCGAAAAGGAATGCCTTCACGTCTCACCTCCCGGCCGCTTGTGACGGCCTTGCGGGAGGTACGTGCAAGGGGTGATCACTCAGCCGCGCACCGGATTCGGTAGCGGCGGGCAGCCCCGCCTCGAGCGCGCCACTGCGACTCCGCCAGGAATATGGGAACTTGGCCAAGGCAGGTATCAGCGAGCGGGCGGGACCTGATCACTCGTAGTGCTTGACTGCTTGCCAGACCTCCGCAATCGGCGCGCGAAGATCGCGGCAGACGAAGACCGGCAGGTCGCTCTCGTACGGCATGCAGTACGTGCACCGCGCGCGCGCCACCTCCTCGACGGTCGCGCACTCGTCGTGCTCCTCCGCCGTGCCGCCGACGATCAGCAGGACGCGGCCGTCGGCGTCGCCTGGTCCCCACAGCCAGTAGTTGTTGTGCCCCGAGATGGCGCGCGGCAGACCGCGTCGGCGTCCGAGGTAGTTGATGGCGCCCGCCTCGCCGTAGTTGTTGACGTAGACCACCGCCTTCGCGCGCTCGTCGGGCGTGAGCGTCGACGCCGCACGCTCGACGGCGTCGACCAGCTCCTGCCAGCCGAACATGTCGGCGTAGAACTGCGGCAGCAGACCGGGCTGGTGCCGCTCGGTCGGCGCAGGTCCGATGCCGAGCCGGGCCGCGTAGCGGATGTACCGCTCGACGGGAAGAATCGGCAGCGCGAGCGGCGCCAGCACGAGGCCCGAGACGAGAGGCAGGACAATGATCGCCACCCTGAACGCGAGCGCGACACGGCGGCTGCGCATCAGGTCGAGCGCGCGATCGACGACGACGCCGCCGGCCGCGAGCAGCACCGGATAGTACGGGGCGAGGTAATAGGGCTTGGCGGCGGTGAGCAGGAAGACCAGGAGAATCGCAAGATACGCGATGCCGAGCGGCCGGAACGGGCGCGCGGCGTGCGCGGCGAGCAGCCAGACCAGTCCCGCGATCCAGACGGGCGCCGTCACCGGGTTCATGCCGAGGATCTGCTCGCGCATGAACACCGCCGGCGGCAGCGCGAGGTTCTTGAAGCGGCTCGCATTCCCGATGAACTCCAGCGTCGGCCATCCGTGCGTCGCCTGCCACACCACGTGCGGCAGGAAGATCACGCCGGCAATCGCCGCCGCGACCCACGGGCCCCGTGTCAGCAGCAGCCGTCGGGCGCCGCTCAGGACGACGCCTGCGGCGAGGCCGCCGGCGAGAAACAGCATGCCCAGCTTGTTCTGGAGGCCCAGGCCCACCACGATGCCCAGCCAGACCCACGCGGAGAGCGGCGGTACCTGACCCTCGGCCGTGAGCCGGCCGATTCGCGCGACGAGCAGCGCGGCCAGCGGCCACGTCACCAGCTCGTACGCGTTCATCGAGACGATGTGGTTGAGGGCGAGGTACTGCGGCGCCAGCGCGACGCACAGGGCCGCGACGGTCTGGCCGAATCGGCGCGCGCCGAGCTCGCGCGCGATGAGCCCGGCGAGCAGCACCGTCACCGCACCAGCCACCGCGGGCACGATGCGCAGCGCGACGATCGAGTCGCCGAGGACGAGGCGCGAGGCGGCCGTGATCAGCGGGGCGAGCGGCGGGTGGTCGACATAGCCGAAAGCCAGGCGCTCGCTGCAGGCGATGTAGTAGAACTCGTCCCGGAACGGGCCGTAGCCGCGGATGGCCGCCAGCTGCAGCACGAGCTTGGCCGCCGCAGCCGCGAAGACCCCGGCGGCAAGCCGGGTGGACTGAGTCATGGCCTCACGCACCTCGACCACGAGTTTACCCGTGAACGACAGGGCGACAACCGCAGCGTCGATCCACGCGATCGGCCGATGGCCTGCAACGTGCAGGCATCGCGGGCATGCCGATGGTCTCACCGCTGCCGCCCCCGGAGCCCCGGCCGGACCCCGAGCCGCTGCCGCCGCCGGAGCCGGCACCGAATCCGACGCCGCTGCCCCCTCCGCCGTTGCCGACGCCGAAGGGCTGACGGCCTCCGGCCGTGCGGATCCGTCCGAGTCGCGATGAGGGCATCGGGACTACGCCGCGCGCTCGCGACGGATCGGCGCGCCCGACGGCTGGGCGACGTGTGGGTCGCGCCCTGTCTGCACTGCCGCGCGCAGGTCGGCATCACCGACGCGGGCGAGCCGATCGGCACCACGACACTCGAGCACATCGTCCCGCGCAGCTGGTTCGGACACCCGGCCGCCGCCGATCTCGTCGCCGAGGTCGGCACGCCGGACGATCCGCGCAACCTTGCGCTCGCGTGCGCGCGATGCAACCAGCAGAAGGGCCGGACGCACGACGCGCGCGGACCGCGCGACGCGCGCGCCCGTCAGGTGGTGCGCTCGCTGCTGGCCGCCCGGCTCGAGCGATTCGTCGACGATGAGAAGGGAGCGGGAAAGTAGGAGGTCAGGGGCGCAGCGCGACCGGACGTGCCAGCGGCATGTCGCGGACGCGCGGCGCCTTCCTCGTCCGTCGCAGGCGGTCAGCCGACGGTGAACGGCACGCTCGCGCTCACGGTCCCCCACTCGACCCGCAGCGTGCCCCCTTCGGCCGTGTCGTCGATGCTGATGGTCAGCTGCTCGACGGGCGACGAGGTCTTCGTCACCTGCATCGGGACGCGGCCGAGATCCTCGCCGGCGGGGTACGGAACACCCCACTGCCCCGTCTTCTTGCTGACGATCAGCTGCCACTCGGACTCGCCGGGCATCGTGTAGAGCGTGTACGTCCCCGCAGGCACGGCCAGCGTGCCGAACTTCAGGTCCTTGTCCGTCTTCAGCGTCGTCGCTTCATCGGCGCCGGTGCGCCACTCGCGGCCGTAGGGCGCGACCTCCCTGCCGATGGTCCGTCCCTTCAGCGACGGGCGGCCGTACTCGATCGAGATGTTGGCGCCGTCAATCGTCCACTCCGTCCGGACGTGCGGGCTTCCTCCCTTCCCCGGGTGGATCTCCGTGGTCTTCTGGGCGGCCACCGGAACGGTGAGCGTCAGAGCTGCGGTCAACATGGAGACTGCCAGACCAGCGCGTCGCATCGTGCCTCCTGCGTGAATCCGGTTGTGCCGGGAAACGATGAATCTACTACGGAGAGCGATTGCGCGCTCTTTACCACGGGCGCAGAGCGAGCGAAGCGGGAACGGGAAGCGGGAAGGGCGCAACTGCCCGCCGGGCCGCAGGCTCGCAGCCGCGCACCGGGCATGGAGCGCGAGCCACCCTTCACGCGAGCGCGATTGGGGCCGCGAGCGGCAGAGATCACGCGAGCGGCCCCCTTCCCGTTCGACGCTCCCCGTTCAGAACACGTAGGCCAGAATCGCGAGGCCGACCATCAGCAGCCCGAGCACGGCCTTCGCGATCACCCCGAGCACGAAGCCCAGCAGGCTGCCGGCGCCGGCGCGGGCGGCCTGCCGTGCATCCGGGTTGCGCATGTACTCGAACGCCAGCGCGCCGGCCGCAGGGCCGAGGATGACGCCCGGCAGCCCGAAGAACAGTCCGACACAAGCCCCGACACCGGCACCGAACACGCCCCAGCCCGACGCGCCCGCACGTCTCGCGCCGAGGATGCCGGCGACGTTGTCGGCGATGAGTGCGACCAGCATCACCCCGAGCAGCGCGAACAGCATGGTCGGGCCGATGCGCGTGTAGTGGTCGGCAGCCGCCACCATGAGGATCCCGAGATAAATCACCGCGACGCCGGGAATCACCGGCAGCGCGAGCGCGACGATCCCGCCCAGGATCACGACGATGCCGAGGACGAACAGCAGGAGGTCCACGTCAGGCCTCGAAGCGTACGTCGAACGTCCGGGCATCGGGCTCGAGGAACCGCAGCAGCGCGCTGCCCTCGGCATGCGCCTCGTCGCGCACGGCACGCGCCATCGGCGCGAGCAGCCGGACCACGAGCGACGCGCGGTCCTTCACGCGCTCGACCGTCCACGTCGCGTGAACGAACCCGTCGACCAGGAGCGTTGCCGCGACGCGGAGCGCGGGCAGAAACACGGCCCGCCGGTACGCCTTCGGCAGCACGCGTTCGTCCGCACACGTCACGATGAGGTTGTCGTACTCGGGGACGAAGCGGATCGGCGCGGGCGTGTCGGGGTCGGGGCGCGGAGCGTCCGGGAGATCGAACAGCTCCGTGCGTCCCGGCCCCTTCACGACCGTCAGCTTCGGCCGGAGGCGCTCCAGCGCGCCGGCGAGCTCGCGCATGCCGGCCCAGGCCGCGATGCTGCGCGCCGACGCGGGCCCGTGCGCCGCCAGGTAGCGCAGGACGAGGTCGTCGGCCCCGCTGCAGGGAGCCGGCTCGCGACCGAGATACGCGGCAGCCGTCTGGAAGCAGGCCTGGGACGGCCAGGCCCACGGCGACTCCTCCGGCACCTGCACGAGCGGTACGCGCAGGCGGATGGCGTATGCGGCGGCCCGGACGTCCTCGACGCCGGAGTCCGTCAACTCCTTCCGCAGCTCATCGAAGGTGCGCGGCGTCGCGAAGAAGGCGCGGCCGATGCGATCCAGCGCCTGCATGTCGAGACCGGAGAGCCGGGTTCGCAGGATGCCTGCGAGCACGGCGTCCAGTCCGGGCTGCAGGCACGATCGGAACCGCAGGAAGTCGCGCGCGGTCATCAGGTGAATCGTGCCGCGCAGCGTCGTCGCACGGACGACCGCCTTGCGCCGGATCGCCTGCACCAGCGCGTCGCGCGTCAGGTCCGGGACACGGCTCCAGAGCCCGATGAACGGCGGCCGCGGCACCTGCGCCTGCAGCGCGACGAGATCGTCAATCGCATCGAGCGGCTTGCCTGCACGCCGCTGGAGCAGGTGCTGCCGGGCGAGCGTCGCGCGGTTCAGGGCCCGCAGCAGGGAATCCGACTTCGCCTTCGCCATCGGCACTCCGCTGACTGGTGCGACTTCGCTGGCTGTCGCGCGTTATCGCCAGCCCACGCGGCGCGGTTGCCAGTGGTACGCCCGATGCTGCGCCAGGTGCTCCGAGCTCGTGAACAGCTTCACCAGGAGGACGCCGGCCAGGAATCCGCCGAGATGCGCCCAGAAGGCCACGCCGCCTTCCTCGGGGGAGATGAGGCTGCCGAAGCCGCCGAGCAGCTGCAGGAACGCCCAGTACAGCAGCATGACCCACGCGGGCAGCGCGATGGAGGTCAGGATGAAGCCGAGCGGCACGAGCGTGAACACCCGGATTCTCGGAAACAGCACGAGGTAGGCGCCCATCACGCCGCTGATCGCGCCGGAGGCGCCGACCATCGGCACGCGCGAGTCGGGCTCGGCGAAGACCTGCAGCAGCGCGGCGGCGAGCCCGCAGACGAGATAGAACACGAGGAAACGCGGGCGGGTCATCGAGTCCTCGATGTTGTTCCCGAACAGCCAGAGGAACCACATGTTCCCGATGAGGTGCATCCACGAGCCGTGCAGGAACATGGACGTGATCACGTTCATGTACTGCCGGCCGGGATCGATCTCGCACACGAGTCCCTCGCCCATCGCGAACCCGGCGCCGGCGGGAACCAGCCCGGTCAGTTCGCCGGGGATCAACCCGAGATTGCAGACCGACGCCGCCAGCGGATATGCCGCGCCAGCCCCCTGGACGAACACCCACGCGAAGACGCACAGCGCGATGAGGATCATCGTCACGTACGCCGGCCGCCGGGTTTCGTTCTCGTCGTGATACGGGATCATGCGGACCTCCGCG
>DASVDJ010000096.1:0-4194 GCA_036381155.1 Vicinamibacterales bacterium
CGGAGCGGGCCGCGCAGCCGCTCTCCGAACCGGGGTTGCCGCCAGAAGACGTCGATGCCGGCGTCGATGGCGGCGAGCCGCTGGTCGGCGAGCGGCCCGCAGGCGCGGACGATCTGCTCCAGCTTCCCGCGCGGCACCTTCCGCAGCGATCCGGGCGTCAGCGCCGGAATCCTCCGGAGCGCCGTCAGCGCGGCATCCCGCCTGCCCGGCGTCGTGCCGGTGCCGAGCACGTCCCACAGATAGAACGCGAACGGCTCGTCGGGCGGCAGCGGCAGCGGTCCATAGAAGACCGCCAGCCGCTGCACCGCCGCGTTGCCGTCGAGCCCGCCCGGAGGATCCGTCAGCGGCTCCCCCATTCCGCTCAGCGCAGGCGGCCGATCTCGTCGTAGAGATACGCGGACGCGATCACGCCGTTGTGGAAGTTGCCGAGGTCCAGCTTCTCGTTCGGGGCGTGCGCGCTCTCGTCCGGCAGGCCGATGCCGAAGAGCACGGACGGCACGCCGAGCTCCTGCTGGAACGTGGAGACGACCGGAATCGAGCCTCCCTCGCGGTTGTAGACGGGGGCCTTGCCGAACCCGCGCTCGATGGCGCGTCCTGCCGCCTGGACGAACGGGTTGTCGAAGTCGGCCATCCACGGGTTGCCGCCGTGCATGCGCGTCACCTTCAGCTCCACCGTCTTCGGCGTGATCTTCCGCAGGTACGCCTCGAAGAGCTCCGCGATCTTCTCCGGCCGCTGGTCCGGGACGAGACGCATGCTGACCTTGGCCATCGCGGTCGCCGGAATCACCGTCTTCGCCCCCTCCCCGGTGAACCCCGACAGCAGCCCGTTCACTTCGAAGGTCGGCCGGGCCCACACACGCTCCAGCGTGGTGTAGCCGGTCTCGCCGAACAGCTTCGGTGCGCCGATGTCCTTGCGGTACTTCGTCTCGTTGAACGGCAGCCGCTTCCACGCCTCCCGCTCCTCGTCCCGCAGCGGCCGCACGTCATCGTAGAACCCGGGAATCTTGATCCGCCCGCTCCGGTCCTTCATCTGCGCGAGGACCTGCGCGAGCACCATCGCGGGATTGGCGACCGCGCCGCCGAACGAACCGGAATGCAGGTCCGTCTTCGTGCCGCGCAGGTCGATCTGGAAGTAGGCCAGGCCGCGCAGGCCGTAGCAGATCGACGGGATGCCGCGATCGAGCATCGGCGAGTCGGAGATCACGACGACGTCGGCCTTCAGCAGGTCGCGGTGCTCGCGGACGAAGGCGTCGAGGTGCGTCGAGCCGACCTCCTCCTCACCCTCGATGAACACCTTGATGTTGACCGGCAGGCGGCCCGCTTGCGAGAGCCAGGCCTCGATGGCCTTGAAGTGCATGAAGATCTGGCCCTTGTCGTCCGCCGCGCCGCGGGCGTAGATCTCGCCGTCGCGCACCGTGGCCTCGAACGGCGGCGACTGCCACTCGTTCAGCGGATCGACCGGCTGCACGTCGTAATGGCCGTAGAAGAGGATGGTCGGCGCTCCCACGGCGCCGGTCCACTCGGCGTACGCGACGGGGTTGCCGGGCGTGTCGATGAGCCGCGCGTTCTGCATGCCGATGCGCTGCAGCTCGCTGACGGTCCACTCGGCGCACCGCCTGACGTCGGCTGCGTGCTCGGGCAGCGCGCTGATGCTGGGAATGGCCAGGTAGCTCTTCAGCTCCTCGACGTAGCGGTCGCGGTGGACGTTGATGTAGTCGACGACGTTGTTCACTGACAGCCTCGTGGTCTCAATCAGGGGTGTTCAGGGACGACGATCGGCAGGTCGGGCCGATCGCCCCATTCGCGCCAGGAGCCCAGATAGTTTCGCACTCTCGGATAGCCCAGGAGCCGGAGGGCCAGATACGCATGCGCGCCGCGGTAGCCACCCTGGCAGTATGCGACGACCTCGCGGTCCGGCGTCACGCCGGCCTCCTCGAAGAGGCGGCGGAGCTCAGCGGCAGGCTTGAACGCGCCGTCGCCGCCGAGGTTGCGCGTCCACTCGACGTGCACCGCGCCGGGGATTGCGCCGCCGCGCGCGGCGCGGACCACGGTGCCGCAGTACTCGCCGTCGGACCGCGTGTCGAGCAGCGCGACGTCGGCGCGTCCGAGACGGTCGTGCACGTCGCGCCACGTCGCCAGCAGCTCCGGGCGGTGCGCGGCGGACCATTCTGCCGGCTTCGGCTCCACGGCGTCACGCGTGATCGGAAACCCGGTGGCGAGCCACGCCTTCACGCCTCCGTCCAGCAGCCGCGCGTCGGGATGCCCGAACAGCTCGAGGAACCAGAAGGCTCGCGCGGCCCGCACACCGGACACCTCGTCGTAGACGACCACCGGACGATCCGGTGCCACACCCCGCGACGCGAGCAGGTGCTGGATGATCCAGAGGAACGCGCGGAGCGGCGCCGGATCGGTGTCGATCAGGCTCAGCCCGAACAGGTCGAGGTGCACGGCGCCGGGCAGGTGGCCCATGGCGAACGCCTCCGCCGGGCGCAAGTCCAGCAGCACGGGCGGAGACGTGCCCGCAAGCCGCTCGTGCAGCTCCCCGGGGCCGATCAGCAGCTGCGGGTTGGCGTAGCCTTTCGGGTTCTCGCTCATGGCGTGTACGGGCGGGCGCGGACTGTCTGCAGCCGGGGCCCGGCGCAGTGAGCACTATATCGCTCCCGCCCCGCATGGTGCGCGCGCCAGCGGAGCGGCCCGGGAGGCCGCGTCTTCAGTAAACGACCGGGGCGCGCCCCGGCGTAGGACGATAGAATTGCGGCAGGGTACGGGCCCGGCGCGAGGCCGGGCACACCGGGCCGCCAGCCGGCCACGTCTCTCTCACTCGGAATCCTATGTCCACGGTCACGCTGCCTTCCGAAATCGACGCGGCGCGCCAGGCGCTCGACGCCTGGGTGCGCGAAGTGGTCGCCTGGCACTTCGACCCGGCGACCGGTTGTCCGTTCTGGCTGAACTGGGCCCGCGAGAAGGGCTGGGATCCCCGCGAGCACGTCCATACGTACGACGATCTCGACAAGTTCGGGTTCTTCGAGGACGAGTGGCTCCGCGGCGGTCCCGTACGGCAGTGGGTGCCTCGCGGCTACGAAGGGCGGCCCGTCTACGTGTTCGAGACCGGCGGGAGCACCGGAGTCCCGAAGACGCGGATCAACATCGAGGACTTCCGGATCGACTACGAGAACTTCAGCCGCACGCTGCCGGATGACGCGTTCCCGAAGGGCGCCGACTGGATCTCGATCGGCCCGTCCGGCCCGCGGCGGCTGCGGCTGGCGGTGGAACATCTCTGCCAGCACCGTGGAGGCATCTGCTTCAGCGTCGATCTCGACCCGCGCTGGGTGATCAAGCTGCTCAAGCGGAACGCGTTCGACGAAGTCGAGCTCTACAAGCGCCACGTGATCGACCAGGCGCTCACGCTGATGAAGGCGCACGAGAACATCAAGTGCATCTTCACGACGCCGAAGCTGCTGGAGGCGCTGTGCGAGCGCGTGTCGCTCCGCAAGCTCGGCATCACGGGCGTGTTCTGCGGCGGCACCGAGATGACGCCGCAGTTCCACCGGTTCGCCGTCGAGGAACTGCTCGAGGGCGCCTATTTCGCGCCGACCTACGGCAACACGCTGATGGGGCTGGCCACGCACAAGCCGCCGGCACCCGAGGACGACTGGGCGATCATCTACTACCCGCCGGTGCCGCGTGCCGTGATCGAGGTCGTCGATCCGGACGAGCCCACGCGCGTAGTGGACTACGGGCAGACCGGGCGCGTGAGGCTCACGACGCTCACGAAGGAGTTCTTCATGCCGCGCTTCCTCGAGCGCGACGAGGCCGAGCGCGAGCCCCCGTGCGCCCAGTACCCGTGGGATGGCGTGCGCAACGTCCGGCCGTTCTCGCGCTTCGCGTCGAAGGTCGTCGAAGGGGTGTATTGAGCCGACGCGTCAGCACAGACGACACAGAGGCCGCAGGGGACACGGAGAATGCTGAGGACACGGAGAACCGGATGTGGAGCCTGAAGGGTGCCCCATCTACTGTCCTCCTCCTCGTGACTGGATCGTTGTTCGCAACCTCCGCGTTCTCTGCAACCCCTGTGTTCCCTGTGGTCTCTGTGGCCTCTTGAGTATCGGTTCGTGAGTAGCACGCAATGACCCATCTCCCGATCCTCCGCCACGGCGTTCCGTACCGGAGCGTCGACGTCGCCACGGTCGTGCA
>DASVDJ010000097.1:0-9916 GCA_036381155.1 Vicinamibacterales bacterium
CCACCCCGACTGGGCGTACCGCCGCAGGCCCGACGGCACGCTGCGGCTCTGGACCGGCGGGCGCGATCCGGTGGCGTGCCGGCAGGACCTCGAGATCGCGTACTGCCGCTCCGGCGACGTCTACGTCACGCGGCGCGACGCGATCCTCGTGCAGGGAAGCCTCTACGGCAGCTCGGTGGCGGGCTATCCGATCGACCCGGCGGGCACCGTGAACCTCAACGATCCCGACGACTGGGAGCGCGCCGAACGCATGCTGGCCATCGGGACGGCCGCGGTAGCGCGCTGAATACGTCCGGCAGGTGACACGTGACGAAGTCGATGATGATGCTGATGCCCGACGGCGTCAGCCTCCGCACGTTCGTGCTCGGCGGCGCGCTGTCGCGCGTGTCCGATCGCGCTGGCGCAGGGGTGCTGCACCCGGCCCCTGAGCCGCTGGTGCCCGTCTACCAGCGCCAGGCGCCTGGCACGACGTGGACGAAGCTGCCGCCGGCGCAGGACAACGCGCTCGTGTTCCTGCTGCGCAACGCGGTGAACACCGCGCACGGAACCTGGGCGGGCACGTTCGCCAGCCGCTACCGCAAACCGCAGCGGCAGCCGTGGCGCCGCGCCGGCGCGCTCGCCCTGGCGCGAACCGTGGGACGGCTGTCGGCCTCGCCATCCGGCATCACGCGGCTCTCGCGCCTGCACGAGGCCGCCGCGTCGCGGCTGCCGGACGTCGAGTGGTACCGCGACCTGTTCCGGCGCACGCGGCCACGCCTGGTGTTCTGCGCCAAGCAGCTCTCGCTCCGCGCGGTGCCTCCGGTGCTGGCGGCGCGCTCGCTCGGCATCCCGACGGCGACGTTCATCTTCAGCTGGGACAATCTCACCGCGAAGGGGCACATCCCGGCGCCGTTCGACCACTACCTGGTGTGGAGCGAGCACATGCGGCTCGAGCTCCTGCACTACTACCCCGCCGTGCCCCCCTCGTCGGTGCACGTCGTCGGCTCGCCGCAGTTCGACCCCTATGCGCGCGACGATCTGCTCTGGTCCCGCGAGGAGTTCTTCCGGCGCATCCACGCCGACGCCACGCGCCCGCTGATCTGCTACTCGGGCGGCGATGCCGGCACGTGCCCGGAAGACCCGGCGCACGTGCGGATCCTGCTCGACCTGGTCCGGAGCGGCGCCATCCGCGGCCGCCCCCAGGTCGCGCTGCGTCCCATGCCGGTCGACGACAGCCGGCGGTACGGGCTGCTCATCCGGGAGTACCCCGAGCTGCTGGTCCTCAAACCCGCCTGGGTACACCGGGGCTCGACCTGGGAAGACGTGATGCCGCTGCCGCAGGACGTGCGGCTGCTGGCGAACCTGGTCCATCACTCCGCGCTCAACATCAACGTCGCGTCGACGATGACGCTCGACTTCTCGCTGAAGGACCGGCCCGTGGTGAACATCGCGTTCGACGTCGCCTCACCGCCTCCGCACGGGCGGCCGCTCTGGCACCACTACTACCAGTACGACCACTACCGGCCCGTGGTGGAGCTCGGCGCGGCGCGCATCGCGCGATCCCCGGAAGAGCTCGCGGCACACGTGAACGCGTATCTCGACGATCCCGCGCTGGATCGCGAGGGTCGTCGCCGGCTGACCGTCATGCAGCTGCGCGGTCCGCTCGGCCAGGCATCGGAGCGCATCGCCGACGTGCTCGCGAGGATCGGCGCATGAGCGCGGCGGTCCCGGCTCGCGCGCTCCCCGTGCGGACGGCGCCCGTCCGGCACGCGGGCGGATTCTGGTCCTGCTTCCTGATCGCCGTCGGCGCGATGCGCCGGCGGCCGTGGCTCACGCTGGCCTTCCTGCTCGTCACCGCGTCGCAGGGCGCGATGCAGGGGCTGCTCATCTGGACGCTGCGCAACGTGCTGATGGCGTTCTCCGATCCGGAGCGCCAGGCCACGGCCATGGTCACCGGGGCCGGGCTGATTCTCGGCGTCTGGCTCCTCCGGTCGGGCACCGCGCTCGCCTCCGAGATGCTCTCGATCTCGCTGTCCTCCCGCGTCGAGCTGGAGGCGTGCTGGGACGCGCTCGCCCGCCTGCTGCGGCTGCCGATCCGCTTCTACGACATGACCTCGCACGGCAACCTGGTGATGAACTGCCACCGGGACATCAAGGGCGTGCGGACGGTGACGTTCGACATCGGCAAGATGGTCCTGCACGGGTCGCAGCTGGCCGGCCTCGCGGCGGTCGCCTGGATGCTGAGCCCCGGGCTCAGCGTGATCGGCTTCGCCGCGGTGCCGCTGGCCGCGCTGCCGGCGGCGTGGGCCGGCCGCCGCCTCACCACCGCCGCGCGCCGCGAGCGCACGGCGACGATGTCGCACTACGAGACGTTCCTGCAGCTGTCGAGCGGCATCCGCGTGATCAAGGTGAACCGCTGCGAGACGCGCGTGTTCGACCGCGCGCGCGAGAACGGCCTGGAGATGCACCGCCAGGCGGTGCGTCAGGCCAGCAGCCGCGGCATCGCGCGCTTCCTGCTCGAGACGGTGGCCGGGATCGGGCTGGTGCTGGTGCTGGTGCTCGGCGGCCGCGAGGTCGCAAGCGGCGGGATGGCCTGGCAGTCGCTGCTCGGCCTGATGATCGCGATCATCGCCGTCTACTCGCCGCTCGTCGGGCTGCTCGAGGTCTACAACAACGTGCGCGCCGCGATCCCGAGCCTGCAGGGGCTCGAGCGCGTGCTCAACGCGCCGGTCGAGAAGGCGACCGGAGGCGCGCGCCGGCTGACCGCGCCGCCCGAGGTCATCGAGCTCCGCAACGTCTGGTTCCACTACGGCGATCAGCCCGTGCTCCGCGGCGTCTCGGCCACCTTCCGCCGCGGCGAGACGGTCGGCATCGTCGGGGCGTCGGGCGCGGGCAAGTCCACGCTGCTGTCGCTGCTGCTCCGCTTCTACACGCCGACGAGCGGCCAGATTCTCGTCGACGGCGTCGACCTGCGCGAGATCGCGCCGGACGACTGGATGGATCTCAGCGCGCTCGTGCTCCAGGAGCCGTTCCTCTTCGCCGACACGCTCGCGAACAACATCCGCGCCGGCCGGCCCGACGCCCCGATGGATCAGGTGATCGCCGCCGCGCAGGCGGCCGGCATCCACGAGGACATCGTGGCCATGGAGCACGGCTACGAGACGATCTATGGCCGCGGCGTGAACGGCCGCGGGCTGTCCGGCGGCCAGAAGCAGCGGATCGCGATCGCCGCCGCGCTGCTGAAGAACGCGCCGCTGCTCTTCCTCGACGAGGCGACGAACAGCCTGGACTCGATCACCGAGCTGAAGGTGCAGGCCGCGATCGACCGGCTGATGCAGGGGCGGACGACGTTCGTCATCGCCCATCGGTTCTCGACGCTCCGCCACGCGGACCACATCCTCGTCCTGGACGATGGGCAGGTGGTGGGGGCGGGTCGTCACGAGGAGCTGTGCCTGTCGAACCCGACGTACCGGGCGCTGTGGCGGCAGCAGCTCACCGGGCGCGGCGGCGAGGACCAGTCCGGGCTGCCGGCCTGTTCGTAGACCATGCCCTCCGCGGCACGTCTGGCCGTCATCCCCGCGCGCGGCGGCTCGCGCCGGGTGCCCGGGAAGAACATTCGCCCGCTCTGCGGGCGTCCCGCCATCGCGTACACGATCCGCGCGGCCTGCGACAGCGGGCTCTTCGCGCGCGTCGTCGTCAGCACGGACTCGGAAGCGACGGCGTCGATCGCGATCCGCTGCGGCGCCGAGGTGCCGTTCCTGCGCACGCCGGAGCTCGCCGACGACCACACGCCGGTGTCGGCCGCAACCGTCGACGCGCTCGAACGACTCGACCCCGACGGCACGATCTTCGACGCGGTCGCCCAGCTGATGCCGAACTGCCCGCTCCGCGACGCCGACGACGTCCTGGCGAGCTTCCGCCAGTTCGAGGCGACGGGGGCACGCGCGCAGCTGTCGGTCGCGCGGTTCGGCTGGCAGCCGGTGTCGTGGGCGATGCGGCGGGAACCCGACCTCACCCTGGTGCCGCTGTATCCGGAGGCGGCGCAAGGTCGCAGCCAGGATCTGCCGCCGCTCTTCTGCCCCACGGGCGCGATCTGGTGGGCGCGTGCCGCGGTCCTGCGCGAGGCGCGCACGTTCCACGTCGACGGGCGCACCGGCTGGGAGATCTCGCCGGTGCACGGCCTCGACATCGACACCGAAGACGACTGGCTGCTGGCCGAGGCGCTGATGCGCCATGAGACCACGCGCGCCCAGGCTTCCTGATCGGCTCGCCGTCTGCACGACGGCGTATCCCGGCTGCGAGCGGTTCGTGCGCCCCTGGCACGACGCGCTCCTGGCGCAGACGGATCGGGACTTCGATCTCTGGATCGCGCTCGACTCGATCGGGCCGGAACGGATCGAGGCGGCCGCGGGCCGGCCGGTCGCGGCGCGCTGGGTGCGCAGCCGCCGTGGGGACACGCCCGCGTCGATCCGCGCGCGCGCCTTCGACGCCCTCGTGGACGCCTACGACGCGATCGTGCTCGTCGACATCGACGACGTCCCGTTGCCGTCGCGGGTCGCCGCCGCCCGGCGCGCCCTCGCCGGCGCCGACGTCGCCGGCTGTGCGCTGCGCTACTGCGACGGACACGGCAGGCCGCTCGACGGCGTCTTCCGGCCGCCACCCCGCGTGCCGCTGGCGGACCTGTTGCCACGCTGCAACGTGTTCGGGCTGTCCAACTCGGCGTACCGCAGCGCGGCGCTCGCGCGCGTCCTGCCGCTGCCCGCCGACTGCGTGCTGATCGACTGGCTGATGGCGAGCCGCGCGGCGGCCGCCGGCGCGCGGCTCGCATTCGATCGGACGCCGCGCATGATCTACCGCCGCTACGGCGGCAACTGCGCGCCGGTGCGCCCTCCCTTCACCGGCCGCAGCGTGCTGACGGCCGCATCGCTGGTCGTCCGCCACTACGCGCTCCTGCTGGACGGCCAGTGGCCGTGGAGCCCCCGCCGGCGCCGCCCTTTCGAGGCGGCGCGCCGGCGCGCCGAGATGTTCGAGCACCGCGTGCGGACGTCGGCGGCGGCACTGCGGCGCTACGTGCGGGCGCTGAACCGGATGCCCGCCGCACAGGTCTGGTGGTGGAGCATCGCGAACCCGGAGCTGGAGGAGCTATGGACGACATCCGCCTGAACGGACGCGCCGTCGGGCGCGGCCATCCGCCGTACGTGATCGCCGAGATCGGAGCCAACCACAACGGCGATACCGGCCTCGCGCTGCGTCTGATCGACGAGGGCCGGGCCTGCGGCGCCGACGCGGTGAAGTTCCAGTCCTGGAGCCGGAGCTCGCTCATCTCGTCCGCCGAGTACCGGCGGAACACGCGGTACGGTCCGGACGGCAACGGCCACGGCGGGCTGGAGGAGGAGGTCGAGCGCTACCAGCTGACGGAGGAGCAGCATCGGGCCATCGCGGCGCACTGCGAGCAGCGCGGGATCACGTTCCTCTCGAGCGTCTTCTCGCCGCGCGAGGTCGCGCTGGTGGACGAGCTCGGCGCGCCCGCCTTCAAGGTCGCGTCGATGGACGTCAACAACCTGCCGCTGCTCGCCTGCGTCGCGCGCCGCGGCAAGCCCGTGCTGCTCTCCACCGGCATGGCCACGCTGGGCGAGATCGAGCGCGCGCTCGGCGTGCTGACCCGCGAGGGCGCCGGCGGGGTGATCCTGCTGCACTGCGTGTCGACCTATCCGACCCCGCCGGCCGACGTGCACCTGCGCAACATCCCCATGCTGTCGCAGACCTTCGACGTGCCCGCCGGCTACAGCGACCACGCGCTCGGGGCGGCCGTGCCGATCGCGGCCGCGGCCCTCGGCGCCTGCGTCATCGAGAAGCACTTCACGCTCGATCGCGCGATGCCCGGCTGGGACCACGCGATCTCCGCCGACCCGGCGGAGCTGCGCGCGATCACCGCCGGCGTGCGCGACGCGTACCTCGCGCTCGGCAGCAGCGTGCGCCGGGTCGGGCCGACGGAGCTCGAGAAGCGCCGCGCCTTCCGGCGCCGCGCCGTCGCCGCGCGCGCGCTGACGCGCGGCGCGCGGCTGACGCTCGACGATCTCGAGTTCAAGCGGCCCGGCACGGGCATCGGACCCGACGAGGTCGGGTACCTGATCGGCCGCACGCTCGCGCGCGACGTCGACGCGGACGACGAGCTCGACTGGTCGCATCTGGTATGAGGCCCGCGCCATGCGCCTCGTGATCCTCGGCGACGGTCTCTGGGCCGCCCGAACGGTCGAACAGCTCGTGCAGGCGGGCCACACGGTACCGGCCGTGGTGCTGCGCAGGCGGCCGACCGACGACACGCTCGCGCGCGCCGCCGCCGCGGCCCGCGCCGCCATCCTGCAGCCCGACGACGTCAACGCGCCTGCGTTCGTCGAGCGGCTGGCCGCGGTTGCCGCCGACGCGCACCTGTCGATCGCCTACGACCAGATCCTGCGCGCGCCGGTCCGCGCCACCGCGCGCGCCTGCCTCAACATCCACGCCGGCCGCCTGCCCGACTACCGGGGACGCAACGTGATCACGTGGGCCATCATCAACAACGAACGCGAGATCGGCGTCACGGTCCACGCGGTCGACGACGGCGTCGATACGGGACCGATCCTGATCCAGCGGCTGCTGCCCATCGGCTGGACCGACACGTACGGCGACGTGCTCGCGCGCGTGCAGGATGCCGTGCCGGCGCTGGCGCTCGAGGCGGCCGCGCGGCTCGAACGGGAGTCGCCGTCGTTCAGGCCGCAGCCCGCGATCGGCACCTACTGCCCGGGGCGACGCGACGGCGACGAGTGGCTCGACTGGTCCGACTCGAGCCTGCATCTCTACAACAAGATCCGCGCGCTGTCCCCGCCCGCGCCGGGCGCGCGCACCACCTGGAACGGGGGCGACGTGGTCGTCTGGCGCGCGCGCTACGACCCGTGCTGGCCCCGCTATCTCGCCATCCCCGGCTCCGTCGTCGGCCGCGAAACCGACGGCGTCCGCGTGAAGACCGGCGACTCCTCGATCGTGCTCACCGAGGTCCAGATCGGCGACCGGCCGCGGCAGACGCCGCGCTGGGCCGTCGGCACGCGGCTCGGGCTGGACGTGCCGCAGACCATCCGCGCGCTGCTGGATCGCATCGCGCGACTGGAAGAGCGCCTCGCGCTGGGTGTGCCGTCATGATTCCCGGGTACAACACGGACCGGCTGCGCCGCGCGAGCATCGCGCCGGATGCGAGCATCGCGGAGGCAGTGGCGCGCCTGGAGGACGCGGGCACCGGCATGCTGCTGCTCTGCGAGCCCGCCGGCCCGCTCTGCGGCGTGCTCACCGACGGCGACATCCGGCGGGCGCTCCTGAAGGGGGTGCCGTTCGATCGGCCCTGCCGCGACATCGCGACCGCCGATCCGGTCGTTGCCGTCGATCCGCTCACCGAGGAGGACGCGCTCCGGCTGATGGATCAGGGCACCACGTTTCCGGTGGACCATCTGCCGGTCGTGAATCCGGCGGGCCGCGCGATCGGGCTGCTGCTGCGCCGCGACCTCGTCACCGTCGGCGACCTCGGCCTGGCGGCCGTCATCATGGCCGGCGGGTTCGGCACGCGGCTGCAGCCGCTGACGAACGACACGCCGAAGCCGATGCTGCCGGTCGGCGACCGCCCGCTGCTGGAGCTGACGATCGAGCGGCTGCGCGCCGCCGGCATTCATCGCGTCAACATCACCACGCACTATCTCGCCGACCGCATCACCGGGCACTTCGGCAACGGCGACGCGTTCGGCGTGGACGTGCGCTACGTCGCGGAAGACCGGCCGCTCGGCACGGCCGGCGCGCTCCGGCTGGTGGAGGCGGGGCCCGAGCCGCTGCTCGTCATCAACGGCGACGTCCTGACGCGCGTGGACTTCCGCGACATGGCGCAGTTCCACCGCGCGGCCGGCGCGATGGCGACCATCGGCGTCCGGCCGGTGGAGTTCGTGTTCCCGTACGGCGTGGTGCAGGCCGACGAGCACGGCGTGCACGGGCTGCACGAGAAGCCCCGGGTGTCCTATCTCGTGAACGCCGGCGTGTACCTCGTCGAGCCGGCGGCCTTCGCGTACATCCCGGAGGGCCGCCGCTACGACATGACCGACCTCATCGAGCGGCTGCTCGCCGAGCGGCACCGCGTCGTCAGCTTCCCCATCGTGGAGTCGTGGATCGACATCGGGCGGCACGGGGACTACGCGCTCGCCCAGGAGATGGTGCCTCATGCCCGCCCCTAGGGTCGCGCTCGTCACCGGCGGCGCCGGATACATCGGCTCGATGCTCGTTCCGATGATGCTCGCACGGGGCTGGCGCGTGCGCGTCGTCGACGCGCTGCTGCACGGCGGGGAGCCGCTGCTCGGCTGCTGGACGCACCCCCAGTTCGAGTTCATCCGCGGCGACCTGCGCGATCCGGACGTCGTCCGGCGCGCGCTGCCGGGCGTCGGCTCGGTCGTGCATCTGGCGGCCATCGTCGGCGACCCGGCGTGCGCGCGCGACCGGGACCTGGCCTGGTCGGTGAACGTCGACGCGTCGCTCGCGCTCATCGAGGCGTGCCACGAGGCCCGCGTCGATCGCTTCGTGTTCGCCTCGACCTGCAGCAACTACGGGCGCACGCAGGCGCCGGACGCGTGCGTGAGCGAGACGTCGGAGCTGCGCCCGCTGTCGCTCTACGCGGAGACGAAGGTGCTCGTCGAGCGCGCGCTGCTCGAGAACCAGGTCGCGGGATTGCGGCCGGCGGCGACGGTGCTGCGCTTCGCGACGGTCTACGGCGTCGCGCCGCGGATGCGGTTCGACCTGACCGTCAACGAGTTCACGAAGGCCATCCTGCGCGAGGGGCGGCTGGTCGTCTACGGCGAGCAGTACTGGCGGCCCTACATCCACGTGGTCGACGCCGCACGCGCGATCCTGCGGGTGCTGCGCGCCGACGCCGACCTGGTGCGCGGCGTGGTGTTCAACGCCGGCGCCACGCGCGAGAACTACCGCAAGCGGCAGATCGTCGAGCTGGTCCGCGCGCTGGCGCCCGACGCGTCGGTCGAGTACCGGCCCATGGGCGACGACCCGCGCAGCTACCGCGTCAGCTTCCACAAGATCTCGCACCGCCTCGGATTCCGCATCACCCGGACCGTGCCCGACGGCATCGCCGAGGTCGCCCGCCTGCTGGCGCCCGGCATCCTGGCCGATCCGGACCGTCCGCTCTACCGCAACACGCCCGCGGCGTAGGGCGCGGGCCCGACAGGAGGCCGCCGATGCTTGCAACTGGCCCGACGACGGAGGGGGCGGAGACCCGCCCGGAATCCATTCCGCTCAGCGCTCCGGACATCGCCGGCAACGAGTGGCAATACGTCAGGGAATGCCTCGACACCGGCTGGGTGTCCTCCGTCGGCGCGTTCGTCGACCGCTTCGAGGCGGCGCTGGCGGCACACACGGGCCGGCGCTACGCGGTCGCGACGATGAACGGCACGTCGGCGCTGCATGCGGCGCTCGTCGCGGCCGGCATCGGCGATCACGACGAGGTGATCGTCTCGACGCTGACCTTCATCGCGCCGGCCAACGCGATCCGCTACACGGGGGCGGCGCCCGTTTTCGTCGACGCGGATCCGCGCTACTGGCAGATGGATGCCGAGAAGCTGCAGCATCTGCTGGAGCGCCAGTGCGCGTGGCGCGCCGGCGCGCTCTACAACCGGAGCACGGGACGCCGCGTGCGCGCGATCACCCCGGTCGACGCCCTCGGACATCCCGCCGATCTCGACGCGATCGTCGAGATCGCGCGCCGCTACGAGCTGATCGTGATCGAGGACGCGAGCGAGAGCCTCGGCGCCGAGTACCGGGGCGCGCCCGTCGGCCGTCATGGCGACATCGTCTGCTTCAGCTTCAACGGGAACAAGATCGTCACGGCCGGCGGCGGCGGCGCGCTGCTGACCGACCATGC
>DASVDJ010000098.1:0-12170 GCA_036381155.1 Vicinamibacterales bacterium
TCCATGACCGGCTCCCTTCGTGTGCGGCTCTGACGTTCGCCTGAGCGTTAACCCGCGTTTCCGGTGACTCTGTCCACCGTGTTGCGTGTTTTTGGCACGACAACGTTACGATGGCGAGCCGGTCATTCCATATTGTCTTTGGGGCCCGGATGCTGGGCGGCATCAGGGCTCACCCGCACGACATCCGCTGTCACACTGCCAATCCGGCCTGCAGGAGTAAGGGCGGAAGCACCTGGTCTTCGCAACTGCGAAGCAGGCGAACACGTGACCGGTGTGACTGTGAACACCGCCGGGCCAAGGCGCGAACGCTCCCCTACCCCGACCAGCCCAAAGCCCAAGGTCCAAAGCCCAAGGCCCAGGCGGGCCCAAAGCCCAAGGCCCAGGCGGGCCCAAGGCCCAAGGCCGAAGGCCCAGGGCCTGCCGTCTACGGCTTCTTCACCGGGACCCGCCGTCCTGGCGTGCGGAGGTTCATCGACGCGCCGAACGACACGGCGTAGCGCATCGCGTCGGCGTCGAGCGGCGAGATGGTGCGCGCGAGCCCGCCGTAGAGCATCAGATACTGCGACGCCACCCAGGCGACGCTGCCGCTCAGGTCTGTGCGTGAGCGGCGCAGGCCCAGCGCATCGGACAGCGCCGTGTCACCTGTCGCCCACCCCTGGCTGAGCGCGATGGTGCCGATCACGCGATCGGTGAACGCGCGCTCGAGGGCGCCGCTGGCGAAGACCGCGCCGCGCGTGAAGTAACCGGATGTGCCGTAGATGCGCGTGCCGCTTCCGCGCCACTCGACGCTGACCGGCAGCAGCAGATTGAACCGCGAATAGCCGGTGCCGTCGAGCGCCGACGAGCTGAGGATCTCGACGGCGGGTGTCGTCGCGAGACCCAGTCCCCCCTGCTCGACGTCGCGGACGACCAGCTTGCCGCCCGCGTAGATCGTGCCCATCTCGTCATACGTGGGCAGGCCCGTGTACGTCGTCCGCGAGTACGGCACGCTCAGGAACAAATGGGCGTTGGGGGCGACCCCCGCGATGACGTCCATCACGGGCGCCTCGACCCCGCTGCCGATCGGCGAGCTCCAGCGCTGCACCGACACGGTCAGCCAGGCTTCGCCCGGCGACATCGCCGTCGCATCGTCCAGCCACGCCCCGATCGAACGGACGCGAGGCGTGGACGGACCGCCGGGATCCGGATTGGACGGGGTGCCCGGGTTACCACCCGGTCCGCGGCCGTTGTTCTTCAGCAGACCGGGGGGCGTGTGCGGGCGCTGTGCGAGCGCCGGGCTGGCGGCGAGCGCCAACCCGGCCATCAGAGTCACAAACAGGAACGGGCGCATGCTCAGCGCGGCTCGACCTCCGCGCCGTCGAGCTGCTGCTGTGCCCAGGTCGTGGCGCGCGCGGCCTCGGCGTCGCCGTCAACGCCCGGCCGCAGCTGCTGGATCGACTGCCCCAGGCTCCGGCCGTCGACGACCATGCTCGTCTTCAGGTCCTCGAACGGGATCCCGAGGTTGTTCGAGACCTGGATCGCCGCAATGAGCTGCCCCTGATTGCGGAAGCCTTCGGCCGCCTGCTCGAGCGTCATGCCCGGCGGCAGCATCGCCTCCAGCCGCGCCTGCAGCTTCGGGTTCTTCGGCATCGCGGGCGGAGGAGTCGTGCCCTCTGCCAGCGTCGTCGTCCCTCCCGCGCGCTTCGCGTGACCCGGCGGAACGTGCGAGCTCCCGTTCGCCGTGGCCTTGCCGGCTCCGGCATGCGCAGGCTTCCCGGCTGCCGGGTGCGCGGGCTTCCCGGCTCCGGCATGTGCCGGCTTGCCGGTCGTTTTCGGTACGCCCGCCATCTTCGGCCCGCCCTGCTTCGGGGCGGCCGGAGCCGCGGCCCTGGGCGTCTTCGGACCGGTCGTCTTCGGCGCCTTCGGCCCGGTCACCTTCGGTGTCGCCGGTTTCGACGCGGCGACCGTCGGTGCCTTCGGTCCGGCCTGCGGCGGTCTGGGAGGCTTGGCGTCAGCGGCGGCGGCCGTCAGACCGAACACGGCCGCGAGCGCAAGCACGTGCATACGGGTCATGGTTCTCCTCCGAAGCAGGCTGAGCTAACAAGACGTGTACCAGGCCGACGGACAGGAGCCTGCTGGCTGCAAGCTGCTCTATACCATGGAATTGCCGCGGCCACGCCCCGGAGACGACCGGACCCGGCGGGTGTCAGTTCCGGCGGGTGCCATGGCAGAATTGCGCGCCTACCACTCCACCCAGTCCACGCGGTGACGCTGCCGGAGCTGGCGGCAGACACCCGGATAGACCCCCCCGCGCCGCGCCTGTTCGGCGGCCTCGACCATCCGCTCGGTGAACTGCTGCGCGGCAAACCGGAAATCGGCATAGAAGCGCACGCAGCCGGGCGGGACCTGCGACTCGTCGAAGCGCTCGAGCAACGCGAACCACCCCCGGTCGCCTCGCGTCGACGGCGCGCGGCCGCCCAGGCAGTCGCGGACGAAGTCGGTCCAGGATCGATCGAGCTGATCGGCCCGCTGCGCGGCGCTGACGAGGAACCGTTCGTAGGCGGCCTGTGCGCTCTCGCGCTCGGCGTCCACGCCATGGTCCGTGTCCGTCGCCATCGCTTCGTGCGGTCGTGCCGCGCGCGTCTCCACAGGGGTCCGCCGTCCCTCCAGCAGCTCGCGCACATGCTGCGCCGCGACACCGAATCCCAGCGCCTCCGCCCTCGCGCGCATCGTCGCGACAGCGACGACGTGGCCGCGACCGTTCAGCAGCGGCCCCCCGCTGTTCCCGGGGTTGATGGCGGCATCCGTCTGCACGAGCATCGCGGCGCCGGCCCGGCGCAGCGCGCTGACGATCCCGCGTGTGACCGTGTTCTGCAGGCCGAGCGGAGATCCGATCGCGATCACTTCCTGGCCCACGCGCACCGGCTCCGTCGACAACGTGAGCACGGCCTGGCCCGGCCGGGCGTCCGTGATGTGGATGGCCGCGAGGTCCACGGAGTCTTCCGTCCGGAGCACCCGTCCGTTCAGGCTCGCGCCGTTCGCCAGCCGCAGGGTCACGTACGAGTGCCCGTCGACCACGTGCGCGTTGGTGACGACGGTGTCGGCGGCCACGAAGAAACCGGTACCACGACCCGCGGGCGTCTGCACCAGCACGACCGCCGGGAGCGCCTGGGCGATGACGTCTTCGAGGGTCGCGGGGCGCGCCGCCGGCGTGGCCGCAGCGGGAGCCGCGGACGAGGGCTCGTCGGACGGCGCCTCCTTCCAGATGGCGAGATCGGCCGGCCACTCGAACGTCCGCGGCGCAGCAGGTGCGGCTTCGGGCTCCACCGGCGATTCCACCGGCTGCACGTCCGGCGTCATCGTCTCCGCCACAGGCTGCCCGACGGGCCGGGACACGTCTCCGCTGCGCAGCGCCTGCCGGGCCAGCAGCCCGGCGCCCGCGAGCGCGAGCACGCCGACGACCGGCCCCAGCCACAGTCCCGTGCGCCGGCGCGCAGGCGCCTCGGCCGTCTCAGGCTCGAAACCGGTCCACTCGTACCCACATCGGCACACCATGACCGACGGCGGCACGCGTCGCGCACACGAGGGACAGGTGCGGGCAGACATCACCGAGGTGTATCGGTGAGTGGAGAGGCGGGATACAGGAAGGAGAAGGGGGAAACTGGAAACGGGAAACGACAAACGGGAAGGGCGTTGCCTGCCCTCGGACTCGTGCCAGGCAGTCGACGCGGGGCGCACTTCCCGCTACTCTATTGCGCTCCCAACGTCCAGCGCCCCGACGGTTCCCGGTTGCCGACGAGCCTCGTCACGTGGGCGAGGAACTCCCGCCGCGGGATCTCACGCGCGCCGAAGCGCGCCAGATGCGCGGTGCGCATCTGGCAGTCGATGATGCCGAACCCCTCACGCTCGAGATGCCGGACCAGGTGCACGAGTGCAATCTTCGAGGCATCGGGCACGCGCGTGAACATCGACTCGCCGAAGAAGGCGCGGCCGATGGCGACGCCGTAGAGCCCGCCGGCCAGCCTGCCGTCGATCCAGGTCTCGATGGAATGCGCGTAGCCGGCCTCGTGGAGCGCCTGATAGGCCTCCCGGATCTCGATCGTGATCCAGGTGCCCGGCTCGCCGTCGCGCGGCTCGGCGCAGCCGGCCACGACGTCGGCAAATGCGGTGTCGGCGCGCATCTCGTAGCCGCCCCGCCGCATGCGCCGCGCGAGCGACCGCGGCACGTGCAGTTCGTGCGGGAACAGCACCATCCGCGGATCCGGACTCCACCAGAGCACCGGCTCCCCTTCGCTGAACCAGGGAAAGCATCCGCGCGAGTACGCGTCGACGAGCCGCGCGACCGACAGGCCGCCACCGGCGGCGAGCAGCCCGTTCGGGCGCCGGAGCGCCCGCTCCACCGGCGGCAGCGGATCGTGCTCGTCCAGCCAGGGAATCATCGGACGGGGGCCGGCGCCCGCGCGGCGCCGGCCTCTCGAAGCGGGGAACGGCTACGCGGTGGCGTCGACCGGCTTGAACCCGGCGAGAATCCGGTCGACGCGCTTGAGCACGTCGGTCAGATACGCCTTGTCGCCGCCGGCAATCTCGGTCGTGACCCACGCGGCGTTGGGCGCGGCCTCGGTAATCGCCTTGTGGACCGCCGGCCAGTCGATGTCGCCCTCGCCGAGGTTCACCCACTCGAAGCGTCCCTGGCGCCGATCGAGCTTGAAGTCCTTGAAGTGCAGGCGGACGATACGGGGGCCGAGCGTCCGGATCCAGTCCTGGGGATAGGCGTAGAAGACGATGTTGCCGACGTCGAAGTACGCCTTCACCCACGGCGACTTGAACTCGTCGACGTAGCGGTTGAACTCGAGCGGGCTCAGGAGGAACTTGTTCCAGACCTCCTCGATCCCGACCTGCACCTTCAGCCCCTCCGCCACCGGGACGATCTGGTCGCGGATGACGCGGAACGACCGCTCCCAGGCGTCCGCGTACGACGTCTGCGGGTCGACCACGGCGGGGACGAGGAGCACGACGCCGGCCTTCCAGGCCGCCGCGTTCGTCAGCGACGTCTTCATGCCGGCGACGCTCTTCTTCACGACTTCGGGGTCGGCGCTCGACAGCGGGTACTGCCAGTGCGCGCTGTTCATCACCGAGTGGATGGCGACACCCGTGTCGGACGAGGCCTTCGCGATGGCCTCGACGTCGGCCGGATCCTCCACCGTCTGCATCTCGATGCCGTCGAAGCCGACGGCCTTCGCGAGCGCGAAGCGGTCGTGCCAGCTGAGCTCGCGCGGCAGCATCGAGATGAGGACGGCGCGCTTGACGCGGGAGCCCGACTGGGGGGGCGCGATCTCGCCACGGTCCAGGGCCCGCAGCGTGTCGGTCCACGCGGCGAGCGGCACGGCGGCGGCGGTCTTGAGCAGGGTGCGGCGAGTGACTGAGGACATGCGGCGATTCTACCCCGTCCTTCGCGGGCACCGGACCGCTCGGGCTGCGAATCCGCCGCTCCGCCGCGCGGGGGGCCCGGCGGGCACAGCTTGCTTGACGGCAGCGACGGCGGGCCGCTATCCTGCGGGGACACTTCGCGCATCCACGTATGTGGATACGTGGACGCGCCGAGCAGAATCGTACGGACGATGGCCTGCCGACCCACCTGCGCCTGTTGTTGCTGCATGTGCCGCCCGCACGGGTGGGTCCAGGCAGGGACGCCGATCTGACGTCCGGAGGCGCGGCCGCGCAGGAACGCGGCTCCGGAAACGCGGCGGTCACCCAACCCGGCCCACCTCGCGTGGCCGGGTTTTTTTGTGCGTCGCGGCACGCCCCGGAAGCGTGCCGGAAAGGAGTCTCCCGTGTCCCTCCATCCCGATACACTGGCCGTTCACGCCGGACAGGTCCCGGATCCCGCGACGAACGCGCGGGCGGTGCCGATCTACGCCACCACCAGCTACGTCTTCAACGACACGTCGCACGCGGCGGACCTGTTCGGCCTGCGGGTGTTCGGCAACATCTACACCCGCATCATGAACCCGACGACGGACGTCTTCGAGAAGCGGGTGGCGGAGCTCGAGGGCGGGGTCGCCGCGCTGGGCCTGGCGAGTGGCCAGGCGGCCGAGACGCTGACGATCCTCAACCTGTCGCGCGCCGGGGACAATTTCGTCACGTCGCAGACGCTCTACGGCGGCACCTACAACCTGTTCAAGCACAGCCTGCCGAAGTGGGGGATCACCGGGCGGTTCGTGGACATCCACGACCACGACGCCGTGCGGCGCGCGATCGACGACCGGACGCGGCTGATCTTCGTGGAGACGATCGGCAACCCGCAGCTGGACGTGCCGGACTTCGAGGCGCTGGCCGCCATTGCCCACGAGGCCGGTCTGCCGCTGGTCGTCGACAACACGTTCGGCGGCATCACGCTGTGCAACCCGATCCGGCACGGCGCCGACATCGTCATCCACTCGGCGACGAAGTGGATCGGCGGGCACGGGACGGCGATCGGCGGCGTGATCGTCGACGGCGGCACGTTCGACTGGGCGAGCCCGAAGGCGCGCGAGCGGTTCCCCGAGTTCACCACGCCGGACCCGTCGTATCACGGGCTGGTCTACACCGACGCGTTCGGCCCCCTGTCCTTCATCATCAAGGCGCGCGTGCAGCTGCTCCGTGACCTCGGGCCGGCGCTGTCCCCGTTCAACTCGTTCCTGTTCCTCCAGGGGCTCGAGACGCTGCCGCTCCGCATGCAGCGGATCTCCGAGAACGCGCTCGAGGTCGCGAAGTGGCTCGCCCGCGATCCGCGCGTCGACTGGGTCGTCTACCCCGGCCTCGAATCGCACCCGCAGTACAAGAACGCGCAGAAGTACCTGAAGGGCGGCTTCGGCGGCATCCTGACGTTCGGCGTCAAGGGAGGGGCCGAGGCGGCCAAGGCGCTCATCGATCGGATCAAGCTGTTCTCGCTGCTGGCGAACGTCGGCGACGCGAAGTCGCTCGTCATCCATCCGGCCTCGACGACGCACGAGCAGCTGAGCGAGGCGGATCAGCGGGCGGCCGGGGTGGCCCCCGAGATGATCCGGCTGTCGCTCGGCCTCGAGCACGTCGGCGATCTGATCGCGGATCTCGATCAGGCGCTCGGCGGCAAGCCTGTCGAAGGGAAGCCCGAGCCGGCCGTCGCCGGTTCGCGGTAGCGCGGTGATGACGACCAGGACCTCGAACGGCGCGCCGGCCGCGGTGAGCAGCACCGCCGGCACGTTCGTCGTCGGCCCGATCGAGACCGACGCGGGCGAGCGGGTGGACGGACTGCGCGTGCACTATCGCGTGTACGGGGATCCCGCGACCGCGCGCGAGCCGGGCTGGGTCCTGGTCATCCACGCGCTCACCGGCAGCGCGGAGATCGAGACATGGTGGGCCGGTCTGCTCGGACCGGGCCGGCCGCTCGATCCGGCGCGCCGGCCGATCGTCGCCGCGAACCTGCCGGGCAGCTGTTACGGGTCCACGGGGCCCCGGCAGTGGCTCGAAGCGGGCCGCGGCGCCTTCCCCGCCCTGACCACGCGCGACCTGGCGGTCGTCCACGATCGGCTCCTGACGCACCTCGGGGTGGACCGTGTGGCGCTGGCGACCGGCGGGTCGCTCGGCGGCATGGTCGCGCTGCAGTGGGGCACGGTGACGTCGCGTCCGGTCGATCGGCTCGTCGTGCTCGCCGCACCCGCGGTGGCCTCGGCGCAGGCCGTGGCGTGGAACGCGGCCCAGCGGATGGCGATCGAGGCCGACCCGCGCTGGCGCGGCGGCGCGTACGCCGCCGATGACGCGCCCGACGCCGGGCTGGCCGCGGCGCGTGCCATCGCGATGATCACCTACCGATCGCCGTCCGAGTTCGCCGCGCGGTTCGGCCGCACGCTCAACGCCGGCGGCCGGGAGTTCGCCGTCGAAGGGTACCTGCGGCGGCACGGCGAGAAGCTGGTCGCGCGCTTCGATGCGGCGAGCTATCACTGCCTGACCGGGATCATGGACCGGCACGACGTCGGCCCGATCCCGCAGGCCGCCGCTGCCGTCGCCGAACGGGTCGGCTGCCTGGTCGGCGTCGGCATCGACACCGACATCCTCTACCCTGCCGCGGAAGTGCGCGGGTGGGTCGATCAGTTCCGCGCGCACGGCGCCAACGCGCAGTACCGCGAGATCACCTCCGTCTGCGGCCACGACGCGTTCCTGATCGAGCTCGATCAGGTGGCGGCGGTGCTGGACTGACGCTCGCAACGGGAAACGGGAAACGGGAACGGCGCGCACGCTCGCTACACCTGTCTGGCGTGCGCGCGGGCGGCGCCGTTGCATGGTCTGGCGCCGCCTGTGCCCGTCAGTGCGTGCCCGCGGACACAGCGCACCCGCGAACCGTTCAGGCGGGCGCGCCGCGCACCGCGAGTGGGGATCCATCGAGCGGCGCGCCCTTCCCGTTTCCCGTTTCAGTACACTGATCCCGTGGCCTTTCGCGCAGTCATCTTCGATTTCGACGGGCTGATCATCGACAGCGAGTCGCCCCTCTTCGACATCTGGTGTGACATCTACCGCACGCACGGCGCGGAGCTGACGCTCGATCGCTGGAGTGCGGCCCTGGGTACCCAACACGGGTTCGATCCCTACGAAGATCTCGCCGTACGGGCCGGCGCGGTGCTGTCGCGCGACGAGTGGGCGCCGCGGCTGCGTGAGGAGCACTGGCGGCGTTGCGAGGGGCTGCCGCTGCTGCCGGGCGTCCGCGAGCGGCTCGCGGAGGCGCGTGGGCTGGGACTCTCCACGGCGGTGGCCTCGAGCAGCGGCGCCGCCTGGGTGCGTCCCTGGCTCGAGCGGCATGGGCTGCTTCCGCTGCTCGACGCCGTCTGCACCCGCGACGACGTCGCGGAGGTGAAGCCGGCGCCGGACCTGTTCCTCCTCGCGGCGGAGCGGATGGGCGTGCCGGCAGCGGAGTGCCTCGTCTTCGAGGACACGCCGAACGGCCTGCTGGCGGCGCACCGGGCCGGCATGTGGGCGGTGGCGGTGCCGGGTCCGCTGACGCGAGCGCTGCCCCTTCCCGATCCGCACCTGGTGCTGGACTCGCTCTCGGAGGTGACGCTCGCCGAGCTGGCGCAGCAGCTGCGTGCACGAAGCGGGAGATAGTCATCAGCGAGCACGAGCCGTAGCCGAAGGGCGGAGAGTGTTCCGTTTCCCGTTTCCCGTTTTCCTGTACCCCGCTTCCTTCGTCCGCTTGCATCGCCCGCGCTATTCCCTTAGTCTGCTCCCACTGTCGGACGAGGAGGAGCATTCGTGAATACGCGTGTCCTAACTCTGGCGGGCGGCTTGGCGCTCGCGGCGATGCTCGCGGCGACCGCCGGCGTGCGCGCCCAGCAGGAAGACCGCAGCAAGATCGAGGACTGGAAGCCCGAGCAGCTCCACAACATCCAGGTCCTGCCCAAGGACATCACGCCGGACCAGCTGATGGCGGTGATGCGGGGCTGGAACGCGGCGCTCAACGTCGACTGCGTCTTCTGCCACAAGGGGCAGGTCGGACAGCCCTGGTCGACGTACGACTTCACCGACGACAGCAAGGTGCGGCACGAAGTCGCCCGGCTCATGGTCCGGGCCACGACCTCGCTGAACGAGCAGTTCAAGGAGCTGGGCGATCCCGACCAGCCGATGAAGGTCACCTGCGCGACCTGCCACCGCCGCAACCGGCACCCCGAGACCGACCTGCCGCCGGCTGACGCGAAGTAGTTCACTGTTCCGCGGAACGGGCCGGCCGGTCCGGTCCGTTCCGCCCCCAAGCGTCTCATCCACGGGAAGTTCCGGGTTCGGCCCCCGCGCCGGCCCGCTTGACGTGCCGGCCTGCTCCTCCTAAACTAGGACGAATACGGTCGTATATAGGGCCCTCCCCCATGCTGCGACTCTCCAAGAAGGCGGACTACGCCCTGATCTCGCTCGCCTACGTGGCGGCGGCCGGCGACAAGCCTGCCAGCGCGCGGGAAATCGCGGAGCGCCACGACATCCCCCTCGAGCTGCTCGCCAAGGTGCTGCAGCGGCTGGTCCAGCGGGGTGTGCTGCGGTCGCAGCAGGGGATCCACGGCGGCTACCTGCTGGCCCGTCCCGCCGAGACGGTGACGGTGGCCGAGGTCGTGGAGGCGATCGACGGCCCGCTCCTGCTCACGGTGTGCGGGTCCGAGGAAGAGCGCTGCGAGCAGTTCGCGAAGTGCAACATCCGCGACCCGCTGCACCGGATCCGCGAGCGGATCCTGAGCGCGCTGACCGCGTGCACGATCGCCGAGCTCGGCTCGCTCCGGCCGGACGAGCCGGAGCCGGTGCCCTTCTCGACGGGTGGCGTCGCGATTGCCGGACGCGCCCGGCGGCCGTGACGGGACGAGACTCATGGTGCAGATCACCGAGAACGCGGCGCGCCAGATTCTGAAGATGCTGGACAAGCACAGCCTGCCCGGCGGCGGACTCCGCGTGGGGCTGCGGGCCGGCGGCTGTTCCGGCTACGAATACACGTTCGCCTGGGAAGCGGAGCCGAAGCCAGACGACAAGGTCTTCGAGGGACCGTCCGGCGCCCGGGTCTTCGTCGATCCGCGGAGCTTCCGCCTGATCGACGGCACGGTCCTGGATTACGACACGAACCTGATCAGCAAGGGGTTCGTCTTCAACAACCCGCACGCGAAGAGCACGTGCGGGTGCGGCATCAGCTTCAGCGTGTGAGCCGGTGCGGCCGCGCCGCCGCGGCTGCCACCTGACGGACGAGGATCATGAGCACATCCACCGAGACGATCGAACAGCTTGCGACGCGCGAGTACAAGTACGGCTTCGTCACGGAGATCGAGGCCGACACCCTCCCGCCGGGGCTGGACGAGGGCGTCATCCGGGAGATCTCGGCCCGCAAGCACGAGCCCGACTGGCTGCTCGACTTCCGGCTGAAGGCGTTCCGCGCCTGGCAGCAGATGACGGAGCCGACCTGGCAGAACGTCACGTACGCCCCGATCGACTACCAGGCGATCAGCTACTACTCGGCGCCGAAGAAGAAGCCGAAGCTGAACAGCCTCGACGAGGTCGACCCCGAGCTGCGCCGCACGTTCGAGAAGCTCGGCATCCCGCTCGAGGAGCAGAAGCTGCTGGCCGGCGTCGCGGTGGATGCCGTGTTCGACTCGGTGTCGGTGGCCACCACCTTCCGGGAGAAGCTGGCGGAGCTCGGCATCATCTTCTGCTCGTTCAGCGAGGCGGTGCGCGAGCATCCCGAGCTGGTGCGGCAGTATCTCGGCACGGTCGTCCCGTACACCGACAACTTCTTCGCGGCGCTGAACTCCGCGGTCTTCAGCGACGGCAGCTTCGCCTACATCCCGAAGGGGGTGCGCTGCCCGATGGAGCTGTCGACCTACTTCCGGATCAACGCCTCCAACACCGGGCAGTTCGAGCGGACGCTCATCGTCGCCGATGAGGGCGCGTACGTCAGCTATCTCGAGGGCTGCACGGCGCCGATGCGCGACGAGAACCAGCTGCACGCGGCGGTCGTCGAGCTCGTCGCGCTGGACGACGCGACGATCAAGTACTCGACGGTCCAGAACTGGTACCCCGGGGACGAGAACGGCGTCGGCGGCATCTACAACTTCGTGACCAAGCGCGGCGCCTGCCGCGGGCGGCGCTCGAAGATCACGTGGACGCAGGTCGAGACCGGATCGGCGATCACGTGGAAGTACCCGAGCTGCCTGCTCATCGGGGACGATTCGATCGGCGAGTTCTACTCGGTGGCGGTGACCAACAACCGCCAGCAGGCCGACACCGGCACGAAGATGATCCACCTCGGGAAAAATACCCGGAGCACGATCGTCAGCAAGGGCATCTCGGCCGGGTTCGGCCAGAACACCTACCGCGGCGCGGTGAAGATCGGGCCGAAGGCGGAAGGGGCGCGCAACTACTCGCAGTGCGACTCGCTGCTCATCGGCGACCGCTGCGGCGCGCACACGTTCCCCTACCTCGAGATCAAGAACGCGACGGCGCAGGTGGAGCACGAGGCCTCGACGAGCAAGATCGGCGAGGACCAGATCTTCTACTGCCGCCAGCGCGGCGTCTCGACCGAGGACGCGGTGAACATGATCGTCAGCGGCTTCTGCAAGGACGTCTTCCGCGAGCTGCCGATGGAGTTCGCCGTCGAGGCGCAGAAGCTCCTCAGCATCAGCCTCGAGGGCAGCGTGGGATAGGAAACACGGACGCCA
>DASVDJ010000099.1:0-15562 GCA_036381155.1 Vicinamibacterales bacterium
GACGCTGGTCATGACGCTCGGCGACATCGATCAGGTCTTCGTCCGCGGCAAGGTCGACGAGGTCGACATCGGCCGCGTGCGCGTCGGACAGATTGCGCGCATCTCGGTCGAGACGTTCAAGGACCGCACGTTCGAGGGACGCGTCACCCAGATCTCGCCGATCGGCACCGAGAAGGACAACGTCACGACCTTCGAGGTGAAGGTCTCCATCGACAATCCGGGCAGCGAGCTCAAGGCGAACATGACGGCGAACGCCGAGATCGTGCTCGAGGAGTTCCCGGACTCGCTCATCATCCCCGAGGCCGCGATCACCTACGACGCGCAGCGCAACCCGACCGTCGAGGTGCTCGACCCGGCGGCCGAGAACGGCCGCCGCCGTGTGTCGATCAAGACGGGCGTCGGCAACGGCACCAGGACGCAGGTGCTGGACGGGCTGAAGGCGGGCGACAAGGTGCTGCTGCCGAGCTGATGCGCCATCCGGCCCCGGCGCCGGGAATCGATGCGCAGTCCGCATCCACGATCCGCAATGCGAGAGGCTCTGACGCAGACCCTGCAGAACCTCCGGGCCAACAAGCTCCGGAGCTTCCTGACGATGTTCGGGATCCTGTGGGGCGTGATCTCGGTGGTGGTCCTGTCGGCGACAGGTGAAGGGTTCCGGCGGGGCAACGAGCGCGTGCTGCAGGAGCTGGGCAAGAACATCGCGATCGTCTGGGGCGGTCGCACGAGCCTGCAGGCGGGAGGGGAGCGTGCCGGGCGCCGCATCTTCCTGACCGCCGATGACGCGCGGGCGATCGCGGCGCAGTCGCGCCTCGTCCGCGTGGCGACGCCGGAGCTGCAGCGCGGCGGGCTGCGCGTGAAGAGCGCGTACAACGCGGCGTCGCCGCCGGTGCACGGCGTCGAGCCGGGCTACCAGCACATCCGCACGCTCGACCTCGAGTCGGGGCGCCAGTTGAACTGGGAGGACGAGCGTCGTGTGAATCGCGTCGCGATTCTCGGCGACGACATCGCCAAGCAGCTGTTCCGCGGGCGCGATCCGCTCGGGCAGCCGATCTCGATCAACGGCATCCCGTACACCGTCGTCGGGAAGGTCCGCCACAAGGACCAGGACAGCAACTACTCGGGACCGGACAACGACAAGGTCTTCGTGCCGTTCGCGGCGGCCGCCCGGGACTTCCCGATTCCGGACGCGTTCGTCCCCGGCCAGGTCTCCAACATCATCGTCGCGCCCCACGACTGGGTCGTGGCCGACCTGCCGCGCCAGCTCGCGGAGCGCACGGGCCCGATCCGGGACATCGACTGGGCCCTGGAGAAGGACGTGCGGGCCGTGCTCGCGCGGCGGAAGGGGTTCGACCCCGACGACCGCGAGGCGATCTGGATGTGGGACACGTCGGTGAACTCGCTGATGTTCGGACGCATGGTGGACACCATGCGCGACTTCTTCACCACGGTGGGCTTCATCACGCTGGCGCTCGGCGGGATCGGCGTGATGAACATCATGCTGATTGCCGTACGCGAGCGCACGCGGGAGATCGGCATCCGGAAGGCGCTCGGCGCCACGACGACCGCGATCATGCGGCAGTTCTTCCTCGAAGGCTTCTTCATCACCATCCTCAGCGGCGCGGCCGGGATGGGCATCGCGCTGGCGCTCTGCGCCGCCATCAACACGCTGCCGATGCCGGAGCGCTTCGTCGGGATGATCCTGTCGCCCGAGGCGGCTTTGCTGACGGTCACCTCGCTCGTCGGCATCGGCGTCGGCGCCGCGCTGTATCCGGCGCGCCGCGCCGCGGCGCTGCCGCCGGTCGAGGCGCTCCGGTACGAGATGTAGGCGATGAGCGCTCCTGCCGACGTCACCATCGCCCGGCCCGCCATCGCAGGCCGCAGCACGTTCAGGCCGGGCGTCCGGATCCTGCTGGAGATCGCACGCGAGGCGGCGCTCGGCCTGTCGCGCAACCGGTTCCGCGCAGGGCTCGCGATGCTCGGGATCTCGTGGGGCATCGTGTCGGTCGTGATGCTGCTGGCGTACGGCAACGGCTTCCGCGACGCGCTGGCCACCGGGTTCAGGAACGCGTTCGGCAGCGGCGTCGTCATCTCGTGGCCCGGCCAGACGAGCGAGCAGGCGGGCGGGGAACGCGCAGGCCGTCGCGTGCGCGTGACCGTCCCGCAGGTGCTGGAGCTCGGCGAGCTGCCGCTCGTGAAGGCGGTCAGCCCGGAGCTCGTCGAAGAGTTCCCCGTGAGCTACGGGAACAAGCAGTCGTCGTATCTCATTCGCGCGGTCGCGCCGTCGTACGGGGCGATGCGCCACGAGATTCCCCTGCCGGGCGGCCGGTTCCTCGACGAGGAGGACGTGCGGCTCCACCGGCGGGTCGCCTTCATCGGCTCCGAGGTGAACCGGAAGCTGTTCGGGGAGAGCAACGCCGTCGGACAGACCATCCGGATTCGCGGTATCAGCTTCGAAGTGATCGGGGTGATGAAGGAGAAGGCGCAGCTGTCGAACTACTTCCGCTCCGACGTGCAGTGCATCTTCATCCCGTACACGACCGCCAGCCAGCTCTGGTACCAGGCGTGGGTCGACGTCATCGTCTGGCAGGCGGTGGATCCATCGAAGGAGCCGGCGGCCGACCGGCAGGTCCGCGAATATCTGGGACGCGTCGCGCACTTCAGCCCGACCGACGAGCGCGCGCTGCGGAACTGGGGATCGAGCGAAGCGGACAAGATCACGAGCGGCATGACGACCGGGCTGAAGCTCGTGCTCGGGTTCATCGGCATCCTGACGCTCGGCATCGGCGGCGTCGGCGTGATGAACATCATGTTCGTCTCGGTGCAGGAACGGACGCGCGAGATCGGCATCCGGAAGGCGCTGGGGGCCCGCCGCCGTCACATCCTGCTGCAGTTCCTGCTGGAGGGGATCGCGACCAGCTTCGCCGGCGGCGCCATCGGAGTCCTGCTCTCGCTCGGGCTCGTCCGGATCTTCAGCCCGCGGCCCTTCCTCTCGGAGCTGCTCGACGACACCACCCGCTCACTCGACATCCACCTGATGCTGTCGGCGGAGCTGCTGCTGGTGTGCGCGGGTGTCCTCACCGCCGTGGGCCTCATCGCCGGCCTGCTGCCGGCGATCCGGGCCTCGCGCCTCGACCCCATCGAGGCGCTGCGGTACGAGTGACGATCGGGCCGGACGAGGTCTGATCAGGTCCCGATCATTTCGGCCTGGGCAGCACCCTGCCGAGCCACTCGATCGTCGCCGACGCGACGCGCGGGTCGACGTTCTGGCCCGTGAGGCTCGAGTACTCCTCGATGTTCCCTGTCGTCGCCTGGACGAGCAGGTGGTTGACCTTGTCCAGCCTGACGACCTCCACCGCGTCCTTCGGCGCATCCTTGCGCGCCCGGGCCATCTCCGCGAGCCGATCGGCATGGTGCGGCATCACCTGCTTGTCGAGCTCTCCCTGGATGATCAGGATCGGCTGCTCCGTCTTCGCGATCACGTCCGCCGGCGTGAAGCGCAGGAAGCTCTGGAACCAGCTCGTGTCCGCCTGCCGGCGCAGCGGTTCCGCGATGCCGTCCCACGAGCCTTCGCCGACCACGGCCGCCTGGATCCTCTTCTGCAGCTCGATGCGGGCGGTGCGCTCGGCCTCGGTCAGGTTCATCCTGCCGAGCAGATACTGCTGCTGTTCGAGCACCAGCTCCCCGCCCGGCACCGACGGCGCACCCACGAGGACCAGCGCCGCGATGTCATCGTCGCGGCTCGCCGCCAGCATCGCCGCGAGCGCTCCCTCGCTGTGTCCCAGCAGGACGATGCGGTCGGGGTCGACGTCCTTGCGCTTGCGCAGGAAGCGGACGGCGGCGCGCGCATCTTCCGCGTACTCCTCGATGGTCCCCGACTCGGCGCGCCCACCGCTCTGGCCGATGCCGCGCTTGTCGTACCGCAGCACGTGATAGCCGGCGTCGGCCAGCGGCGCGGCCAGCAGGCCGAAGATCGGAATGCCCGCCACGACCTCGTCGCGATCGGTCGGCCCGCTCCCGGCCAGCAGCACGATGGCGGGGTAGCGTCCCTTCGGCGGCGGCGTGCCCGAAGGCTTGCTGAGCGTGCCGGCAAGCGTGAACCCGTTGGCCGGGATCCGCACGGCGAGGTCCCCGTCGCGCGAGACGTTGACGGCGCGCGCGGCGACCGAGGCGATGTCGGATCGCACGTACAGCAGCGACTGCGACGGGACCTCGAACCTGAGGAGCCGTCCTGCTTCGTCCGTCCAGATCGTGGCGTCGACGGGCGCTCCCGGATTCTGGAACGTGAGCGCGTACGTCCGCACGTCGATCACACGGGCGGCCGTCTCGATCTTCCGGCTCGAGCGCGCGTTCTGCTTGACCGTGATCTCGGCCTGCGGCGCGATGTAGGCCTGGAAGGAACTGCCGTCCGGAATTGACGCCAGTCGGCGCGCCAGTGCCTCGTAGCTGCCGAAGAAGAGATTGGGGAGCACCAGCGTGTTCGGGGCGACGGTGTCCTGCTTGCGGGAGGGCGTGCCTCCCTGGACGATCTCGCTCGTCGCCGTCCCTTCCTCGAACGTCGTGTTCACCGTGAACGCGGTGCCACGGTTCAGCGCGTCGATGGACAGCTCGATCGGGCGCCCCTGCGCGTCGTAGCGGATGAACAGCTGGCGCGAGACGAGATCGATGGGCGAGCCGAGGCGCCCGTGCCCGGCGATCGTCAGACCGCTCTCGTCCTGGCGGACCGTGATGTCTTCGCTGCCAATCGGCGCCCCCCTGAGGAAGACGCGGAAGGTCGCGCTGTCGGTCGCAGGCTGCGGCTCTGCCTGCTGCGCGCCGGCCGCGGCCGATGTTGAGAAGAGCGCGGCGGCGACCATAAGATGAATCAGGCGCATGAAATCAAGCATATCCAACTCTCCGGCTTATCGCGCGGCACACGAACGGGCGGTGTTCAGGCACCGTGAAGACCGGGCCGTGCTCCGCGTCGAGGGGAAGGACCGCCTGTCATGGCTGAACGGGCTGCTGACCAATGACGTGCGGGCGCTCGAAGGCGGCGGCGCCTGCTATGCCGCCTGGCTCACCCCCCAGGGCCGGATGATCACGGATGCCTTCGTGATTGAGACGGGCGCGGCGGTGCTCCTGGACGTGCCGGCGCCGCTTGCCGCCGGCCTGGCCCAGCGTCTCGACCTGCTGATCTTCGCGGAGGACGTGCGGGTGCACGATGTGTCGGGCGAGGTCGCGATCGTCGAAGTGAGCGGTCCGGACGCGGATGCGGTGTGGGACACCGCGCGCCAGAGCCGTCACGAGCCGCTGGCGGTGCGCCGCACGGCGCGGCCCGTCCCGGGCCTCGCGCTGTACGTTCCCCGCCCGCTGCTGGCTGGCCTCCTGGAATCGCTGGCGCACGCCGGGGCGATTCCGCTCGACGACGAGGCGGCCGAGGTGCTCAGGGTGGAGGCGGGTGTGCCGCGCTTTCTCGTCGACATGGGCGAGGACACCATCCCGCTCGAGGCGCGTCTCGATGAAGCGATCAGCCACACAAAGGGCTGCTACGTCGGCCAGGAGATCATCGTGCGCATCCGCGACCGGGCCCAGGGGCGTGTCGCGCGGCGCCTCACGCGGCTGCGCATCGACGCGCCCGACGCGCCGCCGGCGGGGCAGCCGGTCCTCATGGACGGCAGGACGGTCGGGACGCTCACGAGCGCCGTGTGGTCGCCGGAGGCAGGAGCCCCGATCGGGCTGGCCATGCTGCACCGCGACGCCGCGGCTCCCGGCACCCGGGTCACGCTGGAGGACGGCTCCGGCGCGACGGTCGACAGCTAGCCGCGGCGCAGGCGGGCCGGACACATGCGACAGCTGCTGCAACTGAGGCTCGGTGAGGTGCTGCGAGCCGTCGCGCCGCTCGTCGCCGTCGGCATCGCGCTGCAGGTGCTGCTCGTCGGCGCGCCCGCCGCGATGTTCGTGCGGTTCATTGCCGGCTCGGCGCTCGCCGTGCTGGGCATGCTGCTCCTCTTCGCCGGCATCGACTACGGGGTGCTGCCGATGGGCCGCTTCATCGGCGCAGCGCTCCCGGCGAAGCGCTCGCTCTGGCTCATCGCCGCCGTCGGCTTCGCGATGGGCTTCGCGACAACGGCTGCGGAGCCCGACGTCCTGGTGCTCGCCGGGCAGGTCGAGACGATCTCGGGCGGCACCCTGCACGACCAGTTCCTCGTCTACGTCATCGCGCTCGGTGTCGCCGTCCTGTCCGCGCTCGGGCTGCTGCGGATCATCTGGGGGATCCCGCTCACCTGGCTGCTCGCCCCGATCTACGTGGTCGCGATCGCGCTCACCTTCGTTGCGCCACCGGCCTACGTCCCGCTCGCGTACGATGCAGGCAGCGTGACGACCGGCGTGCTGACGTCGCCGGTGCTGCTCGCCCTGGCGCTCGGTCTGACGTCCGTCCTGGCAGCGCGCTCCGCCATGTCCGACGGGTTCGGACTGCTCGGGCTCGCCTCCGCCGGTCCCATCCTGGTCGTGCTCGCGCTCGGCCTGGTGCTGTCGTGAGCGTCGCGGCGCTCCTCGTCGAGATTGGCGATACCGCGCAGAGCGTCGCGCTGGCGGTCCTGCCGCTGACGGTGCTGTTCCTGATCGTCCAGGCGCTGTTCCTGAACCTGCCGGCGCGCGAGGTCGCGCGGGTGCTGACGGGCACGCTGATCGCGTCGGCGGGATTGTTCTTCTTCCTGCTCGGCGTCGGGATCGGCTTTCTCCCGTTCGGGCGCGCCATCGGCGAGGCCCTCGGCTCGCTGTCGGCGACGTGGGGGCTCCTGCCGTTCGGCATGCTGCTGGGGTTCGTGACCACGTGGGGCGAGCCGTCGGTGCGGATCCTCGCCGATCAGGTCGAAGAGGCGTCGACCGGCGCGATCCCGCGCACGCTGGTGGTAGTCACCGTGAGCGCCGGCGTCGCCTTCGCCGTGGGGGTGGGCCTGCTGCGGATCGGCCACGGCCTCGCGTTGCCCTGGATCGTCGTGCCCGGCTATGCGGTGATGCTCGCGATCATGTGGTACGTCGATCCGGATTTCGTGGGCGTCGCCATCGACTCGGGCGGCGTCGCCACGGGGCCGCTGGCCAATACGTTCCTCCTGGCGCTCGCCTTCGGCGTCGCGGCGGCGTTCGGACGGGATCCGCTCGAGCAGGGGCTCGGCCTCGTCGCGCTCATCGCGCTGGCGCCGATCGTCTCGGTGATGCTCCTCGGGTTGCTGGTCGGCCGGAAGATGCGCGGGAAGGAGTCGTGAAGATGAACGCGCTGATCGTGACGATCGTCCGGAAGGGATGGGGCAGCACCGTGCTGGATGCCTCGGTGAAGGCGGGTGCGCGCGGCGGGACCGTGCTGTTCGGGCGCGGCGCCGGGATCAACGAGCAGGAGAAGATCTTCGGCATGTCGATCGAGCCGGAGAAGGAGATCCTGCTGACGATCGTCGATCAGAGCCAGGTCGACGCCGTGCTCGCCGCCGTCGTCGAGGCGGGCGAGCTGAATCAGACGGGCCGGGGCATCGCGTTCGTCCTGCCCGTCGACCGCGTGGCCGGCGTCGCGCACTTCATGAAGCGCGGGTGAGCCGCGCGATCAGCTCGCCGTCCGCTTCCGGAAGCGGCAGCGACGCCAGCTCGCCGCGGGAGACCCATCGCATTTCCTGACCGAGCTGCGGCACCGGCTCCCCGTCGAGCGTGCCGCTGAAGAAGTGCAGCTCCACGACCCGCTCGGGATAGGCGTGCCGGGTGGTCAGGATCAGATCGCCGACGACGAGGCCGGCGCCGAGCTCCTCGCGGATCTCCCGCTGCAGACAGGCCTCGAGCGTCTCGCCCGCCTCGCACTTCCCGCCCGGAAACTCCCACGTGCCGGCCAGGTGCGTGCCCTTCAGCCGTCGCGTGAGCAGAAACGCGTTGTCGCGCTCGATCACGGCGGCCGCGACGACGAGGCGTTCGGCCGGTGGGAGAGATCCGCGTGTGTCTCCGCTGCCGTGCATGTTCCCCGTCATTCGAGCGGCCGCCGCGCCGCGCACGATCGCCGCATCGGGCATCGTCCGCACGCCGGCTTGCGCGCGGTGCAGACCATCGCCCCGAAGTCCATCAGCGCCTGGTTGAAGTCGAAGACGTCCCGCCGCGGCACCAGCGCCTCCGACAGCTTCCACAGATGCCGGCGCGTGGCGTGGCGCTTCGGATCCCCGTGCCCGACGAAGACGCGGAACAGCACGCGGGCGACGTTCGTGTCGAGAATCGCCGCGCGCTCGCGGAACGCGAAGCTGCGGATCGCGCCGACGGTGTAGCGGCCCAGCCCCTTGAACGACAGCAGCGTCGCCTCGTCGGACGGCAGGCGGCCGCCGAACCGCGCCACGGTCTCGCGCGCGATCCACTGCAGGCGCTTCGGCCGGATGTTGTAGCCGAGGGGCCGCCACGTGGCCGCGACCTCTTCCTCCGGCGCGCGCGCGAGCGCGTCCAGCGTCGGGAACTTCGTGAGCCACTCGTGGTACTTCGGCAGCACGCGATCGACCTGCGTCTGCTGCAGCATCACCTCGGAGACGAGGATGTGATACGGGTCGGTGGTCTCCCGCCAGGGGAGGGCGCGCCCGTTGGCGCGATACCACGCGAGCAGCTTCGTGCGGAAGCGCCGCCGGGCGCCGGCGTCGGGCAGCGCCGGATCGTGCTGTGCGCGCCCGTTCGGGTGCGTCCCGGCGCGCCGACTCCCGGTCCGCCGCGCCACCGGTCGTGAAGAGGCCATCGGGTCGGTTCGAAATCCTCCCGGTATAATCGCCGAAATGACACTGTACACGCGGACGGGCGACGCCGGCGATACGTCGCTCTACGACGGCACGCGCGTCAGCAAGGCCGATCCGCGCATCGATGCCGTCGGGCACGTGGACGAGCTGAACGCGCTCGTGGGCGTCGTCCGGGCGATCGGCGTGGATGCCGGCATCGACGGCTGGCTGGCGCAGATCCAGCGCGATCTCTTCGCCGTCGGCGCCCGGCTCGCCGATCCCGCCCACCGCATCGCGCCCCGCGTCGAGAAGGCCGCGATGACGGACGACGACGTCGCGCGGCTCGAGCGCTGGATCGACGAAGCCGACGGCGCGCTGCCGCCGTTGCGCCGTTTCGTGCTGCCGGGCGGGAGCCCCGCGGCGGCGGCGCTGCATCACGCCCGCACGGTCTGCCGGCGCGCGGAACGCCAGGTGGTCTCGCTCGGCGTCGACACGGTGGCGCCGGGCGTGGTCCCCTATCTGAACCGCCTCTCCGATCTGCTGTTCGCGCTCGCCCGGCTCGTCAACCATCGCGCCGGCGTCGCCGATCTGGAATGGTAGTGGCGCTCGACGCCGCGTACGCCGCGTGCCAGCAGCTGGCACGCACGCACTACGAGAATTTCCCCGTCGCCTCGCGCCTCGTCCCGCCCCGCATGCGCCCGCACGTCGCCGCCGTGTATGCCTACGCGCGGCTGGCGGACGACATCGCCGATGAAGGCGACGCGCCGGTCGCCCTGCGGCACGCGCGGCTCGACGAGTGGCTCGCACGGCTGCACGCGGCCGTCGCCGGCCGCGCGTTCGACGGCACGTCGTGTCTCGACAGCCGCACGGCCGCGTCGGCGCCGGCGGTGTTCACGGCGCTCGGCGCGACGATGCGCGCGCATGCCCTGCCGGCATCGCTGTTCGAGGATCTCGTCAGCGCGTTCCGCCAGGACATCACCGTCACGCGCTACGCGACCTGGACCGACCTCTTCGACTACTGCCGCCGGTCCGCGAACCCGGTGGGCCGGCTCGTGCTGCGGCTCAGCGGCCGTGCCGATCCCGAGCTCGATCGCGCGTCGGACGCCGTCTGCACGGCGCTGCAGCTGACGAACTTCTGGCAGGATCTGGCCGTCGACTGGCGCAAGGGCCGGCTGTACGTGCCCGCCGAGGAACACGAGCGTGCCGGCGCGGATCCGTCGGCGCTCGACGCCGGACGGCTCACGGACGAATGGCGGTCGGCGCTCCGGGCGTGCGCCGCGCGGACGCGGGAGCTGTTCGCGGCCGGGCGTGCGGTGTGCGACGGGCTGACCGGCCGGCTGCGCTGGGAGCTCCGCCTGACCTGGCACGGCGGCATGCGCATTCTCGAACGGCTCGAGCGGACCGGCTTCGACGTGTTCGGGGCGCGCCCGACGCTCGGCGCCGCCGATGCGCCGCTGCTCTTCTGGCGGGCAGTCACGTGGCGATGAGTCGTCCCACGAGCTTCTACTTCGCGTTCCTCGTCCTCCCGCGCGATCGGCGCGACGCGATTGTCGCCGTCTGGGATTTCTGCCGGGCGGTGGACGACGCGGTGGACGAGGCGCCGGCGGAGACGCCGGCGGAGCGCGAGGCGGTGCGCGCCAGTCTGGCGCGCTGGCGCGAGGAGCTGGCCCGCTGCTATCAGGGGACGCCGGAGACGCCGGAGGGACGGGCGCTGCAGCCCTGGATCCGCCGCTTCGACCTCTCGCGGCGCCCGCTGGACGATCTGATCGACGGCGTCGAGATGGATCTCGACCATCGCCGCTATCCGACCTTCGACGCGCTCTACGAGTACTGCTGGCGCGTCGCCTCGAGCGTCGGCTACGTGTGCATCGAGATCTTCGGCGCGCGCTCCGAGGCGGCGCGCGAGTACGCGCTCAACCTCGGTCTCGCCCTGCAGCTCACCAACATCGTCCGCGACGTCGCGCAGGACGCCGCGCGCGGTCGCATCTACCTGCCGCTCGAGGACCTCGCCCGGTTCGGCTGCGAGGAGCGCGACGTGCTCGCGTGCGCGCCGACGGAGCCGATCCGGCGCGTGCTGGCGTTCGAGTGCCAGCGCGCCCGCGAGTACTTCGACCGGGCCCGCGCCCTGCTGCCGCGGCTCGACCGCCGGGCGCTCGTCGCGGCCGAGATCATGGGGCGCATCTATCGCGACACGCTGCGCCGCGTCGAGCGCGCCGGGTACGACGTGTTCAGGTCGCGCATCCGGGCGCCGCGCCTGCGCCAGGCCGCGCTCGCCCTCGACACCTGGATGCGCGCGCGCATCGGCCTCGATGTCCCGGCCTGACGTCGTCGTCGTCGGCGCGGGTTTCGCCGGGCTGAGCGCCGCCGTGCGTCTGGCCGGCCGCGGCGCCCGCGTGCTCGTGCTCGAGCAGCACCGGCGTCTCGGCGGGCGCGCGACCGCATTTCCGGATCGCGAGACCGGCGAGGTGGTCGACAATGGGCAGCACGCCTTCTTCGGCTGTTACACCGAGACCTTCGAATTCCTCGACGCGATTGGCGCAGCGTCCGACGTTGTACTCGACGAGCGGCTCGATCTCGAGATGGTGGATGCCGCGGGAGCGCGGAGCCGTCTGCGCGCGGCCGCGTTGCCGGCGCCGTTCCATCTCGTGGCGGGGCTGTTGCGCTGGCGGGTGCTCGGCGCGCGCGACCGGCTGGCGGCGCTGCGCGCGGGCCGCGCGCTGCAGCGCCTGACGGCGGACGAACGCGCCGGACGGTCGCGCGCGTCGCGCCTCGACGCGATCACCGTGGCGGCGTGGCTGGAGGAGCTCCGGCAGACGCCACGGCTCTGCGAGCTGCTGTGGGAGCCGCTTGCCGTCGCGGCGCTGAACCAGCCGCCCGACGTCGCGGCCGCGGCGCCGTTTGCGCGGGTGCTGGCGCGCATGTTTGGCGGCAGCCGGCGCGATGCGGCGATCGGTCTGTCGCGACGCCCGCTCGATCAGCTCTATGCCGAGCCGTCCCGGCGCTATCTCGCGTCCCGCGGATCGGAGGTGCGAACGGGCGCGAGAGCGCGGCTGCTGGTGGAGGGAGGCCGGGCCGCCGGGGTCGTCGTGCGAGACGAGCCGATTGCAGCCGGCGCCGTGATCGCCGCGGTGCCGTGGTACGAGCTGCCGGCGTTCGTCGAAGGCGTTCCGGAGATGGCGGAGACCGCGCGCGCGGCCGCCGCGCTCGGGTCGTCGCCGATCGTCAGCGTGAACCTGTGGCTGGACCGCCCGGTGACCGACACCGCGTTCGTCGGGCTGGCGGGGAGGACCTTCCAGTGGATCTTCGACCGCGGCCGGATCATTGCGGACCCCTCCGCGCACCTCGCGCTGGTCTCGAGCGGCGCCGGGGAGATCGTGGGACTCGACAACCCGACGCTCGTCGCGCGCGCACGGGAAGACCTGGGCTCGGCGCTGCCCGCCGCCCGCGGCGCGGACGTGCGGCGCGCGGTCGTCGTCCGCGAGAAGCGCGCGACCTTCTCGCTGGCACCTGGCGGGCCGGCGCGTCCCGGCGCGCGAACGCCCGTGCCCGGGTTGATCCTGGCCGGTGATTGGACCGACACCGGTCTGCCCGCTACGATTGAGGGAGCGGTGGCGAGCGGGCATCTCGCGGCGGACCTCGTCCAGGCCCGCTGACCCCGCCCTCCGCGTGCCCTCATGCGTTCCGTCATCGTCCATTACCAGGAGATCGCGCTGAAGGGGCGCAATCGCCCCTGGTTCATCGAGCGGCTCACGCAGAACCTGCGGACGGCCACGGCCGACCTCGACGTGCAGGAGGTCCGGACGCTGGCGGGGCGCATCGAGCTGGTCCTCGGGCCGTCGGCGGAGTGGGAGCAGGTGAAGGCGCGGCTCTCGACCGTCTTCGGCATCGCCAACTTCTCGCAGGCCGGCCAGACGGCGCCGGACCTCGACGCGCTGGGCGAGGCGATTCTCCGCGACCTGGGCGACCGCTCGCCGCGATCGTTCCGCGTCTCGGCGCGCCGCGCCGACAAGCGTTTCCCCATGACGTCGCCGGCGATCGAAGCGGCGATCGGCGGCCGCGTGAAGGCCGCGACGGGGTGGCAGGTCGACCTGAGCGACCCCGAGTTCGTCATCCGCGTCGAGATGCTGCACGACCGGGCGTTCTACGCGTTCGGCCGCGAGCGCGGTGCCGGCGGCCTGCCGACCGGCGTGAGCGGGCGCGTCGCCTGCCTGATGTCGGGCGGCATCGACTCGCCGGTGGCGGCCTGGCGGATGATGCGCCGCGGCTGCCGCGTGCAGCTCATTCATTTCCACAGCTACCCGCTCGTCTCGGACGTGTCGCAGGAGAAGGCGCGCAATCTGGCCCGCGTGCTGGCGCGCTATCAGCTGAAGCTCCGCCTCCATCTCGTGCCGTTCGGTGACGTGCAGAAGCAGGTCATCCTGACGGTGCCCGCACCGCTGCGCGTGGTGATCTACCGGAGGCTGATGCTCCGGATCGCCGAGCGGCTCGCCAGGCGCGGGAAGAGCCGCGCGCTCGTGACGGGCGAGGCCATCGGACAGGTCGCCTCGCAGACGCTCGACAATCTCGTCGTGATCGGCAGCGTGGCGACGATGCCGATATTCCGGCCGCTGATCGGGATGGACAAGGACGAGGTCGTGGCCGAGGCGCAGCGGATCGGGACCTACCCGATCTCGATCGTGCCGGACGAGGACTGCTGCCAGCTCTTCACGCCCCGCAACCCCGTGACGCGTGCGACGGCGGCGACGGTCGATGCCGCTGAGTCATCGTTGTCAATCGACTCGCTCATCCAGATGGCCGTCGATGGCACCGTCATGGAGGAGTACCGCTACCCGATGGTACAATCGGCCGCTCGTTCATGAGTGGCAGGCGTGCGATCCGCGCCAGTGCAAGAGGAACTGATATCGATGGCCTTTACGTCCGTTGAGGAACTGGCGTCCGCGTGCGCGGGCGCGGTCGCGATCGAGGGCGATCGCATTCGCGTGACGGGAGACGCGGCGCCGGAGCTGGTGGACCGGCTCGCACGCACCGCAGTGTTTGGCGCCAGCCCCGAGATCAAGGGGACGGCGCGGTGGATCATCCGCGCGCTCGCCGGCGCGCGCGGCATCCGGCCGGCGTCGATCCACGAGCTCTACATCGCGATGGGGCGCGGGCAGGAGGGGGGCTTCACCGTCCCCGCCATGAACCTGCGCATGATGACGTACGACACCGCGCGCGCGGCGTTCCGCGCGGCGAAGGCGGTGTCGGCCGGCGCGTTCATCTTCGAGATCGCGCGCTCGGAGATCGGGTACACGGAGCAGCGGCCGCACGAGTACGCGGCGGTCATTCTCGCCGCGGCCCTGCGCGAGGGTTTCGACGGCCCCGTGTTCCTGCAGGGGGATCACGTCCAGGTCAACGCGAAGAAGTACGCGTCGGCGGAGCGCGACCGGGAGCTCGAGACGCTGCGTGCGCTCATCCGCGAGGAGATTGCCGCCGGCTTCTACAACATCGACATCGACACGTCGACGCTCGTGGATCTGAGCCGGTCGTCGCTCGAGGAGCAGCAGCAGCTGAATGGCGAGCTCTGTGCCGGGTTCACGGAGTTCATCCGGAAGACGGAGCCGCAAGGGGTCACGATCTCGGTGGGCGGCGAGATCGGCGAGGTCGGCGGCAAGAACTCGGACGTGCACGAGCTGCGCGCGTTCATGAACGTCTACCAGGCGGCGCTCGGGCAGCGCGGCGACGACCTGGCCGGCATCAGCAAGATCAGCGTGCAGACCGGAACGGCGCACGGCGGCTTCGTCGCGGCGGACGGCACGGTACGGACCGACGTGCAGCTCGATCTGGTCGCGCTCGCCGAGCTGTCCCGCGTGGCGCGCGAGGAGTACGGGCTCGGCGGCGCGGTGCAGCACGGGGCGTCGACGCTGCCGCTGGCGGCCTTCGACGGGTTCCCGAAGGCCGGCGCGTGCGAGATCCATCTCGCGACCGACTTCCAGAACATGTGCTTCGAGCATGTCTGCTTCCCGGCGGAGCTGCGCGAGCAGATGTACGCCTGGGCGCGCGAGCATGCGGCCGAGGAGCGGAAGCCGAACGACACCGAGCACCAGTTCATCTACAAGGCCCGGAAGAAGGCGATCGGCCCGTTCAAGAAGCAGGTCTGGAATCTCGATCCCGCCATCCGGGAGGCCATCGGCGGCGCGCTGCAGGAGCGCTTCTCGGTCCTCATGGGGAAGCTGAACGTGGGCGGGACGGGCGCGGCGGTCTCGCGGCACGTGACAGTACCGGAGCCGGTCCTGGACCGTCAGGCGGAAATCCGCTGGGCGGCGGGAACCGTCACGGCCGAGGAGCGCAAGGCCGAGGGACTGTCCGACTGACTGGGCTTTAGGCCTGAGGCTTTGGGCCTTGGGCTGCCTTGGGCCGCCTTGGGCCGCCTTGGGCCTTAGGCTTTAGGCTTTAGGCTTTGGGCTCTGGGCTTTGGGCCGCCTTGGGCTTTGGACCTTGGGCTTTGGACTTTGGGCTCTGGACTTTGGGCTCATCGGAAGCGGGGCGGCACCCGAGCCCACCCGGACGGCGCTCACTGTCACGCGTGTCCCGCTCCACGGCGCGGAGCACGCCGACGCGCGAAACGCGGTGTCCCCCGCCACCAGAACCTGCCGGCGAAGGCGTGACAGCGTGACAGTGAACGGCGTCCGAATAGACCCGTGTGCTGCCGCGCTTCCGGATGGGCCCAAAGCCTAAAGACAATATGGAATGACCGGCTCGCCATCGTAACGTTGTCGTGCCAAAAACACGCAACACGGTGGACAGAGTCACCGGAAACGCGGGTTAACGCTCAGGCGAACGTCAGAGCCGCACACGAAGGGAGCCGGTCATGGAGCACCTTA
>DASVDJ010000100.1:0-3088 GCA_036381155.1 Vicinamibacterales bacterium
GGGGCTGATCGCGATCCCGAACGGGGCGTCACCGGTGGCAACGGTCTGCACCACGCTCAGGGTCGCGGTGTCGATGACCGCCACACGGTTGTCGGCGCTGAGCGTGAGGTAGGCGAACGCCTGATCGGGCCGGACGGCCACTCTCCGCGGCAGGCTGCCGCCGACGCCGTTGAGGTCGGTGATGGTGGTGACCGGCGTCAGCGATCCGTCGGCGTTCGTGCTGAACACCGAGATGCTGTCACCGTCCACCTCGGGCGCGAAGACGAGCACGCCTTCCTGCGCAGCGGCATGTCGTGTCGCGATGACCAGCAGGCTGGCTGCGGCGAGGCAGACGAGGACGGAGCTGCGCAGAATCCGATGCACGAGACGGCCTTGTGACGCAGGAGTTGCCAGGATATCGGCAGGACCTGCGTTGTCCTTGAACACCCGGGCTCATCCCCTCGCGCCGATCCGGCCGCGCAGCCGCCAGCGACGGGATTCTTCCGCATGAGTGGGGACTAACCCGCACGTCGGCGCGGCAGACTGAACGCGTCCGCCAGCATTCCGGTTCATTCTGCGTTCCCGGCCGCAAGGTACGGCCCTTGCTGACGCCAGAACACGGATCCACGCGGGAGGTCCGCATGACACGTCAGCGCGGCATCAGCCCCGGCACGCTCGCCGTTGTTACCCTGCACCTGGCCGTCAGCATCCCGGCGTTCGCCCAGGACAGCCGAGCGCCCCGGTCGGGGCGCGAGGTGTACGAGTCCACCTGCATCGCCTGCCACGGGCCGGACGGCCGAGGGGGCGTCAACGCGGAGCTCGAGAAGATCGCGCCGACGCCGGACTTCACCGACTGCGCGTTCGCCGCACGCGAACCCGATCGGGCCTTCCTCGCGGTCGCCCACCTGGGCGGCGCCGCACGCGGCTTCTCGGCGCTGATGCCACCGTGGGAGGGCACGTTCACGGACGAGGAGCTCCAGCTCGCGATCTCCCACATCAGGACCTTCTGCACCGACGATCGCTGGCCGCGAGGCGAGCTGAACCTGCCGCGCCCGCTCGTGACCGCGAAAGCCTTCCCCGAAGACGAACTGGTCATCAGCACCGCCGGGCAGTCCGGCTCCGTCACGACGAAAGTGCACTACGAGCGGCGGTTCGGCGCGCTGAACATGTTCGAGATCATCCTGCCGATCTCCTCGGTGGACCGCGGCGCGGACGGCCGCTCGACGAGCATCGGCGACATCGCCCTCGAGTACAAGCGCACGCTCACCCACAGCCTCGACCGCGGCAACATCGTCAGCGTGACCGGCGAGCTGGTGCTGCCGACGGGCAGCAGCCGCCGCGGGCTGGGGAACGGGTACGCGGTGTTCGAGCCGTTCGTGACGTTCGGGCAGGTGCTGCCGCACGACGGCTTCGTGCAGCTGCAGGCCGGCTTCGGCCTTCCGCTCGAACGCGATCACGACGACGAGGTGTTCTGGCGCGCGGCGGTGGGCAAGTCGTTCCAGCAGGGCCGCTTCGGCCGGCTCTGGTCGCCGATGCTCGAGATCCTCGCGGCGCGTCCGCTGGTCAGCGGCGCGAAGACCGACTGGGACCTGCTGCCCGGCGTGCAGGTGACGCTGAACCGGCGGCAGCACGTGCGGCTGGCCGGCGGTCTGCGCGTGCCGGTGACCGACACGGACACGAGGCGGAAGAGCGCCATCGTGTACCTGTTGTGGGATTGGTACGAGGGAGGGTTCTTCCAGGGGTGGTAGCCGTAGCGCCGGACGGGGCCGAACTGAAGTTCGGCCCCACGTGGTGATGGGCGGACTGAAATCCGGCCCTGTGTTCAGCCCTACGGGGTCCGTGTGCGGCGGGCTGGCGCATAGGCGTCCCAGCGGGGATCGCCGGTCGATCCGTAGGTCGGCGGCAGCGTGTCCAGCTCCGGCCTCGTGAGGCCGTTGAGGTCGTAGACCACCTTGCCGTCCTTCAGGGTCAGCTCGGCCACCAGCTTCTGCGTGCCCGACAGCCGCGCGCCGTGCTGGTCCACGAACCCGAACTTCCCCTTCTCCAGTCGCAGCACGGCCACGTCCGCCACCGCGCCGACCGACAGGTGGCCCAGCTCCTCCCGCCTGATGGCCCGCGCCGCGTTCCACGTCGACCGGGCAATGACATCGTCCACCGGCATGCCGAGCGCGAGCATCTTGCTCATGACGTTCAGCATGTCCTTCATGCCGGCGTTCATGCTGTTGATGTGCATGTCGGTCGAGATGACGTCCGGGAAGAACCCCTCCTTGAACGCCTGCACGGCCGTCGAGAACACGAAGCTCCCGCCGCCGTGGCCGACGTCGAAGAGAATGCCCTTCTGCTTCGCGGCGAAGATCGCGGGATTCACCCGGCCGTCGAGGATCTCCCCGCGCCCGTTGTGGGCGTAGCAGTGCGTGTAGATGTCTCCGGGTCTGAAGTACTTCTCGAACAGCTCCCTGATCGTGCGCACGCGGCCGCTGCCGAAATCGACCATCACCGGGATGTCCGCGATCGTCCCGGCCTCGACCGATCGGATTACGGGATCCCACTCGGGCCCGGCGTAATGCGCCGTCTTGATGCCGACGATGAGGTCCTTGTGCTTCAGCGCAAGCGCGGCGGTCGGCCCGACCTGCATGTCCTCGAGGTCGTTCTCGTACTTCGCCCCCGCGATGCCGTGCCCGACGATGTTGAGCATCGCCAGCACGCGGGTCTTCGACGTCTCGATGACACGGGTCCTGAAATCCTCGAAGGTCCGCCAGCCCGAGCTGCCGGGATCGACGACGGTCGTCACGCCGGTCCGGAAGGTGAAGCCGTCCGGGGCGACGCCGCGCGGGTAGGTTCCGCCGACGTACGCATGGAAATGGATGTCGATCAGGCCGGGCGTGACGTACAGCCCGCTGACGTCGACGACCTTGAACGCCGAGCGCGGGTCGATATCAGCCGCGATGGCGGCAATCCGGCCGTCCTTGATTGCGACGTCACGGACGGCGCTGATGCCGTTCCGTGCGTCGATGACGTGTCCCCCCTTGAGGAGGAGGTCGTAGTCCGCCTGCGGACTCGAGGCGGCGAGCGACAACGCGAGCAGTATGCCGAGGGCTCCCATCTGCTT
>DASVDJ010000101.1:0-7686 GCA_036381155.1 Vicinamibacterales bacterium
TCGCACTGCAGCAGCACTTCCTCGATCTCGAGCGGGCTGACGCGGTGGCCGCCGGTCTTGATCAGATCCGCGCGGCGTCCGCGGAGATACAGGAAGCCGTCGGCGTCCAGCACGCCGAGATCGCCCGTGCGGAGCCAGCGCACGCCGGGCTCCTCGACGATGACCTCGCGCGTGGCGGCGGGATCGTCCCAGTAGCCGGCCATCACGCCGGGGCCGCTGGCGAGCACTTCCCCTTCCTCTCCCGGCAGCGCGCGTGTGCCGTCCTGGCGCCGGATCTCGATCCGCACGCCGGGGATTGGCTGGCCGACGGATCCCGGCCGCTCGCGGGTGTCCTGCGGCAGGAGACACGTGAGACGCGCCGTCGCCTCGGTCTGCCCGTACATCGCGACGAAGCCGACACCCGGCAGGCCGCGTGTGAGGCGCAGCACATCGCGCCACGGCATCGGCGCGCCGGCCTGCGTGACGTAGCGCAGCGTGCGCAGGCCGTCGCGCATCGCGATCAGCCGCGTGCGATCGAGCAACACGCGATACATCCACGGGACGCCGGCGAAAGTGCAGGCCCCCTCGTCCACCAGGCACTGCACCGTCCGGTGCGGATACATCAGCCCGCGCTCCGCGATCACGGTGCCGCCCGACGCAAGATGCGTATGCAGGACGGAGCTGCCGTACGCGTGGTGCAGCGGCAGCGGCAGGAGCGCCCGATCACCCGTGTGGATCCGGAGCGCGCTGACGATGGCCAGCGTGTTGGCGACGAGGTTCGCGTGGCTGAGGGTGACCCCCTTCGGGCTCGAGGTCGTCCCCGACGTGTAGAGAATCGCGGCAGGCGCCTGTCCGTCCGCGACAGGCCATCGCGTGTGCGGGCGCGCGCGGCCGGCCGACTCCGGCGTCAGGATCTTCAGATCCGGGCACATCGCGGCAATCGCCCCGCGCAACCGGTGACGTGCCGGAACGACCAGGGCGCGGGCGCCGCAGTGGGCCGCGCGGCGCACGATCTCGGCCGGCGCCGCCTCGGGGCTGAGCGGGACCACGATCGCGCCGATGGCGAGCGTCGCATAGCAGGCGGTCGCGTAGTCAGCGAGCCCGGACGCCACGAGCACGACGCGATCGCCCTGCCCGATGCCGACGCGATCGAGCGCGCCGGCGACGCACTGAATGCGGGCCCAGAGCTCCTCGTAGGTCACGCGCCGCTCACCGCACACGAGCGCCTCGGCCGCCGGCTGCCGGCCGACGGTTCGCGCGAGAAGCTCGACGAGCGACGCGGCGCCCACTCAGACCAGCCCTTTCCGCCCGGCGATGAACGCCACGAGCCGATCGATCGAATCGAGGTTCTCCGGCACCATGTCCTCATCGCGGACCGTGATGCCGAACTCGCGCTCGATGTGGGCGACGAGCTGCAGCATGCCCATCGAGTCGATCACGTGCTGCTCCTGGAACGACGCCGCGTCGTCCAGCAGCGATTCGTCATCGGAAAACAGGAAGTTCTCGAGGATGTGCGCGCGCAGCGCGGCTCGCACGGCGCCGGCGGCGATGAGCGTGCCCGTGCCCTCGTCGTTCATCGTCCCTCCTGGAAGAAGCCGTGCCAGAGCTGCGTGGACAGCACCGCCATGAACGCCTGGCTGTCCACATGGCTGATCGGCTCGCCGCGCGCGGCCGCGGTTTCGAGCTTGCGGACGAGGCGGTTCACCCGGTTCGCATCGAAGTAGCCGGCCCGGCGAATCGCCAGGCCGCCGAGCGCGTCGGCGACCCACGCCGGGCGGCCCGGCCCCACGAACGCCGCGGCATCCGGCGCGCGATACGGCTGCTTCGGCCGCTCGCGAATCGCGTCCGGCACCAGGCCCTGCGCGCAGCGTTTCAGGAGATGCTTCTCGCGGAGCACCCTCACCTTGAGCTGCGGGGCGAGCGCGTTGCCGAACTCGATGACGCGGTGATCGAGATACGGATAGCGCCCCTCGACCGAGTGGGCCATCAGCATCCGGTCGCCCTGGGAGCTCAGCAAGTACCCTGCCAGCAGGGTGCGCGCCTCGAGCAGCTGCGCGCGCTGGAGGACGTCGCGTCCGCGCAGCCCGGCCTCGAGGTCCGCGGCAAGCCGTGCTTCCGGGTCGAAGCCGTCGATCTGCTCCCGGAAGTGCGGGTGAAGGAACACCTCGCAGCGCAGCCCTGCGGCGAAGCGCGGGCGATGCGAGAACACCGGCTGCGCGGTGTCATCGTCGAGTGCGGCAAAGTACGATTTCAGGACAGCGGGTGTCTGATCGCGCGTAAATGTCAGGTATGGATACAACCGTTTGAGCAGCAGCGGTCTCAGCCGCGAGTCCCGTCGCCGCGCGCAGAACGCGCGGACCTTCGCTTCCCGGAACAGGTCGTAGCCGCCGAAGACCTCGTCGGCCCCTTCGCCGGTCAGCACCACCTTCACGCCCGCCGCGTGAATGCGCGACGCCAGGCGTGCCACCGGCGCCGGCGCCGCGCGCAGCAGCGGCGTCTCCGCCGCGCGGATCACCGCGGGCAAGGCGTCGGCGACCGCGGCGCGATCGACCGTGACTTCCGTGTGAGTCGTACCGAGACGCTCCGCCATCGCGCGCTGGAACGGCGTCTCGTCGAGATCGCGGTCGGTGAACCGGATCGAGAACGTGCGCAGCGGGCCGCCCGATGTCGCGCGCGCGGCCAGCGCCGCGAGCAGCGATGAATCGAGCCCGCCGGACAGACAGGCGCCGACGGGCACGTCCGCCCGGAGGCGCAGCCGCGTCGCATCGTCCAGCAGTGCCTGAAGCTCCTCGGCCAGCTCCGGCTCGCCGCCCCTGCGTTCTTCCCCGGCCGGCGGGAACGACCACTCCCAGTAGCGCCTGAGGGTCAGCCCCTCCGGTGTGGCAATGGCGAGCTGCCCCGGCTCGACCTCGAACACCCCGGCGAACGGCGTTTCCGGGGACAGCGGCGCCCAGCACCGGAACACCTGACGGATGGCCCGGGGGTTGACCGCCGGGCGGGGAATGACGGCCAGGAGGGCCTTGATCTCCGACGCGAAGACGAGCTCTGAGGGCCCCTGCCAGTAGTACAGTGGAGAGATACCCGGTCGATCGCGGGCCAGCATGAGCCGCCTGCGCCTGGCGTCCCAGAGCGCGAAGGCGAACTGGCCGTTCAGGGCATGGAGGAGCTCGTCGCCGTGCTCTTCGTACAGGTGCACGAGCACCTCGGTGTCGGTGCCCGTGTGGAACCGGTGCCCACGCGAGCCCAGCTCCCGGCGCAGCTCGACGTGGTTGCAGATTTCGCCGTTCAGCACGACGTGGACGGTGCCGTCCTCGTTGGCGATCGGCTGCCGGCCCCCGGCCGGGTCGACGATCGCGAGCCGGCGATGCGCCAGCCCGAGAGGGCCACACGGGTCGATGAGATAGCCGCCGCCGTCCGGGCCTCGATGGGCCAGCGCCGCCGCCATCGCCCCGAGGCGCGCCCGGGAGATCCGGTCGGGGCAGCCGTCGAGCGCCAGGATGCCGGCGATCCCGCACATGGTGTCCGGCTCGTGTGCAAACAGCGTGCGCGGGAGCTCGAGCGCGCCGGAGACGCGCGGGGAACGGCCGCGATTGGACCGGGTCGGCGGCTGCGGCGGAGGCTGGTTCCGCGGCGTCGCATGGAAGTAATGCGCGAATCGCGCCGGACGTATTGACAGAAAACCTCAACTATCGAATGACCACGCCCGATACCGCTACGTCGTCACCCAGCCACGCCCCGTCCAAGGCCCGCCACTGGATTCTCGGCTTCGTCCTCCTGCTGCTCGGAGCGGCGGCCGTCTGGTACTGGGGCGGCGAGGCGGCCCCCCCGCCACAGGCCCGCAACCGCTTCTTCGGCCCGCGAGGGCCCAACTTCGCGACCCCCGTGCGGGCCGCCGAGGTCCGGAAGGAGAACATCGAGGTCCAGATCCGGGCGCTCGGCACGGTCACGCCCCTGAACACGGTCACCGTGCGCAGCCGGCTCGACGGCGAGCTGGTGCGCGTACTGTTCAGCGAGGGACAGATGGTCCGCGAGGGGCAGCTCCTGGCGGAGATCGACCCCCGGCCGTACCAGGTGGCGCTCGCGCAGGCCGAAGGGCAGATGCAGGAGAACGAGGCGCGGCTGAAGAACGCCGAGGGAGACCTCGAGCGCTACCGGAAGCTGCTCGCCGAAGGGCTCATCACGGCGCAGCAGGTGACGACGCAGGAAGCGCTGGTGCAGCAGTACCGGGGCGCCCTGCAGGCGAACCAGGCGCAGGTGAACAACGCCCGGCTGCAGCTCTCGTACACCCGCATCGTCGCGCCGATCTCGGGCCGGCTCGGGCTGCGGCAGGTCGATCCGGGGAACCTGATCCGGAGCAGCGACCCGAACGGGCTGGTCGTCATCACGCAGGTGAAGCCGATCTCGGTCATCTTCACCGTGCCCGAGGCGGATCTCCAGGCGGTGCTCAACGGCCTGCGCCAGGAGCGCGAGATGCCGGTCGAAGCCTGGGACCGCGGGGATTCGCAGAAGCTCGCCGACGGCCTGCTGCGGACGATCGACAACCAGATCGACACGACGACGGGCACCATCAAGCTGCGGGCGACGTTCGCGAACGCGGACGAGCAGCTGTTCCCGAACCAGTTCGTCAACGTGCGGCTGCGCGTCCGGACCATCCGCGACACGACGGTCATCCCGTCGGCGGCCGTCCAGCGCGCGTCGTTCGGCACGTTCGTCTACGTCATCAAGCCGGAGGACAGCACGGTCACCATCCGGCGGATCACGCTCGGGCCCGCGCAGGACACGCGCGTGTCGGTCACCGAGGGGCTCGAGCCCGGTGAGCTGATCGTCCTGGAGGGGGTCGACGACCTCACCGAAGGGGCCAGGATCGAGATCATTCCCGACGGCGCGCCCGGCCGCGCGCCGCAGCCGGCCGCGGCGGAATCGACACCGCCGGCCGAGGGCGGCTCCCGGCCGGCCGGACGGCGTCCATGAACATCTCCCGTCCCTTCATCGAGCGGCCGGTTGCCACGGCGCTGCTGATGGCGGCGCTGCTGCTGTCGGGCATCTTCGGGTACCGGCTGCTGCCCGTCTCGGCGCTGCCGCAGGTCGACTACCCGACCATCCGCGTGCTGACCTTCTATCCGGGCGCCAGCCCCGAGGTCATGACGAGCGCGGTGACGGCGCCGCTCGAGCGGCAGTTCGGGCAGATTCCCGGGCTGGATCAGATGTCGTCGACCAGCTCGGGCGGCGCGTCGGTGATCACGCTGCGCTTCTCGCTCTCGAAGCCGATCGAGGTCGCCGAGCAGGAGGTGCAGGCCGCGATCAACTCGGCGAACAACCTGCTGCCGAACGATCTGCCGCAGCCGCCGGTCTACAACAAGGTCAACCCGGCCGACACGCCGGTCCTCACGCTCGCGGTGACGTCGGCGACGGTGCCGCTGCACGAGGTCCACGATCTCGTCGACACCCGCGTCGCCCAGAAGCTCGCGCAGCTCCCCGGAGTCGGGCTCGTCAGCATCGCCGGCGGACAGCGCCCCGCCGTCCGCATCCAGGCGAACCCGCAGGCGCTGGCCGCCTACGGCCTCAACCTGCAGTCCATCCGTCAGGTCATCGCCGCGGCGAACGTGAACCAGCCGAAGGGGAACTTCGACGGCCCCGAGCGCTCGTTCATGCTCGACGCCAACGACCAGCTGCGCTCGCCGCAGGCGTACATGGACCTGATCGTCGCGTATCGCGACGGCGCGCCGCTGCGGCTGTCGGACGTCGCGGAGGTCGTGGACGGCCCCGAGAACCGCCGGCTCGCGGCCTGGGCCAACGACGTGCCCGCGGTGCTCGTCAACGTCCAGCGCCAGCCGGGTGCGAACGTGATCGAGGTCGTCGACCGGGTGCAGCAGCTGCTCCCGCAGCTCACCGCCAGCCTGCCGTCGACGCTGGACGTCGCCGTGATCAGTGACCGGACCGGCACGATCCGCGCCTCGGTCCGCGACGTCCAGCACGAGCTGGTGTTCGCCGTCGCGCTGGTCGTCATGGTGACGTTCGTGTTCCTGCGCAACGTCCCGGCGACGGTCATCCCCAGCGTCGTCGTGCCGCTCTCGCTCATCGGCACGTTCGGCGTGATGTACCTGGCCGGCTTCTCGGTCAACAACCTGACGCTCATGGCGTTGACCATCGCGACCGGCTTCGTCGTCGACGACGCGATCGTGATGGTCGAGAACATCGCGCGCCACCTGGAGGAGGGGGCGTCGCCGATGCGGGCGGCGCTCGACGGCGCGAAGGAGATCGGCTTCACGCTGATCTCGCTGACGTTCTCGCTCATCGCGGTGCTCATCCCGCTGCTGTTCATGGCGGACGTCGTCGGCCGGCTGTTCCGCGAGTTCGCGATCACGCTGGCGGTCTCGATCCTGATCTCGCTCGTGGTGTCGCTGACGCTGACGCCGATGATGAGCGCCAGGCTGCTGAAGCCGCACCGCGAGGACGAAGGGAGCTGGTTCTACCGGGTGACCGGGCGGATTCTCGACCGCACGATTGCCGCGTACGGGCGGCAGCTCCAGTGGGTGCTCCGCCACCAGACGCTCACGCTGCTCGTGGCCGTCGCCACGCTCGCCCTGACGGTGGTTCTCTACATCATCGTGCCGAAGGGCTTCTTCCCCGTGCAGGACACCGGCGCCATCCAGGCCATCACCGAAGCGCCGCAGTCCGTGTCCTTCTCCGCCATGGCGGAGCGGCAGCGCGCGGCGGCCCGCGCCATCCTCGAAGAGCCGGACGTCATGGGGCTCTCCTCCTTCATCGGCGTGGACGGCACGAACCAGACGCTCAACAGCGGGCGCATGCTGATCACGCTGCGTCCTCACGACGAGCGCACGCGCACGGCGACCGAGATCATCGCCAGCCTGCGCGAGCGGCTGCGCTCGGTGCCGGGGATCACCGTGTTCATGCAGCCGGTCCAGGATCTGACGATCGAGGACCGGGTGAGCCGCACGCAGTTCCAGCTCATCCTCGAGGACCCGGACGCGGACCGGCTGAGCGAGTGGGTGCCGCGGCTGGTCGAGCGGCTGAAGCGCGCGCCGGAGCTGGAGGATGTCGCCAGCGACCTGGCGGATCGCGGGCTGCAGGCCTATTTGGCGATCGACCGCGACGCCGCCGGGCGGCTCGGCATCAGCGTGTCGGCGGTCGACGACGCGCTCTACGACGCGTTCGGCCAGCGCCTGATCTCGACGATCTACACGCAGGCGAACCAGTACCGCGTCGTCCTCGAGGTCGCGCCGCAGCTGCAGCAGGGGCCGGACGCGCTCGGCCAGATTCACGTCGCGACGGCGGACGGCCAGCAGGTGCCGCTCTCGAGCATCGCCCGCGTGGAGCACCGGCACACGCCGCTCGTCATCAACCACGCCGGGCAGTTCCCGGCGGTCACGCTGTCGTTCAACCTGTCCCCCGGCTACTCACTCGGCGACGCCGTGGAGGCGATCGAGGCCGCGGAGCGCGAGATCGGGCTGCCGCCGAGCATCCAGACGCACTTCCAGGGCGCGGCAGCGGCGTTCCGGGCGTCGCTCGACAGCACGCTGCTGCTGATCCTCGCGGCCATCGTGACGATGTACATCGTCCTGGGCGTGCTGTACGAGAGCTACATCCACCCGATCACGATTCTGTCGACGCTGCCGTCGGCGGGGGTCGGCGCGCTGCTGGCGCTGCTGCTCACCAGGCAGGATCTCAGCCTCATCGCGATCATCG
>DASVDJ010000102.1:0-49244 GCA_036381155.1 Vicinamibacterales bacterium
GCGGATGGCGAAGAATTGCCTGCCTTCAAAGGCCATATCTACGCGGACGCGAACGGCCTGTTTCCAGTGCAACTGAACGAGTGGGAACGAGAAGTAGTCGCCACAGAGATCGGCCGTCCATCGTTTGTGGCATGGTACCGAAACCCGCAGCGTGCCACCCCGAACTCGCTGCGGATTGCGTATCAGGACGAGAGCGGCAAGTGGTCCTCCCTTCAGAGCGACTTCGTGATCGTCTCCAAACGCGACGATGGCAGCCTTGCAGCATCGATCGTGGATCCCCATGGGGATCACCTGGCTGACGCGAAAGCGAAGCTTCGTGCGCTCGCGGATTTTGCGGAGCAGTATGGCGACCGCTTCCTGCGGATCGAGTCGATCGCGAAGGGGCCTGATGGGACGCTGCGATCGCTGGACTTGCAGGACGCAAGTGTCAGAAAGGCCGTGAGGGGCTTCGAAGGCGGAAAAATCTCGCCGCTCTACAGCTCCTCGGGCGTCGCCTACAAGTGATGAGAACCTGAGCCCGAACTGATCCCGAACTGATCCCATCGAGTGCGGCTTTGTGCGGTTGTCTGCGGTCGGTTGCGGTGGCAGCCGATTGCCGCTAAACGGTAGGCAGACAACGACTTCGCGCGAGTTCTCGAACGATTTTACGTGATCCCGAAAATGCCCTCGGACGGACTTAAAATCCGCGGAGGGTCGCCCCCTCGTGCGGGTTCGACTCCCGCCCCCGGCACCAGAGCTGCTTCGCAGTGTCGCCGATGCGAACCGGCATCAGACCTGATCCGACCTACGTCAGCAACCGCCCCGCAACGGTGAAATAGAACAGCAGCGTGCCGAGATCGGTCAGCGCGAGCACCATCGGACCGGCGGCGATGCGCGGATCGGCTTTCGCCGCGCGCAGCAGCGTCGGGATCAGGACACCGAGCGTGCACGCGTAGACCATCGACAGCGTGATCGCGAACGCCAGCACGCCGCCGACACGCAGATCGCCCTTCCAGATGAACGCGGCGCCGCCGACCAGCAGGCCGCACCCGGCGCCCAGCATGACCGCCGTCGCCAGCTCCTTGAGCAGCTGCCGCCCGAACAGCCCCCACTCGACCGGTCCGTCGTGCAGGTTCTGCAGCATCAGCGTCACCGACTGGATGCTGACGCTCTCGGCCAGCGCCAGGACGACGGGGATGAACAGCGCCAGCACGACGACGACCGCGAGCAGCCCCTCGTAGAAGCCGGCCAGCAGCGCACAGAGCAGGCCGCCGGTGACGTTGCAGAGCAGCCAGGGGAAGCGGTCCTTGAACGACGTCCACGGCGTGCGCCCCTCGGTCGCGTGCACGCCGATGATCTGGAAGATCCCCTCGAAGGACTGCCGCGCCATCGACAGCACGTCCTCCGTGAAGAGGCTGACGTCGACGACCCCCAGCAGCTTGCCGTTGTCGCCGATGACCGGAAACGCGAGGAAGCGCCGGTTGACGAAGTACTCGGCCGCGACGAGCACCGTCGCCCAGTGAGGGATCGCGACGACGTCGCGGATCATCACGTCCGTGATCGGCGTCTCCGGCGCTGCCGTCAGCAGCCGGCGGATCGGCACCACGCCTTCGAGCCGTCCGGCGGCGTCGACGACGTAACAGTAGAGGATGATCTGGGTGGCCGGCAGCGCCCGCGCGCGCTCGAGCGCGGTCTGGATGGTATCCGTGCTGGCGAGCGTCAGCGCTGCAGGTTGAACGTAGCGCTCGATGGGGTCGTGGAGATGGTCCGCGGCGATGGGCGCCGTCCGGGTGTCCGGAAGCCCGTCCTGAGTGGTGGTCACGCGCCCCACAGAGTAGCGCATCCGGGCCGCCGCCTATAATGGCTTCGCATGTGGCTGTCCTTCCCCGGCGGGATCATCCGCGACTGGCGGCTGGGCGATGCCACCGCCCTGGCCCGGCATGCCAACGATCGCCGCGTCTGGGCGAGCCTGCGCGACCGGTTCCCCTATCCCTACACGCTCGAGGACGCGATGGCGTGGGTCCGGCACTGTTCCCGGCTGGTCCCCGCCACCGATTTCGCCATCGACATCGACGGCGAAGCCGTCGGCGGCATCGGCATCGTCCTGCGCTCGGATGTCGAGCGCGTCGACGCCGAGCTCGGATACTGGCTCGGCCGGCGGTGCTGGGGGCGCGGCGTGATGACCCGGGCGGTCGGCACCTTCGTGCCGTGGGCGTTCGAGCGGTTCCATCTGGCGCGGATTCACGCCTACGTCTTCGACTTCAACGTCGCATCCGCGCGCGTCCTGGAGCACAACGATTTCGTCCTCGAAGGCCGGCTGCGGCACAGCGCGTTCAAGGACGGACGCCTGATCGATCAGCTGCTGTACGCGCGGATCAAGGAAGACTGGACGCCGTAGGGAGGAGGGCCGAACCGAAGTTCGGCCCTGCGCAGGTGTCACCGGGGAGGCCCAGATGCGAGTGAACCGCTCGGTTCCACCCTGCACCGTGATCCCGGTGCTCATCTATCCCGACCCCAGTGCAGCCGCCGAGTGGCTGTCCAGGGCGTTCGGCTTTACCGTCCGCCTGCGGATCGCCAATCACCGCATCCAGATGAAAGCGGGGGACGGCTGCGTCACCGTCGCCGAGGGCACGGTCGCGCCGAACAACTCGCACATCATCCAGGTCCGGATCGAGGACGCCGACGGGCACTGCGAACGCGCGCGGCGGAACGGCGCCATCATCCTGACCGAGCCGACGACCCATTCCTACGGCGAGCGCCAGTACAACGCACAGGACTTCTACGGCCACCGCTGGGACTTCACCGCGACGATCGCGGACATCGCGCCGGAGGAGTGGAGCGGCGGTGGGTACCGCCTCTAGTGAACCCGGTCCGGTCCCGTTCCCGCTTCAGGGCCGCTCGCGACCCGACAGATAGGTCAGCCAGCGCTGCGCCAGCAGCGGCACGGGGCGGCGCGCGTCCTCGAACCGCAGCGTCAGCGAGCGCAGGTTCGCGACGGCATCGGCGCGATTGCCGGGGGGACGGCTGGCGAGATCCGCGAGCGCCAGCCGGAGCGCGAGATCGAGCGCGTCGGCGTCGACCCCCGGCCGATCCAGCCATGGACGCAGCCGCTCGAATGCGTCGCGCAGGTCGCCCGCCGCCGCGCGCGCCAGCGTGGAGCGGATCACGAAGCGGTAGTCGTCCGGCCACTTCCGCGCCGCTTCCTCGACGATGTCGATGGCGGCATCGGTGTCGCCGATGCGGAGATAGCCGTCGACGAGCAGCTGGAAGATCTCCGGCGACGAGTCGTCTCCCGCGAGCGAGGTCTGCCACGCGCCGACGGCCTCGCGCCCGCGTCCCCCCGCCGCATAGCACGCACCCAGATAGAAGACGCCCGGCATGAAGTCGGGGGACAGGCGCACGGCCGCGCGCATCTGCTGTGCCGCGGCCTCGAGATCACCGGCCTTGTAGAGGGCGAGTCCACGCAGGAACGTCGCGAGCACGGAGGAGCGCGACTCCGGCGTGCCGCGGTCCAGCGATTCGAGCCTGCCCTCGGCGACCGCGTCGGCCGCGGCGCGCGCCGCATCGGGCGCATCGGCATCGAGCGCCTTGGCGCGTTCGAGAGCGGGCGCAAGCAGCTCCGGCTGCAGCACCTGGTCGGGCGAGAACTGGCCGACGCGGGACGCGAGATCCCGCTTGAACTCGTGGCCGGCCGGGATGGTCTGGATCAGGCGGAACGGCCGCGACTGGATTGCCGGACGTCCGCCGCTCGAGACCACCGCGCGAGCCCAGTACTCTCCCGGCGGCAGCAGGCCGACCGGCAGCAGCGACTGCGCCACGAGTCGTCCCGGCTCCTTCGTCTCGAGCACCTGCGCGTCGACGGAGCTGATGGCCGGCCCGGTCTCCGACTCGGCGACCTCGATCCGCACGCGGGCCGCCCTGACGGCGTCGCCGTTCTCGGGATAGAGCTCGAGATAGGCAGCGAACAGCTCGCGGGAGATGGCGGCATCCGCGACGAGCTGCACCGAGGACAGGCCCTCGCCGGTTGCCGGCGTGAGCATCAGATCGGCGACGCCGAGATCGCCGGTGCTGGCGAGTGAGGCATCGAGCCGGTGCTCGACGCTGCCGCCGCGCCCGGTGCCGTCGAGCGCCGCCAGCCGGAGCCGGTACCGCCCCGGCGGCACCTGCACTGTCGTCGAGACGCCGAGCGGCGACGGCTCGTTGTCGTGGAGCGGCCTGGCGTTGTACTGCTCGAACGAATCCGCGACGATCTTGCCGCGCTCGTCCAGCAGCACGTAGCCGAGGCCGACCTGCTCGGGTGCGGTGGCGCCGCGGCCGAGCTCGGTGGTGATGACCAGGCGCACGTCTGACGACTGCGGTGTGCGCAGGCTGTAGGTGGTCACCTTCAGCGGCAGCTCGGTCGCGAAGATCGGCTGGCGGATGAGCAGCGCCAGCCGCTGCTCCGGCGTCAGCGACTCCCGCGGACTGCGGTCCATGGTGAACTCGCTGCGGGCACGCACGCTCACCTTCGGCCGCCGCACGCGCACCTGGATGCGATGCGACTTGCCGTCGCGGTCGCTCGGGGCGGGCTCCGCGCTGAGCAGGTAGTAGGCCGCCATCTCGCGGGCGATGCGGGCGAAGACGTTGCTGCCGCTGCCGACCGACGTGAACAGCGTGCCGCGCGTGGCCCCGGCGATATTCGCGAGGCCGTCGCGCATGAGGTTCCGATCCTGCATCATGCTCGGCGAGTTCCGCAGCCGTGAGGCGTCGCCGATGATCGTCTGGTCCAGGTGCAGCGCGTACAACGTCGTGCGAGCCGTGGCGGCGAGGTGGGCGATCTCGGGGATCTCGTGCGCCTGGTCCGGCAACGCCAGGCCCTCCGAGATCCAGACGACGGTCTTCGGCGCGTCCACCTGGCGGAAGGCGCGGAGCAGGTTGCGGAGCACGCGCAGGGAGTTGTCGGCGCGCTGCCGGTACGTGACGGCGTCCATGCGGGCCTGGCTGAGGATGCCGGCCCGGCACAGCTCGCGTCCGAGCTCGTCGCGTTCGTCGGAGCACTCCCGCACGAACACCCGGCTGAACGCCCCGTCGTCGCCGTCATCGATCTCGAGGGCCTCGGAGATGCCGATGTTGTATTCGCCGCGCTGCCGGAGGTCGCCGCGGCCCACGATCTGCTGGAGGGCGGCGCGGACCTGCTCGCGGTCGTGCGTGAAGTCGATGTGCACGCCGTTCGGGAAGGCGATCACCCCGACCTGGTCGGCGTCGCTCAGCTCCTCGAGGAACTGCGTGGCGGCGTGGCTGGCCTCGCGCCCGGCGCCCGATCCGATGCCCTCGAGGTCGAAGACGATCAGGACCAGGCGGCCGCCGATCAGGTTCTCGTTCGAGGAGAACGGCAGCTCCCGCGCCGGCGCCTCCTGGATCCGCCGCTCGCGGGGCACCTGACGGATGAACTCGGCCGAGACGACCGTGCGCGGCTCGCCGTCGACCAGCAGCTCGAAGTCGGCGGCGGTCAGGTCGGGGATGGGCTCGCCGTTGTCGTCGACCACCGTCGCGTCGATCGCGATGAGCTCGGTCGCCGCGCGGAAGATCGGCTGCGACGGATCCGGCGCGGGCTCCTGCGGTGGGTCCTGCGCAGCCGGAGAGCCGACAGCGCAGAGCAGGAGAGCGATGGCTGCCAGAATCGTCCGCATGACTTGTCCCTCTCTGTGACCCACGCCAGTCGCGCACCCCGCCCGCGCGGTCGGCCGTGACCCGGCAGTTCCGCTCAGCGACGCGGGACCACCAGCCGGAACGGGCGCGCCCGCACCACGGACGCGCCGCCGGCGGTCACGACGGCCCGGGCAACGTAGTCCCCCGGAGACAGCGCGTCAACCGGGAGCAGCCCCTGAGCGGCCAGACGGCCCTGTTCCCGGGTCGGCACCACACGAGCGTCCGCCGCGGCGAGCACGGAGCCCGACTCGGGGTCGGCAATCTCGAACCGCACCTGCGCTGCGCGTGCAGCGGCGTCTGTCCGCGGATACAACTCGAGGTACCCGGCGAACGGGTGCGACGCAATCGCCACGTCGGCCAGCACCTGCACGGAGCGTCCGCCGCCCTGGTTGCCCGCCGGCGAGAGCACGAGATCCGCCACCTCCAGGTCGCCGGCGCCGGCCAGTTTCGCGCTCACCGGGTGCTCGACGCTGCCCGCCCGCCCGTCGCCGTCCAGCACCGCCACCCGCAGACGGTACTCGCCGGGCGCCACCTGCGCCGTCGTCGAGATGTGCAGGGGAGCCGGACGTCCCGCGCCCACGGGCGCGGCCCGGTACTGCTGGAAGGAGCTTGCGACCACCTTGTCCCTGCCGTCGAGCAGCACGAACCCCATGGCCGCGGGCTGCGGCTCGTCCCCGCGACCGAACTCGGTCGCGATGACGAGCCGGACGTCCCGCGATCCGGGCGCGCGCATGCAGTAGGTCGCCACCTTGACCGGCAGTTCGACGGCAGGGACCGGCTGGCGGATCAGTGCCGCCAGCCGCTGCTCCGGCGTCAGCGTCTTCGCCGGGTCGCCCATCGTGAACTCGCGGCGCGCCCGCACGGTCACGCCGGGTCGGCGCACGCGGACGTCGATCTGGTGCGTCTTCCCGTCCCGATCGGCAGGCTCCGGTTCGACGCTCAGCAGGTAGTAGGCGCTCATCTCGCGCGCGATACGACCGGCAGCATCGAAGTCGCCGATGGCGGTGAACAGCGCACCGCGCGCCGCGCTGGCGATCGTCGCCAGCCCTTCCCGCATGACGTTGCGATCGCTCAACACTGTGGCCGACGGGCGCACACGCGAGGCGTCGCCGCCGGCCGCCCCTTCGAGGTGCAGCGCGTACAGCGTCGTCCTGGAGGCCGCGGCCAGGCGCGCGATCTCGGCCGGCTCGGCGCGCACGTCGTCGAGCGGCACGCCGCCGGATATCCAGACGATGGTCTTGGGCGCCTCGATCTGCGCGAGCGACCCGAGGAGGTTCCGCAGCGTGGCGAAGAGCGCGTCGTTGCGCGCGCGCATCGCGGTCGCGGTGGCCCTGGCGAGCGCCTCGACCTCCGCCTGACACGCGGTGAAGCCCATCGGATCGCGCTTGAAGCTCTCGCATTCGCGGTCGACGACGATTCTGAGCGCGTCAGGTTCCCCGCGCTCGATCTCGAGGGCCTCGAAGTAGCCGACCGAGAACTCACTCTGGAACACCGGCGCGCGCCTCGGCGCGATGTCACGCACCGCCTCACGCACGCGTTCGCGGTCGGCCGTGAACTCGACCCGCGGGCCGTTCGGGTAGGCCAGCACGCCGACGCGATCGGTCTCGCTGAGCTGCTCGAGCAGACGGAACGCAGCTTTCCGTGCCTCGCCGGCGCTCTCGCCACCGATGCCCTCGAGGTCGAACACGAGCAGCACCAGCCTGCCGGCGCCGCCACCCTCGTTCGTGCTGTAGCCGAGACGTTGCACGGTTGCGGGGGCTGCGGACGGCTCCCCGGGCGCCAGGCGGACCAGTTGCGCAGACACGATCCTGCGCGGCGTGCCGTCGACACTCACCTCGAAATCGGCCGCTGTCAGTCCGGCCACGGGAGCCCCTCGCTCGTCGACGACCGCCGCATCGACGGCGATCAGCTCGACGGCAGCACGAAACGTCGGTTGCGGGGAAGAGGGGGGCGTCTGGCCTGCGGGTGCGGCGGACGCAAGCGCGATCAGGCCGACGGCCATCAACGCATGGCGCACGGGACTCGAGCGCCGCTGCACGGGGCAGGGCGCGACAAGGGGCGGCCGTGACACACGGTCGTGACCGTCACCGTCGGGCACGGCTGCGCCAGGCAGGCGATGGCGCGACGATCGTGAACCCGACCAGTCCTGCACGTCAACCTCCATCAGTCCTCGTCTGACCTCCTTCAATCCTGATCCTTGCGGGACGTCTCCGGACGGGCGTCCGAGCGCGGCTTGTCGAGGGCGGCGCGATACCCCTGTCGATGCCGCACCTTGTACGACCCGCCGGTGACCTCGACCTGAATCCGGCGCCAGGTGCCGTCGCGGCGGTCGTTGGTGGAGGCATACGACAGCAGGTACTGGTTCGACAGCTCCTCGACGATGTCGGCGAAGACGGTTTCGAGCTCGTCGACGCGATCGATGAGGAACGACCGGCCGCCGCTCATCTCCGACATCCGGGCCAGCACCTGCGCGAGCTGGTGGTCCCGCACGCTCCGGCCGAGCCCGATCGTGTAGATCGTCGCGTCGCTCTGCTCCAGCCGGCTCTGCACCCGTTGCAACGTGGCCACCGAGTTCTGATCTTCGCCGTCGCTGAAGACGACCAGTGCACGGCGTCCCGGCTGGCGGCCGACGGTGTTCAGGGCGTAGAGGATCGCGTCGTAGAGCGCGGTGCCTCCCCACGGCGCGAGGCGGTCGACGGCCTTGACGCGCGCCTCCGGGTCGACCGACCGCCGCGCGAGCGTGAAGATGATGTCGTTGAAGGCGAGCAGGCTGACCTGGTCGGTGGGCCGCAGCGCCTGGAGGAACGTCCGCACCGCTGCCTTCAACGTCGGCATCGCCTCCGTCATGCTCTGGCTGACGTCGATGGCCACCACCAGTTCGAGCGGCACGTTCTCGCCGGCAAAGGCGGTCAGACGCTGGAGCACGTTGTCTTCGCGGACCCGGAACCGGTCGCGGGTCAGGCCCTTCACGAACTGCCCCCGGTTGTCCGTGACCGTCGCGGTCACCTGGACGACCTCCACCTCGACCGACTCCGTGTAGCCGGCGCTGCGCGTCCGCGTGGTCGCAACCAGCCGTTCGCCGTTCAGCAGCGTGGCGACGGCGCGGATGACGTGTTCGCGGATGCCCGGACCCGCATCCCATCCGCATTCGAACGGCGCGCTGACGACGGTGCACACGCTGCGGCCGTCGGCGAAGAACGTGACCTGGCGGACCTGATCGGGACGTCCCGTCCGGACGCTGAGCAGCACCGGGCCCGTGACGTAGCTGTCCGGTGCCGGAGACGTGATCACGAGGTGTGGACCATCCTGTGCGTCCGTGGAGATCGTCGCGCAGAGGAGGGTCACGAGAAGCAGCCCGGCGACACGCGTCGCGGCGCGACGCGAGAGGGCCGGTCCGGACGGCAGGCGTGTCATGGCTCGATGGCTCCTGACGTGGCAGTGGCCGGGATGAGTGGCCCTCCGGCGGTCAGGGCCGCGACGTAGTCCTCGAAGCGATCGGCGGCGAGCGTCCTCGACCCGCGCACCAGCGCGTGCCAGTCGTCGAGGTGGGCGGGTCGTGTGTGGTCGAGCGCGTCCTGCATGGCTGCGGCGAGCACGGCGCGCGTGAGCGCGACCGGCAGCTCATATTGCACCAGGAGCTCGACGACGCGCAGCTTGAGGTCAGGAAGGCGGGTCGGCAGCACGCCGGCGCCGGCTCGTCCCATGTAGCGTTCGAGCGCCGGGGGAAGCGGCAGCTCCAGGCGCAGGGCGCCGGTGAGCGCCGTCGCTGCGGCTCCCCAGGCGTGCGACAGCGAGGCCTCGCGGTCCCGTCCGAGCAGCAGCAGCTCCGTCAGCAGCAGGAGCTCCGTGGTCTCGCCGGGCGCGTGCGCCGCGGCCCACAGAACGGCTTCGCGCCGGACGCCCTCGAGCCCGAGCTCGCCGATGCGGTCGACGACGGCCGGCGTCGACGCGATGGCGCGTCCCGTGGCGATCCATTTCGCCAGCCGAATCCCTTCCTCCTGCGCGAGCGCCGCCGGGTCGGTCAGGACCAGCGTGGTCACGAACGCGTGTCGGTCGACGTCGACCAGCGTCGGTTCCCGTTCCGGCAGATCCATGCGGGTGCGGCGCAGGGTGAACCGGCCGAGACCGACGTCGAGTGCGAGCAGCGAGCCGGCCATGTGCCACGGATTGCCCCCGCCGGACGTCTCGACGGCGATCGTCCAGGGCGCGCGCGCACGCTCGGCCGGCATCGGCAGCGCGAGCCCGTAGTCGTGCCGCCGGGCGACGTTGCCGGCCAGGAAGATCGTGCCGTCCGGGTCGCCGAGATACAGCGCGTAGACAATCGACGTCAGCACATCGGCGAGCACCGCGCGCTCGGCCTCGCGCAGACGTCCGGCGATCACCGCGGTGTCGCGCACCCGCGAGGCCGAGGTGATGCGGCGCGTGTCCTGGAGCGCGTCGCGTACGAGCGCCTGAACCGGCACGGGCGGCAGGTTCCCGCGCCGCTCGCCGAACTCGATCGGCTCGAGCGTCTCGACGACCGCCGCCAGCGCGGCTTCGGCGTCTCGTATCGCGTCCAGGTCGGCTGCCGCCTCGAGCGCGCGGGCCGCGCGTCCGAGCGCCAGCGCGGTGTCGAGCGTGTTGCCGCCCTGTCGGCTGCGGACCTCGGTGAGGCGCTGCATTTCCGGGGCCGCCGTGTCGACCCGGTACTGATGCCCTTCCCACGCGATCGGCTGCGACAGCGCGGCCTGGGGCGGCGCGCCAAGGCCGGCCAGCGCTTCGAGCAGCACCGCCTCGGCGAGCGCGCCGACGGCCGGGTCGAAGCCGATCGCGGGCAGCAGGTGCTGCTGGAGCCAGCCGGCGACGTCCTCGCCGAATCGCGCGGAGTTCGGGTCCAGTTCCGCCAGCGCACCCAGCACGCCTTCGGCGGCAGCCGGCGACAGCGAGCGCACGCGCAGCAGGTGATCGACCAGCGCGATGGGCGCCTGGAACAGCGCGAGCCGGATCTCGGACGCCGCGTCGTTCGATAGACGGAGTCCGTTCGCACGGAGCGCCAGCCGGCGCATGGTGTCGACGTCGCGGAGCTGCATGCGCTCGAAGACGAGCAGCAGAGCCGGGAACCGCTCGAACGCTTCTGACGCCCAGAGCGCCCCGCGCGGGTCGGGCAGCCACGTGGAGATCCGGGTCGCGAACGCGAACACCAACAGGCGCGCCTGGCGTTCCGGCACGGTGCCGCGCGACAGTGTCTGGAGCAGCCACGCGGTGTCGGGCGGCTGGCCGACGCCCAGCAGCCGCCAGTCGTCCGGGATCTGCTCGGGCAGGTCGCTCCGGTTGAGGAGCGCGCTCCAGAAGCGACGCGTCCGCCGCGATGGCTCGTCGACGGCCGACAGCATCGACAGCAGCAGCGCCGGGTCCGCGGGCGGACGCTGGAACGGGTACTCGCGCGCCCGCCATCCGCGCTCGGCGTTCACGAAGATCCGGTACACGTCCTCCGCAGCCCGTGCTGCGGCAGCGGGCGAGAGGCCCAGTCCGAAGACGTGCCGGAAATCCGGCTCCCGGATGCGCGAGGCTGCCTCGACGAAGTACGCGAAGCGCCCGTCATCCCGTCCGAGCAGGGCGTCGAGCGCCCGCTCGACCTCGTCGAGGGGCGCGCCCAGGAGCTGCTCCCATGACGCGGCCAGTTCGCGGCCGCCCGGCAGCTGCACCCGGTCTTCGCGAATGACGACCGTCGCACCGAACGCGGCGAACGCACCCGCGTGCCGATCGCGCAGGCGTTCGAGCAGCGCGGGCCTGGCCTGGATCGCCGTGCGCGTCCCGGCATCCACTGCGGCCAGGCCGTAACAGAGCAGCGCTGTCCGCCGATCGCGCAGCACCGCGAGCAGGAGACGGTCGTCGGGGATCTCGCGGCCGAGCAGCCGCCGGAGGGATCGGGCATCGAGCGCAATGGGGACGCGCTCGGGTTCGCCGGCGGGCGGGGTCTCGAGGAATCGGTCCAGCAGCTTCGCCGCAGCCGGATCGAGGTGTGGGCCGGCATGCAGCACCCGGGTCAGCTCGGTGACGACGAGGGCCCGTGGAAGATCGGGAGCCAGACCCAGCGCCGGAAGCAGGGCCGCGCGCCCGCCCGGGAGCGGCAGGTCGTGCCACCCGTCCTGTGCCGGCTGTGCGGCCGATGCCGTCGCCAGCAGCAGCACGAGCACCGCCGCCCATGCCGTCACAGCTGCGCGTCCCGTACGCGATCCCATCGGCTGTGCCACTATAGTCGGGACTCCCTCCACCCGCAGCGAATCATGGACCTGCTCCAGACCGAGCTCTTTCCCATCGACGACGAGGAACGGCTGTTCATTTCCCCGGTCATCACCGACTGGGGCGTCCTGCATGCGCGGGGAATAGAGGTGGTGATCGACCTCGAGGGAGACCTGGACACGGGCGTCTCGACCCGGCCCGGTCACATGCTCTACGTGTATCACCACATCTACGACGAGGACCTGCCGGACGTTGCGCGCATGCAGGCCCTGGCGATGATGGCGGCGCATCTGATCCGGAACGGCCAGAAGGTGCTCGCGCACTGCAGCATGGGCTTCAACCGCTCGGCGCTGCTCGCCGGGCTGATTCTCGTCGAACTGGGCTACGACGGCGCGGGCGCGGTCGAGCGGCTCCGGACGCGGCGTCCGGGTGCGCTGTTCAACGAACGCTTCGCCGACTATCTCGCCTCGCTGCCGAAACGGCTGCCGGGTGAGGGGTTCAAGGGATAGAGCCGGACTGAAGTCTGGCGCGCTCTGGCGGAACTGAAGATTCGGTCCTACGACCCTGCCCCCCTGTCCCCCGGCCCTTGACCCCTGACCCCTGACCCCTGGCCCCTTCGGACAGCCGGACCTCTGTTAAGCTCCCGAGCATGACCATGACCCGACGTACGCTTCTCGGCACCGGCCTGGCGGCCCTGGCGCCGGCGGTCGTGCCGCGGACTCCGCTGGCGGCGCAGACGGCGCCGGCCGCCTCGACGAAGGCCGGCGGCCGCATCAAGCTCGCCGTCTCGACCTACTCGTACTGGCATTTCCGGGGCGAACGCTATCCGGTGGAGCGCGTGATCGAGGATGCCGCGCGCCTCGGCTTCGACGGCGTCGAGATCCTCCACCGTCAGATGACCGACGAGAGCCGGCCGGCCCTGAACCGCCTGAAGCAGATCGCGTTCCGCAACGCGGTCGACCTGGTGATGCTGTCGATCCACCAGGACTTCGTCACGCCCGATCCCGCCGAGCGGCAGAAGGACATCGACCACACGATCCGCTGCCTGCAGCTCGCCTCGCAGCTCGGGATCCCCTGCATCCGGCTGAACTCGGGCCGCTGGAACACCATCCGGTCGTTCGACGACCTGATGAAGGTCAAGGGCGAGGAGCCGCCGATCGAGGGCTACACCGACGAGGACGCCTTCCGGTGGGTCATCGAGTCGCTCGAGAAGTGCCTGCCGGTGGCCGAACGCGAAGGCGTCGTGATGATGATCGAGAACCACTGGGGCCTGACGACGCGGCCCGAGAACGTCCTGCGCATCCACAAGGCCGTGAACTCGCCGTGGCTCGGGGTGAACCTCGACACCGGCAACTACGCCGGCGATCCGTACGAGGGCATCGCCGTGCTGGCGCCGCACGCGTCGATCGTGCAGGCGAAGACGTACTACGGCGGCGGCGAGTGGTACACGCTCGACCTGGACTATCCGCGCATCGCGAAAATTCTGCGCGACGCCGGATTCAGCGGCTGGGTCTCGCTCGAGATGGAAGGGAAGGAAGCGCCGGAGACGGCGGTGCCGAAGAGCCTCGAAGTCCTGCGGAACGCGTTCGCATGATCCACCGGCGCTCCCGGCGGACCCGACGGTCCGTCAAGCGGGAGCGCCGGCCACCTACAGGAGGGGAACGATGCTGCGCGAGTTCAGAGAGTTCGCCGTTCGCGGCAACGTCGTCGACATCGCCGTCGGCCTGGTCATCGGTGCAGCCTTCGGCGCCATCGTGACGTCGCTCGTCTCCGACGTCATCATGCCGCCGGTCGGGCTCCTGCTCGGCGGAGTCGACTTCTCGAACCTGTTCCTCGTCCTGAAGGAGGGAGCCGCGCAGCCGGGACCCTACGCGTCGCTGGAGGACGCGAAGGCCGCCGGGGCGGTGACCGTCAACATCGGTGTCTTCCTGAACACCGTAATCAGCTTCCTGCTGATTGCGTTCGCGATGTTCCTGGTCGTGAAGTCGGTGAACCGGCTGCGCCGCCAGGAGCCGCCCGCCGCGCCTGCGCCGCCGGAGCCGGCGCCGCAGGAGAAGCTGCTGGCCGAGATCCGCGATCTGCTGAAAGCGTCCATCACGCGCTGACGATCCAGCCGTTCAGCCGCCCGCGTCGGCGTCCAGCCACCAGCGGACGTCCGACGCGCGGTTGGCGACACGGGCGGCCGGCAGCTCCGAGGCCGGATTGCCGCGGAGCTCGGCGACCACGTGCGCCTTCCCGGCCCCGAAGGCGGCAAACCACACCTGCCGTGCGGCGGCGAGCGTCTCGAGCCCCAGCGACAGGCGCCGCGGCGGCGGCTTCGGCGCGTCCGTGACGGGCACGACCCAGGCCGGATCCGTCAACGCGGGGTGGCCGGGGAACAGCGAGGCGACGTGTCCGTCCTCGCCCACACCGAGGAGCACGAGATCCAGCCGCGGCGGCGTGCCGAGCGCGGCCGTGAGGTCGCGGGCCGCCCGCGCGGCGGCTTCGGAGAGGGGAACGCCGCACGCGACCAGCGGGTGCAGCGACGGCGCGTCCAGGCCGAGCGGCCGGAGCAGCAGCTCGCGCACCAGGCGCTCGTTCGACTCGGGTGACTCCGTCGCGACGTCGCGATCGTCGGCAAGGAAGATGTCCACCGCGCGCCAGTCGATCGGCGCCGTAGCGAGACGCGGCAGCACGGCGTGCGCAACCGACCCGCCCGGCACCGCCAGGCTGAAGCGTCCGCGCGCGGCGATGGCCGTGCCGGCCACCCGGATGAGCTCGGCGGTGAGATGCCCGACGACTTCGTCCCGCGTCATCCGGTGAGTGTACTCGCCCGCGTGCCCGGCGGACGGCCGGCGAATCGATATGTTATGCTCGCCGAACCCGCTGATCTGAAGGAACCACACCATGCGAGTGGCGCTCGGCGGAGATCACGCCGGCTTTCATCTCAAACAACACCTCATCGGCTGGCTGCGCGACCGCGGCCACGAGGTGATCGACGTCGGCACGTACTCGACCGAGCCGGCCGACTACCCGGACTTCGCCGAGGCCGTCGGGCGTGCGGTGCTCGATGGACAGGTCGATCGCGGCCTCGTGATCTGCGGCAGCGGCGTGGGCGCTGCGGTGGCCGCGAACAAGATCCCGGGCATCAGGGCCGGACTGTGCCACGACACGTACTCCGCCGGTCAGGGCGTCGCGCATGACGACATCAACGTGCTCGTGCTCGGGGCGCGCGTCATCGGCCCGGCGCTCGCCGAGGCTGTCGTCCAGGCGTTCCTCGATGCGACCTTCTCCCATGCGGAGCGGCACGTGCGCCGCCTGAACAAGGTCAAGGCGCTCGAGGCGCGCGCCGCATCGGCCCGTACGCCCGTCACCCGATGAACCCGCTCTTCGACACGCTGCCCGAGCCGCTGCGCGGGGACGTGGTACGTGCGTCCGCCGCCTGGGACGAGGCGCGCTCGACCTCCCGCATCTGGGCGCGCGACGCGTCGGTCTGGACCGGCTCCGGCGAGGAGCAGTGGCTCGGCTGGCTCGACGCGCCGGTTGCGGCGGCGGCGGGCATCCCCGATCTGCAGGCGTTCGCCGCGGAGGTGCAGCGCGACGGGTTCACCGACGTGCTGCTGCTCGGCATGGGCGGGTCGAGCCTGTGCCCCGAAGTGCTCGCCGAGTCCTTCAGCGTGCACGCCGGGCGGCCGCGCCTGCACGTGCTCGACTCGACGGACCCCGACCAGATCCGCGCGTTCGACGCGCGGCTCGATCTCGCGCGCACGCTCGTCATCGTCGCCAGCAAGTCGGGGACGACGCTGGAGCCGTCGATCCTGCAGGCGCACTTCGCCGCGCGCCTGGCGGCCGTGGTGGGGGAGCGTGACGCCGGCCGGCATCTCGTCGCGATCACGGATCCCGGCTCCGCCCTGGAGCAGTCGGCGGCCCGCAGCGGCTTCCGGCGGATCTTCCGCGGAGTGCCGTCGATCGGCGGGCGCTACTCGGCGTTGTCACCGTTCGGGCTCGTGCCGGCGGCGGTCATGGGGCTCGACCTGCCGCGGTGGGTCGACGCAGCGGCGCGCATGGCGAAGGCGTGCGGACCGGAGCGGGGCATCGCGGAGAATCCGGGCGCCGCGCTGGGCGTCGCCATCGGGACGGCGGCTCGCCAGGGACTCGACAAGCTCACGCTGATCGTCTCGCCGCGCATCTACGACCTCGGGGCCTGGCTCGAACAGCTGATCGCGGAGTCCACCGGCAAGCGTGGTCTCGCCGTGATCCCGGTCGACCGTGAGCCGGTCGGTCCGCCCGACGCGTACGGGCCCGATCGGCTGTTCGCCTACATCCGGCTCGAGTCGGACGCCAACGACGAGCGGGACGCCGCCGTCGAGGCGCTCGTCCGCGCGGGCCGGCCGGTGATGCGCGTCGATGTCGAGGATCTGTACGGCCTGGCTGCCGAGTTCTTCCGCTGGGAGTTCGCGACCGCCGTGGCCGGCGCGGTGCTGGGCATCAACCCGTTCGACCAGCCCGACGTCGAAGCGAGCAAGGTCGAGACGCGCAAGCTCACGGCGGAGATCGAGCGGCACGGCGAGCTGCCCCCGGAGACGCCGGCGCTCGTCGACGGCCGTCTCACGCTCTTCGCCGACGGGCGCAACGCGGACGCGTTGTCGTCGGCGGCCCGGGGGGCGACGGCCGCGGCCTGGATGTCGGCGCATCTGGCGCGAATCGGTGCCGGGGACTACTTCGCGGTGCTGGCCTACGTGCCGATGACCGCTGCGCACGAGCGGGTGCTCACGCGGTTGCGGACCCGGGTGCGGGACGCGACGCGCGCGGCCACCTGCGTCGGATTCGGCCCGCGCTTCCTGCACTCGACCGGACAGGCGTACAAGGGCGGGCCGAACAGCGGCGTCTTCCTGCAGGTCACGAACGACCCCGCCGAGGACCTGCCGGTTCCCGGCACGAAGTACACCTTCGGCGCGGTCAAGGCGGCGCAGGCGCGCGGCGACTTCCAGGTGCTCGCGGATCGCGACCGCCGGGCGCTGCGCGTGCATCTCGGGCCCGACGTCCAGGCGGGGCTCGAGGCGCTCGACGCGCTCGTGGCCTCCGCGTTCGGCGCACGGTAACCACGCGCCGCGCCAGCCGCGCGCGGCCGCACGGTGCTCTCACGATGCAGATTGGACTCGTCGGACTGGGACGGATGGGCGCGAACATGGCGCGCCGGCTGATGCGCGACGGCCACGAATGCGTGGTCACCGACCTCGACGCGTCAGCGGTCGAACGGCTGGCGCGCGACGGCGCGCGCGGCGTCCCCTCGCTCGAGGCGCTCGTCGCCGCGCTCGAGCCGCCGCGTGTCGTCTGGCTGATGGTGCCCGCCGGCGAGCCGACCGAGCAGAGCGTGCGGGCGCTCGGCGAGCTGCTGCAGCAGGGCGACATCCTGATCGACGGCGGCAACTCCTGGTTCAAGGACGACATCCGCCGGGCGAAGGCGCTCGCGCCGCGCGGCATCGAGTACGTCGACGCGGGCACGAGCGGCGGCGTCTGGGGCGCGGAGCGGGGCTACTGCCTGATGGTCGGCGGGAGCCGCGCGGCGTTCGCGCGCATCGAGCCGATCCTGCAATCGCTCGCGCCCGGCGAGTCCGGCATTCCGCCGTCGAGAGGACGCGAGGGGCGCACCAGCACGGCGCACCTGGGCTACCTGCACTGCGGACCCGTCGGCGCGGGCCACTTCGTGAAGATGATCCACAACGGGATCGAGTACGGGATGATGCAGGCCATCGCCGAGGGCTTCGACATCATGCGGCACGCCGGCGACGCCACGCTGCCGGAGGAGCAGCGCTACGCGCTCGACCTGGCAGACATCGCGGAGCTCTGGCGGCGGGGCAGCGTCGTCACCTCATGGCTCCTCGATCTGACCGCGCTCGCGCTCGCCGAAGACCCGCAGCTCGAGAGCTACACCGGCTTCGTGCAGGACTCCGGCGAGGGACGCTGGACGATCCTGGCGGCCATCGAGGAGGCCGTGCCGGCCGACGTCCTCTCGGCCTCGCTCTACACGCGATTCCGCTCCCGCCAGGAGCACACGTTCGCCGAGAAGATCCTCTCCGCCATGCGCAAGGGGTTCGGCGGACACGTCGAGCCGAAGTAGAAGGAACGAGGGCGCGGGTGCGCCCGGGTGGTGCGGTCGACGGGAGCAGGGAAGGGACAGCGCTGGCGCTCCGTCCCTCGTGTCTGGTTGACAGGCGTTACGCGATCGAGCGGGCCGACTCCCGGGCCGGACGGCCCTCCGCCTTCGCAGGCTCCAGGAGCAGCCGCAGCGCGTAGCCGGTCGGCGACCCCGTGGCGCTGTCGCACGGCCCGACCCGATACACGGCCGAGAGCACCCGTCCTTCGCGCAGCGGCTTCGGCAGCGCGTCCAGCGCGCTGCGCTCCCCACGGTCGAGCTGCAGATACACCAGCCGGTAGAGCGGGATGGCCTCGCCTCCGCGGGACTCCAGGTAGACACCCTCGTCGCTCACGTCGCGCGTGACGACGGTGGCGAACCGGGGGATGCCACGGGCGTCGCGCCAGGTGAGTCGACCGGACACGGTCACGGCACGCCGCGGGCTCTTCCGCTTGGTGGCGTAAGGCTGCGGGGCTTGGGCGGTCAGGCTCGGCATCTGCACGGTGGCTCTCCGGGGTCCGAAGGTTCGTTGCCACTCGGAGAACCAAGATCGACACCCGCCCGAATGCCATTGATGGGCTAAGCTTATAACTACAGTTGTCTCAATCAATTAGTGTCGAATTGTAGAGGCTGGACGGCCCGAAAGAGCTGTATACTTCATAACCAGTCAATAGACTGGCTGATTACCTGGTATTCAGGGGCGCAGGGGAGTCGAGACCGAGCCGGCGGAGTTTCAGATAGAGGCCGCGCCGGGTCAGGCCGAGCTGCCGGGCCGTCTCGGAGATGTTGCCGGCCGTGCGGTCGAGGGTCTGCCGGATCATCTCGCGCTCGAGATCGTCGACTGCCGCGGCGAGCGTCGTCGCCGCCGGACGCCGCCGGGCGGGGTCGACCGCGGCCGTATCGCGTCCCAGGTTCGCCAGCTCCGGAGACAGCAGGTCGGGGGAGATGGTCGTGCCCGGCGCGCTCATGGCGACCGCACGGCGGATCTCGTTCCGGAGCTGCCGGACGTTGCCGGGCCACACGTACTGCGCGAACAGGTCGAGCACGGCGGAGCTGAGCTCGATGTCGGGCTTGTTCAGGTCGTCGCACGCTTCGCGCAGGAAGAACGTCGCCAGGTGCGGAATCTCCTCCCGCCGCGCGCGCAGCGGCGGCACGTGCAGGCGGATGACGCTCAGGCGGTAGTACAGGTCCTCCCGGAACCGGCCTTCCGCGACGCGCGCCTCGAGGTCGGCGTTGGTCGCGGCGAGGACGCGGACCTCGACGTGGATCGGCCGCGTCTCGCCGACGGGCATGATCTCGCCCTGCTCGAGGAAGCGCAGCAGCTTCGGCTGCACGTCGAGCGGCAGGTCGCCGATTTCGTCCAGGAACAGCGTGCCGCCCGCGCACGTCCGGATCAGCCCCGGTTGATCCGTGACCGCGCCGGTGAAGCTGCCGCGGCGATGCCCGAACAGCTGGCTGTCCGCCAGCTCGCGCGTGGTCGTCGTGCAGTTGTAGGGCAGGAACGTCTGCGCGGCGCGGCTCGAGCCGGCGTGAATCGCCCGGGCGACCAGCTCCTTGCCGGTCCCGCTCTCGCCGGTGATCAGCACGTTGAGCGGTGTCGCCTGCAGCCGCTTGATCTGATCGACGACCCGGGCCATGGCGCTGCCGGCGCAGATGAAGCCGGGAATCAGCGGCTCGAGCGGGCGCTCAATCGACAGCGGGTCCCGCGCCCGCGTCGGGCGTTCCCGCGCTTCGCAGAGCTCGAAGCCCTGGCGCGCGACGGCCAGCAGCATCCGCATGCGCCGTTCGACGAGCGGGCCGATGGGACGTCCGATGGCCAGCACCACCTCGCGCGAGCCGTCCGCCTCACGGCCCAGCGGCTCGACGAGCAGCCGGCTGCCGCCCTCGTTGGCGCCGCGCGCGATCGCCTGCGCGGTGTCGGCGCCGCACCCGGCCCACGCCAGCGGTTTCGGCTCTCCCGATCCGGTCGTGCGAATGACGACGGCTTCGGCGCCGGCCACCTCGAGCAGGGCGCTCGCGGTCTCGCGCGCCAGCAGTTCCGGCAGCGCCGCCGCGTCCACGATCCGGCGCACGAGCGCATCATCGGCGTCGGCCGGAGCGCCGATGAACTCGCCGGTGCCGGGCAGATCGAGCCAGGTGCGCGCTTCCTCGGTGTCGCCGGCGTCGCGCGCCGCCCCGAGCTCGCGGAACACCGCCCCGGCCTGATTGAGCGTGCGCGTGGCGAGCGACCGCGCGCCGGCGCGTGCGGCGACGCGGCCGAGCGCGAGCTGGCTGAGCGCCGCCTGATACCGGTCGCCGAGCAGATCGAAGACGTTCGCGCTCTGCGACAGGTCGTGATAGCCCTCGGTCACGCGGCCGGTCGCGGCCGCGATGATGCCGCGGATCCGCAGGAACTCGCCCCACGCGCCGGGCGAGACGCGCGGATCGATGCGCGCGGCGACGCGATCGAGGCGCTCGCGCGCCGTCTCCAGCCGGCCGGCGTCGACGAGCGCGTCCGCCGCGATCAGGTGCGCGTGCAGTTCGTCGGTCGGCGGTACGCCTGCCGACGCGATGATCTCGTCGGCCAGCGCGACCGCCTTCAGCGGATCGCCACGGCGCGCGGCCAGCCGCGCGTCGATGAGGCGCAGCGACCAGTCGTACCAGCGCGGCGTCTGCGCGTCATAGGCGCCGAACGCGGCGCGCGCCTGCTGCAGCGCATCGGCGCACGCGTCGTAGTCGCCGCGAATGAGATGAATCTGGGCCAGCGAGTCGAAGATCGCGCCCGTCGTCTCGTGGTAGAGCAGCGGCGTGCGGACCGCGAGCGCGCGGGTCAGCGCGTCGGCGGCGCGCGTGAGCTGGCCCAGGCGGATCGCGATCTGCCCCAGCGTGCCGAGCGCCACCGCCAGCCCGTGGCCGGGCGGGTACTGCTCGTGCAGCGTCACCGCGCGCTCCGCCAGCGCGAGCGCCTGGTCGTAGCGGTGGCGGATCATCGCGATGATGGCCTGGTTGCCGCAGGCAATCGCGACGACGTCGTCGGCGTGGACCTGGTGGGCGAGCCGCTCGGCCTGACGGAGCGCCATCAGCGCCTCGTCGAACCGTCCCTGCTGCGCGAGCGCGCTGCCGTGCAGCGAGTGCACCAGCGCGAGGTTCCGCCGATCGCCGACCGCGTGCAGGGCCGACACCGCCTCGGCGAAGTGCTCGTGCATCGTCGCGGTGTCGCCGACCACCTTGTAGCAGCGCGCCAGCTCGAAGTGGGCGAGGCCGACCGCGCGCAGGTCGTGGGCCGTCTCCGCCAGCCGCAGCGCCCGCCCGTGCAGCGCGATCGCGCGCGACTGGTCGCCGCGCACCGAGGCGACACGCCCGTGCAGGCGCCACAGATTCGAGAGGGTGGCGGCGGAGATCCCCTGATCGCGGAGGGTGTCGGGAGGGCGGCCGAGCGAGGCGCTGGCCTGGGTCAGGTCGTCCTGCAGGAGCCAGGCCTCCGCCAGCAGGACCCGCAGCCCCAGCTCGTCCTCACGGCTGAGCCCGGTCGATCGGAGGGCCGCCTGGAGGATCTGGGTGGCCTCGGCGCCATACCCGCGTTCGAGCGCCGCCTGGGCCCGGGTGAAGAGGGGCTGGAGCGCGCCGCTGATCACGGCGCGCAGTATACACCGTATACAGGGGGGCTTCCGGAGCCCGCCAGCCCGGCCCGGGCCGCGTAATCGGCCGGCTTTCTTGCTGCCCCGCGCGTCACTGGGCTAGTATGGGCGGGCTTTGAGGCTCACGGCGTACGGCGTCACCCACCCGGGGAAGGTTCGCCCGAACAACGAAGACGCGCTCCTCTCCGACCCCGACGGCGGGCTGTTCATCGTCGCCGATGGCATGGGAGGGCACCAGGCGGGCGAGGTCGCCTCGCGCCTGGCCGTCGACACCATCCGGGGGTTCCTCGAGGCGAGCCGGGGCGACAAGGATCTGACCTGGCCGTTCGGCTTCGACCCGCAGCTCTCGTTCAACGCCAATCGCCTCGTCACCGCGGTCCGGCTGGCCAACCGCAAGGTCTTCCAGGCCGGCGAACAGCACCCGGACTACGCCGGCATGGGCACGACGATTGTCGTCGCGCTCGTCGAGGGAGACACGCTCACGTTCTGCGGCGTCGGCGACAGCCGGCTCTACCTGCTGGCCGGGACGCGGCTCGAACAGCTCACGCACGACGATTCGTGGATCGCGACCGTGCTCGCGCGCGAGCCGGGCGTCGATCGGAACTCCCTCAACCAGCACCCGATGCGTCACGTCCTGACGAACGTGCTCGGCGCGCGTGACGACACCGACGTCGAGATCGGCGAGCGGAAGCTCTCGAAGGGGGAGCGGCTCCTGCTCTGCAGCGACGGGCTCTACGGCGCGCTGGACGACGTGACCCTGCAGATCCTGCTGGCCGGCCCGGGCACGCTGGAGGAGATCGGGCAGCGGCTCGTCGCGGCCGCCCTCGACCGCAGCGGCACCGACAACATCACCGGCGTCGTCGTCGCCGCCGCCTGACGCGGCCGGAACGGCCTCCGGCTCCATCCGTATACTGGAGGTATGCCCGTCCTGCCCATGCGTGCCGCTGCGATGCTCGTCGCGGCGCTGGCAGCGGCCTGCGCGGATCGGCCCGCCGCCGATACCCCGGAGTCCGCGGCCCCGCCCGTGACACCGCCTGCCGCCCGGTCGGTCAGCCGCGCCTCCACGGCTGCGCTCACGACCCCTCGCATCGTGTTCCTCGGCGACAGCCTGACGGCGGGCTACGGGCTCACCTCGGACCAGGCGTACCCGGCGCTCATCGGCCAGCAGCTGCGTGAGGCGGGGTACGAGTTCGAGATCGTCAATGCCGGCGTCTCCGGCGACACGTCAGCCGGCGGGCTGCGCCGCCTCGAATGGTCGCTCGACGGCGACGTGGAGGTGCTCGTCGTCGCCCTCGGCGGCAACGACGGCCTCCGGGGCCTGCCGCCGTCGCAACTGCGCGACAACCTGGCCCGGATCATCGAGACCGCGCAGGCGCGGCAGATCGCGGTCGTCCTGCTCGGCATGGAGGCGCCGCCGAACTTCGGCGAGACCTACACGCAGGAGTTCCGGGCCGTCTATCGCGAGCTGGCGGAGCGCTACGACGTGCCGCTGATTCCGTTCTTCCTCGAGGGCGTCGCCGGCGTGCCGTCGCTCAACCAGCGGGACGGCATCCATCCGAACGCCGAAGGACAGCGGCGCATCGCGGAGAAGGTCTGGCAGACGCTGCGGCCCGTCATCGAGCGGAACGCGACTTCCTGAGATGATCGAACTGCGCGGCGTCTCACGCACCGTCCAGAGCGGCGGCGCACCTCTCACGATCCTGCATCCGCTGGATCTCCGCGTTCCCGCGGGGCTGTCGCTCGCGGTCACCGGGCCGTCGGGCAGCGGCAAGTCGACACTGCTGGGACTCATCGCGGGGCTGGACGCGCCGACCACCGGAAGCATCCGCATCGACGGGGTCGACATCACCACGCTCGGCGAAGACGCGCTGGCGAGGCTGCGCGGCGCGAAGATCGGGTTCGTCTTCCAGTTCTTCCATCTCATCCCGTCCCTGACGGCGCGCGAGAACGTGCTCGTGCCGATGGAGCTGGCGGGACGCCGCGACGCGGCCAGCCGCGCCGACGCGCTGCTCGACGAAGTCGGGCTGCACGATCGCGCCCATCACTATCCCTCGCAGCTCTCCGGCGGCGAGCAGCAGCGCGTCGCGATCGCGCGCGCGCTCGCCAACGACCCGCCCATCCTGCTGGCCGACGAGCCGACCGGCAATCTGGACAGCGCGAACGGCCGGCACATCATGGACCTGCTCGTCTCGGTCAACCGGTCGCGCGGGACGACGCTGGTGCTCGTCACGCACGACCCGGCGCTGGCGGCGCTGGCCGACGCGCAGCTGGCGCTGCGCGACGGGCGGCCGGATCCCGAGCGCACGCGCATGGACCTGCTGGCGGTCACCCGATGACCTTCGTGCTCCGGATGGCCCTGCGCGAGACGCGGGCCTCCTGGCGGCGGCTGCTCTTCTTCTTCATCTGCCTGGCGATCGGCGTCGGCGCGATCGTCACGCTGCGTTCCGTCATTCACAGCGTGCGCGGCGTCGTGGCGGGCGAGGCGCGCGCGCTCATCGCCGGCGACATCGTGCTCTCGACGCTGCAGCCCTGGTCCGACGAGGACCTCGCGACGCTCGACCGGCTGCTCCGGCCCGAAAAGGGCGTGCTCGCGCGCACGGCGTCGATCGAGATCGCCACGATGGCACGGCCGGCGGATGAGGGGAAGCCGCTGGCGCGGATGATCGAGCTGCGTGGCGTGGAGCCCGGCTATCCGCTCTACGGCCGCGTGCGGCTGCGCGGCGGCCGCGAGTACTCGCATGCGCTCCTGGCCGGCAACGGCGCGCTCGTGCGCCCGGAGCTGCTCACGCAGCTCGACGTCGCGGTGGGCGACGCGATCCTGATCGGCGGCCAGTCCTTCACCGTGCGCGGCGTCCTCGAAGCCGAGCCCGGCGGACGCGTCGGCGGGTTCAGCCTCGGGCCGCGCGTCCTCATCGATCGCGCGGCGCTCGACGCGACGGGTCTCATCGCCTACGGCAGCCGGGTGCGGCGCCAGATCATGCTGCAGGTGGCCGAGGGGCGCGAAGAGCCGATCATCGAGGAGCTCCGCGACGCGTTCCGCAACGAGTTCGTCTCGATCCGCTGGTGGCGCCGGACCGAGGACAACATCGGCGAGGATCTCGAGCGCTCCGAGAGCTATCTGAGTCTGGTCGGGCTCGTCGTGCTGGTGCTCGGCGGCATCGGCGTGTCGAGCGTCACGCGCGTCTTCGTCGAACAGAAGCTGAAGAGCATCGCGATTCTCAAGTGCGTCGGCGCGCGCGGCGCCCAGGTGCTCGCGATCTACCTGCTGCAGGTGCTCTCACTGGGCCTGGCCGGCAGCCTGCTCGGCGTGGGGCTGGCCGCGGGGACGCTGCGGCTGCTGGGGCGTTTCGTCGACGCGACCGGGCCGACGGGGGAGCCGATCGAGTACGGGCTCGCGTGGGCCGCGGCCTGGCAGGGCGTGCTCATCGGGATGCTCGTCGCGCTCCTGTTCTCGATCGTGCCGCTGCTGCGCGTGCGGCGGGTCCGGCCGTCGCTGCTGCTGCGTCAGGAGGCCGGCGGCGGCACGGGTCGTGACTGGTTGCCCGCGGTCGTCGCCATCGGCGTCGGGCTCGCGCTGGTCGGCGTCGCGGCCTGGCAGGCCGGCTCGCTGCAGGTGGGGCTCGTCGTCTCGGGCGGGTTCGTCGCGATCGCCGTCGTGCTGTGGCTTGCCGGCTGGATCCTCGTGAAGGCGACACGGCCGCTGCGCCGATCGCGGCTGTTCGCGGTGCGGCATGCGGCGCTTCATCTGGACCGTCCCGGCAACCAGAGCCGGCTGGTGCTGCTGGCCGTCGGGCTCGGCTGCTTCTTCATCGTCGGCGTCCGCGCCGTGCAGACGAACCTGCTGACGCAGTTCTCGTTCGACGTCGCGACGGACATGCCCGACATGTTCCTGATCGACATCCAGCGCGATCAGGCGGCGCCGCTGACCGCGTTCCTGCGCGAGCGGGCGACGGCAGGCGAACCGCCGCGGCTCATCCCGGTGCTGCGCGCGCGGGTGACCGCCGTGCGGGGGAGCGAGGTCAACCTGGACAGCGTCCAGGAAGTGCGTGAGCGCGGCTCGCTCGCGCGCGAGTACACGATCACCTACCGCGACCAGCTCGCGCGCAACGAGCGCATCGTCGCGGGGCGGTTCTGGTCCGGTCCCTCGGATCAGCCGGAGGTCTCCATCGAGGAGAGCATCCGCGAGCGGTTCCGCATCCAGATCGGCGACACGATCCGGTTCGAGGTGCTGGGGCGCCCGATCGAGGCGGTCGTCACGAGCGTCCGCGCGGTGAACTGGCGCGACATCCGGTCGGGCGGCTTCATGTTCGTCTTCCGTCCGGGCGTGTTCGACACCGCGCCGCACAACTACATCGCCACGCTGCGCGGCCCGGACAGCGTCGACGCGCGCGCGCGCCTCCAACGCGATCTCGTCGTCGCGTTCCCGAACGTATCGGTGATCGACCTGCGGGAGATCCTCGAGACGGCGCGCTCGATCGTGGGCACGATCACGCTGGGCGTGACCATCGTCGGCGGCCTGGTGCTCGCGACCGGTGTGCTGATCCTGACCGGTGCGGTCGCGATGACGAAGTTCCGCCGCGTCTACGAAGCGGCGATCCTGAAGACGCTGGGCGCCAGCACCCGCGTGGTCGGCAGTCTGCTCGCGGTCGAATACGCGCTGCTCGGCCTGCTGGCAGGGCTCGTCGGATCCGCGGGCGGAGCGGCCCTGAGCTACGCGATCAGCCGGTGGGCGATCGAGGTGACCTGGCAGATGCCCTGGCGCGACGCGGCCTGGGGCGTGGCGCTCACGACGATCCTCGTGGCCGCCGTCGGCCTGGGGGCGAGCGCCGACGTCCTGCGCCACCGGCCTCTCGCCACCCTCCGCGCGGAGTAGCACCGCGCCCGCGGGGCTCGGTCCGGCGCCGCCGAAGGTGCTATGATCAGCCTTTGTCAGCCCGCCGCAGGGACCGGCGGAGGAGTCAGGATGCAATGGACCACCAGGCCTACCGGGAGGCCCTGCTCCGCAAGAAGCAGGAAATCCTGAGCGCCGGCGGCCTCAAGCCGCTTGCGGCGTCGATGGAGACGAACACGCGGCAGGGCGACATGGCCGATCAGGCCAGCGGCAACAACGAAATCCACATCGCGCTCAAGCTGCGGCAGACCGATGCGAAGATTCTTCAGGCCATCGAAGAGGCGCTGCAGCGGATCGAGCGGGGGACCTACGGCATCTGCCGCGATTGCGGCGAGCCGATCGCCGACGCCCGCCTGAACGCCATCCCCTGGACCCGCGTCTGCATCAGCTGCAAGGAAAAACAGAAGGCGTGAAACCCAGCGAGCTCGCAGCGTTCCTGCAGGAGTGCTATCGGGACCGGTCCGCGATGACGGCCCGTCATCGCGCCGTCGCGGCGCACGTCCGCGCGTACGACGCCAACAACACCTACCAGTACATCATCAACCGCGAGGAGACGCACCTCCGGTGGCTGGCCGACGCCATCGTCGATCTGGAGGCGCCGGTGCCGGAACCGGCGGCCGGTCCGTCCCTGACCGTGGGGCGCGGGCGCGACGCCTGGCGGGAGCTGGTCGCGGAGGACGCACGCGCCGGCGAGGCCTTCCTCGCGAAGTGGCGGCCGCGCGTCGAGACGGTCACGCACGCGCGCAACCGGACGATGCTGCGGCTGATGCTCGGCGAGGTGCAGGAGCAGACGCGGCTGTTCGCGCAGATTGCCGCCGGCACGCCGGACGTGCTGGGGCGCGGCGGACCGAACGCAGGGCAGCGCGGCGTCGTCGGCGCCACCCGCTGGGTGGGTGACTGAGGCCGCACCGGTCGAGGCCGCGGTCGCCATCGGCAGCAACCTGGGCGACCGGCACGCCGCCGTCGCGCAGGCGCTCGAACGGCTCGCGCCGCTGCTCGAGGGCCTCCGCGCCGCGCCGCCCGTCGAAACCGCACCGGTCGGCGTCGACGAGCCCCAGCCCGACTTCCTCAACACCGTCGCGATCGGGCGCACGCGGCTTCCGCCGCGTGCGCTGCTCGACGCGCTCCTCGGCATCGAGCTCGCGCTCGGGCGCACGCGGCCCTACCGGCTGGCGCCCCGCGTCATCGATCTCGATCTGATCCTCTACGGCGAAGCCATCGTCGACGAGCCGGGCCTGCAGATCCCGCATCCCCGGTTCCGCGAGCGGCTCTTCGTGCTCGATCCGCTGGCCGACCTCGTGCCGGACTGGGTCGATCCGGTCACCGGCCTGACCGTCCGCGCGCTGCGCGACCGCGCCCGGAGCCGGTGAGCCGGCGGGACGCGATCAGCGCGATCCCGCGCTGATCACCGTGATCCCGGCGTTCGACAGCGCCGTCTCCTGCGCGCGTTCGAACTCGACGAGCGACTTGTGGTAGTCGAGCAGCGCGCGCAGCTCCGCGTTCTGCGCGTCGGCCAGATCGCGCTGCGCCTGGACGACGAAGAAGTTCGTCGACAGGCCGACCTCGAAGCGGCTCTGCTCGGCCTCGAGCCGGCGCTCCGCCAGCGCCCGTGCCGTCGCCGCGGCCTCGACGCGCCGCTGGTTGCTCTGGACCTGGAGCGCCGCGCTGGTGACGTCCGCCGCGACCTGGAGCTCGAGCGCCTTGATCTGCGCCTGAGTCTGGAGACGCTGGACCCTGGCGCGCGCATGGTTCGCCTCGGCCTGGCTGCCGAGCAGCGGATACGAGACCGTCACCCCGACGCTCCAGGTGGGGAACTCGGCGCCGCGGATGCTCGCCAGCGCGTCGCGGAACCCGCCCGGAATCGTCCCGATGATCGAGCTGCCGAGCCCGCTGCCCTGGCGGATGAACTGCGTGCCGCCCAGCCCCTGCAGGGAGTAGCTGCCGACGAGATCGACCGCGGGCAGCGACAGGTCGCGCAGGTACGCGAGCGTGACCTCGTTGGCTTCGAGCTGCCGGCGCGCCTGCTCGAGGTCGGTGCGTTCGGCGAGTGCGCGTCGCACGGCGGCCTCCGTGTCGATGGGCACCGGCACGAACGGCGGCCGGTCGATCGGGTCGATCCGCGTGCGCCAGAGCGGATCCTCGGGGCCGTCGACAATCAGCTGCTTCAGGGCGAGCTCGGCGACCGCGGCGGCGGCCTCCGCCTGCGCGAGCGCCTGCTGCCGGCTCGCGGCCTCGGCCTCGGCCTGCAGGATGTCGATCGGCGCCAGCGCTCCGGCTTCGACGCGGATCCGGTTGTCCTCGACCAGCTTCTTCGCGAGATCGAGCGAGCGCTGCGCGACGCCGACCGCATCGACGGCGTGCACGTAGTCCCAGTACGCGTTGCGGACGGCGGCGAGCGTGTTGGTGATCGTCGCCCTCAGCTGGGATTCGGAGATCGCCCGGTTGATCTGCGTGATCCGGATCCGCTGCCGCGTCTCGTCGATCCGCAGGCCACGGGTGAGCGGCTGGACGATCGACGCCGAGAGCTGCGAGACGTAGCTCGGGTTGTAGTTCGCGAAGACGTTGGTCGTGTCGGTCCGGTTGTTGTTCCAGCTCACCGACACGCTGCCGCCGCCCCAGGGCAGCGCCTGGCTGACGCCGGTGTTGTAGGTCAGCGTGTCGTTCAGCACGCGCTGGCCGCCGTTCAGCTGGCTCGTCGGCGGGTTCAGCTGCGAGCGGTCGCTGATGTTGGCGGTGAGCAGCGGGAGGTACTCGGCGCGCAGGCCCGCGAGCGTCAGGTCGTGGGTCTGCGGCTCGAGCCGCTCCACGGCGATGTCGAGATTGCGCTCGAGCGCGCGCTGCACCGCCTCGTCGAGCGTCAGCGGCATCGGCGCGACGGAAGAGGGCAGCGGCGTCTGCTGCGCGCGCGCCGGGCCCGGCAGCAGCGCGCAGGCCGCCGCACACGCCCAGGCGCACGCCCACGTGCGGAGGGTCGCCATGTCTCGATCGGTCCTTTCGGGAAACACGCGGGAGACGAGCCGGAACCCGTGCGTCTGCGCGCCGCGATCGTCCGCGGCCGTCGCCGAGCCGTGTCCCGGCGGTCGTACACCCGCCGTCAGTGGGAGGAAGGATGCGGCTTCGGATGCTCCCGGGCCTTCGCCTCGCTGAGCGCCTTGAGGCGCGTGCGCTGCGCGGGTGAGAGCACCTGGTGCATGCGGTACAGCATCAGCGAGCGGGTCCGGCCCATGGCGCTGCGGGAAGCCTCGACGCGGTCGATCTGCTTGAGGACCTCGGTCTCGCCGGCCGAGCCCTCCGCGATCATCCGCGATAGCTCCGCCTCCAGCCGGTCCAGATCGTGCTTCGCCGCCTTCAGCGCCGGCCAGCTCGCCTCGAAGATGCGGTCGATCCGGGCGGACTGCTCGGGTGTCAGCTCCAGCTCGCGGACGAACTCCTCGCTCTGCCACCACTTGAACTTGAGGTTCTGGCCGGCGTCGGCCGGCACGGCGGCCCAGAGCAGGGCGACGGCACACAGCAGGATGCGACAGGCGTGAGACATCGAACTCAAGGAACCTCGAGCCTCGGTTCTGTAGGGTTACGCCCCGCCCGATCCCCCCGTTTACCCCTCGTCAGCTCCTGCGGTCGGCTCGTCCGTCGTCCGGGGCCGTTCATCCGGCGGCGTACCCGCCAGCCACAGCGCGTTGAACAGGAACTTGAACGTGCCGTGGGGCTGCGCCCGGTGCTGCGTCCGGAAGCCGAACAGGACCACGCGCCCGCGGCCGACCGCCACGTCCGCCAGCGCCGCCCGCCCCTGCAGCCGCGCGCCTCCGAGCTCCCAGCCGCTGAGGAGCAGGTCCTCGCGAGCATAGCGCGCCGCGACCCCGACGGATGACGGAAATGTCGCTCGCCGGTCACGTGACCCCGAGGGCCGGGGACCGAACGCCAGTCCACGGGCGAAGAAGGCGGCGGCTGTCGACGGCATGCCCCAGGCGAGCGGGTGGTCCGGCCGCACCTCCAGCCGCAGCAGCGACCCCGGCACCGACAGCTCCGTGTCGCGCAGCCCCGCGACTTCGTTCCGGACCGGCAGCGCGAAGGCGTTGAGGGGCAGCTCCGAGGCGGAGTCGAGCGCCACCAGCACACCGCCGTCCCGGACGAACGCGTGCAGCGCCGCGATCCCCGCGGGCCCGAGCCCGCCCGTGTACTCGTCGGGCATCGTCCCCGGTGGATGTCCGTGGAGCAGGGCATCGTAGCCGGCATCCGGCAGGATGACGACGTCGACGCGATCCGCCAGCCGCCCCGCCTGGATGTCCGCGTCGCGCAGGGTCACCAGCGGGAACTCGTGCATCTCGAGGACGAACCGGGTCCACCCCTCGTCCATGTTGCCGCCCCAGGGCCGATACAGTCCGACCCGGGGCTGCCGCACCGGCACGCGTGTGACCTCCGGCCTCCGCGGGAGCCCCTGGACGGCGGCCCCCAGCCGGTGTGCGGCTTCGCGCGCGATTGCGACAGCCTGCGGCGTCGCGCGCACGAGGAAGCTCCCGGCCGGCCACTCCGATTCGCCGGCCTTCAGCGGTGCCGTCGCCCGCTCGACCGCAACGCCGGCGGCAAGCAGGCGGTTCACCAGGCGCGTTGCGGCGTTGCGCCGCGGATCGATCGCCAGGATCGGCGCCTGCTCGTCGAAGGGCGTCGGGCGCGGCAGCGCCTCGGCCACGGGTCGCGTCGCGATCTCGCCGAGCTCCGTCACGCGGACGACGTCGACGCCCATCTGAAGCGGCAGCGTCCAGCCGGTGATGTCGTACGGCTGATCGACCGGACCGCCGGGCGAGAGGCGCCGCTCCGGATACCGCTGCGGCAGCAGCAGGTCGCGGATGTACGCGCGGAACGGCTGCGCGCCGCGGATCACGTACGTGCCTGCGTCGAAGCGGCGGCCGCCGGCCTCGAACGGCTGCGTCGCTTCCTCGATGGCGACGCCACCGCGGCGCAGCGTCTCGACGAGCGTCGTCGCCGCCGGCGGATCCCATTGCGACGGCGGCACGAGAAAGGCTTCGCCGGCCCCGGCGCGGATGGCGTCGCGCCCCATGCGATAGATGTCGTAGAGCCACTCCTCGCGGTGGCGGGAGGCGACATCGAGCACGGCCATCGACGCGGTCAGCATGTACTCGCAGCTGTCGCGCTGCGTCCACCGCCCGCCCTCGTACGGCGACGGGTAGTCCGCGCTCGGCACGCGCGTCGAGACCCCGTTGGGGAACGTGTCGGGGAACGTCGCCGGATCGTAGGTCGCCGGCGTCGCCGACGCATGGGCCGTCTCCGTGAGGATGCCGATCATGTTGTGGAAGTAGGGGGCCGTGCGCATCCCGCCGTTCCACCACGCGTCGAACTGCAGGCGGGAGACGGCGCCGCGCTTGCCCTCGCGCTCCAGCCGCCGCGTGATGGCGCTGCCGACGGTGGCGATGCCGCGGACGACGAGCGGCGGGATCTCCGGGTTCACCGGGTCCTCGAACGGCGGCACGAAGATGCGCGCGGGGAACGGCGCTTCCTGGTGCTGGTTGTGCAGGATCTGCGGGAACCACACCTCGTAGAGCTGCCGCGCGACCGCCTGCGACTCGGGCTGCGTGAGCATGAACCAGTCGCGGTTGTTGTCGTGCCCGACGTAGCGGTGGTACAGCTCCGGCGGGGGCGACTTCTCGTACGGCGTGCCGACGTGCCGCATGTACCAGTCCGCGACCAGCGTGGTGCCGTCCGGGTTCATGTTCGGCATCAGCAGCAGAATCACGTCGTCGCGGATGCGCCGGATCTCCTCGGTCTCGCCCGTCACCATGCGCCATGCGAACAGCGGCGCCGCCTGCCCGTGTGCGACCTCGCTCGAATGCAGGCCGAAATCCACCCAGACGACGGCGCGCCCCTCGCGCGCCAGGGCGCGGGCCGTCTGGTCGTCCAGCGGCCCGTCGGGCCCCCGGACCTGTGCCAGCTGCGCGGAGACCGCGCGGTAGCGATCGAGCGCCGCGAGATTGCGCTCGGACGAGATGATCGCCAGGCGCAGCGGCCGCCCGTCGACCGACCGGCCGATCTCGACCATCGTCATCCGGTCCGACGCGCGGTCGAGCGCCTGCAGGTACTCGTCGATGCGCTCCCAGGTCGCCAGCTTGTAGTCGCTGCACGGCGCGAAGCCGAGCACCGACTCGGGCGGTGGCACGTCGGCGGCTTTGGCGTCGGTCGGGGCCAGACACGCCAGGACGAGCAGCGTGGCCAGCACGCGGGGAAGGACGGAGCGCAGCAGATGGACGTCGGGCATCACGGTCGACGGCGTGCGAGTCACGGGCGTCTCGGCGCGCGGGGCGGCAGAGCGGAGAGCCGCCGCACCGCGGTCAGCGGTTCACGAAGTCGTCCAGGATGCGGACGACCTGCTCGACGATGTTGTCGGGTGTGGAGGCGCCGGACGTCAAGCCAATCGTGACGGGGCCGGCGGGCAGCCAGCCGGTGGTCCGGGTCTCGTCCGGCTGCCCGGCGGGCTTGTGCCGGATCGCGTCGGGCGACTCGAGGCACTGCGGGTGGGCGACGTGGTACGTCGGCACGCGCTCGGCGCAGATGCGGGCGAGGTTGCAGGTGTTGCTGCTGTTGTAGCCGCCGATGACGACCATCAGATCGAGCGGCTCGGACGCGAGCAGCTGGATGACGGCGTCCTGCCGGTCCTGCGTGGCGCTGCAGATCGTGTCGAACGCGCGGTAGCGCGTCGCCAGCTCCGCCTCGCCGTACCGGTCGCGCATCGCCTCGCGGAACATCGCGCCGATCTCCAGCGACTCGGACATCAGCATCGTCGTCTGGTTCGCCAAGCCGATGCGGGCGAGGTGGACGTCCGGATCGAAGCCGGGCGAGACCGCGTGCTCGAAGCGCGCCAGGAACTCGTCACGCGACCCGCCGTGGCGGATGTAGTCGCAGACGAAGGCCGCCTCGTCGCGGTCGTAGACGACGAGATAGCGCCCCTCCGGGTACTGCGTGGCCTGCGACGCCGTCGCCTGCGTCTCCTCGTGCCAGTGCTTGCCGTGGATCACGGAGGTGACGCCGTCCTGCGCGTAGCGCCGCACGTTCTTCCACACGTTCAGCACCGAGCCGCAGGTCGTGTCGACGAGCGTGCAGCCGCGCGCGGACAGCCGCTGCAGCAGCTCGATGGTCACGCCGAACGCCGGCAGGATCACGACGTCGTCCGGGGTGAGCGCATCGTAGGACTCGCCCGGATCGCTGAGGAAGCGGATGCCGAGCGCGCGCAGCTTGTCGTTGACGTGGGGGTTGTGGATGATCTCGCCGGTCAGGAAGACCGCGCGATCGGGGAATCGCGTCCGCGCCTGATACGCGTAGTCGACCGCGCGGTCGACGCCGTAGCAGAACCCGAACTCCTTTGCGAGGTGCAGCCGCAGCCGGCCCGACTCGTAGCGGTAGCCGGCCTCCTTGATGCTGGCGACCAGGGCGCTGTGATAGTTCTCGGCGAGCTGTCCGGCGACGGCGTCCTTGAGGTCCAGCCCCTTGCGGAAAATCAGCGGCGGCAAGTCAGCTCCGTCGCCTCACCGGCGCGCCATGACGTCGCGGACGTGCGGCGTCAGATCGTCGAGCGCGCGCAGCTCCGCCGTGCGCGGGGCCATGAGCGCCAGCTCGATCTCGGCGAAGAGGGATTCGTCAGGGACCGACTGGGTCCGTGCGGCTGACGCGGCCGGCTGGGCCGGACGCAGCGACGCGGAGGGCTGCCGCGGGGGATCGGTGCGGCCGAGCTCGGCCAGGCGCATCGCGCCCGCGCCGCCGAGGGCCACGAGCAGCGCCGCGGCGGCCACGCGGGTGAGCAGCGGATGACGCTCCGGCTGCGTCCGGACCGGGAACGGCAGGACGCGGCCGGACACCTCGGCCCCGAGGCGCCGCTGGACCGCGGCGCGCTGCGCGGCGAGGGTCTCCACGGGGAAGGCGGCATCGGCCTCGTCGGCCGCGGCGCGGTGGATGGCATCGAGCGTCCGCGCCAGGTCCGTGCTCCGGCGGACGCAGGCCCGGCACCACGCGAGGTGAGCGTCCAGCGTCTCGTCAGGGGCGCCCGCGTCGAGGTAGCGCGACAGCAGGCGGTCGTCGTCCGGGTGCCAGTCAGCGGAGATCACGCCATGCTCCGAGCGCCGCGCGCAGCTTGTGCACGGCGCGAAACAGGTGAACCCTCACGGTCGACTCGCGCATGCCGGTCATCATGCTGACGTCGCGCGGCGTGTGATCGCCCAGGTGGCAGAGCACGAAGACCTCGCGCTGCCGCGCGGGCAGCTGCTCCACGGCCGCGGTCACCGCGTCGCGCCAGGCGCGGTTCGTCGCGCGGCGCTCGGGCGAGGCCTGGCGGCCGGCCGGCGGCTCCGCCGGCAGATCCTGGAGCGGCGTCAGGCGGCGCAGCCGGCGCTGCCGCGCGCGCTGGCGATCGACGCACGCGTTGACGAGGATGCGCGTGAACCACACCTCGAACGGGTGCTCGTCGCGATACGTGTCGAGCCGCGTGAACGCCCGGACGAAGGCGTCCTGCACGGCCTCGTCGGCCTCCGCCGGATCCCGGAGATACATGAGCGCGATCCGGGATGCCCGGCGCTGGTGACGCCGGACCAGCTCGTCGAACGCCTCGCGCGCTTCCGCCAGGCGTCCCTCGCCGAGCAGCCTCCTGATGGTTCCCGCCGACACCTCCGCCGACGGCGCGGCCGGCGGGGCCTGCGGGGTGGGCTGCGGTCGGGTCCGGCGCAATCCGCTCATGAGCGTCTACGAACCTGGTGCGGGCAACTGCTTACAGCTGGCTATGTTACTACGCCTTGCGCGGACGGCGCAGAAGCGGCACCCCGCGTGCAGGTTCCGGTCAGCTCAGGCATGCGGGCCCGATCGGTCCCGATCTATCATCGCTCCTGATTCCATGCGCTATGAGGCCGTCATCGGGCTCGAGATCCACGCCCAGCTCCTGACCGACACCAAGATCTTCTGCGGATGTTCCACGCGCTTCGGCGCGCCGCCGAACACGCACATCTGTCCCGTCTGCCTCGGCCTGCCGGGGGCGTTGCCGGTGCTCAACCGCCGCGCCGTCGACTTCGCCATCCGCGCGGCGCTGGCGCTCGGCTGCCGCATCAACCCCCGCTCGGTCTTCGCGCGGAAGAACTACTTCTATCCCGACCTGCCGAAGGGCTACCAGATCTCGCAGTACGACCAGCCGCTGGCGAGCGCCGGTGTGGTGAGGGTCGACAACGGCGACGCGACGGTCGAGGTCGGCATCACGCGCGTGCACCTCGAGGAGGACGCCGGCAAGTCGCTGCACGAGGGCTTCGCGGATTCCGACGAGCAGACGTATCTCGACTTCAACCGGGCCGGCGTGCCGCTCATCGAGATCGTCACCGAGCCCGACCTGCGCTCGGCCGCCGACGCGGCGGCGTTCTTCGAGCACCTGCGCACCACGCTGGTCTGGATCGGCGTCAACGACGGCAACATGGAGGAGGGGAGCCTCCGCTGCGATGCGAACGTCTCGGTGCGGCCCGCCGGGACGACGACGCTCGGGACGAAGACGGAGGTCAAGAACCTCAACTCGTTCCGCTACCTGCGGCAGGCGCTCGAGTACGAGATCGACCGGCAGATCGATCGCGTCGAGCGCGGCCTGGCGGTGGAGCAGGAGACGCGCCTGTGGGATCAGGGCGCGGGCCGGACGGTGTCGATGCGCAGCAAGGAGGAGGCGCACGACTACCGTTACTTCCCGGAGCCGGACCTGCCGCCGGTGCTCGTCTCCGAGGCGCGCGTGGCCGCGGCGCGCGAGGCGATGCCCGAGCTGCCCGCTGGCCGCCGCGCACGGTTCGCCGCGCAGTACAACCTGCCCGCCTACGACGCGACGGAGCTCACGCGCTCGAGGAGCACGGCCGACTACTTCGAGGCCGTCGTCGCCGCCGGCGCGCCGCCGAAGGCGGCAGCGAACTGGGTGATGGGCGAACTGGCGCGTCTGCTGAACGCGGCCGGTCTCGGGATCGACGCCGCGCCGGTCCAGCCGCCGGCGCTGGCGCGCCTGATCGCCCTCATCGAGGCGGGCACGATCAACGCGACGACCGGCAAGACCGTGCTGGAGCGGATGTGGGCGACCGGACGCGCGGCTGATGCGATCGTCGAGGAGGAAGGGCTCGCGCAGATCAGCGACGAAGGCGCGATTGCCGCCGCCGTCGAGGAGGTCGTTGCGGCCCATCCGGGGCCGGTCGCGCAGTATCGCGCGGGGCAGACGAAGCTCCTCGGGTTCCTGGTCGGGCAGGTGATGAAGGCCACGGGCGGCAAGGCCAGCCCGCGCGTCGTCAACGAGCTGCTGCGCCGCGCGCTCGAAGGCTGAGCGCGATGCGCCTTATGCCCGCGGCCCGCGCGTTCCGGCAGCCGGCCGCCGGGATGGCGCTGCCGCTGGCCGTGTACTCCGTCGCCGCGGTCGTCGCGACATGGCCGCTCGCGACGGCGCCGGCGACGCAGGTCGTTGCGGCGTCGTCCGGCGCGGCTGCGCCCTCGTTGACGGCGTTCGGTCGGACACTGCACGCGCTGACGGGTTCGGGCGATGCCGCCGCCCCCGAGTTCCTCCTGTCGGCGTTGCTGGTGCTGCCGCTGCATCTCGGCGGCGCCAACCTCGTGCTCTGCCACAATCTCGTGCTGCTGGCGAGCCTCGCGCTGAGCGGTCTGGCGATGCATGCCTGTGCGCGGACGCTCGGCGCCGAGACTCCGGGCGCGTACGTCGCCGGCGTGGCCTGGGCGTTCTGGCCGTATCGCATGGGCAGCCTCGCGCGTCTCGAGACGCACGCGCTCTATCTGTTGCCGCTGGCGATCGTGGCGCTGTGCCGCGTCGTGGCGGGCCGCCGGCAGCGCGACGCGGTGCTGCTGGGCGCACTGGCGGGGCTTCAGACCGTGGCGGGGGCGCACGGGTATCGCGCCGTCACCGTCGTCATGCTCCTGCTGCTCGCGCCAGCCGTGGCGTTTGCCACCGGGCGCTCGCTGCGGCGGCTCGTGCCGGGGCTCCTGCTCGCGGCCGTCGTCGCGACGCTCGTCGTCCTGCCGTTCCCGCGCGAAGGGGAGAGCGCGATGGCGCCGCGCGCCGTCACGCCGGCGAGCTATCTGCGGCCCGTGCCCGGCACCGTGCTCCATGACACGCTCTGGCCCGCGGCGCCGGAGCGCCGCGCGGTGCAATCCTCCCGGCAGACTCCGCGGATGCCGCCTCTTTTCCCGGGTGTGGTTGTGGTGATGCTCGCGGCGGTGGGGCTCGCGTGGCGGGATGCGCCCGGACGTGCGCTCGTGCCTGGGCTGGTCGTGGTGGCGGTTGCCGGCTTCGTGCTGTCGTCGGGGGTGGCGCCGCTGCGCGCGATCCACGACGGCGCCGCGGCGCGTTTCCCCGTGCTGGTCATGACCGCACTGGCCTTGCTGGCGGCAGCAGGCGGGACGCGGGTGTCGCGATACCGCGGCGCGCTGGCATGGGGGCTCGCGGCGCTGGCGTTCGTCGAGTACCTCGCGGTGCCCGTGCCGCTGGCGCCTGCTGCGTACCCGTGATGCGTACACCGGCAGCGCAACACGCCGCCCGCCGTGTGTTAGACTCGCGCCGCCCACAGTGATCGACGCACGCGACGTTTCCAAGATGTATACCCGCGGTGTGTCCGCGCTGCGGGATCTCACGCTCCACATCGGGAAGGGGGAGTTCGTCTTCCTCACGGGCCCGAGCGGCGCGGGCAAGACGACCCTGCTGCGGTTGCTCCTGCGCCAGGAGGTGCCGTCCTCCGGCCACCTGGTCGTCGGCGGGCGGAGCCTCTCGAAGATGAGCGCCAGCCAGGTGCAGGCCTACCGGCGCACCGTCGGCTTCGTCTTCCAGGACTTCAAGCTCATTCCGAGCAAGACCGTGTTCGAGAACATCACGTTCGTGCCGCGCGTGCTCGGGCAGGACATCGCGGCGCAGCGCCGGAAGGCGTTCCAGGTGCTCAAGTGGGTCGGCCTGCAGCACCGGCTGAACGCGTTCCCCGAGGAGCTCTCCGGCGGCGAACAGCAGCGCGTGGCGGTCGCGCGCGCCCTCATCAACGACCCCGCGCTCGTCCTGGCCGACGAGCCCACCGGGAACCTCGATCCGGATCTCGCGCTGGAGATCATGAATCTCTTCCGCGACATCAACGCACGCGGCACGACGGTGCTCGTGGCCACGCACGACCGCGAGCTGATCCGCCGCGTCGGCAAGCGCACGATCTCGCTCGAGCAGGGGCGCCTGGCGGAGGTGTCATGAGGCTCCTGGGCTTCGCGCTCGACGAAGCCGCACGCAGTGTCTGGCGGCGGCGCGGCGCCTCCCTGATGGCGGTCCTCGCCGCCGGCGCCAGCCTCTTCGTGCTCGGCCTGCTGCTCCTGGCGGCGACGGCCACCGCCGGCCTGCTGGCCCGGTGGACCGAGGCGGCGGAGATCTCGGTCTTCCTGCGCGACGACGTGACGGCGGAGGCGCGGGCGGCGATCGAGCAGGCGCTGGATCGCAGCGACCTGGTCGCGCAGCGTGCGTACGTGTCGTCCGACGAGGCGCTTCGCCGGTTCGCCAGCCAGTTCCCCGACCTCGCCGCGTCGGCGGCGCTCGAGACGAATCCGCTGCCCGCGTCGTACGACGTGCGGCTGCGTCCCGAGCGGGCGCGCGATCCGGCCGTCGACGATCTCGTCGCGTCGCTCCGGACGCTGGCCGGCGTGAGCGACGTCCAGTACGACCGGCACTGGATCGACCGGCTGCTCACGGCCGTGGCGACGATCCGGACCGCCGGCGCGATGCTGGCCATCGTGCTCGTGCTGGCCGCGTGCCTCACGATCACGGCCGTCGTCCGGCTCGCCCTGCACGCCCGGCTGGCGGAGATCGAGATCATGCAGCTCGTCGGCGCGCCGCTCGCCTACATCCGCGGGCCGTTCGTGCTCGAGGGCACGCTGCTGGGCCTCGGCGGGGCCGTGCTGGCGCTGCTCGCGCTCTGGGCGGGCTTTCTGGCCGCCCGGGGGCATCTGGCGGCCTGGGCGGACAGCCTGGCCGCTGGCGGCGCAGCCGTGGGGTTCCTGCCACTGTGGGCAATTCTGACGCTGGCGGCCGGCGGCGCCGTCATCGGGTGCCTCGGGGGACTGCTCGGCGCGCGCGCGGCTCGCTGATCCCCCGGTTTTCGAGGAGTAATCGTTTGACAGCCCGCAAGGGCTATTACTAGACTGAAACTGCTAGTTCGCCGACAGCTCAGAGACCTGAGGGGACCTGCATGTCCGGCTTCTCGTCAGAAAGACGGCCATATCGCGTGTACTCCCAAGGCAGCCTGACTGACTTCTACCGCGAAGAGTTCCTGAAGCACCGCGACTGTCTCGAGCGTCAGCGCGAGTGCTTCTCCGAGAGCGCCGTCCGGCAGTTCGATGCGGCGCTCGCGCGCGTCATGGGGCGCCTCGACACCCTGTGCCGCCGTCAGGACTGCGATCGCGTGATCAGCGAGCTGCTCAGGAAATTCGATTCGCTGACCGGGTTGTCGGCCTGGTCCGATCCGAAGACGCTGCACTGACCGCCCGTTCGTCCGACCTCGACACGATCCTCGGCGCCGGTCTCGCAGCCGTCTCCGGGGCGGGGATTGTCCGCGCCGCCTGCGCGGACGCTGCGTGGCCCCCGGATTCCCGGCTCTTTCTGCTGGCGGCCGGCAAGGCGGCCGCGCCGATGGCTCGCGCACTGGTGGCATCCGTCCGCCAGCCGGTGAGCGGCCTCGTCATCGGCACCCACCTCGATTCACCCCTGCCGTCGTCTCTGATCTGGCACGAAGCGGCGCATCCCGTTCCCGATGAGCGCAGCCTCGTGGCGGCGGAACGCGCGCTGGGATTCTGTCGCGCGCGCGACGCGGCCGACGAGGTCGTCGTGCTGATCTCGGGCGGGGCGTCGGCGCTGCTGTGTCTGCCGGTCCCATCGGTTCCGCTGGCGGACAAGCAGGCGGTGACGCGCGGCCTGCTGGCCGGCGGCGCACCCATCGACGCGCTCAACGCCGTGCGCAAGCACCTGTCGCAGGTGAAGGGGGGACGGCTCGCCGCCGCCTGCCCGGCACGCATGCACGTCTGGCTGCTGTCCGACGTCGTGGGGGACGATCCAAGCGTGATAGGCTCTGGCCCGGCCACGCCGGACCCGAGCACGTACGGCGAGGCGCTGGCGTTCGTCGATCGCTACATGGGCCGTTCGAATTGCCCGCCCTCCGTGCTGCGGCATCTCAAGGCCGGCATGCGGGGCGACGTGCCCGAGACGCCGAAGCCGGGCAGCCTCGGGCATGTCCGGACGCGCGTGATCGGATCGGCGACGCTGGCGGTCCGTGCCGCCGGCGACGCCGCGCGCAGCCTGGGCTACGACGTGATCGAGCGGCCCGACCCGGTCGTCGGCGAAGCGCGGGATGCGGCGCGTGCCCATGTCGAGTGGGCGTGCGGGGCCGCCGCGGGGCGGCCGGGGCCCGTGTGCGTCCTGTCGTACGGCGAGACCACGGTGCACGTGACCGGAGGCGGGCGCGGCGGACGCAACCAGGAGTTCGCGCTCGCCGCGGCGCTCGAGCTCGAGCGCCGCGAGCTCGACTGGCAGCTGGCGAGCGTCGGCACCGACGGGATCGACGGGCCGACCGACGCCGCCGGCGCGATCGTGGACGGCTGGACTGCGGCGCGCGCACGCGCCCGCGGCATCCGGCCGGAGGCGTACCTGGCCGCGAACGACAGCCATGCGTTCTTCGCGGAGGCCGGCGGTCATCTGCGCACCGGGCCGACCGACACGAACGTGGGCGACATGCAGATCGTGCTGATTCCCGGACGGCGCGCCCGGTGATCGCGCCCGCAACGTCGAGAGGTCGCACATGCAGCAGCGTCACGTCCGATTCGCGCTCATCGCCGTGCTGGTGGCGGTCACGCTCGTCGCGGCCGGTTTTCTGTGGGGAGCCAGCGGACGCTGGGCGGCGGAGGAGCGGCTTGCCGCCGCCGAGCGGCGGGCGGCGCTGACCGAGGCGCGGCGTCTCGCGCTCGCCGGGCAGGTGGCGCTCGGCCGGCTGAACTTCGGCGAGGCCGCCGGGCTGTTCGATTCGGCGCGCGTCGCAGCCGGGACGAGTGCCGACGAGCTCGAGCGCGGCGGTTATCCGGAGCTGGCCGCAGCCGTCCGCGGCGCCTCGCAGGAGCTCGGCGAGGCACGATCGCTTGCCGCGGCGCTCGACCAGGGAGCCACCGGCCGCGCGGCCACCGCCATTGCGGCGCTCGATCGCGCCGCGGCCGGACTCGAGGCCCGGCAGCCGTAGCGCGCCGCCCCTCCGCGCGGCGAACGTGCCGGGCCCGTCGGATATAGTGCCCTCCATGCTCTCGCGCGAGCGCGTTCTCCGCCTCATCCGCGACAACGTCCCGCATCCGGCTACCGCACGCGAGCTGCTCAAGGCGCTGCGCATTCCGCGCGCGGAGCACCAGGTGTTCCGGCGCCTGCTGAAGGCGCTCGTCGCCGACGGCGAGCTGCTGCAGATTCGCGGCAACCGGTTCGGCCTCGCCGACCGGATGGACGTCGTCGTCGGTCGCCTGCAGGTGCATCCGTCGGGGTTCGGGTTCGTCGTCCCGGACGGCGATCACGATCGGGACGTGTACATCGCGGCGCCGAACATCCGCGAGGCGCTGCACGGCGATCGGGTGGTCGCGCGCATCGAGCGGCAGCGGGCGGGTGAAGGACGCGCCGAGGGGCGGATCATCCGGATCCTCGAGCGCGCCAACGCCACGGTGGTCGGCCGGTTCGATCTCGACGAGGCGGGGCTCGGCTTCGTGGTGCCGTTCGATCGCCGCGTGCTCGCCGACATCCACGTCCCGCACGGCGACGCGCGCGGCGCGGGTCCGGGCGACATGGTGGTCGTCGAGCTGACGCGCTGGCCGACCGCCACGCGGCCGCCGATCGGACACGTCATCGAGGTGCTCGGGCCGATTGACGCCCCGGGCGTCGACACGCGCATCATCATCCGCAAGCACGGGTTGCCCGACGAGCACGGCGAGGCCGCCATCGAGGAGGCCAGACGCCTCGGGACCACCGTCTCGCCCAGGGACGTGGCCGGCCGCACCGACTTCCGCAGCCTGCCCACGGTCACCATCGACGGCGAGCACGCGCGCGACTTCGACGACGCGATCACGCTCACGCGGCTGCCGAACCGCAACTTCCTGCTGGGCGTTCACATCGCCGACGTCTCGCACTACGTCGAGGAGGGCAGCGCGCTCGACCTGGAGGCGTACGAGCGCGGCACGTCGGTGTATTTCCCCGAGCGCGCGATCCACATGTTCCCGGCGGAGCTGGCGACCGGGCTCTGCTCGCTGAACCCGAAGGTCGACCGGCTGGTGCAGTCCTGCCTCATGGAGATCTCGCGATCCGGCGAGGTCGTGCGGGCCGAGTTCCACGACGGGGTCATCAACAGCGACGAGCGGATGACCTACACCGCCGTGAACGCGATCCTCACGGAGCGCGATCCGGAGCTGCGCGCGCGCTATGCGCCGCTCGTGCCGATGTTCGAGCTGATGCACGAGCTGTTCGAGATCCTGCACGCGCGGCGACGCCGGCGCGGATCGATCGACTTCGACCTGCCGGAGCCCGAGGTGCTCATGGACGCGGCCGGGGAAATCGAGAACATCATCGCCGCCGAGCGCAACGTCGCGCATCGCATCATCGAGGAGTTCATGCTGCTGGCGAACGAGACGGTGGCGGAGTACCTCGAGCTGCGGGAAGGTCCGGGCCTCTATCGCGTGCACGAGGAGCCGGATCCCATGAAGGTCGAGCAGTTCGAGGAGTTCATCAGCGGCTTCGGTCATTCGCTGAACGCTCCGGCGAACGCGCTGCGGCCGCGGCACTTCCAGCGCCTGGTCGAGCGCATCCACGGCAAGCCCGAGGAGCGGCCGATCGCGTTCCTGATGCTGAAGACGATGCAGAAGGCGCGCTATGCGCCGGAGAACCTGGGGCACTTCGGGCTGGCGGCCGCCAGCTACACGCATTTCACGTCGCCCATCCGGCGCTATCCGGATCTCGTCGTCCACCGGCTGCTCCGGGCGTTCCGGCACGGACAGCTGGACGCCGCACGCCGCGAGGAGCTCGAGGAGGATCTGCCCGAGATCGCCCGGCACACGTCGGAGCGCGAGCGGCGCGCCGACGACGCGGAGCGCGAGCTGCTGCAGTGGCGCAAGGTCCGCTTCATGGCGGGCAAGGTCGGCGACGAGTTCGACGGCTACATCACCGGCGTGGCCGCCTTCGGTCTGTTCGTGGAGCTCGCCGATCACTTCGTCGAGGGGCTCGTGCACATCTCCACGATGGCCGACGACTACTACCGGTTCATCGAGAACAGCCACCTGCTGCGCGGGGAGAACACGCACAAGGTCTACCGGCTCGGCGACCGCGTGCGCGTGCAGGTGCTGCGCGTCGATTTCGAGCGCCGCCAGATTGATCTCGGGCTGACCGAGATCCTCGACGCCGTGCGCGACGCCGAAGAACGCCGGGGCCCGCGCCGCAGCCGTGCCAGGCCGAAGAAGGAGGCGCGGCGCGCCAGGAACGGCCGGCCCGGACGGCGCGAGCGCGCCCTGCGCAAGGCGGCGAAGCGGAGGAAGACGAGGTAGTGCCCCACATCGTCGTCGGAACGGCCGGGCACATCGATCACGGCAAGAGCACGCTGGTCCGCGCGCTGACCGGCGTCGACCCCGACCGGCTGACGGAGGAGAAGGCGCGCGGCATCACCATCGATCTCGGCTTCGCGTCGTGGCGCCAGGGCGACGTCACCGTGGCGTTCGTCGACGTGCCCGGGCACGAGCGGTTCGTGCGCAACATGCTGGCGGGCGCCGGCGGGATCGACGCGGTGCTGCTGGTCGTCGCGGCGGACGAGGGCGTGATGCCGCAGACGCGCGAGCACTTCGAGATCTGCCGGCTGCTCGGCGTCCGCGCCGGCGTGATCGCGGTGACGAAGGTGGACGCCGTGGAGCGCGGGATGACGGAGCTCGCGGCGCTGGACGTCGCGGAGCTGGTGAAGGGCAGCGCGCTCGCCACGGCGCCGATCGTGCCGGTCTCCGGGCGCACCGGCGAGGGCCTTGATCGGCTGCGCGAGGAGCTGCTTGCGCTGGCGGCGCACGGCACCGCCCGAGCGGCGGACGGCCCCGTCCGCCTGCCGGTCGATCGCGTGTTCTCGATGCGCGGGTTCGGGACGGTCGTCACCGGCACGCTCGACAGCGGCACGCTGACCGTCGAGCAGGAGCTGGACGTCGTGCCGGGCGGACGGCGCGTGAAGGTCCGGGGGCTCCAGGTGCACAACGCGGCCACGCGCGCGGCGACGGCCGGCAGCCGCGTCGCCGTGAACCTGGCCGGGGTCGACGTCGACGAGATCGCGCGCGGCGTGGTGCTGGCCTCGCCCGGCACGCTGCCGGTCACGCAGCTCGTCGACGCGTCGCTGCAGCTGCTGCCGGGCACGCGTCCGCTGCGGCACAACGCGCGCGTGCGGTTTCACCAGGGCACGGCCGAAGTGCTCGCGCGGGTCTCGCTCGTCGCACCGGCCGCGCCGGGTGACGGACCCGTCGAGCAGCAGCCGGGCAGCACGGGCTACGTTCGCCTGCGGCTGGAATCGCCGGCGCCGGTCGCACGAGGCGACCGGTTCGTCCTGCGCGCCTACTCGCCGGCCGTCACGATCGGAGGGGGCCGGGTGCTCGATCCCACGCCCCCGCGTGCCGGGGTGCGGTCACCGGCGACCCGCGCGAGGCTGGCGGCGCTCGACGCGCCGTTCGGGGACGAAAGGAGCCAGGAAGTGGACGCGCTGCTCGTCTTCGTGCGGGAGAGCGGCCCGGCGGGGCTTTCGCTCGAGGAACTGCGCGCGAGGGCGGGCGCCGCACGCGCCGGGCACGCGATCGCCGGGTTGCAGCGACGAGGCGACGTCTGGACGGCCGGCGGCCGTCTGCTGCTGCGGGAGTGGCAGGAGGCGCTGGCGACGCGCGTGGAACGCGCGCTCGAAGCGCACCACCGTGCCGAGCCGCTCTCCGAGGGGCTGCCACGCGAAGAGGTGCGCGAGCGAGTACTTGGCGATGCGAGCCCGCCTGTGGCCGACGCCGTGCTGGAAGGGTTGCTGCAGGCGAACCGCATCCAGGGACGCGATCGGCTCCGGCTTCCGGGGCACGAAGTGCGTCTGTCAGGGGAGGAGGCTGCCGCAGAGGAGGCGTTGCTGAGCGCCTATCGCGCGGGCGGCCTGACACCACCGGATCCGTCCGCGTTGCCGGCGGCGACGGGGTTGCCCGCCGCGGTCGTCCATCGGGTGACGCAGCTGCTCCTCCGCCGGAAGCGGCTCGTGAAGCTGGACACGTTGATTTTCCATCCGGACGCGCTCAGCCAGCTCAAGGACGAGATCGCGGCAATGAAGGCGGCGGGCGGGCGCGTCGAGGTGAACGTCGCGACCTTCAAGGGGCGCTACGGGCTGACCCGGAAGTACGCGATTCCGCTGCTCGAATATCTGGATAGGGAACGGATCACCCGGCGGGAAGGGGAGTCGAGAATCGTTCTCTGACGCGTGTCGATTGCGGATTTCGGATTGCGGATTTGTTGCGGATTGGATCGGAAGCGGCGATTGAAGCGGCGATTGCGGATTGTTGCGGATTGCCTGCGCTCCGCGCTCGATTGCGGATTATCGTGGATTGCGCGCGCTCACGCGCTGGATTGCGGATTGATTGGGGGGTGCGTGCGCTCGCGCGCCCGATTGCGGATTTGCGGATTGCTGAGGCCGCAGGCGCAATCCGCACGATAACGGAATCGCCTGCGTGAGCCTGCCCGTCCGCAGTCGATCCGGCATCCGTGATCAGGAGTCCTTTTCGTTGGCGCCTTCCTTGGTGGCCTCCTTGAAGTTGCGGATGCCCTTGCCGATGCCGCGTCCGATCTCCGGCAGCCGGTTGGCGCCGAAAATCAGGATGATGATGACGAGGATGATCACGAGCTCCGGCAGCCCGATCGGCCCCATCAATCCAATCAGTCCCATGTGTGTGCTCCCCGGTCGCGGGCCGATCCGGCGCGCGGGCCGGCCTCATCGACTCGCCTGATTGTAGCATTCGGCCATGCCGTTCGCCGTATTGCGTCTCATGCTTCCGCTCACGCTGCTGGCAGCGGCCGGTGGTCCGGCCCTGGCCGCCCAGGAGCCCGCCGGCGCCCCGTCGACGCCGCAGTTCCAGACGACGACGGAGCTCGTGGAGGTGTACGTGACCGCCACGGACGACCGGGGCCGGCCCGTGCGCGACCTGCGGCGCGAGGAGTTCACGCTGCTGGACAACGGGGTGCCGCAGCCGCTGTCGGCCTTCGCGTCCGGTGACATCGCGCTGACGCTGGCGCTGGCCATCGACCGCAGCTTCAGCATGGGCGCGGATCGGCTGGCGCTCGCCAAGGCCGGCGCCCAGCGTCTCATCCGCGCGCTCCAGCCCGACGAGCAGCTCCTCGTGCTGGCGATCGGCGGCACGGTGGAAACCGTCGTGCCGCTCGGGCCGCCGTCGGAGGCGGCGCTCGACGCCGTGCTCCGGCTCGACGTCTGGGGCACGTCGCCGATCGGCGACAGCCTGGCGGCGGCGCTCGATACGATCGGCGGCGGGCGCGGGCGCCGCGCGCTCGTGCTGCTCTCGGACGGCGAGGAGCGCGAGTCCCGGCAGGAGGCGGAGCAGCTGCTCGACCGGATCCGCCGGTCCGACGTGCTCATCTATCCGGTCACCGTCGGACGCGGATCCCCGGCGCTGATGACGACCCTGGCGGCGGTCTCCGGGGGGCGCCTGGTGCAGGGGCGTGATCGCCAGGCGATCGACCGGGGGATGGCGGGTATCATCGAGGAGCTGCGATCGCAGTACTTCCTCGGCTATTCGCCGCCAGCCGATCGGGCGCCCGGCTGGCACCGGCTCGACGTGCGGACGTCGCGGCCGGGCGTGCGGCTGCGTGCCCGGCAGGGGTACGTCGCCCCCTGAGCGCGAGACTTCGCCATGCGCCGCAGCGTCTAAGGGATGCAGGCTGCCTGTCGCACGCGGAGGACACTCCGGGCCCGGTGGAGCCCGGTACCGGCGGATCCCCGGGCGGCTGATCGAGGCAATGCTCTTGCATTGCACGACAGGCTGGCACCCGGCGAGAATGGGTAGGAGCGGGTGCCGCGGCAGGACCTGCGCGGAACGAACGATGGTCGAGCACACCCCAGCGGCGAAGACGAACACGGAAGCGGGGCACCTGTCGGTGCAGGTGGACGGCCTGCACGCGCCGACGCCGACGTTCTCGTTCGAGCGTCCGCAGTCGCGTGTGGGCGTCACCGCCTCGGTGCTGACGCATCTCGTGTTCGGCGCCGTTGCCGTCTTCATCGCGACCTACGCGCCGACGCCGTCGGTCTCCCGGCCGATTCAGAACCGCCTGCCCGACTCGATCGTGTGGCTGGCGCAGCCGGGCCCCGGCGGCGGCGGTGGCGGCGGCGGCAACCAGTCGGTCGAGCCGCCGAAGAAGGTCGAAGTGCCGGGCGAGCAGAAGCTCAGTGTCCCGGCGGTGAAACCGCCGGCGCCCAACCCCGAACCGCCCAAGGCGGATCCGCTGCCCGAACCGGAGACGCCCGAGCTGAAGATCCCGGCGAAGACGCTGGGCGACGCGGAGGAGGTCTCGCCGGGCCTGCTCGAGGGGGCCGTGGCGACGCTGTCGCTCGGCACCGGCACCGGCGGCGGCGCGGGCACCGGGGAAGGCACCGGCATCGGGCCGGGGAAGGGCTCCGGCCTTGGTCCCGGTGAAGGCGGCGGGACCGGCGGCGGGTACTACCGGCCGGGCAACGGCGTCGAGCTGCCGCGCGTGATCAGGGAAGTGCGCCCGCAGTACACCGCCGACGCGATGCGCGCCAAGGTGCAGGGCACGGTCTGGGTCGAGTGCGTGGTGCTGCCGGACGGCACCGTCGGCGAGGCGCAGATCACCAAGTCGCTCGACTCGGTGTTCGGGCTCGATCAGGAAGCGCTCAAGGCCGCCCGGCAGTGGCGGTTCGTGCCCGGCCGCCGCTTCGGCCAGCCGGTGCCGGTGCTCGTCACGATCGAGCTGACCTTCACGCTCCGTTAGTCGCGGCGACGGCAGGAAGCCAAAGACAAAGGGCCTGGCGGGATGCGATCCCGCCAGGCCCTTCGTGTGTCGCGGCCGACCGGCAGCTGACTGCCAGCTGCCGGCCGCCAGCTGCCAGCTGCCAGCTGCCAGCTGCCAGCTGCCAGCTGCGGGGCTCAGTACATCCCGCCCATGCCGCCGGGCGCCGGCGCCGCTTCCTTCTTCTCCTCCGGGATCTCGGAGACGAGCGCCTCGGTGGTGAGCAGGAGCGACGCGATCGAGGCCGCGTTCTGCAGCGCGGTTCGGACCACCTTCGTCGGGTCGATGACGCCGGCGGTCACCAGGTTCTCGTAGGTGTCCGTCAGCGCGTTGTAGCCCGACTCGGCGTCCATCTCGCGGACCTTCTGCACGACGATCGAGCCCTCGAGCCCGGCGTTCGTCGCGATCCAGCGCAGCGGCTCCTCGATGGCGCGCCGGATGATGTTGACGCCCACCTGCTGATCGCCATCCAGCTTCAGCGAGTCGAGCGCCTTCGACGCGCGGATGAGCGCGGTGCCGCCGCCGGGGACGATGCCCTCCTCGACGGCCGCCTTGGTGGCGTGCATCGCGTCCTCGACGCGCGCCTTCTTCTCCTTCATCTCGGTCTCGGTGGCCGCGCCGACCTTGATCACGGCGACGCCGCCCACGAGCTTCGCGAGACGCTCC
>DASVDJ010000103.1:0-18976 GCA_036381155.1 Vicinamibacterales bacterium
AGCGCGCGCGGGTCGACCGGCGTGCTCGCGTGGTAGTCCAGATAGATGGGCAGCTTCAGGGGCATGCGGTCGTGCTGCGGCGCTGGCAGCTGGCAGTATCCGTCCTGTCCAGCTCATTCTAAGCCGGACCGGCCGGCTGCCAGCGGCCTTCCTGCGCCCCTGCCGCGTACGACGCCGGGCTGACGGTCCGCCTGGCGGGGACCGTCAGTACTTCGGCTGCGAGGGGTCCACCTGGTCCACCCAGGCCAGGATGCCCCCTTTGAGGTTCTTGACGTTCTTGAACCCGTGCTCCCGCAGGAAGTTCGCGGCGCGCGCGCTGCGGACGCCCGACTTGCACTGCGTGATGATCTCGCGGTTGGCGTCGAGCTCCGGGAAGCGCTCGGGCAGATCGCCGAGCGGGATCAGCGTGGAGCCCGGGATCCGGTTGATCTCGTACTCGTGCGGCTCGCGCACGTCGAGCACGAACACGTCGTCACCGCGGTCCATCCGCGCCTTCAGCTCCGTCACGGTGATCTCGTCGGACTGGCTGCCGGCCTCCGCCTGCGGCGCGTGCGGCCCGACGCCGCAGAACTGCTCGTAGTCGATCAGCTCCTTGACGGTCGGATTCGTGCCGCAGACCGGGCAATCCGGATCCTTCCGCAGCTTCAGCTCGCGGAACTTCATCCGCAGCGCGTCGAAGATCAGGAAGCGACCGATGAGCGGCTCGCCGATGCCGAGAATGAGCTTCAGGGTCTCGTTCGCCTGAATGCACCCGACGATGCCCGGCAGGACGCCGAGGACGCCGCCTTCGGCGCAGCTCGGGACGAGTCCGGGCGGCGGCGGCTCCGGATAGAGGCACCGGTAGCACGGGCCGTCCTTGATCCCGAACACGGACGCCTGCCCCTCGAAGCGGAAGATGCTGCCGTACGCGTTCGGGATGCCCAGCAGCACGCACGCGTCGTTCACGAGGTACCGCGTCGGAAAGTTGTCCGTGCCGTCGACGATGACGTCGTAGCCCTCGAAGATCCGCAGCGCGTTCTGCGACGTCAGCGCCTCGTTGTAGAGCTCGACGTTGACGTTCGGGTTGAGGTCCTTGATCGTGTCGCGCGCCGACTCCAGCTTCGAGCGCCCCACGTCCGACGTGCCGTGCAGGATCTGCCGCTGCAGGTTGCTGAAGTCGACGACGTCGAAGTCGACGAACCCGATCGTGCCGACGCCGGCGGCGGCCAGGTACATCGCGACGGGCGAGCCGAGCCCGCCGGCGCCGATGCACAGCACCCGCGCGGCCTTCAGCTTCTTCTGCCCCTCGACGCCGACCTCGGGCAGGATCAGGTGGCGGCTGTACCGCTTAATCTCGTCGGCATCGAGCGACGGCAAAGCCGCCGGCGCGGTCGTAGCCGTGTCGGCGCCGCCCGCCACGGACGGGATGATGCTCACCGAGTCGCCCGGCTTCACCGGCGTGCCTTCCTTCTGCAGGTACCGGATGTCCTCGTCGTTGAGATAGATGTTGACGAAGCTCCGGAGCTTGCCCTCCTCGTTGTAGAGGTGCTTCCTGAGACCCTCGTGCCGGGCGGTCAGGTTGGCCAGCAGCTCGCCGATGGTCGAACCTTCGACCTCGACGACGTCCTGCTTGCCGGTGAAGGGGCGCAGCGGTGTCGGGATATGGATTTTCGTGGGCATGGCAATCAGTCGGTCGCAGGTGTCGCCGGCGCGCCGGCGCCGGCCGGAGCCTCCCGGCGGTCCTCCGTGAGTCGTTCGGGATCGAACCGGGATCGGTCCTCGCGGAGGGTCCAGGACGTCATGTCCCGCGGCTCTCCATTCTGGACCGAGAGAATCACATACGAGAAGAACGGCCAGGCGTGGTCGAGATCGTACTGCGACGGGCGTGCCGGGTGATCCGGATGCGAATGGTAGAACCCGATCAGCGCCGCGCCGGCCTCCGCCGCGGCCTGCTCCGCGGCGCGGTAGTCCTGCGGCCGCACGAGGAAGCGCCGCCGCGGCCCTTCTTCCGTCGTGTTCGGCAGCGGCCGCACCGCCTCCACCACCCCGTCCCGCCCGATGAGCGCGCCGCAGCACTCGTGCGGATACGTCTCGGCGCCATGCGCGCGGATGGCGTCGGCCACGCCGGCGCGCAGACGCAGCACGCGATCCATCAGTTCACGCCTCCGACGAACGAGCCCTCGGGCGGCTCCTCCCAGAACCGCTCGGAGAGGTACTTCTCGCCGCCGTCCGGAAAGATCATCACGATGACGCCGCTCTCGAGCCGCTCGGCCAGCTTCAGCGCGGCGGCCAGGACCGCGCCGCTCGAGATGCCGACGAGCAGCCCTTCCTCGAGCGCCAGACGCTTCGTCAGCACGTAGGCGTCCTCGGTGCCGACGCGCATGTCCTCGTCGGCGAGCGTCGGGTCGTAGATGCCCGGGACGATGGCCGACTCCATGTGCTTGAGGCCTTCAAGCCCGTGCAGCGCGGTCTCGGGCTGGACCGAGACGAGCGTGATGTCCGGCTTGCGCTCGCGGAGGAACCGGCCGGCGCCCATGAAGGTGCCGCTCGTGCCGAGCCCGGCGATGAAGTGCGTGATCTCGCCGTCGGTCTGCGCCAGGATCTCGGGCCCCGTCGTCTCGTAGTGCGCGCGCCAGTTGGCGTCGTTGTTGTACTGGTCCGGGTAGTAGTAGCGATCCGGTTCGGCCGCGTAGATGCGGCGCACCTCACGGATCGCGCCGTCGGAGCCCTCCATCGGATCGGTGAGCACGAGCTCGGCGCCGTACGCGCGGAGGATGCGCTTGCGCTCGGGCGTGACGTTCTGCGGCATGCACAGCTTGACGGGGTAGCCGCGCGCCGCGCCGATCATCGCATAGGCGATGCCGGTGTTGCCCGAGGTCGCATCGAGAATCGTCTTGCCCTTCGTGAGCAGGCCGCGGCGCTCGCCGTCGAGCACCATGTGGACGGCTGCCCGGTCCTTGACCGAGCCGCCGGGGTTCTTCCATTCGGCCTTGGCGTACAGGCGGATGGTCTTACTGCGCTCGAAGCTCCGCAGTCGGAGGATCGGGGTGTTCCCGACGAGATCGAGGAGGGTCCGTGGCCGGAGCAGCTGGTCCACGGCCCCGGCGACAGGCAACGTCATCGCGCATATCCGACCAGTAAAGTCGCTATTTTAGCGCCGCTTCGCCCGGTGCTGCAAACCGGAGTGCGGGGCATGACATCTGTTTGGATGCCGGGACAGGGCGGATCGGGTCGGATCAGGTCCGCCGGGCCGCTCGGTGATTCCTGCTCGCGGCCGCGCGATCAGGTCGGATCAGGTCCGCGCGCCGGCTCGGTGAATTCCTGCTCGCCGGCGCGCGATCGGGACACAATCGGCCGTGCCCATTTCCGAGTACCGCGGCCGGCGCGCGGCGCGGCAGGCGGCGGTCGAGCGGCTCGGGCGGAGCCACGACCGGTATGCTGCCGGCAGACTCGCCATCGCCGCGGCTGGCGCCCTGATGCTCTGGATGAGCTTCGGGCCGGACTGGATCTCGCCGCTCTGGCTGGCGCTGCCGGTTCTCGGCTTCGCCGTGACCGCCGTCCTGCACGACCGGGTTCTCCGCTCGCTCGACGAGGCGCGGCGTGCGGTGGCGTTCTACGACCGCGGTCTCGCCAGGCTCGAGGACCGCTGGGCAGGTCTCGGGCCCACCGGCGAGCGCCATCTCGACCCGGCGCACCCCTACGCCGCGGACCTCGATCTGTTCGGCCGGGGATCCCTGTTCCAGCTGATCTGCACGGCCCGGCTTCAGGCCGGTGAGGCCACGCTCGCGGGATGGCTGCTCCAGCCCGCATCGATCGAGGTCATCCGCGCCCGCCAGCAGGCGATCGCGGAACTGCGCCCGCTCCTCGATCTGCGCGAGCGCCTGGCGCTCATCGGAGAGGCCGTCTCGAGCTTCCTCCACCCGGACACCCTGGCCGCGTGGGGCGCACAGCCGCCACTCCTCGAAGGACGCCTGCCGCGCATCGCTGCAGCGCTGCTCGCCCTCGCGAACGTCGCAGCGCTTGCGGGCGGATTCTGGCTCGGCCTGCCGGTGTGGCCCGTCCTCGTCACGGCAGCCGCCTCCATCGCGTTCTCGCTCCGGTGGCGGCGCCCTGTCAGCCATGTGCTGGCCGCGGTGAACGCGCCCGCCGGCGAGCTCCGTCTGCTCGCGCAGGTCCTGGCGCTCATCGAAGCGACGCCGTTCACGGCACCCGCACTGGCCGCCCTTCACGCACGGCTGGCGGCAACCGGCGACACGGCGTCGCACCGCATCGCACAGCTCACACGTCTGGTCGATCTGCTGGAGGCGCGCCGGAACCAGGTGTTCGCGCCAGTCGCACTCGTGCTGCTCTGGGGAACGCAGCTGGCGTTCGCGGTCGAAGCCTGGCGACGCAGGAGCGGACGATGGCTGGGCGAATGGGTGGCGGTTGCCGGCGAGTTCGAGGCGCTGATGTCGCTGGCGGGGTACGCGTACGAGCGGCCCGGCGACCCGTTTCCCGAGTTGCTCGGGATCGGAGCTGCGGCCCCCGCGCTGCAGGGCTCCGGGAAGGACGAGACGGGCGGTGATGTGGCCGCATGCGTCGATGGCGCGGGGCTCGCTCACCCGCTCCTGCCGGCGGATCGCGCCGTCCCGAACGACGTCCGCCTCGACGCGTCGACGCGCGTGCTGGTCGTCTCCGGCTCGAACATGTCGGGCAAGAGCACGCTGCTCCGCACCGTGGGCATCAACACCGTGCTCGCGCTCTGCGGCGCGCCGGTGCGCGCCCGCCGGCTGGCGCTGACGCCGCTGGCCGTCGGCGCGACGCTCCGCATCCTGGACTCGCTGCAGGAAGGGCGCTCCCGCTTCTTCGCGGAGATCACGCGCCTGAAGCAGATTGTCGATCTGGCCGCCGGCCCGCTTCCGGTCCTCTTCCTGCTCGACGAGCTGCTCTCGGGCACGAACTCGCACGACCGCCGCACGGGCGCGGCCGGCATCATCCGCGGCCTCATCGATCGCGGCGCGATCGGGCTGGTGACGACGCACGATCTCGCGCTGGCGGAGATGGCATCCGATCTGGGCATGCACGCGGTCAACGTGCACTTCACCGATGCCTTCGAAGGCGGGGAGATGCGATTCGACTACCGGCTGCGTCCGGGGATCGTGCGGACGAGCAATGCGGTGGCGCTGATGCGGTCGGTGGGGCTGGACGTCGAGGACGCCGAGAACACAGAGGGCACAGTGAGCCCAGAGAACGCAGAGGCCACAGAGCACACAGAGGAATCAGAAGAACGATCTGGTTGATCCTGGCCGACCCACCTGTCTTGCGTCGTCTTCTCTGCGCCCTCTGTGGCCTCTGCCCTTCTCAGTTGGTGGGCATCTGGAACTCGCTGTCCTCCACCGGGACGTTGACCTCGATGTTCGAGATGTTCAGCGTCGCGACCTCCTGGCCATTGACGCGCGTGCGGACCTTTCGCGCCAGCATCAGGCCGTCGGCCGGCTGGTAGTCGCCCATCAGCGTGGCGACGTCCAGGTTCATGCCGTCCTGGTTCACCGACGCCGCGAACTGCGCCTCCAGGTAGGTCTCCGCGTCCAGGAAGACGCGCAGGACCTGGCCGTCGCCGCGCGTCAGCTTCAGCTCCCATGCCTTGCGCCCCTCGACGGTGGCCGGGCCCACGACGTCGAGCTTGTCGCCGCGCTCCTTGTAGCCGACGAGCAGGCCGTCAATCATCGACTGGTTCTTCAGCGTGTCCGCCTGGAGCCCCTCGATGACCTGCGGCTGCGGGCCCATCATCGGGTTGAGCGCCCACGCCTTCTCGCCGTCGTAGGCGTGCACGAGCTTCGCGCCGGGCACGTTCATCTCCTGGCGGATCTTGTTCGGCCGCTTCAGCGTGGTCGTCAGCGTCATCTGCTGCCCCTGGGAACTCAGGGTGCCCGTGATCCGCAGGCTCTGGACGCTGGCCAGCTTCTCCTTGCCTCCGTGCGCCTCCACGTTCTTCGCGACCAGCTCGTCGGGCGACGGTGTCTGCGCCGCCGCGCCGGCCGCGCTCAGGGCGACGGCAAGCGCCAGTACTCCGACACGTTCGAAACGGAACCTGGCCATGGCGTACCTCTCTACTGAATGGTGTCCACCGTGCCGCGCTGCCACGCGAACGGCGGGCGGGTCCGCGGATGATTGCCGATCTCGTTCATCGTCGACGCGTCATAGAGACGGCCGTTCAGCATGACGTAACGCACGGAATCGGAGTTCCGGATGTTCTCCAGCGGGTTGCGATCGAGCACGACGAGGTCGGCCAGCTTCCCCGTTTCCAGCGTGCCGAGATCGCGATCGAGCCCCAGATACCGCGCGCCGTTCACCGTCGCGCACCGCAGCGCCTCGACCGGGGTCATCCCGCCCTGTGCGAGCATCCAGAGCTCCCAGTGCGCGCCGAGCCCCTGCAGCTGCCCGTGCGCGCCGAGCTGCACGAGCACGCCGGCGTCGAGCAGCCGCTTCGCCCCCTTCGCGATCGCGACATGGTTGAAGTCGTTCTCCGCCGCCATCGTCCGGCGCCGGGAGCGGGCATCGACGATGCCGCGGGGCGTGAAGGTCAGCAGGCGCTCGTTCTTCCAGACCTCCTGGTGCTGATACCAGTAGTACTCGCCGGACAGCCCGCCATACCCGACGATGAGCGTGGGAGTATAGCCCGTTCGGGCCTGTTCGAACAGCTCGATGACGTCGCGATACAGGTTCGGGACCGGCATGGAGTGCTCGAGGCCGGTATGCCCGTCCTGGATGAAGGTCTCGTCCATGTACTGGAGCGATCCCCCCTCGGGCACGACCATCATCCCCAGCTCGCGGGCCGCCTTGATGATCATCTGCCGCGCGTCCCGGCGCTGCTGGTTGTAGCTCTTGACGCTGAAGCCGCCCGCCGCCTTGATCCGGCGCAGGTGGGCCCGGGCGTCTTCCTCGGTCTCGACGACCGCCTTCGTCGGCGTCTCCGCGCCATAGAGGACGCCGCCCGTCGAGAACAGGCGCGGCGAGAGCTTCCGCCCGGCGCGGACGAGCTCGGCGTTCGCGAAGACGACCTCGGTGTTGTTCGACGGATCGTGCACCGTCGTCACGCCGTACGCGAGGTTCGCGACGAGCGGCCAGGACTGCTGCGCGAGGATGCCCTCCGACTCGCTGCCGACGTGCGCGTGCGCGTCGATGAAGCCGGGCACGATCGTCTTGCCCCGGACGTCCACGCGGTGCGCGCCCGCCGGAACCCGCACGGACCGTGACGGGCCTATGGCCGTGATCCGGTTGCCGCTGACGACGATGGTGCCGTTCTCGATGACACCCCCCCTGTCATCGCGCATCGTGACGATGCGGGCGCCGACGAGGGCCACCGTGCCGGCTGGGACGTCACTGGGCACGGTGAACCCGATGGGCAGGCCGCGCGCTTCCGGCTCGTCCGGCCTGTCGGCCGCGCCTTCGAGGAACGTGAACGTCCGATCGAGCGGACGTCGGAACAGCTCCGGTCCGAGCGACCAGTAGACCGTCCGGCTGTCGGACGACCAGTGCAGGTAATACCCCGCGTCGCGGGAGATGCGCGCGACCGGGTAGTTCGACACCGTCGGTCCCAGAGCAATGGGGCGCCCGGAACGCGGGAAGGCGGCGACGTACGCGCGATACCGCTCGGCGAACGCGACCCAGCGCCCGTCGGGCGACGGCACGATCTGCGTCGCGTTCTCGGACTGGAAGTGGACCTGCTCGTCGCCACCGGACAGATCGACGCTCAGCAGCACGAACTGGCGGTCGCGGCGCTCGCGGAGGTAGATGCGGCGGCCGGTGTGATCGAACTGCGGGTCGCTGCCCTCTTCGCGCACGAGCCGCGGCGCCGCCGATCCGTCGGCGGGCACGACGTAGATGCCCGGGCGTTCGGCGAAGGCGCGGCCGCGCTGGCTGTCGCCGGTCGTGGCGCGGTAGACGATCAGGCTGCCGTCGGGGGAGAACGACGGCTCCGTGTAGTGGCCGGGCTCCGTCACGACATCGCGGGACGCGCCGTCGAGCGTGGCGACCCGCACGCGTCCCGCCTCCGCGTCGGACCAGGTGACGTACACGAGGCGGCGGCCATCGGGAGTCCACGCGGGATCGAACTCGAACTCCGCGTCCTTCGTGAGCCGCCGCGGCGTGCCGTCGGGCAGCGGCCGCACGTAGATTTGGCCGAGCGCGTCGAAGGCGACCTGTCCGCCGCCGGGCGCGACCGCGACATGGCGCAGCATGCGGACCTGGAACGTGTCCGGTGCGACCTCCTGCGGGAACACCAGGCGCTCGGCGATTCTCTGCTCCACGCGTGCGCGGAACGGGATCACGCGTGCATCGCCGGTGGCGGCGTCGACGCGCCAGATCTTCCCCTGCCCCCAGATGACCAGTGCACGGCCGTCCGGCGTCCACGCGTACTGCGGGTAGACCCCGTGAATCGCCCATGCTTCCTGCATGTCGCGATCGAGCCGATCGAACAGCGGTCGCTCCTCCCCGGTCTGCAGATCGCGCAGGACGAGGACGGTGGACGAGTCGATGCGCCGCAGCAGCGCGAGCGTGCGCCCGTCGGGTGAGACGCGCGGCGTGATCGAGCCGCCGGGCTCGGCGACGAGCGTGCGCTCGCGGCCGGTGTGGAGATCGCGGCGGATGATCGCGTAGATGAGGTCGTAGGGGTTCTTGTTGTATTCGAACGTCTGACCGGGCGTGACGTCCTTGCTGTAGTAGAGATACCGCCCGTCCGGCGAGAGCGCCGGCTCGCCCGCGTCCTTCTGCCAGCCGTTCTTCTCGGTGACCTGGAGACCCTCGGCGCCGCTGACGTGATACATCCAGATCTCGCCGGCGCCGCCGGATCGCTCGCGGACGAAGTGCCGGCGTGCGTAGATGTACTGGCTGTCCGGCGACCACGTCGGGCTGTTCACGTACCAGCGCTTCTCGCGCGAGACCTGACGCGCGCCGGAGCCGTCCGGTTTCATCACCCAGATATTCGTCAGGCCGTCGCGGTCGCTCGCGAAGGCGATCCAGCGCCCGTCAGGGCTGAAGCGCGGCTGCATGTCGTAGGCGGCGCCGCTCGTCAGCCTGACCGCGAGTCCCTGCCCCGTGCCCTCGATCGGCATCGAGTACAGGTCGCCCAGGATGTCGAAGACGATGGTGCGTCCGTCGGGACTCACGTCCACGTTCACCCACGTCGCCTCGTCCGTCTCGAACGCAATAGTCTTGGACGGCCCGAGCGGGGCTTCGACGTCCCACTTCTTCTTCGCCGCGTCGGCGCCGCCGTCCTGTGCCGCGAGCGTCGCGGCCAGCAGCAGAACGGGAATCGCGGAGAGCCGGAGCGGCGAGCGCAGGAACGCCGCGCGGCGTGCAGGGTTGTGCTCTGTTGTCATGGCGGGCTGTGTGAAATCCGTACGGGTGTCTGACACCCGTACCGGTACGGGTGTCAGACACGGGTACTGGTCCGCGATCAGGGCTTGCCGTTGCCGGGGACGACGTCGGTGCTGGCCCACAGGTACCATGACGCGACGGACCGGTACGGCCGCCAGGGCTCGGCGAGACGATACAACCGTTCGGGGGTGGTCCTGCGAATCCGGTAGTGCCGCTGCATCGCCTTGACGATGCCGAGGTCGCCGACCGGCAGCACGTCGGGCCGCAGCAGGCGGAACATCAGGAACATCTCCGCCGTCCAGCGGCCGATGCCCTTGATCCGCGTCAGCGTCGCCACGACCTCGTCGTCTTCCAGGTCGGCGAGCGCGTCGAACGTCAGCGACCCGTCGGTCGCACGGGTCGCGAGGTCGCGAAGGAAGGAGATCTTGCTCCGGCTGAGCCCGGCGCCCCGCAGCTGCTCGTCGGTGCACGCGAGCACCGCGGCCGGCGTGAGGCACGAGCCGCCGGCCAGCGCGAGCACGCGGCTGTAGATCGTCGAGGCGGCGCGTGTCGAGAGCTGCTGCCAGATGATGGCCTCGACGAGCGCCGTGAACGGATCCTCCCGCCGGGACCGCCCGAGCCTGCAGCGCCCGACCTCTCCGATGATCCGGGCCATCACCGGATCGACGGCGGACAGGTGCCGCTCGGCGGCCCGGAGCACGCGCGGGGTGAGCGTGCGCGGCTTCACCGGGGTGCGACGACCGCGGTCAGGTGGACCGACGCGCGGATCTCGATCTCGCCCGGCGCCATGGGCGTCTGCGCGGCGTCGGCGCGCGCCTCCATCCGCATCATCGGCATCGGCGGCGGCGCCTGCTCCACGCCGTGATCGGCGACGGACTGCACACGGACGATGCGCAGCCCTGCTCCGGCGGCGAGCGCCTCGGCCCTGGCGCGCGCATCCTCCACGGCCTGACGCAGCGCCTCGCGCTCCGCCGCCTCGCGGTCCTTCAGTTCGAACCGGATGCCGCTGATCGAGGTCGCCCCCGACTCGACGACCTCGTCGATCAGCCGGCCAAGACGCGACAGGTCGTCCACGCGGACCTCGATCGCGTTGGTCACCACGAAGCCGCGCGACACGCGCCCCCCGCTGGTGTAGTCGAAGTCCTCGCGCAGGTTGAACGACATGGTGCGGATCGCGGCGTCCGGAATCTTCTCGTCGCGCAGTTTCTTCCGCACCTTCTCCATCGCCCGGGCGTTCGCCTGCTGGGCCGCCTCCGGCCGCGGCGCGCGCGATTCGGTCGCAATGGTGACGAACGCCTGGTCGGGCGCCCTGCGGACGATGGCCTGGCCCGCAGCGCTGACGGTGGGCTCCTGAGGCGCCTTCCGGGGCTGCGCAGCCGCCGGAACGGCCATCAGGACAACGACGGGCACGAGCAGAAGAGCACGCATGACACAGATTATGACGAAATCGGCTCGAAGCCGGTTGCACCACGATGACCGGGCGCCGGCGGCCGCCGGCGGCGGCGTCGGGCACCGCGACGCAGCAACGCGACGGCAGGCGGCCATTCATGGCACGATCATCGATGCCATGGCGCTCGAAACAGCCGACGTCCGCAAGCGCATCCGGGAGACCATCGACCGCGCCCGCCGGGAAGCCGCCGAACGCCGCGCGCGCAACGAGCTCGCGTCGGAGGCCTACGAGCGGTTCCAGCGGGAGGTGCTCGTGCCGGTCGCACGCCAGGTCGCCAACGTGCTGCGTGCCGAGGGCTACCCCTTCGCGGTGCACACGCCCGCGGATCAGGTCCTGTTCGCGTCCGAGCGCTCGCGGGAGGACTTCATCGAGTTCCGCCTCGACACGTCGGGACCGCGGCCGCAGGTGGTGGCGCGCATCGAACGGCACAAGGGACGCGAGACGGTCACGGAGGAGCGTCCCATCCGGCCCGGAGTCCTGATCGAGAACCTCACCGATCGCGACGTGCTCGACTTCCTGGCGGATGCGATTGAGGGGTTTGTCGGTAAGTAGGTCGGATCAGGTCGGATCAGGTCCGCGCGCCGCTCGTCGATCCTTGCTCGCGGGCGTGCGACCAGGTCGGATTGGGTCCGGGCTACGCGAGGCGTTCGACGAACGACGTGTCGATCCCCTCGCGCTTGAGCTGCTTCAGCAGGCCGGCGCGGTCGCCGGCGCGGCGCCAGGCTTCCTTCACATCCACCGCGCCGCTCTGCACGAAGGCCACGAGCGCGTCGGTGAGCGGCACCATCCCGTGGCGCCGGCCGCTCTCGAGCGCGAGGCGCAGCTGCGCCAGCCGGCCCTCCGCGATGATCGCGGCGACGCCGGGCGTGCCGAGCAGCAGCTCGCGGGCGGCGACGCGGCCGCCGCCCGATTTCCGCAGCAGCACCTGCGCCACAACTCCGCGAAGCGCCTCGGCGAGCATCGACTGCAGTTGCGGGCGCCGCTCGGCCGGCATGAGCTCGACGAGCCGCTCCACTGCCTCGGGCGCCGAATGCGCCGGGATGCCGCACAGCACCAGGTGGCCCGACGCGGCCGCTTCGATCGCCTCGGCGGCGACCTCGGGCGCGCGCACGTCCTCGATCACCAGCACGTCGGGGCTCTCGCGGAGCGCGGCGCGCACCGCCGCCAGCAGCTCGGCCGGCCCGCCGCGTACCTCGCGCTGGCTGACGAGCGAGCTCCGGTTCTCGTGCAGCACTTTCACGCGCGACTCGACGGTGATCACGTGGTCGCTGCGCGTCCGGTTGATCAGGTCCACGAACGCGGAGAGCAGCGTCGACTTGCCGGCGGCGCGCGGCCCCGTGACGAGCACGAGCCCCTCGGGCTCCGCGCAGAGCGACTGGATCTCGCGCGACAGCCCGAGCTGCTCGACCGGGACGACCCGCGACGGGATGAGGCGGAAGATGCCGCCCGGCCCGCGGTGATCGCGGAACGCCAGGCACCGCACGCGGCCGACGTCGGCGACGTCGCAGATCCACTCGCTGCCGGCGGCCACGGTGACGTCTGCCGGCAGGACGTCCAGCAGCAGCGCCTCGATCTCCTGCGGCTGGAGCGGTGTCTCGCCTTCGAGCACGCCGATCTCACCGTCCACCCGGATCGACGGGCGCGAATGCGAGAACAGGTAGAGCGCCTCCGCGCCCCGGGCCGAGGCCAGCCTCAGGAGCCGTTCGAGCCCTCCAAGCCGCGCCGGTCCCGGGCGCTGCGCGGTTTCCGGCCGCACCGGGCTGCGTGAAAGCGGGAGTACGACGGCAGGCTCGCCGTCAGGAGGCGGCAGGTCGCGTCCGGGGGGCATCGGGGCCTCGCTCGGGCGCTGGGGAGCCGCGCCGCCGACGCTGCGCCGGCGGCGGATTTCAATCCAGATGTCGTCGCCGCCGCGCGCCGCGACGATCGCGAAACGCTCGTCGGGCAGGATCGCCGAAGGGGGCAGCTCGGCTTCCACGGCGCCGAACTCCGCGAGCGCATGCCGGGAATCCGGCGGCAGCAGCTCGAGGAGCAGCGAGTCCATCGCCTCCAGCGTCATGACGGCCGACGCGATTTCAATCGGCCCCCGCGGCGCGACGACGACGGGACGCTCGCCAACGTGCAGCACCAGCGACTCGCCGTCCTCGCGGACGATGGCGGCGAGAAATGAATCTACCAGCTGCACGCACGTCCCCCTGCACGATTTCGGCTCTTCACCGTCCCGCCTTTAGACATCAGTGCACGTGAATTCCCGGGTTGGATCGGGTCGGATCAGGTCGGATCAGGTCCGCGCGCCACTCGATGCTCGCCTGCCCGCGGCGCGCGATCAGGTCCGATCGGGTCGGATCGGGTCCGCGCTTCGCGCTTCGGCGGACCGGCTCGTACGAGCCACATGAATGGCCAGCAGCCCTCCGAGCACGCGGCGCCATTCCACATCGACGAAGCCGTGCCGGCGCAGGCGCTCGACGAGCTCGTCGGCACGCGGGAAGGTCCGCAGCGACTCCGGGATGTAGCGATAGGTATCGGGGTCGCGGTGCAGCAGCCACCCGAGGGCCCCGCCGACGGCGCTCAGATACAGACGGCAGACGGCCCAGAGCACCGGCGGCCGCGGACGCGTGAAGTCCAGGGACACGACCCGGCCCCCGGGGCGCAGGATGCGCCGGATCTCGGCGAGCGCCCGGTCGAGATCGGGAACGTTCCGCAGGCCGTAGCCGGTGGTGACGAGGTCGAACGCCGCATCCGGGAAGGGCAGTGCCAGCATGTCCCCCGCCAGCAGCTTCGTCCGCCGGCCGGGATCCCGGTGCCGCGCCTTCTCGATCATGCGCGGCACCAGATCGAGGCCGACGACGTCAGCGCCCCGGGCCGCGGCGAGCCGCGCGATGTCGCCGGTGCCACAGGCCAGGTCGAGCACGCGATCCGACGGGCCCGGCGCCGCCAGCCGGACCAGACGGCGCTTCCAGCGCTGGTCGAGACCGAACGACAGGACGACCGTGATCAGGTCGTAGCGGTCGGCGATGGTCGCGAACAGGCGGCGGACGTAGGCCGCCTTGCCGGCGGGCGTGGCGATCGCGTCGCGAAGGCGTGGAGGCGGTGCGGTCCGGGTCACGCCGGAGAATGCGGCGGCTACCGGACCTCGATCACGCCGCGCATCATCACGGAATGGGGCCGGCAGACGTACTCGTGCCGGCCGGTCTCCCGCGGCGCGGTGAATTCGAGCGTGCCGGTCTCGCCCGCATTCAGGAGCCGGGTCGACACGCCGAACGCGTCGATCGAGAGGTCGTGGACCATGCCCGGTGTCTCGTTGCGCACGACGATTCTGACGCGCTCGCCCGGCCGCACGACCAGGGTCGGGTTCGCGTCCGACCCGGGCGCGTAGAAGGCCATCGAACGCGCCGTGAGCTCGATCTCGCGGACGTCGCCCCTGGCGGTGAGCCGCGACACCAGCACCCCGGCGACCGCGGCGGTCACCAGCACGACGAGCGCCAGCACGGCCCGGCGATTACGAAGCGTCGCGGTCATCCGATCAGCATCCCCGTGACGTACATCACCCCGACGCCGGCTGCCAGACCCGCGACAACCGGCCCCTCCGCCAGATATCGGCGGATCGGACGTCCTTCTGCCACCTGCGAGAGGATCTGGACCGTCACCTGCGCGATCGCCCCGACGCCCAGCGCCAGGAACAGCACCGACCAGACGGGCGAGTAGACGAAGCCGCCCAGCCAGGCGCCGGCAATCGTCGGCAGCCCGCCGATGAGCCCGAGCCAGACCAGCGTCGCGATGGGCGGCCGCGCCGACGGACCGTAGTCACGCGAGAGCGGCGCGACGATGGCGAGCCCCTCGGTCGTGTTGTGGAGCGTGAACCCGACGATGAGCAGGCTGCCGAGCGCGGCTTCGCCGAGCGCGAACGCCGACCCGATTGCCAGCCCCTCGCCGAAGTTGTGCAGGCCGATCCCGATCGCGACGAGCAGCGCGAGGAGCCACCCGGAGGCGCCGCCGGCGCGCAGATCCCGCCGGCGCCCCTGCAGCCACGCGCCGAACGCTTCGAGTCCGAGAAACGCCGCACCGGCCGCGAACACCGCCAGCGCGGTCCCCTGGAACGATCCCGGAATGGTCGCCGCGATCTCCAGCGACTCGGCGCCGGCGTCCACGAGCAGGAAGAGCAGCAGGCCGATGGTCAGCGCGAGCACGAAGTCGAGGCCGCGTCGTCCGAGCCGGCCGACCAGCGGGAACCAGAGCAGGCCGATCGCGACCGGGACGACACCGACGTACAGCCCGATGAGCGCGAACGTGCCCACGGCCGCGAGGTCCGGCTTCGGCGTGGGGACCGCGACGCCGATGGTGTGGTCGAACGTCACGCCGGTGCTGGTCACGAGCCGCAGCACGTGCGTCTCGCCATGCACCCACGGGTAGGGAATCTGCAGTCTCGTCTGCCCCAGGTGCGGCAGCGTCGTCCCGTTCGTCGCGCTGAAATTCCAGTACGCATCGTCCACGATCACCTGCGCGATCGTGACCGGATCGGGGCCGTCGTTCAGCACGTCGACGGTGATGCCGGTGTCGCCGAGCACCACGCGGCCGATCGCGAGGCGCTCGACCGGCGGATAGCCGGTGCCGAGCACCGCGTCGGCCGGCCCGCTGCGCGCGATCCAGACGAGCAGGCCCGACAGCAGGAGCAGCGGAATCAGCGCGAGCGCCCAGGTGCGAACCGCCCCGCCGCGCGCGGGCGCGGCGGCGGTTCCGACGTCAGGTGTCACGGCCGGCCTCCACTGCGCGGAACAGCCCCATCCACCCGAGCTCCGCGAACTCGCTCTGGTGGGCGTGGAACATGAAGTCCCCCGGGTAGCGGAACGTCGTCTCGAGGATGGCGCGCTCCCCCTGGCACAGCATCAGCGTGTCGGTGCGCTCGGTCGTCGTCCGGCTCGTGCCGGTGCGATAGACGTCGAAGAACATGCCGTGCAGGTGGAAGCTGTTGAGCAGATCGAACTCCGTGACGTTCACGAGGTAGATCCGCACGGGCTTGCCGACCGTCACGCGGATCGGGTGGTGCATGTGGTAGTGCGCGACGGTGTTGACGGCGTAGACCTCGTTCTCGTTGTCGAAGTTCGTGTCGAACGCGTTCATCACCATCACGAACTCGTCGAGCGCCGACGGATCCGGCCCATCCCCCTTCGGGTCCACGATGAACGTGCCGTAGAGGCCCTTGTGGATGTGCCGCTTCAGCGGGACGGCGTGACAGTGATAGAGGTGCAGTCCGAACGGATCCGCGACGAACTCGTACGTGAAGTCCTGGCCCGGCAGCACCTGGTGCTGCGGCAGCGAGCCGTCCATGTCCGGGTGATGCCAGCCGTGGAAGTGGATCGTGTGCGGGTGTGCCCCCTGGTTCACGAAGTGCACCCGCACGAGGTCCCCTTCGGTGGCGCGGATCGTCGGCCCGGGGACCTGGCCGTTGTACGTCCAGGCCGGGAAGAAGACGCCGGGCGCGATCTCGATCTCGCGATCGACCGCGAAGATCTCGTACTCGCGCAGCAGCGTGCCGTCGGGGCGCGGCGTCTCACGGTAGTAGCGGACCCGCTCGTCGGGCGGGAGGTGCGAGAAGTTGAACGAGGTCAGGAACGCCGTCGGATCGAACACCGACGTGTCGACCTCGCCGACCGTGCCGAGCGCGTGCCCGGCGTGCCCGAGGACGTGGCCGTCGGGAACCGGCGATTGATGCTGTCCGGAGAGCCGGGTCACCGCGCCCGCACCCGCGAGCAGCGAACCGACACCAGCCGCCTGCAGCCACGAGCGCCTCGAGAGGAGCGGGAACGGGTTCATAGGGTCTGCGGACCGTGAAAGCCCGGGTCGCGGGCTGCCGATTTTTTGAATAGCCAAAATATTCTATGGACTCCGCCAAAAAGTCAAGATAGGATTCTTCGAAACCGGACGGGGCCGAGCTCATGCTTCCATCGAGCACAGTCGAGAACTACCTCAAACACATCTATTTGCAGCAGTTGACGCTCCCGGCCGGCACCGTGCTGGTCCCGATGGGCGCCCTGGCGGCGGCCATCGGCGTCACCCCGGGCAGCGCGACGACGATGGTCAAGGCGCTGTCGGAGTCGGGGCTGGTCCATTACGAGCCGTATGCGGGGGTTCGGCTCACACCGGCCGGCGAGCGGCTGGCGGGACTGGTCATCCGGCGGCACCGGCTCGTCGAGCTGTTCCTGGTGCAGGTGATGGGCATGAGCTGGGACGAGGTGCATGACGAGGCGGAGCAGCTCGAGCACGTCGTCTCGGAGCGGCTCATCGAGCGCATGGACGAGATGCTTGGCCACCCGGAGGTGGACCCGCACGGCGACCCGATTCCCGACTCGGAAGGCATCATCGCCCACCGCGAGATGCACTCCCTGCTGACATGTCCGGTCGGCGTGCCGCTGGCCGTCACGCGGGTCGCCGATCAGGACGCGTCGTTCCTGCGGTTCCTGGAATCGAGCGGGCTCAAGCCGGGGCAGCAGCTCCGGGTCCAGGCGCGCGACGAGGCGGCCGACAGCGTGCGCGTGGAGCGCGAAGGCGGCGAGGAGCTGACGATCGGCGCGCGCGCCGCGTCGAAGCTGCTCGTCGAGGTCATCGCGTCGATTCTGCTGATCTGCGTGCTGAGCGCGGTGCCCGCGCTGGCGCAGGCACCCGCCGGTCCGCCGCCGGCCCCCTTCGAAATCACGGACAACTCGTTCTTCGTCGAGGAGGCGTTCAACCAGGACCCCGGCATCTTCCAGAACCTCGCGACCGTGCTGCGCGAGGAAGGGGGCCGCTGGTTCCTGGGCTTCACGCAGGAATGGCCGCTGCGGTCGAAGAAGCACCAGCTGTCGTATTCGGTCGGCGTCGCATCGGCCGGCGACGGCACCGGGGCGGGCGACATCCTGCTGCACTACCGGTATCAGGTCACCGACGAGGATCCCGGCCTGCCGGCGATCTCACCGCGCGTCTCGCTGATCCTGCCGGTCGGCGACGAGCGGCGCGGGCTCGGCTACGGCAGCTGGGGCCTGCAGTTCAACCTGCCGGTCAGCAAGCAGGTCGGCAACTACTACCTGCATGGCAACGCCGGCTTCACATGGCTGCCATCGGCGCCGACGGATCACTTCCAGTCCGGCGGCAACCTCCGCGCCGCCAGCGACGTCGCGCTGGCGAGCCCGTTCGTGGCCGGCAGCGTGATCTACCGCCTGAACCCGAAGCTCAACGTGTTGATGGAAGCGGTCGTCGACTGGCAGGAGGGCGTTGTCGGCCCTGAGCTGACCGACCGCGAGACCGTGGTGATTCTGTCACCCGGTGCGCGGTGGGGATGGACGTGGGGCTTCCGGCAGGTCGTCGTCGGCGCCGCGGTGCCGTTCACGCGCGTCGCGGGCGAGACGTCGGCCGGCGTGCTCGGATACTTCAGCTACGAGCTGCCGTTCAGGGACTGACGCGATCCCGACGTTTCAGCGTCCCACCGCGCGACGAGCTCCGCCAGCTGGCGCGGCTCGTCGATGATCCAGGCCGCGCGGCGGCGTTCTTCCCCGGACAGCTTCGCGAAACCGAAACCGTAGCGCACCAGGCATGCGGGCACGCCGGCGGCGAGCGCGGTGTGGAGATCGGCCGGCGAGTCGCCGACCATCACCGCCCGGCCCCCCGCGGCGTCGCGCAGATGGATCAGGCCGGCCGGATCCGGCTTCCGCGGGAACGGTCCGTCTCCGCCGAAGACATCGGTGAAGTAGCGATCGAGGCCGAGTCCGGCAAGCAGCCGCTGTGACATCGCGCGCGGCTTGTTGGTGAGCACGGCCATCGGTGTGCCGCGCCGCGCGAGCGTCTCGAGCAGATCCGGAATCCCGTCGTAGGGGCGCGTGGTATCCAGCAGCCGCGCGTCGTAGAGGGCGAGAAATCGCGCAAGCCCTTCATCGACCGGCGCGGTGATGCCGGCCACGTCGAAGAGACGCTGCACCAGCACGCGCGCGCCGTCGCCGACCATCGCGGCGATGGCATCGGCCGGGAGCGGCGGACGCGCGTACTCGCCGAGCAGCGCATTGCCGGACGCGGCGAGGTCCCGCGCCGAGTCGACGAGCGTGCCGTCGAGATCGAAGACGACCGCAGCCATCGCGCGGCTCAGCGCGCGTCGTCGCCGGTGAAGGTCGCGAACGAGGTGGGCGTCTCCCAGACCGTCACGCGCACCACCGGCAGCCCGGCGCTCCT
>DASVDJ010000104.1:0-3882 GCA_036381155.1 Vicinamibacterales bacterium
GCCGACTCAGCCGTGCAGCTCGACCGCTTGGCCGATCATGATCACGCCGTCGCAACAACTGCGGTGGAGAAAACACGCATACAGCAGCAGCGCCGGCTTCCGATCGAAGTCACGTCGACGACCCGACAGCGATCCGTCCCCTCAGTGCGTGCGCCGCCGCACGGCCGGTCGCCTCAGGACGGACTCAAGAGGGAGGCCAGGAGCGCCGGGCCTGCCGGACAGTCGCCTCTGGCATGAATCGCCGTCTCGTGCGAAAGTTCGCGTGCAGCCCGTACCGAGGGGATACCCCCGCAGCGCATTGGACCCATGACCCACGACAAACGTACTGGACGCCGCGAGTTCCTGACCGCTTCGCTTGCCGCCGCCGCATTCGCAGGTTCGGCGAGAGCCGCCATGCAGCAGCCGGCTGCTCCGCCGCGCCCGCCGCGCATCCGCTTTGCGGCCATCGGCATGAATCACGGTCACATCTACGGCCAGACGAATGCCGTGATCCAGGGCGGAGGCGAGCTGGTCTGGTACTACGCGAAAGAGCCCGAGCTCGCCGCGGCATTCGGCAAGCGGTACCCGCAGGCCAGGCTGGCGCGCAGCGAGCAGGAGATCTACGAGGACCCGTCGATCCAGCTGATCGTGAGCGCCTCCATCCCTGACGAGCGCGCCGGCGTCGCGCTGGCCGCGATGCGGCACGGCAAGGACGTCATGGTCGACAAGCCGGGCATGACGACGCTCGAACAGCTCGCGGAGCTGCGCCGGGTCCAGGCCGAGACGAAGCGGATCTACTCCGTGCTCTACAGCGAGCGCCACGAGAACCGCGGCACGGTCCGCGCCGGCGAGCTCGTCAAGGCCGGCGCGATCGGGAAGGTCGTGCAGACGATCGGCCTCGGCCCGCATCGCATGAACGCGCCCTCGCGCCCGGCGTGGTTCTTCCAGCGCGCACGCTACGGCGGCATCCTCTGCGACATCGCGTCGCACCAGTTCGACCAGTTCCTCTACTTCACCGGGTCCACCGAGGCGGAGGTCGTCGCCTCGCAGGTGGGGAACGTCCACCATCCGCAGTACCCGGAGCTCGAGGACTTCGGCGACGCGATGGTGCGCGGCAACGGCGGACTCGGCTACGTCCGCGTGGACTGGTTCACGCCGGACGGCCTCGCGACCTGGGGCGACACCCGGCTGACGATTCTCGGCACCGACGGCTACATCGAGGTCCGCAAGAACATCGACATCGCCGGCCGCCCGGGCGGCAGCCACGTCTTCCTCGTCGACAGGAAGGAAACGCGGTACATCGACTGCTCCGACGTGAAGCTCACCTACGGTGAACGTCTCGTCGACGACGTGCTGAACCGGACGGAAACCGCGATGCCCCAGGCGCACACGTTCCTGGCGATGGAGCTCGCGCTGAAGGCGCAGGCGCAGGCACGCCGCCTCACGTCCTCGTAGGGCCGAACTTCAGTTCGGCCATCCTCGTGAGTTCGGCCATCGTCGTCCCACACCAGAAGACGCGGTGCCGCAGGCGGGATAGAATCGGAATTCCGCCGGTATGGCACCCGTCCCGTCATCGCCACGCGACCTCACGCAGGCCACCACCCGCACCGCCACCCTGGTTCGCGGCCGCGCGCGGGCCGGCATGCGACTGCTCGCCGCCGGCGAGACGATCGCCAGCCCGGAAACCGGCTTGCGATACCAGGTCGACCGCCTGATCGGCGAGGGCGGATTCGGGCAGGCCTACCGCGCCCGCCGTATCGGACGCTCCACCACGGTCCCCGACATCGTCTGCGTCAAGATCAGCCCGCGCATCGACGGCTGGCTGCGCGAGGCGTACTTCGGCCAGCTGCTCGACGGACATCCGCGCGCGATCCGCGTGTTCGACGCGTTCCCCGTCGTCCGGACCGGCGGCGAGGTGCTCTACGCGCTGGCGCTGGAGTACGCCGCGCACGGCGACCTCACCGCATGGCTGCCCCGGCTGTCCGGCGGGCTGTCCGAACGCGTCGTCCGGCGCGAGATCGCGGGCATCCTGCAGGTGCTCGGCCGGCTGCACCGCGGGCAGATGCTGCACCGCGACCTGACGCCGATGAACGTGTTCGTCTGCGACGGCGCCCGCCTGAAGCTCGGCGACTTCGGCATCGCGCGGCAGCAGAGCGACACGCGCGGGATCACGGCACGGACGATGAACGCGCTGACGGCGCCGAGCGACATCATCGCCGGCAGCGTGCCGAAGTGGCAGGCACGCGACGATGTCTACCAGGTCGGCCAGCTGCTGGCGATGCTGGTGAAGGGAGACGCCGGCGCGCGAATCCGGACGGGCGACGTGCGCCGGCTCGCGTGCAGCGACCAGCTGAAGGAGATCATCTACCGCTGCATCGGCGAGCGGCGGAAGCGCTATGAGAGTGCGGATGAGCTGATCGAGGCACTCCGCAAGCGTCCCGAACCGCTCGCGACCGGCCGGCTGCGCAGCCTGCGCGGCGTTCACCTCGCCTTCACCGGCATCCTGTCGACGACACGCAGCGAGGCCGCGGCTGCGGCGCGGCGTGCGGGCGCGATCGTGCACGGCGGCCCGTCGCTGAAGACGACCGTGGTCGTGCGGGGCCGCCCGAACCCGCTGCAGGCCGCCGGTCGCGACGGCGGGCTGAAGCTGATGGAAATCAAGAGGCTCCGCGAGAAGGGACACGAGATCGCGCTCATCGACGAGGCGCGGTTCTGGCGTCTCGTCGGACGCAAGCCCCCGCGGGCCGCCTCCGCCGCCCGCCGACGGAGCTGAGCCAGGGCAGGCGCGAAGCCGGCGAACACCGTCGCCGCGATTGCCGGCGACATCCGGAGAGGAGTCGTCGTCCTCCCGAAGCGGCGCTGCCGTCGCGGGCTGGCGCACCGTGCCCACGCTCACGTTCGTGCCGGCCTCAGCCGGCAGGATTCACCGGAGCCCGCTAACGCAGGTCGGGCGCGGACCCGGCGCCCGCATCACCCGGATCGGTCGGGCCCGGGCGGCCCTGACCGGACCACGGGCTGACGCCCGCAGCGTCCAGCGCCTGGAGCAGACGGCTGGCGTCGACGGGCTTGCACAGATAGGCTGCGGCGTTCAGGGCGCGGGCGACCGCTGCCACGTCGGGCTCGGCGGACATGCAGACGACGGGGATGTCAGCGATTGCAGGGTCGTCGGCCTGTTCCCGCCGGAATGCCCGTCCGTCCATCACGGGCATGCGCAGGTCGAGCAGGATGAGATCCGGCCGGAAGCGCCTGGCGATGGCCAGCGCGTCGACCCCGTCCACGGCCACGAACGTCGCGTACCCTTCGAGCTCGAGGAGCTCGCGGACCCAGGCGAGTCCGTCGGCGTCGTCGTCCACTATCAGCACCGATCCGAACGCCATGCGCCGGACCGGTGCAAGAATCGATACCTCAGCCGTTCAAGTGGTTGTATCAGGTGGCGCTGCGGGCACGCAGGACGTCCCGCAGGGTCGCGATGAGGGTGGACGGGTGGACCGGCTTCACCAGGTAGGCGGCCACGCCGGAGGCCTCGGCCCAGCGGCGCACGTCCAATGAGGCATGCGCCGTCACGGCGATGACCGGAATGCGCTCCAGCTCGGGCCTGTTCTGTGCGCGCAGCCAGTCGATGAGCGTCAAGCCGTCCTCGCCGGGCATTGCCACATCCGTCAGGACGGCGTCGGGACAGGAGGTGTTCAGCCACTCGCGCGCGGCGTGGACCGAATCGGCATCCATGACTCGCGCACCGCGCCCTTCGAGGGTCAGGCGCAAAATCTGTCGTGCGTCGGCATCGTCGTCGACGATCAGGAATGACCGACCCGTCAATGTCGACTCAGGCAAAGGGTTCTCCTCGCCAGGCGGCAGCTCAGGCTCTTTGGGGCCACCTGGCTTTCACCTGCCGTGCACTTTACG
>DASVDJ010000105.1:0-2404 GCA_036381155.1 Vicinamibacterales bacterium
GCGTCTGCAGTTCGAGCCTGCCGAACTGGTGCTCCCCCAGCGTGACCGCAGGAGCCGCCAGGTCGGCGCGGACCTGCGGCGACTCCGTCGTGCCCGCCAGATCGACGCGCCCCGAGATGTCGAATGCGAGCTGCGCCGGCGCGGTGTCGCCGACAGGGGTGCTGACGGTGGGGACCGCGATCGCGAACGGCAGCGTCGAAACCGTCAGCGTGCCCTCGAGCGCGCCGGTCCCGCGCGTCCAGCGCATGCCGCCCGTGACGCTCCCGTCGCCGCGGGCTGCGCGGATGGGGGTGGCGTCGATCGTCGTGCCGTCGAATTGAACGTGCGCCTCGACGGCATCGAACGACTGCCCGGCGATCGCCATGGGCCCGCCGCGCACGTCGGCCTCGAGCAGGTATTCGTCCATCGGACCGGTGAAGCGCCCGCTGACATCGACGACACCGGAGGCCGGCAGATCGAGCTCGAACCGGCGCATCCACGATTCCACCGGCACGGCGCGCGCCTTGAACGAACCGTCGAACCGATCGCGCACCAGGTCGATGGTCAGCGTGCCCTCGGCCTCGCTCGGACCGGAGCGCGCGTCGAACGACTCGACGCGCACGGCATCCGCGTCGGCGACGGTGCGCGTGTTGAAGGCGATCTGCGGCTGGTCGGGCCATTCGACCGTGCCGTCGAGCACCGCGGTCGCAATCGGGTCGGCCAGCCCTCCCGCAAGACTCACCGTTCCCGAGGTTCGTCCCGACGCCTGATCGAGATCGACCGGCGACGTCGTCTCGAAGAGCGCGAGGCCCGTGCGGACGAGTTCGGACGTGTCCCCGTCGACCGCGAGCATGCCGCCGATCGGCCACTCGCTGAAACCGGCGCGGCTCGCGACGGCCGTCCAGCGTCCCTGCAGGGTGAACGCGTCGTTGATCCGGACGTCGGTATCGAACTCCCACGGACCGCGCCGGAATGCCATGCCGATGCGCCCGCTCGCCCGCATCGCCGCCCGCTGCCGTCCCGGCGCCGGGCGCCAGCCGGTTGCCGCGCGGCCGTTCAGCGCCTCGGCACGCCAGCCGGTCCAGGTCCCCTCGAACGTGCCGTCCAGCAGCGACGCGGGCGTGAAACGCGCGACCGCGTTGGACTCCGGGAACAGCGTCGTCAGCACGGCGCGGATGTCGATGTCACGTCCGCGAATCGACGCACGGCTCGCGACCTGCTCCGCCCAGGCCAGCCGCGCGCTCCCCTCGACGAAACCCGGACCGATGCCGATGCGCGCACGCTCCAGCGTGACGGCACGCGTGGAGAGCGGCCCGGCGGCGGTGAAATCGTGGAACCGGATCCCGTGCCATTCGAGCACCGGCGCGCTGACCTCGACGTCCGCAAACGCCTCCTCTCCGCCCTGCGACGGCATGGTCATCGCGACGTCGAGCTCGCCGTTGGCGGTCTCGAGCGCGGCAAACCAGCCGGAGAGCTGGTCGGCACGGACACGCGCGTCCAGCGTCAGTGCGAACCGGTCGTCTCCCTGGAAGCGGTAGCGGACGTTCGTCGTGAAGCGTCCCTCGGGCGAGTCGAGGACCAACCCCTCGACTCCTGCGCGATCGGGCGAGAAGAACGCCTGGCCCGAGACGAGCGTGAGGACCGTCCCGCGCGAGTCCATGCGCACGACCGTGCGGGCGCCCGGCGCGAGCGGCCCGGCCAGCTCACCTGGAGCGTCGGTCGCCGGCAGCAGGTCAATCGTGAAGTTCGTCGTCTCCGTTCGGAGTCCGGCATCGCGGTCCTCGTAGACGACGGTCGCGTCGCGGAGCCGGATGGCATCGAACGCCGGGATGCGGGTGCGCCCGCCTCCTTCGCGTCGACGGGTCCAGGCCGCCGGCACCGACACCAGCCGGCCGTCGTCCCTGATGAGGTTGACGTGAACGCCGGTGAGCGTGACGTTCAGCCCGTCGATTCGTCCCCGGAACGCCGACAGCGGGAAGCTGACCTCCGCGACGCCCGCGGTCACCAGCGGCGCCGGGACGTTCGCATCGCCGACGACCAGGTCCTGGAGCCGGACGCGGCGCGTCAGGAGATTGAACCGGAGATCGCCGTAGCGGATATCGAGCTGCTGCCGGTCGCGCAGCACCTGCAGGCCGCGCTCGGCCAGGCTGCGCTGCACGGGCGGGAAGTGCAGGACCACGAGGATGCCGGCCACGAGCAGGAGCAGCCCCAGCATGGCGCGGCGCAGCCAGCGCCAGCCGCGGCTCCGAACGGGCGGTGGGGGTTGCCGGCCTGGCTCCTCGAACACCGCTCGATCTTAGCGCGGCACAACCGGCCGACACTCGCATCGGAGCACCGGTTGAGCTGGGTCCGAACCGGGAATCTATAATCGCGGGCATGGACGATCTGGTACAGCGCCGCCTCCGGTACATCGAGCGGCAGAAGA
>DASVDJ010000106.1:0-2333 GCA_036381155.1 Vicinamibacterales bacterium
GTCTTCGTCGCGGTGCTCTCGATGTGGCCGATCTACCGCCTGATGGGACGCGACTACGAAGGGGCCGTGACGGCGGGCGGCTTCACCGGTTTCATGCTCGGGACCACGGCCAACGCGATGGCGAACATGGAGGCGGTGGTCGAGAAGTTCGGCCCGGCGCCGCGTGCGTTCCTCGTCGTGCCGATGGTCGGCGCGTTCTTCATCGACTTCACGAACGCGATCATCATCACGCTGTTCGTGAGCTGGCTGAGTTGAGACGGCGCTGCCAGCCGCCAGCCGCCAGCCGCCAGCTACCGGGATCGATCGACATGGAGCTCTCCAGAGACGCCGCGTGGGCGCTGATGACCAAGTGGACGCAGAGCGAGAGCCTGCGCCGGCACATGCTGGCCGTCGAGGCGGCCGTGCGCGGGTACGCCCGTCTGTTCGGCGAGGACGAGGAGGCCTGGGGCATCGTCGCGCTGCTGCACGACTTCGACTACGAGCGGTATCCTGACCCGGCCGACCATCCGTTCCGGGGCGTCGAGGTGCTGACCTCGCTCGGGTACCCGGCGTGGGTGACGCGCGCGATTCTCTCGCATGCCGACTACAGCGGCGTGCCCCGGGAGAGCCGGCTGGAGAAGACGCTCTCCGCCTGCGACGAGATGACCGGCTTCATCACCGCCGCCGCGCTCGTCCGGCCATCGAAGAGCGTCAGGGATCTCGAGGCGTCATCGGTCATGAAGCGGATGAAGGACAAGGCGTTTGCGCGCGCCGTGAACCGGGACGACCTGCGGCGCGGTGCCGAGGAGATCGGCCTCCCGCTGGCGGAGCACATCGACAACGTCATCCGCTTCATGCGCGAACGCGCCGATGTACTGGGACTGGGGTAGTCGGACAGGGGCCCTCGGCCTTGGGCCTTGGGCTTTGGGCCTTGGGCCGCCTTGGGCTTTGGGCTTTGGGCTTTGGGCCTTGGGCCTTTCGGGCATACCGGGGGCCGATGCTCACCCGAGGGATCTACAGCGTCACGCTGATGGCCGGCACAGCGCGACAGCGAACGGCACACGTGACAGCGAACGGCGCAACTGAGAGCAGCTGGTTGCCCCACGTAGCAATGCCCAAGGCCCAGAGCAAAAGGCCGACGGCCCGGAAAGAACCTCGGCATGACGTTTCCCGTATGAAGGGAGAGCATGTCTGACATTGCCGACCTGCCGGCGGCCGCCGGCGCCGCACCGGCGCGCGAGAGCGCCGGACCGGTGGTCACGCTCGACCAGGTCAGCGTCGCCTACGGCCAGCAGTTCGCGCTGCGGGAGGTCTCGGCGCAGTTTCCGGCGGGCGCGGTGGGACTCCTCGGCCCGAACGGCGCCGGCAAGAGCACGCTGATCAAGGCGCTGCTCGGCCTGCTCCGGCCGACGCAGGGGCGCATGCGCGTGCTCGGGCTCGACGTCGCGGAGGCGCCGCTGTCGATCCGGGCGCGCATCGGCTACATGCCGGAGACCGACGGCCACATCCCGGGCATGAACGCCGTCGCGTTCGTGGCCTACTGCGGGGAGCTGGCCGGCCTCGGCCCGGTCGACGCGATGCAGCGGGCCCACGAGGTCCTGTACTACGTCGGGCTCGGCGAGGCGCGCTACCGCGCCCTCGGCACGTACTCGACCGGGATGAAGCAGCGCATCAAGCTGGCCCAGGCGCTGGTGCACGACCCGGACCTCCTGTTCCTCGACGAACCGACCAACGGCATGGACCCGAAGGGGCGCGACGAGATGCTCGCCCTCATCCGGGACCTCGCCTACCGCAAGCACGTCAACCTGATTCTGTCTTCGCACCTCCTGCCCGACGTCGAGGCCACGTGCGAGCACGTCGTCGTCATGGATCGCGGGCGCATCGTCGGCGGCGGCTCCATCGCCGAGCTGAAGGGCGCGCGTGCCCAGGTGTTCGAGGTCCGTGCGAAGGACGGGCACGAGCGGCTCACGGCGGCCTGCCGCGCCGCGGGCTTCGAGTGCCACGAGACGGATGAGGACATCATGCGCGTCTTCGTGCCCGCCGGCATCGGCGCGCGCGACCTGTTCGCCCTCGCCGCCCGCGAGGGGCTGCAGATCCGCCACCTGCGGCCGAGCGTGCCGACGCTCGAGGACGTGTTCGCCCGGCTGATCGGAGAAGCCTGACGTGCCCATCCACGACCAGGGATACCGCCGGTTCGGCGGCTCGCGCGAGGGACGCGGGCGTGCCTGGCTCGTCATCGCGCGCGCCGGCATCCGCATGCTGCTGGAGCGCCGGCTCTTCCTCGCCCTCCTCCTGTTCGCGTGGGTGCGATTCCTCTACGAGGTCGTCCGCGTCTACCTCTCGACCAACGTCTC
>DASVDJ010000107.1:0-59358 GCA_036381155.1 Vicinamibacterales bacterium
GCGCGAGATGCGGCGCGTCTGCCGTCCGGGCGGGCGCATCGTGATCCTGAATCACTTCCGCAGCAGCAACGGGCTGCTGTCCGCCGTCGAGCGCGCGATCTCGCCGTTCACGGTGCACATCGGCTTCAAGTCGGATCTCGACCTGCCGGCGTTCCTCGCGCAGGCGGAGCTGAAGCCGGTGACGATCGAGAAGGTCAACATCCCGCCGATCTGGTCGCTCGTGACCTGCATCAAGGACTGACTTTGGGCTTTGGGCTTTGGGCTTTGGGCCCTGGGCTTGGGGCCTTGGGCTTTGGGCCTTCGGCCTTGGGCTTTGGGCCTTGGGCTTTGCGCCTTGGGCTTTGGGCTTTGCAGGTGGGTGGCGACTTGCTGCTTTCAGGAAGGCCGTTCGCTGTCACGCTGAGCGCGTGCTGGCGCGACTGAAGTCGCGCCCTGCGACGGCCGTTCGCTGTCTCGCCGTAAGCGTGTTGGCGTGACGCAGGGTCGGCCCTACGTCGCCATTTCTTCCAGAATCAGATCGACGGCGCGCTCCGCGCCGGTGACGTCGGCGCGCTCGGGGGGCTCGGGCTGCCGCAGGACGTCGTCCAGCGCGGCGCGCCAGCGGCCGGCGAGCAGGTCGTCGTTCGAGATGAACGCGCAGCGCAGCCATCGCGGCATCTCGCGGACGAGCACGTCGTACTCGACGAAGTGGCCGCGCGACGTGTACACCATCGCCGTCCCGTTGGCCGCGCATTCCGCGATGATGCCGTAGCCCGGCTTCGTCATCACGACGTCCACCGCCGCCACCAGGTCCTCGTAGCGCCAGCCGCCGGCGTAGAGCGCACGCTCGTCCACGAGCACCACGTTCGCCGGCAGCGGCTGCTCGAGCTCGGTTTCCGGAACGGAATCAGACCGGCGTGACGCGGTGACGTCCGCCGTCAGCACGAAGGTGTAGTCCGACGCGGCAGCCGCGGCCTCGAGGTCGATGCGCGCCAGACCGTAGCCGCCGAACGAGAGCAGCACCAGCGGCCGGCCCGCCGGCAACCGCAGGGCGGCCCTGACCTCGTCGCGATCGCGCGCCGACTTCCGCGCGATGAACGGCAGGTCGATGACGCGCGGGCAGGCGTCGAAGCCGCCGTGCATCGGCAGCCGCAGGGCGAGGTCGGCGGACGCATACGCGTTACGGATGCGCTCGATGAGCGCACACCCGTCCGGCGTCTCGTCCCGGTACGCCTCGTAAATCCAGTCCCAGGTGAAGTTCCCGATTGCGACCGACCGCAGGCCGGCGGCGCGTGCCGCCGCGAACGCGAGCGGCGGGATGTCACCGAGGACGAGCCGGACGCCGCGCGCGCGGAGCCAGGCGGCTTCCTCCGCGGCCCGCGCCTCGATCGTCTCGTGGAACCGGCAGGCGCGGCGCATCGTCTCGTGCGCGTCGAGCCGCAGGCTGTCGAGCTGGACGACGCCGGTGTCGCACTCGAGCGGCGCCCACGCGACCGGGCGGGTGAGCGTGAGATCGAAGAGCCACTTCGGCGCCGCCGTGCGGACGGCGACCTCGAGATCCGGCCGGCGGCGACCGAGTGCGTTGATGAGCTCGATGTCCCGCGTGGCGTGGCCGAACCCGTGGCCGGAGATGTAGAACGCGATCGACACGCGCTACTCGGCGGCGACCGGTTTCTCCGCCTCGACCGGCAGCGCCTCGCGCAGCACCTCTTCGAGCGTGGAGACGGGCACGAACCGCATCTCCTGCTTGAGCTCGGCGGGCAGCTCGGCGAGGTCGGGCTCGTTGCGCGCGGGGAGCACGAACGTCTTGATACCGGCGCGGCGCGCCGCCAGCGCCTTCTCCTTGATGCCGCCGACCGGGAGCACGAGGCCCGAAAGCGTGATCTCACCGGTCATCGCCACGTCCGGCCGGGTGGGCACCCCCTTGATGGCCGAGAGGATCGCCGTGGCCATCGTGACGCCGGCCGACGGGCCGTCCTTCGGAATCGCGCCGGCCGGGACGTGCACGTGCAGGTCGCGCTTCTCGAAGAAGTTGGCCGGGATGCCGAGCGCGTCGCTGTTCGCGCGGATGTGGCTCACCGCCGCGCGCGCCGATTCCTGCATGACCGAGCCGAGCTGCCCGGTCAGGGTGACCTGCTGGTTCCCTCCGGGCAGCAGCGTCGCCTCGACGTAGAGGACCTCGCCGCCGGTCTCCGTCCAGGCGACGCCCGTCGCCACGCCGGGCCGCGACGTGCGGAAGGCGCTGTCGCGCTGGAACCGTGCCGGTCCGAGGTACTCCGACAGCTGCGGCGCGTCCACCGTCGTCGTCGACGGCGGGGCGCCGTCCTCGCGCGGCGGCTCGCTCGCGATGCGCGCGGCGACCTTGCGGGCGATGGCGGCGATCTGCCGTTCGAGGTTGCGGACGCCGGCCTCGCGCGTGTACTCGCGGATGATCCCCTCGAGCGCCGCGTCGGTGATCTCGAGCGCCGACGCCGGCAACCCGTGCTCCTCGATCTGCCGGGGGATGAGGAAGCGGCGCGCGATCTGCTTCTTCTCGTCCTCCGTGTAGCCCGAGAGCTGGATCACCTCCATGCGGTCGAGCAGCGCGGGGTGCAGGGTGCCGAGCTGGTTCGCCGTCGCGATGAACAGCACCCGCGACAGATCGAGCGGCACTTCCAGGTAGTGGTCGCGGAACGTGTGGTTCTGCGCCGGGTCGAGGACCTCGAGCAGCGCGGCGGCCGGGTCCCCCTGGAAGCTCACGGCGATCTTGTCCATCTCGTCGAGCATGAACACCGGGTTCATCGCCCCCGCCTGCCGCATGGCCTGGACGATGCGGCCGGGCAGCGCGCCGATGTAGGTCCGGCGATGGCCGCGAATCTCGGCCTCGTCGCGGACGCCGCCGAGCGAGATGCGCACGAACTTGCGGTTCATCGCCCGCGCGACGGACTGGCCGAGCGAGGTCTTGCCGACGCCCGGGGGACCGACGAAGCACAGGATCGGCCCCTTCATGTCCCCTTTGAGCTTCCGGACCGCGAGGTACTCGACGATGCGCTCCTTGACCTTGTCGAGGTCGTAGTGGTCCTCGTCGAGCACGCGGCGCGCCTCGGCGGGATCGATCCGGTCCTCGGTCGTGACGCTCCACGGCACGTCGAGGAGCCACTCGATGTAGGTGCGCGTCAGCTGGTAATCCGGCGACGCGGGGTTCATCCGCGACAGCCGGTTCAACTCGCGGTCGGCCGTCGTCTGCACCGTCTCCGGCAGATTGGCGGCCTCCACCCGCTCGCGCAGCAGCTTGATCTCGTCGGCCTCGCCTTCGCCGAGCTCCTCCTGGATCGCCTTCAGCTGCTGGCGCAGGTAGTACTGCCGCTGCTGATCCGAGAGCTCCCGTTGTGCCTGGGACTCGATCCGTCCCTTCACCTCGAGCAGCGCGATCTCGCGCGCCAGCGCGCGCGAGACGGCATCGAGCTTCGCGATGAGCGGGTCGGCCTCGAGCAGCGCCTGCTTGTCGGCGGCCGGGATGTCGAGCAGGCTCCCGATCAGGTAGGCGAGCCGCAGCGGATCGTCCAGGTTGGCGACGATGCCGCGCAGCTCCTGGGACAGGCCGCTCGTCAGCGAGAGCGCGCGATCGACCTGCTCGTGGATGCGGCGCACGTACGCGTCGACCTCCAGCGAGCGCTCGGTCGACTCGGGCAGCGGGCGCACCGTCGCGGTCATCGCGGTCCCGGTCCGGTTGATGACGTCGGCGCGGGCGCGCTGGATGCCCTCGACGATGATCTGCAGCCCCTGCGGGTTGCGGGCCATCTGCCGGACGATGCCCGCGGTCCCGATCTGCCGGACGTCGGTCGGGCCGGGATCCTCCGCTTCCGTGCTCTGCAGCGTGAGGAACACCATCCGGTTGCCGGCGGACAGCGCGCGGTTGACGGCGTCCACCGATACCGGCCGGTTCACGGCAAGGGGAATCACCGTGAGTGGAAACGCGACCGCATCCCGCAGCGGCAGCACGGGAAGCTCGGACGGCATCTGGACGGTCGGGGATGGATCGGCCATGGGCAAAGGCGCTCTGCGGCTATTTCATCGGAAGCGGTGACTAGCGTCAACGTCAGCGAGCACGCGGGCGGCTGCGCCCCCGCAGTGCGGTATGCTCCCAGCATGGCCCTTCAGGAGCGCGATTTCTTCACCGAGCGGCAGGAGTCCCGGCCGACGCCGCTCACCTGTCCCCGCTGCCGCCGCCGGCACGAATACCAGCTGCGCTGGATCCGGCGCATCAAGAAGGACCGCATTCCGGCCGGCGCCACCGAGCGGGACCGCGCCCTCTTCGCGAAGCTTCGCGACTATCTCATCCGCGTGGACGACGTCGTGAACTGCCTGACGTGCCGCGCGCGCTTCGAGGTCCCGTCGCATCAGTCGGTGGTGTTTCTGCAACCTGGCGAGCGGGAATAAGGGCGTCAACGGTCAAACACCGAGGCCGCAGAGGGCACCGAGGCCACAGAGGTCCGAGGGGACACACTGAGAACTTGGAAGACGCTGTGCCTCTTTGTGCGCTCTGTGGCTCTGTGGTTCGTGACACGAACCACAGCTCACCACACGCCCGGCACCAGCCTCCAGCGGACGGTCTGCGCGTAGCGCGCGTAGGCGTCGCCCTCTGACGTCCGCAGCGTCTGTTCCTCCAGCGGGATCGCGATCACGAGATACGCGCTGCTGATCGCGGCGAACGCCAGACGCGTCCCCGTCATCTCCGGGACGCCGAACACCAGCAGGATCCATCCCAGGTAGATCGGGTGCCGGACGAACCGGTACGGACCCTCGACGCGGAACGTCGTCGGGCGATCGGTCCCGCGCAGCTGGCGGACGCCGGCCAGCTCGAGCGGGTCGATGATCTGCGCCGACCGCCAGGTCAGCCAGGCGCCAGCGGCGACGATCGCCCAGTGGATCGCCGCCAGCATGCCATCGTGCCGGTAGAAGCGGCCGGGCAGCGGCTGCCACAGCACGCAGACCGCGATGAAGAGCGCGCTGGCCACCCACACGTACACGGAGCGCTCCAGACCCGGGTGAACGAGCGAGGCCACGGCACGGCGCACGCCGAGACGGGCGAAGACGCTGTGATGCAGGGCGAACCCGGTGAAGAGCGCGACGTCGATGGCCAGCGCGGCCGCTGGCGCAGGGGGCGGGCCGACGGCCGAGTACCGCACGAAGTACGCGTGCACGAAGACGGCAAGCGCGCACGCGAAGCTCAGCGCGCCCAGCCACACGAATACGACGGCGGTCCGGGGAGCGCTCATGCGGCCGGTATTATAGTGACCCCATGCCGGCGCCGAGGGTGGTCATCTCGGGCATTGGCGCCGTCTCGACATTCGGGATCGGGCGCGAGACGTTCTGGGACCACGTGCGCCGCGGCATCAGCGGCACGCGCGCGATCACGGAGTTCGATGTCTCGCAGTATCCGTGCCGTGTCGCCGCCCCCGTCCCGCCGGTCACGGCCGCAGACATCCCGCCGATCGACGGAAACGGCGACGCACGCCCGCTGCACGCGGACCCGAAGCGGTACTCGCGTGCGGCGTTGCTCGCGGTGATGGCCGCGCGCGAAGCCTGGAACGACGCGGGGCTGCGCGCGCACGAGCCGAACGCCGGCGTGATCATCGGCAGCGGCGGTGGCGGCATCGACGTCGGCGAGGCGCAGTACCGCGACTTCTTCACCGCCGGTGGCCGCCACGTCACCCCCTACGCCATCGCCGTCGGCATCGTCGGCATGGTCTCGAGCGAGGTCTCCATCTCGCTCGGCCTGCGCGGGATCAGCCACGTGCTCTCCACGGGCTGCACGAGCTCCACCGACGCGCTCGGCTACGCGGCGCGGCTCATCCGCGCCGGCGAAGCGGACGTGCTGCTCTCGGGCGGCGCCGACGGCTGCGTCACGCCGGGGATGATCTTCGGCTTCTCGCGCATGCGCGCCGTGTCGACGCGGTTCAACGACCGGCCGTCCGCCGCGTCCCGCCCCTTCGACCGCTGCCGCGACGGCTTCGTGCTCGGCGAAGGCGCCTGGATGTACGTCGTCGAGCGCGAGGACCGCGCACGGGCGCGCGGCGCGACGATCTACGCGACCGTCGAGGGCTATTACTCGACGTGCGACGCGTACCACCGCGTGCAGATGGCGCCGGACGGCACGGAGATCATCGCGGCCATGCGCGGCGCGATCGAGCGATCGGGACGGGCGCTCGAGGAGATCGGCTACATCAACTATCACGGCACGTCGACGCCGCTCAACGACGCCGTCGAGTCGCAGTGCACGCGCCGGCTGTTCGGGCGGCTCGCCGACCGGGTGCCCGGGTCGTCGACGAAGTCGATGATCGGCCATCCGCAGGGCGCGAGCGGCGCGGCCGGCATCGTCGCGACCGCGCTGGCGCTCTCGCGCGGCTTCCTGCCGCCCACCGCCAACCTCGACGATCCGGACCCGGCGTGCGACATGGACTTCATCCCGCACGTCGGGCGCCCCGCGCGCCCGGCCGCCGCGCTCTGCAACTGCCTCGGTTTCGGGTCGAAGAACAGCGCCATCGTCCTCGGCGCCGTGACCTCATGACCAGTGGCGCAGGGCCGAACTTCAGATCGGCCGTGCATCGGCCGGACGCGCACGACGTCATCGTCGCCGGAGCCGGACCCGCCGGCGCGATGGCCGCGCTGGTCCTCGCGCGCGCGGGGGCGCGGGTGCTGCTGATCGATCGCGCCGCGTTCCCGCGCGCCAAGCTGTGCGGCGACTCGATCAATCCCGGTGCGATGGCCATCCTGGCGCGCCACGGTCTCGAGGCGCCGGTGCGCGCACGCGCACTGCCGATCATTGGCATGCGGCTGAGCGGCGAGGGCGTGGTGGTCCGCGCCACGTATCCTGCCGGCGTCAGTGGCTGCAGCCTCGAGCGGCGCGACCTCGACGCGCTCCTGCTCGAGGCCGCGATTGCGGCGGGCGCGCGGTTCGAGGGGCGCACCCGCGTCGACGGCGCGATCGTGGAATCAGCGTCCAATGGAGCCCGACGTGTCACTGGCGTACGTGTGGCTGGATCGTCGGGCCGTGTGGCCGAACGCCGCGCGCCCGTCGTCATCGCGGCCGATGGGCGCCGGTCCACGCTCGCGTTCGGCCTCGGGCTGGCGCGTCATCCGTCGACCCCGCGCCGCTACGCGCTGGGCACCTACTTCGAGCACGTCCAGGAGCTCGGGTCCGAAGGGGAGATGCACGTCCGCGCGGGGCACTACATCGGCGTCGCGCCGGTGCCGGGCGGAGCGGCGAACGTCTGCGTCGTGATGCCGATGGCTCGATTGAAGCCGCGCCTCGACCACAGCACGGCGCGGATCGTCGAGGACACCGTGCGCAGCGATCCGATGCTGCAGGACCGCTTCGCGGAGGCGCGGCGCATCGCGCCCGTGACCGTGCTCGGCCCGATGGCGGTCGACCATCACGACCAGGACATCGAGGGGCTGCTGGTGGCGGGGGATGCGGCCGGGTTCGTCGACCCGATCACGGGCGACGGGCTGCGGCTGGCCCTGCGTGGCGCGGAGCTGGCCGCAGCGGCCGTCCTCGGTGGGGGCGCGGTCTCGCTCCGGCACCTCCGCCGGCTGCGCGCACGCGACATCGGCGGCAAGCTGCGCGTCAACCTCGCGCTCCGGACGCTCGTCGACTTCCCGGCCGGCGTCCGTGGCGCCTCGCTGGTCGCGCGCGCATGCCCGTCGCTGTTCGCGCGGCTGATTCACTACGCGGGGGACGTCACGGCCGCCGGGCCGTCCGCGTGACCTACCAGTTCAGTGCGGTGCGCCGCACCGGCAGGAGCCAGCGCACGGCACGCTCGAAACGGACGCCCCACGCCGCCTCGTTGTGGCCGGCGTCGCGCGCTTCGAGATAGCGAATCTGCCGGCGCGGGTGCGGCGTGCGCGCGCGCAGGATGCGCGCCAGCTCCCGCGTGCGCCGCAGGTGCGGCCGTCCTTCCGCCGTGCCGATGTCGAGATACAGCCGGCCCGTCCACGAGCGCAGCTCGCGCGCGAAATCGAGCATCGCGTCCGACGCGAACCAGAGCGACGGGCTCATCGCCGCGGCCGCGCCGAACACGTCGGGCCTTCGAAGGAGCGCGTACAAGCTGATCAGCCCGCCCATCGAGGACCCGGCAATCGCAGTCGATGCTGCTTCCCGCCGGGTGCGGAACTGCGCGTCGATCTGCGGCTTCAGCGTCGTCGTGAGGAAAGCGAGGTACTCGTCGCCGCGTCCTCCGCCCACTCGGGGGTCCACGAACGGGCTGTACTCGTGGACTCTCGCCTCCGCGACGTTCGAGACCCCGACGACGATGGCCTCCAGCCCTTCGGCGGCGAGCGTCTCCATCGTCTCGTCGACGTGCCAGGCGCCGGCAAACGACAGGTCGTCGTCGAAGAGGTTCTGCCCGTCCTGCATGTACAGGACCGGATAGTGCCGGCCGCTCGTGGCGTAGGAGGGCGGGAGGTACACGAAGACGTCGCGCTCGTTCCCGAGCTCCGGGCTGTGCACCGCGGCCAGCCTGCGCACGTTGCCGACGGCGTTTCCGCCCAGTTCCGTGCCTGCGCCTTCGTCGTACATGCGGATGCCGGCCGCGGCAGGCGCCGGGAGGCCGGGCGGGCCGCGGACACAGTATTATCTAGCCGCGCCGCCGCCGGCGCCGACCGTCCACCCGGGAGTCCGCATGCCGCACCGCTTCACGATCGGCGTCGAGGAAGAGTTCCAGATTGTCGACCCGGCGACCTGGGAGCTGCGGTCGCACGTCTCGCAGCTGCTCGAAGCGGGCAGCCGGTCGCTCGGCGACCAGATGAAGCGCGAGATGCACCAGTCGATCGTCGAGGTCGGCACGACCATCTGCGGCGACATGGTCGAGCTCCGGTCCGAGCTGCTCCGCATCCGCTCCGAGCTCTGCGCCGCGGCCGACCGGGCCGGGCTGGCGATCGCCGCCGCCGGCACCCACCCGTTCTCCTCCTGGATCGACCAGGTCATCTCTCCGGGCGAACGCTACGAGCACATCGTCGAGGAGCTCCAGCAGCTGGCGCGGTCGCTGCTGATCTTCGGCCTGCACGTCCACGTCGCGGTCCCCGATCGCAACGTCGCGATCGACCTGATGAACGCCGCGCGGTACTTCCTGCCGCACCTGCTCGCGCTCTCGACGAGCTCGCCGTTCTGGATGGGGCGCGACACCGGCCTGAAGTCCTACCGGACGATGATCTTCCGGCGCTTCCCGCGGACGGGCGTGCCCGACCACTTCGGCTCCTGGAGCGAGTACGAGAACTACGTCAATCTGCTCGTGCAGCTCAACTGCATCGACAACGGGAAGAAGATCTGGTGGGACATCCGGCCGCACCCGACGTTCGGGACGCTGGAGTTCCGCGTGTGCGACGTGCCCACGCGCGTCGAGGACACGATCGCGCTGGCCGCGCTGACGCAGGCCATCGTCGTCAAGCTCTACAAGCTGTACACCCGGAACATGGGCTTCCGCCTGTACCGGCGCGCGCTCATCGACGAGAACAAGTGGCGCGCCGCGCGCTGGGGTCTCGACGGCAACCTGATCGACTTCGGCAAGAAGGCGGAGATGCCGATGCGCGTCCTCGCGCTCGAGCTGATCGATTTCGTCGACGACGTGGTCGACGAGCTGGGGAGCCGGCGGTTCGTCGAGCACGTGAAGAACATCCTGCGGGACGGCACGAGCGCCGACCGCCAGCTGCAGATCTACCGGGAGACGGGGGACCTCAAGGCGGTCGTCCGTCACCTGGCGCGGGAGACCCGGCCCGCGGCCATCGAAGCCTGAGCCTCTCATGTCATCGAACCCGAGTCTCCTGGTCGGCCTCCTGTGCGGGCGCGAGTTCTCCTTTCCGCCGGCATTCATCCAGTCGGTCAACGGGCAGGGGCGCCCCTACGGCATCGGCGCCGAGATGGTGAAGCTGGGCGGCACCCTGATGGGGGAGCCGGCCCGCTACCGCGTCATCGTCGACCGGATCTCGCACGAGGTCGAGTACTACCGCGGGTATCTGAAGCACGCCGTGCTGCAGGGCACGTACGTCATCAACAACCCGTTCTGGTGGACCGCCGACGACAAGTTCTTCAACTACGCGATCGCGAGCCGGCTCGGCGTCGCGATCCCGAAGACCGTGCTGCTGCCGCAGAAGGCGTACCCGCCCGACGTCGACCTGACGGCCGAGTCGCTGCGGAATCTGGTCTATCCGCTCGACTGGGATGCGCTGCTCGACCACGTGGGCCGGCCCGCCATCCTGAAGCCCTATTCGGGCGGCGGCTGGCGGCACGTCTACAAGGTGCACAACCGCGAGGAGCTGCTGGCCGCCTACGACCGCACCGCGCCGTACTGCATGACGCTGCAGGAGTTCATCGACTTCGACCAGTACGTCCGGTGCATCACCTTCGGCAAGGACGAGATCATCCCCGTGCACTACGACCCGCGCGAGCGGCGGTATCACGTCACCCACGAGTACCTGTCGCCCGAGGTCGGGGAACGGGTGGTGGCCGACGCCCGGACCATCAACCAGGCGCTCGGGTACGAGATGAACACGATCGAGTTCGCGATTCGTGACGGCGTGCCGTACGCGATCGACTTCCTCAACCCGGCGCCCGATTTCGAGCGCGACCGCATCGGCGACCACTACTTCGATCTCGTCGTCGATCGGATGACGAAGCTGGTGATCGACCGCGCGCTGCACGGCGTCGAGACGCGCCCCTGGCCGTCGTGGGAGCGGATGATCGGCCTCGGCGAGTCGGCGGGCGTCATCGGGCAGCCGCGCGCGGCGGGCCCGGCGGAGGTGTAGCCTGGCAGCCGTCGGCGACGCCATCGCGTTCTGGAACTCGCTGCTGCGGCCCGAGGTCGAGCTCGCACCGGCCTTCGGCGACGCGTTCACGGCGATGCTGCGCGAGCGGGACCTGTGCTTCGGCCCGCGCGTGATCTGCCCGTTCCTGCGTCCGTTCTTCCTCGACGAGCGGCAGGCCGCCGCGGCGCGTCGTGTCGGCGAGGCGGTGGCGCGCCTGGGGGAGCGGGTGGCGGCCTCGGTCGACGTCCCCGAGGTGCTCGACGTGCTCGCCGTCACCGACGCCGAGCGGGCACTCGCCGCGCTCGATGCCGGCCCGGGCCCCGCGAGCACCGCGTCGCGTCTCGACGCCTTCGTGCTCGACGACCATCTCGTCTGCGCCGAGTACAACGCGGAGTCTCCGGCGGGGCTCGGCTACGCCGAGCGGCTCGGCGAGGTGTTCCAGGAGCTGGACGTCACCGCACGGTTCCGCGAGGCGTTCGACGTCTCGCCGCCGCGCCTGATGCGGCCGATGCTGGAGACGCTGCTCGAGACCTATCGCGAGTGGGGCGGCACGGCGTCGCCGCCGGTCGTCGCGATCGTCGATTTCCGCGGCGTGCCGACCTGGGCCGAGTTCGAGATGCTGCAGGCGGCGTTCACGGAGGCCGGCGTGCCGACGCTCGTCTGCGATCCGCGCGAGCTCGAGTTCGACGGCCGGACGCTCACCGCGCAGGGGCGTCGCATCGACCTGGTCTACCGGCGCGTGCTCGTCGGCGACGTGCGCGAGCATCCCGACGAGTGCCGCGCGCTGGTGGACGCGTGCGCCGCGCGGGCCGTCTGCATGGCCAACGCGTTCCGCTGCAAGCTGCCGCACAAGAAGTCGTTCTTCGCGCTGCTGACCGACGAGCGGTTCGCGCGGCTTTTCGATCCCGCGGACCTCGAGGCCGTGGCCGGCGCGGTGCCCTGGACGCGGCTGCTGCGCGAAGGGATGACCACACTCGACGGCGGGGCGATCGACCTCGTCCCGTACGTGCGCGCCAACCGCGAGAGGCTGGTGATCAAGCCCAACGACGAGTACGGCGGCAGCGGCGTGCTGCTCGGCTGGGAAGCCGACGAGCGCGCCTGGGACGAGCGGATCAGGATCGCGCTCGGCGGCGACGAGGGGGCATGGGTCGTGCAGGCGCGGATCGGCGTGCGTCGCGAGCCGTTCCCGCTGTTCGGCCCGGACGGCACGCGCATGCAGGAGATGCTGGTGGACTGCGCGCCGTACCTCTTCCGCGGCCGGCTCACCGGATTCCTGACCAGGCTCAGCGCGTCGGGACTGGCCAACGTCACGTCAGGCGGCGGACAGGTGCCGGCGTTCGTGGTGCGGGCGAAGTGATCTGCGTGTCGTACTTGCGACGGTGGCCTCTGCGCCCTCTGGTCGTGACGGATGCTGCCCATGAACCGTGACTGCCGGCATCGCGCGAGCGCAGGCCTTGACGCGTGCCCGCCGGAGTGCCCGGCAGCCACCGTCTTCGGCACGGCGCGCGTCGACGCGGCCACGCCCGAAGCCCCGCCGGCCGACCCGTCGACCATCGACATCGCCGTGCTCGACATGCACCATGGCTGGCCGAATCTCGGGCATGGCGCAATCGTCCATGCGATCGAGGACGTCGCCTGCGACATGGCGCCGGTGCTGCGCGAGGCGGGCCTGCGGATCCGCGTGATCTCGTACGACGTCCGGCGCGGCGCGCACATCCCGGAGCCGCCGGGGCCGCGGCACCGGCTGTACGTCGGCACGGGTGGGCCCGGGCACCTCGATCCGCGGTTGAACGACGGCCACGCCGGGGGGGCGCAGGGCATCCGCGAGGATCCGTCGTGGGAGCGGCCGCTCTTCGCGCTGTTCGATGCGATCGCCAGGGACGAGGACGCCGTGCTGCTCGGCGTGTGCCACACGTTCGGCGTGATGTGCCGGTGGCTCGGCGTGGCCGACGCGGTGCTGCGCGGGCCGGACAAGGGAGGCAAGAGCGCCGGCGTTGTCGACAACGAGCTGACGGACGCCGCGGCGTCGCATCCGTGGTTCGGGCGCTTCGTCTCGGAGCTGCCCGATGGGCGCCGGTTCGCGATCCTCGACAGCCGGCTGTACGATCTGCGGCCGCGCAACGGCTGCGGCAGCGTGCTGCCGCTCTCGTTCGAGCCGGACACCGTCCACGGGCCGCGCGCGCTCACCGGCATCGAGGTCGCGCGCACGCGCGACGGCGCGATGCCGCGCGTGCTCGGCGTCAATCACCACCCGGAGATCGTCAACCCCGCCCGGCAGCTCGCGCAGCTCCGGCGCCGCCTGGAGCTCGGTGACGTCAGCGCCGAGTGGTACGCCGAGCGGGCGGCGACGCTCACCGAGACCATCGGCGCCCGCGGCGAACAGCTGGAGCGGACGTCGAGCTACATGTTCCTGGGACCGCTTCGGCATCACCTGGCGCTGGCGGTCAGAGAGCGCCGGTAGACAGCGGGAAACGAGAAACGGTAAACGGGAAGGGCGCAGCCGCTCGCTTGATACGTGCGCTCGCGGCTGCGCGGCGCCGGCTCGCTGCTTGCCGCTCGCCGGCGCGTTGAACCAGTGACACGAGCGTGGCCGGCAGGGAATCACGCGGCCGCGCCGCGCGACGGCGAGGGCATGCGTCACCGAGCCGTCGCGCCCTTCCCGTTTCCCGTTCCCCCTTTCCCGTTACCTACCTCAGATATTCCTCCGCCTGCTTCCGCCAGTACGGCCAGTCATGTCCTCCCTCCGGCCCCCAGTCGTCGAGTAAGTGCCGGATGCCCTTGATGCCGAGGACGCGTGACAGCGCATACGACCGCTCCGGGTGCTCCCACGGGCCGGTGCCGGTGACGATGCGGATTTCGCGCTGGCTGAGGGTGGCGATCTGCGCCGGGTCGTGCATGCCGCCCAGATAGTCGATCGGGTTGTTGAAGTAGAAGTTGTCGTCGTACAGGCCGTCCATGAAGTCGCGCAGGTCGTACAGGCCCGACATCGCGATGCAGCGCGAGATGACGTCCGGGTGCTTGAAGAGGGTGTTGGCCGCGTGATACGCGCCGAGTGAGGCGCCGATGGTCGTGATCGGATGCGGGCCCCGGCAGTGGCCGTGCACGAACGGCACGACCTCCCGGCGCACGTACTCGTCCCACTGGCGCTGCATCCAGCTGCGGTGGAACGGATGCGCGGCGCGGTTGTAGAAGCTCTGGTCGCTGTTCGAGCCGACGCAGAACAGCTTGATGCGGCCCGCCTCCAGCAGGCCGCCGAGCGCCTCGATCATCCCCTGGCGTTCGAACTCCCACTCGTCGCCGCCGCTCGTCGGGAACGCCAGCACGGGCGTGCCCCAGTGGCCGTACACCACGACGCCCATGTCGCGCCCGAGGCGTCCGGTATGCCAGCGGTGATACTCGCGGTGCATGGATCCTCTGGAACCTCCCGGAGCGACACGATATCCTGTCCCGGCTCCGGAGCGGGCACAATCCCGCACGGGGCGTTCTCACGGAGCCCTACGTGTCCGATACCGGCGCCCTGACCATCCTGTGCATCGCGACCTACGAAAAGGGGCAGGAGTTCCTGCGGGAGTGCAAGCGGCAGGGGTGCAGAGTCCTCCTGCTGACCGTCGACACGCTGCGTGACGGCGCGTGGCCGCGCGAGGCCATCGACGAGACCTTCTACATCCCTCGCCACATCGGCCGCGACGAGCTGCTGCGCGGCGTCAGCCATGTCGCCCGCACCCGCCAGCTCGACCGCATCGTCGCGCTCGACGACTTCGACGTCGAGACCGCCGCGCTGCTCCGCGAGCACCTGCGGGTCCCCGGCATGGGGGAGACCACCGCGCGCTACTTCCGCGACAAGCTCGCGATGCGGGTGAAGGCGCATAACCACGGCGTGCTCGTCCCGGAGTTCGTCCACGTCCTCAACGACGACCAGATCCGCCGGTTCGCCGAGACGGTGCCCGGCCCCTGGATGCTGAAGCCGCGCTCGAACGCCGCCGCCATCGGCATCCGCCGCATCGACTCGGCCGACGAGCTCTGGCCGGCAATCGACGCGCTGGGCGACCGCCGCTCGTTCTACCTGCTCGAGCGCTTCGTGCGCGGCGACGTCTTTCACGTCGACGCGCTCGTCTGGGAGCGCGACGTGATCTTCCACGCGGTGCACCAGTACGGGGCGCCGCCGTTCGCGGTGGCGCACGAAGGCGGCATCTTCACGACGCGGACCGTCCCGCGCACCGCCTCGGCCTGGCGGCCGCTCTCCGCGATCAACGTCGAGGTCCTCACGACGCTCGGCCTGGTGCGCGGCGTCGCGCACACGGAGTTCATCCGCAGCGCCGACGACGGGCGCTGGTATTTCCTCGAGACGTCCGCGCGCGTCGGCGGCGCGTACATCGTCGAGGTGGTCGAGGCGGCGACCGGCATCAACCTGTGGCGCGAGTGGGCGCGCATCGAGATTGCCGGCGAGGAGCAGCCGTATTACCTGCCCGCCGTCCGCGACGGCCACGCCGGGCTCGTGCTCACGCTCGCGCGGCAGGCGCAGCCGGACACGTCCGCGTACACGGATCCGGAGATCGTGCTCCGCGTCGATCGCCAGCACCACGCCGGGCTGATCGTCGCGTCGCCGGACCCGAAGCGCGTCGACGCGCTGCTCGACAGCTACGCCGCGCGATTCCTCGAGGACTTCCACGCGTCCGCGCCGGCGCCCGAATCGCCAACGGCGTAACGCGGCGCGCGCGCGCAGACGCCTCCGGTCATCGCTTTCATGCTGCCCGCTCTTCCCGCCGCGGCTGCCGTCGTCGTCGCCGTCCTGCTGCTGATGCTCGTCGAGCTGCAGCTCTCGGTGTTCAACGAGCGCGCGCTGCGGCGTGCGGGCGCGGTCGAGCCGTCCGGCGACGTGTACCCGGTGATGCGGGTCGCGTATCCGGCGGCGTTCGTGCTGATGGGGATCGAGGCGCTCCGCCACGACGGGCTGCGGAGCGACCTGCTGCTGCTCGGCGTGCTGCTGTTCGGGCTCGCCAAGGCGCTGAAGTTCTGGGCGATCGCGCAGCTGGGGCGGCTCTGGAGCTTCCGCGTGCTCGTGCTGCCCGGGCAGCCCCTTGTGGCCACGGGTCCCTACCGCCACGTCCGTCATCCCAACTACATCGCCGTGCTCGGCGAGATCGTCTCGGTCGCGCTGGCGCTGCAGGCGCCCGTCGCCGGTGCGATCGCGTGTGCCGGTTTCGCCTGGCTGCTGCGCCGCCGGATCGTCGTGGAGGAGCGCGCGCTCGGCCTGCGTCCGCCGCACGCGGCCGGAGGGCACGGCGGCGCGTCTTAATCGGCGGGTTCCCGTTCCGATCGCCGACTGGCAGGGCGTGTACGGGGCCCGGAGGCTCGAGAGCCTGCTGCTATACTGGCCCTTGCTGGTGCCCGCCCATGCCTGCGCTTCGACGATCGCGGCTTCTCGCGGAGCGGCGCAGCCTGCTGCCCCTCCTTGCCGCGGTGTGTGCGTGGGCGCTTGTCGCGGCGGCCGGCCCCGTCGCGGCTGACCAGCTCCAGCTCTCGCAGGACATCTTCTCGCCGGCCCGTGCGCGCTTCGACGCCGTGCGTGCGCTGCGCGAAGGGCGCTACGACGACGTGCTGCGGATCGCGGCGTCGGTGCCGGACGATCCGCAGCTGCAGCTCGTGCGCGGCCGCGCGCTCGTCGCGATCGGCCGCTACGAGGACGCGCTGGCGCCGCTCGAGGCGGCGACCCGCGCCGAGCCGGGTGGCGAGGCGCAGCTCGCGCTGGGGGAGCTGCACCTGCTGCTCGGGCGCCCGCGCGAGGCTGCCGCGCAGCTGCAGCCGCTCGTGGCCGCGGCAAGCGGCAGCGGCAGCGGCGAGCTGCTCGGGCTCGGCGCGCGCGCCGCCTGGCGGCTCGGGCGGTACGAGGAGGCGAACGCGCTCTTCCGCGACGCCGCGGCGTTCATCGGCGACGACCCCGAGCTGCAGATCGCCTGGGGCGAGCTGTTCCTCGAGAAGCACAACCGGCCCGACGCCGTGCAGTCGTTCCGCGCGGCGCTGCAGCGCGACCGGCGCAACGCGGCCGCGTTCGCCGGGCTGGCGCGTGCCTTCGCGGAGGAGAACGCCGACTCGGCGCGGCAGCTCGCCATGCGTGCGCTGGCCTACAACCCGAACCTCGCGTCGGCGCACCTCGTGCTCGCCGACATCGCGCTCGACGAGGACCGGCGCGAGGAGGCGCGGGCGTCGATCGAGGCCGTGCTCGCGGTGAACCCGCGGCACTTCGAGGCGCTCGCCCGCAAGGCCGCCATCGCGTTCCTCGAGGACCGGCAGCGGGACTTCGACGCGATCGTCGCGCAGGTGCTGGCGATGAACCCGCGGTACGGCGACGTCTACCGCATCGCCGGCGCGCAGGCGGCGCGGCATTACCGCTTCGGGGCGGCGGCGCGGCTGGCGCGCCGCGCGCTCGGGATCGAGCCGGACAATGTCCGCGCGCAGGCCGATCTGGGCCTGCACCTGCTGCGGACCGGCGACGAGGCGGGCGCCCGCCAGGCGCTCGAGGCGGCCTTCCAGGCCGACCCGTACGACGTCGTCAGCTACAACCTGCTGGGGCTGCTCGACAGCCTCGACGGGTTCGAGACCATCGAGGACGGACCGATCACGCTGAAGCTGCACCCGGACGAGGCGCCCGTGCTTCGGGAGCACGCGCTGCCGCTCGCGCGCCGCGCGCTCGACACGCTCGCGCGCGAGTACGGCGTCGAGGTCGAAGGGCCGATCCTGGTCGAGATCTTCCCGCGTCACGACGACTTCGCGGTGCGCAACATCGGGCTGCCGGGCATGGTCGGCGCGCTCGGCGCCTGCTTCGGCAAGGTCGTCACGCTGGATTCGCCGCGCGCGCGTCCGCCCGGCTCGTTCAACTGGCAGGCGACGCTCTGGCACGAGATGGCGCACGTCGTGACGCTGCAGCTCTCGGAGAACCGGATCCCGCGCTGGCTCACCGAGGGCATCTCGGTCTACGAGGAGAAGCGTGCGCGCCCCGAGTGGGGGCGCGAGATGGAGATGCGCTTCGCCGAGGCGCTCGAGGCCGGCGAGCTGCTGCCGCTGGCCGAGCTGAACCGCGGGTTCATGTCCGGCGAGACGATCGCGCTCGCGTACTACCAGGCGTCGCTGCTCGTCGAGCATCTCGTCGCCACGCGCGGACACGAGACGCTTCGTGCGCTCGTCCGCGCCTTCGCCGACGGGCTCTCGGCCGACGAGGCGATGCAGCAGGTGGTCGGGCCGACGCTGGAGGGGCTCGAGCCGGAGTTCCTCGCGTCGGTGCACGAGCGGTTCGCGGCCGTGCTCGCCGGCCGGCGGATGCCGGAAGACGTCGCGCTCAGCCCCCGGACCCCGCGCGGGGAGCTCGAGGCGCTCGCCGAGACGTATCCGGACAGCTACGCCGTGCTGCTCTACCTCGGCGAACGGCGCGCGTTGGACGGCGACGTCGAGGGGGCGTACGAGGCCTGGGAGCGCGCGGCGCGCGTGCTGCCCGACGTCACCGGACCCGGCAGTGCCCTGGCGCGGCTGGCGGCGCTCGCCGTCGATCGCGGCGATCGCGCGCGCGCCATCGCGGCGCTGGAGCGCATCCTGGCGCGCGAGGACTCGAACGTCGACGCGGCGCGGCAGCTGGCCTCACTGATCGATCCGGCCGCCGAGCCGGCGCGCGCGGCGCGCGCGTGGGCGCGCGTCGCCGAGATCGATCCGTTCGACGCGACGGCATCGGCGGCCCTGGGACGGCAGGCGCTCGACGAGCGCGAGCCGCGCGCGGCCGCGCGGTGGTTCCGTGCCGCGCTGGCGGCGGGGCCTGCCGACCGCGCCGCCGCCCACTGCGATCTCGCCGAGAGCTATCTCGCCGACGGCCAGACCGCGCAGGCGAAGCGGCAGGTGCTCGCCGCGCTGGAGGTGGCGCCGTCGTACGCCCGCGCGCAGGATCTGCTGCTCGCCATCGTGGACGGGAGCTGGTGATGGCGCGGCGGGTCGTGCTCGGCGGAGTCCTCGCGCTGACGCTCGTCGTGTTCGACGCTGTTCCGTGGGACGCCGCAGCCGGACAGGTCGGCACGCCGGTGCCGGACGCGCGCTTCGCCGGCCTGCAGTGGACGTTCGTGCGCGTCCGTTACAACGCGGACATCCGCCCCGGCAGCGGCTACCGGTTCGACTACTGGGGCGAGCCCTGGGCGATCGATGCGCCGGCCGCGGAGCAGAACCTGTCGCGGCGCCTGAAGACGGTCACGGCCATCGAGGTCGGCGAGCCGATCGTGCTGACGCTGGAGGACCCGAAGCTCTGGGAGTACCCGTGGATCTACTTCGTCGAGCCGGGCAATCTCCGGCTCACCGAGGCCGAGGTGCCGATTCTGCGCGAGTTCCTGCTGCGCGGCGGCACGGCGATGCTCGACGATTTCCACGGCCCGTACGAATGGGAGAACGTCGTCGCCGAGCTCGGGCGCGTGTTCCCGGACCGGCGTATCGTGGATCTGCCGCCGACGCACCCGATCTTCACCTGCTTCTACAAGATCGACCAGTATCCGCAGGTGCCGGGGCTCGGGTCGTTCTTCCGCGGCCGCACGTGGGAGAAGGGGGGCTTCGTCGCGCAGCTCCGGGCCGTGCTCGACGATCGGGGCCGGCCGATGGTGCTCATCAACTGGAACACGGACATGGGCGACGGCTGGGAGTGGTCGAACGCGGAGGAGTATCCCGGCTACATCCGGCACACGCGCGACGCGTACCGGATGGCGATCAACGAGATCATCTATTCGTTGACGCATTAGGACAGGGCCGAACGTCAGGACGGCCGTGAAGGGACCAGGGGCCAGGGGCCAGGACGTAGGGCCGAACGTCGGTTCGGCCATGAACGGGCCAGGGGAGATCGAATGTCGGCATTCAGCGGCGGGACGGTCAGCAGCGGCCTGGCGGAGCGGGTTGCCGAAGCACGCGCGAACATCCTCGCGGAGCTGCGCAAGGTCATCGTCGGACAGGACGAGGTCGTCGATCAGGTGCTCGTGGCGCTGTTCACCGGCGGCCACTGCCTGATCACCGGTGTGCCGGGGCTGGCGAAGACCCTGCTCATCAAGACGCTCGCCGAGATCCTCGATCTCAGCTTCAAGCGGATCCAGTTCACACCCGACCTGATGCCGTCCGACATCACCGGCACCGAGATCCTCGACGAGTCCGGCGGCGTGCGCGGGCTGCGCTTCGTCAAGGGGCCGATCTTCGCGCAGCTGCTGCTGGCCGACGAGATCAACCGCACGCCGCCGAAGACGCAGGCCGCGCTGCTCGAGGCGATGCAGGAGTATCACGTCACGGCGGCCGGCCGGACCTACCCGCTCGAGCGTCCGTTCTTCGTGCTCGCGACGCAGAACCCGATCGAGCTCGAGGGCACGTATCCGCTGCCCGAGGCGCAGCTCGACCGGTTCATGTTCAACATCGTGATGAAGTACCTGAGCGAGGACGAGGAGGTCCGCGTCGTGACGGAGACGACCGCCGCCGCACGTCCCAGTCCGTCGAAGGTACTGGACGGCCAGGACATTGTCCACATCCAGGAGCTCGTCCGGCAGGTGCTCGTGGCCGAGGACGTCGCGCGCTACGCCGTGCGTCTCGTCAGCGCCTCGCGTCCCGGGGGCAACGGCAACGGCCGGCTCGATTTCGTGGAGTCGTGGGTGCGGTGGGGGGCGGGGCTCCGCGCGTCGCAGGCGCTCATCCTGGGCGGCAAGGCGCGCGCGCTCATGGACGGGCGGTATCACGTGTCGGTGAACGACATCCGCGCGCTGGCGCTGCCGATCCTGCGGCACCGCATCATCACGAACTTCTATGCCGAATCGGAGCGCGTGGACTCCGACGGCATCGTCGCCCGGCTGCTCGACGCCGTGCCCGCGCCGCACAGCAGCCTGGCCTGACCCTCAGTCGCCGCGCGGGGAGGCGTGCCCGCGCGGGAGGAGCGCGGATGCGCGTCAGCCGCCCCGGCGAACTCCGGTTTCTCGACCCGGCCGTCATCGCGCGGCTCGCCACGCTCGAGCTGCGTGCCCGCACCATCGTCGAGGGCTTCCTGTCGGGCCTGCACCGCAGCCCGCTGCGCGGATTCAGCGTCGAGTTCGCCGAATACCGGCAGTACTTCCCCGGCGACGAGCTGTCCACGATCGACTGGAAGGTGTACGCGCGCACCGACCGGTACGTGGTCAAGAAGTTCGAAGAGGAGACCAACCTCAAGGCGTATCTGCTGCTCGACGTCAGCGGATCGATGGGCTACGGCAGCGGCAGCCTGACGAAGCTCGAGTACGGCGCGGTGCTCGCCGCGTCGCTGGCGTACCTGATGCAACGGCAGCGTGATGCGGCGGGGCTGTTCACCTTCGACAGCGAGATCCGCACGGCCGTGGCGCCGAGCCTGCGTCCCGGCCATCTCTCCGCGCTGCTGCATGCGCTCGACGCGCAGCAGCCCGGAGCGCGTACCGACGTCGGACCGCCGTTCACCCGGCTCGCCGACGCGCTCGCGAAGCGGGGACTCGTGGTGGTGATCTCGGACCTGTTCGACGACCCGGCGCGCGTCATCAAGGGCATGAAGTATTTCCGCCATCGCGGCTGCGACGTGATCGTGTTCCACCTGCTCGACACGGCCGAGCTGACGTTCCCGTTCGACCAGCCGGCGCGGTTCCGCGACATGGAGGACGACTCGGAGATCCTCATGCATCCGGCCCGGGCGCGGGACAGCTACCTCGAGGGGATCACCGGGCTCATCGACGGGTACCGGCGCGAGCTGGGCGCGGCGGGCGTGGACTACCAGCTGCTCGACACCGGACGGCCGCTCGACAGCGCGCTGCTGGCGTACCTGACCACGCGGGCGAGGCGGCAGTGAGGACGGACAGCCGATGAACATCGGGTTTCTCTCGCCGCTGTTCCTGCTCGGGCTGCTGACGATCGCGATCCCGATCGTCCTGCACCTGTTCCGGCGGCGGATCGATCCGATCGTGCCGTTCGCGGCGACGCGCTTCCTGCGCCGGGCGCCGGTCGAGCAGGCGCAGCGCCGTCGCCTGCAGGACCTGCTGCTGCTCGCGCTGCGCGCCGCGGCGCTGGCGTTGCTCGCCATCGGCTTCGCGCGGCCGTACTTCGCTTCGCCGGTGGACGCCTCGGGAGCGGGGCTCACGATCGTGATGGTCGACGTGTCGGCCAGCATGGGCGACGAGCGGCGGTTCGCGGAGGCGCTCGAGCGTGCCGGCGACGCCATCGGCAGCGCGCCGTCAGGCGACGAGGTCGCGGTGATGGCGTTTGCCGCGCGCCCCGAAGTCGTGGTCGAGCCGACCGCGGATCGCGGCGCCGCGCGCGCCGCGCTGGAGCGGCTGCGTCCGTCGGCGGCCGCCACGCGCTACCGCGCCGCGCTGGCGCGGGCCGCCGATCTCGCGCGGACGCGTCCGGCGCGGCTGGTGATGGTGACGGATCTGCAGGAGTCCGGCTGGACCGAGGGGCCGCACGTCGCGCTGCGCGGCGACATCGTGCTCGAGGTCGTCGACGTCGGGCCGATGCCGGTGAACGCCGGCATCACCGCGGCCGTGCGCGACGGGAACGAGCTGGCCGTGCGGGTGGAGGGGACCGGTCCGGCGCGCGAGCTGCAGGTCGCGCTCGCGATCGACGGGCAGCCGGCGGGACAGCGGCCCGTGAAGCTGCCCGCCGACGGCGCCGCCGAGGTCCGCTTCCCGCTGCGCGCGGAACGCGGGCGCGCGCGGGTCGCGCTCGCGGCCATCGACGGCGTGCCGGCCGACGACGAGCGGTGGGTGGTGCTGGATCCGAGGCCGCGCCCGCGTGCCGTGGTGGTGACGGCGCCGGGTGCGGGGCGGAGCGAGGGCCTCTATGTCAGGCGCGCGCTCGAAGCGGCCGAGGAGCCGCGCGCCTGGGACGTCGATGTCGTCACCGCGGATCGGCTGCGCGGCGAGCAGCCGCTCGCCGGCGCGTCACTGGTCGTCCTGGTCGGGACGGCAGGCATGGATCGGCGCGGCGCCGACGCGGTCGCCGCGCTCGTCGAGCGGGGAGGCGGGCTGCTGCTCACGGTCGGCCCGTCGGTGAACGTCGACCTGGTCGCGTCGGCGTTCGGCGAGCGGTTCCCGCGCGTGCGGGTCGGCGCGGCCGGCGCAGAGCTGGGCATGACGCCCGTGGATATCCGGCATCCGATCTTCCGCCTGTTCGATCTGGAAGGGGGCGCGTTCAACACCGCGCGGTTCACGCAGACGGCGACGATCGCGCTGGCGGGGCCGGGATCCGTGCTCGCCCGCTTCGACAACGGCGCGCCGGCGCTGGTCGAGCAGCGGCACGGACAGGGGCGTCTGGGCGTGTTCGCGTCCGACCTGTCGAACCGCTGGAACGACCTCGTGCTGCAGCCGGCGTTCGTGCCGTTCATCAACGAGGCAGCCTGGTGGCTGGCCGGGAACCTGACGCCGCCGCTGGAGCTCGTCGCCGGCGAGGCCGCGCTGCCGGACGCGGACCGTCCGGGCGTCGTGGCGTGGACGCCGCCGGCGGGCGAGAGCCGGAACGGCAGCGTCGCGGCGCTGCCGCTGGCCGTGAACGTCGATCCGCGCGAGCTCGATCCGGATCGGATCGGCGCCGACGACTTCGCGTCCCGGATCGAGCGGGGCGAGGCGGAGGCGCAGGCGGCGCGGGTCGCGCACGCACGCAGGCAGGAGGCCGAGCAGGGCTGGTGGCGCTACGGGCTCGGCCTGATGCTGATCGGGCTGGTGGTGGAATCGCTGATCGGCCGGCGAGGCTGAGCAGGGAAGCAGGGAGCGTCCAGTGACCGACGCGACACGACACATCAGGGACGTGCTGGACGAGGTGCGCCGCCGCTGGCGACGGCTCGTGCAGCTGCGCTTCGTGCTGCGCGCGGCGCTCGGCCTGGCGGCCGTGTGGGCGCTCGCGCTCGTCGCCTGGCTCGTTGCCGGGCGGGAGTCGGCGTCGGTGCAGGTGCTCCTGCTCGCGACCGCGGCGGCGGCGTCGGCCGGCTTCCTCGTGCTCGCCTGGCGCGCGCGGCCGCGGCAGCCGGACGCGCGCGCGTTCGCGCGGCTGATCGAGGACCACGTGCCCGGGCTGGACGATCGCCTCGCAACGGCTGTCGACGTCCTCGACGACCCGCAGGCCGGCAGCCTGGCGGACCTGCTGCTGGCCGACACCGCGCGGCGCGTCGATCGCGCCGACGTCGATCTGGTCATCCCGCCGGCAACGCTGGGAAGGACCGCGCTCCAGGCGGCGGCCGCACTCGCGCTCCTCGCCGTCGTCGGCGTTGCCGCGCGCGGCCCGGCCGGCGCGGCGGCGCGCGCGACGCTGCTGTGGATTGCGCCGGAGCGGCTCGCGGTGACGGTGACGCCCGGGGATGCGCGCGTGCCCCCCGATACGGCGCTGACGATTCAGGCGGAGACCGGCGCGACCGCGCGCGGCCTGGTTCCCGAGCTCGTGGTCCGGATGGACGATGCGGCGCGGAGCACGCCGATGCAGGCGGTGGGCGCCGATCGGTTCGCGGTGACCTTCGAGCGCGTGCCGCGGTCCTTCGTCTACCAGGTCCGCGTCGCCGGGCGCGACACGCAGGAGTACACGGTCACCCGGCTCGAGCCACCGCGCATCGGCCGTCTCGATCTGCACTACACCTACCCCTCGTTCGCGAACCTGGCGCCGCGCACGGAGACCGGGAGCGGCGACATCTACGCGCCGGAGGGAACCACCGTGACCGTCACCGTCGTGCCGCAGACGGTGACGGCGCCGGTCGAGCGGGCGTGGATCACGATGCGCGACGGCGCCGAGATCCCGCTCGAGCGCGACGGCGACGTCTTCACCGGCCGGCTGACCGTCAAGGGGGACACCGGCTATCGCGTGCGGCTGCGCGACACGGACGGGCTCGAGAACCGCGACGACCCGGAATACTTCGTGCGGCGTCTCGACGACCGCCCGCCCGACGTGCGCATCCTCCGGCCGGCGGGCGACCGTCAGGTCACGCCGCTCGAGGAGGTCACCATCGAGGCGCGGGCCGAGGACGACCACGGCGTCGCGCATCTCGAGCTGCGCTACAGCGTGCGCGGCCAGGAATGGAAGCGGGTGCCCCTGCGCATCGAGCGCGGGACGGTGGCGCAGGGCGGCCACACGGTCTACCTCGAGGATCTCCGCGTCTCGCCGGGCGACTTCGTCACCTACTACGCCGTCGCGCGCGACATCGGGCGCGGCAAGCGGCCGAGCGAGGCGCGCAGCGACATCTTCTTCCTCGAGGTCACGCCGTTCGTCGACGAGTTCGCGCTGGCGCAGAGCCAGGCGATGGCCAACGCGGCCGGCGGCGGCCAGATGGACGATCTCGTGCGGCTGCAGAAGGACATCATCGCCGGCACGTGGAAGCTGCAGCGCCGAGCCGAAGGAGCCGGCCAGGGGCCGCCCGCCGACGATGCGCGGACGCTGGGACGGGCACAGGCGGCGGTGCGGGCGCGCGCGGAGACGGCGGGTCGTCAGGCGCAGCTGTTCGGCCGCGCCCGCGGCCGGCGTCCGGGCGCGATGATTCCCGAGGAAGGCGGCCCCGGGGCGGCGCTGCTCGAGGCGGCACGGGCGATGCTGCGGGCCGAGCGATCGCTTGCGGCCGTCAAGCCGAACGAGGCGCTGCCGGCGGAGATGGAGGCGCTCAACCACCTGTTGCGCGCCGAGGCGGAGCAGCGCCGGACCGAGATCGCGCGGCAGCAGGCCAGTGGAGGCGGCGGCGGCGCCAACCGCGCGCAGCAGGATCTGTCCGCGCTCTTCGACCGCGAGCTGCGGCGTCAGCAGGAGACGAACTACGAGACGCCGCGCAGCGTCGAGCAGCGGACCGGCGAAGCGGAACGCGACGATCTGCTCGACCGTGTGCGCGAGCTCGCGCGGCGGCAGGAAGCGCTGCAGCGGCAGCAGGAGGACCTGGCGCGGGACCGCGACCGCATGGACGAGGCCGAGGCCCGGCGGCGGCTCGAGCGCCTGACGCGCGATCAGGCGGAGCTGCGGCGGCAGGCGGAGAAGCTCGCGCAGGAGATGCAGCAGCAACAGCGCGGCGCGCCGTCTCCTTCCGGGCAGCGCGCCGACGGGCAGACCGGCAGCAGCGGCGCGCAGGCCGACGCGCGCCAGCGCGCGGAGGCGCTCCGCGAGGCGTCAAAGGAAATGGGCGCCGCGGCCAGCGAGCTGCGGCGCGAGGCGCCCGACGCGGCGCGCGAGCGGAGCGCACGCGCGCTCGATCGGCTGCAGGCGGTGGAGCGCGGCATGCGATCGCAGGGACCCGACGAGCAGCGCCGCGCCGCCGGCGACGCGCAGCTGGAGGCGCGCCAGCTCGCCGACCGGCAGCGCCAGCTCGCGGAGGAGACCGCGGGGGCCGGCGCCAACGAGGATGCGCGCCGGCGGCTTGCCGGAGAACAGCAGCGGCTCGCCGAGCGTGCCGAAGCGCTCCGCGAGCGTGTGCGGCGGCTGGCCGAGGCGGCGGGAGGCGGGGAGGCGAAGGACCGGCTCGCGGAAGCCGCGAAGCGCGCCGAGTCCGAGCGGATCGGCGAGCGGATGCGCGAGGCGGCGGAGCAGATCCGGCAGGGGAACCCGAAGGCCGGCGACGCGCAGCGCGAGCTGGCGCGCGCGCTCGATCGCCTCGCCGACTCCGTGTCCGGCACGCCCGGAGGGGGCGACCGTGAGTCGCAGCAGCTGGCGGAGGACCTGTCGCGGACCCGCGAGCTGCGCGAGCGGCTCGAGGAGCTCCAGCGGCAGATGAAGGAGCTCGGACGCCAGGCGGACGCGCAGCAGGAGGGCCGGGACGGACGCACCCGCGGCCGGGATGCGCGCGGACGCGCCGAGGGGGAGTCGGCGCAGGCCGGCGGCTCGCCCGAAGAGCGCCTCCGCCGGCTGAACGAGCTCCAGCGCGAGTACCTCGAGACGCTGCAGGAATCGGGCGCGCTGCGCGACCGGCTCGCGCAGGCGTCGCCGGGTACCGGGCGCGCCGCCAGCACGCCGGTCGACCAGCAGATGGTCACGTCGGCACCCGGCACCGAGGCGTTCAAGCAGGACTTCTCGCGCTGGGAGCGCCTGCATCGTGAGATCACGCTCGGGCTCGAGCGCGTCGAGGCCACGCTCGCGCAGCGCGCCGTCGAGCGCGCGGCGCGCGAGCGGCTGCGCTCGGGCGAGATCGCGCGCGTGCCCGACGGCTATCAGTCGAGCGTCGATCGCTACTATCGCGCGCTCGCGGAGGAGCCCCGCTGACGGCTGTGCGTTTCGGAGTGTCGCTTCCCGTCTGGGCGCTCGCGCTGCTTGGCGCGGCGATCGTCATCCTGGCGGTCGCGGCGTACCGCCGCGCCGGCGGGTTGTCGCGGGGGCGCCGCGCGCTGCTCATCGCCCTGCGAACCGCGGCGCTCGCGCTCGTCGTCGCCTGCCTGCTGCGGCCGCTCGTCCCGGTCCCGCCCGACGCGCGGGAGGACAGCCTCATCGCCGTGCTCGTCGACGTCTCGCGCAGCATGGGCATTCGCGACGCCGGCGGGCTGGCCCGCGTCGAGCGCGCCGGCACCATCGCCGCGCGCACGGTGCTGCCCGGGCTGGCGGGGCGGCACCGCGTCGAGTCGTTCGTGTTCGGCGATCGGCTGGCGCCCGGTGGCGATGCGGCGCTGGCGGCGACCGGCGACCGCACCGATCTGGCGGCCGCGATCGAGCGCGTGGTCGAGCGATCGGCGGGCCGCGGGCTGGCCGGGCTGGTGGTGCTGTCCGACGGCAACGACACGAGCGGCGCCGATCTCGGCGAGGCCGGCGCGCGCGCCGGCGTGCCGGTGCTGGCCATCGGCCTGGGGAGCATCGGAGCGCGGGACCGCGAGATCGTCGCCCTGTCGTCGGGGCAGTCGGCGCTCGATGCGAGCCTCGTCGATCTCACCGCGACGATCGCCTCGCGCGGCATCACGGGACCGTTCACCGTCCGCCTGCTCCAGAACGGACAGGTGGTCGGCCGGCGCACGGTCACGCCCGCAGCCGCGGGCGCGCCGGCGCGCGTGGTGTTCACCGTCGCGCCCGATCGCGTCGCGCCGACGCTCTACACGGTCGAGATCCCCGAGGCCGACGGGGAAGCGGCCGCGGGCAACAACCGCGCGCAGGTCCTCGTGCCGCCTCCGGGACGCGTCCGCCTCGTCCTGTCGCTCGAAGGCGCGCCCGGCTTCGAGCACACCTTCCTCAAGCGCGCGTGGGCCGCCGACCCGTCGCTCGACGTCGACTCCGTCGTCCGCAAGGGGCGCAACGAGTTCGGCGAGGACACCTATCTCGTGCAGGCCGGCGCGACGCGGTCCGAGGCGCTCGTCTCCGGGTTCCCCGCCACGCGTGAGGCGCTCTATGCCTACGACGTCGTCGTGCTGGCCAACTACGACGTGCATGCGCTGGGACAGGCGCAGCTCGAGATGCTGCGCGACTTCGCGTCGGAGCGGGGCGGCGGCGTGCTGTTCGTCGGCGCGCGGACGTTCGAGCGCCAGAGCCTGAGCGGGACGCCGCTCGAGGAGCTGCTGCCGCTGCGGCTCGGGAGCGGCTCGGCCGTCATGCCGGCTTCGGCCGCCTCGAACACGGCGCGCGTGCTGCCGACGCCGGAAGGGGAGCGGCACCCGTTGATGCGGATCGCGGCGACCGACGAAGAGACGCGCGAGCGCTGGACGAGCCTGCCGGCGCTCGCCGGGGTCGTGCCGCTCGGCGGCCCGCGGCCGGGTGCGTCGGTGCTGGCGGTCGCGGCGGGTGGCCGGCTGCCGGTGATCGCCGTGCAGCGATTCGGCGCCGGGCGCGCGGCCGTGTTCGCCGGTGAGGCCAGCTGGCGATGGAAGATGATGCGGCCGTCCGAGGACCCCAGCTACGATCGCTTCTGGCGGCAGATGGCCCGCTGGCTCGGCGGCGACACGGCGGAGCTGCTGTCGGCGAGCGTCCCGCCGGCGGTGCTGCCGGGCGAATCGGTCGAGCTGCAGATCACCGCGCGCACACCGGCGTTCGAGGCCGCGCCCGGCGCCGACGTGCGGGTCACGATCGAGGGGCCGGACGGGATCGCGCGGCCTGCCGTCGCGGCGCTGAAGGACTCGTCGCGCGGGCTGTTCACGGTGCCGCTCGCGCCGGCCGAACGCGGCATCTACCGCGCGGTCGTCGAGCGCGGCGATCTGAGCGGTCCTGGCGCGCGAACGGAGCTGCGGTGGCTCGTCGGCGGGGTCGATCGCGAGCTGACCGATCCGTGGCTGAACGAGAGCGGGCTGCGCCGGCTGGCCGAGCGGGCCGGTGGGCGCTACGTCGCCGCCGACGAGGCGGAGGACGGCGTGCGCTGGCTGAGCGAGGCCGCGCGCGTGCCGGACGGACCCGTCGAGTGGCGCGACGCCTGGCACACCGGATGGATGTTCGCGCTCATCGTCCTGATGACGTCGATGGAGTGGATGCTCCGGCGGAGGTGGGGACTGCGATGACCGGTGGCCGTCGCGCGCTGTCAGGAAACCCCGTCCGTGCGGCCGCGATCGTGTGCCTGCTCGGCGCGGCCTGGCTGGCGCCCGCCGCCTCCGCCCAGGAGCGCTTCGGGCTGATCGTGACCGGCGCGCCGGGCGGCGAGCCGTTCGAGCGGTCCTACGCCGAGTGGCAGCGGGAGCTGCGCGCCTCGCTCGTCGACCGGTTCGGGTTCGACCCGGTCAACGTGACGGTGCTCTCGGGCGTCGACGCGCCGGACTCGAAGCCGAGCACGCAGGAGCACGTCCGCGCCGCCGTGGCGGAGCTGAAAGGCCGGGTGCGCCCCGACGATCTGGTGCTCCTCGTGCTCATCGGCCACGGCACCGTCGGCGAGGCCGAAGCCAAGTTCAACCTGGTCGGACCCGACCTCACGTCGGCGGAGTGGAACGCGCTGCTCGACGGGATGCCGGGGCGGCTCGTCGTGATCAACACCACCGGCGGCAGCTTCCCCTTCCTCCGCGACCTTGCGTCGAAGGGGCGGATCGTCGTCACCGCGACGCAGTCACTCGCCCAGCGCTTCGACACCGTCTATCCGGAGCAGCTCGTCGCGGCGCTGAAGGACCCGTCCGTCGATCTCGACAAGAACGGGCGCGTGTCCATCTGGGAGCTCTTCGTCTGGACCAGCCGGAACGTCGCGACCCACTACGAGCGGCAGGGGCTGCTGCCCACCGAGCGCGCGATGCTCGACGATGACGGGGACGGGCGGGGCGTGGAGGCCGAGGCGCCGGAGGGCGAAGCGCGGAACGCGGGCAGCGACGGCGCGCTGGCGCGCGCGACGTTCCTCGAGCGCGATCCCGCCGCGTCGACGACCGACCCGGAGACCGCGGCGTTGCTGGCGCGGCGGCGGGAACTCGAGGAGGAGGCGGAGCGGCTGAAGGCGCGCAAGCCGGAGATGCCCATCGAAGTCTGGGAGCGCGAGTTCGAGGCGCTGATGATCGAGCTGGCGCGCGTGTCGCAGAAGCTCCGCGCCCGCTCGTAACGCCCGCGTGGACCGTCGCCGCCGATGATTCCGCTTCGCGACGCGCTGCCGGCGCGCGAGCCGCCGCGCATGACGCTGACCTGCCTCGCCGTGCTCGCCATGGCCTACACCGGCGTCTGGACGTCGCCGGCGCCGCTCGAGCTGCTGGCGACGTGGAGCGTGGCGCCCGCCGCATCGACCTGGCCGGAGGCGCTGGCGGCTCCGTGGCTGCATGCCGGCGTGTTGCCGCTCGTCGCCGGCGCCGCCGCGCTCTGGCTCTTCGGCGAGGGAGTGGAGGACCGGCTCGGCGCCCGCCGGTTCCTGCTGCTGCTCGTCTCCTGTACGGCGTGCGGGATCCTCGGGCACGCCAGCGCACACGCGGCCTCGCGGGCGGCCGTGGCGGGGTCGGGCGTGATCGCGGCCGGCATCATCGGCGCGCACCTCCGGCTGTATCCGTCCGGCCGGTTACTGGCGTTCGCCGGCCGGATCGTCGAGGTGCCGGCGGCCGTGGTCGCGGCCGGCTGGCTGCTGGTGCAGGCGCTGGATGCGGGAGGGCTGCTGGCGCCCGCCGGTCTGGTGCGCGGCTGGTCGCTGCCGGCCCTGGCGGCCTCCGGCGCCGCCGGCGCGCTGCTCGCCACGGCGCTCGATCGGCCGGAGCGCCGCGGCGTGGAGTGGTTCTATCGGGAAGGCTGAGCGGCCGGGCGGCCGCTCAGCGGAGTCGCGTGCGCCGCCGGCGGGCCAGGTGCCAGCCGATGGCCCCGAGCCCGAGCGCCGCCAGGACGTAGCCCACTTCGCGCGGGACCTGGTCGGTGATGACCTGTCCCATGAACAGCGCGCTCAGGATCAGCACGATCAGCGCGAGCACCAGGGGGCCGCGGGACGGCTGGCGCCGGCGCCGCGTCTCGGGCGGGGGCACGCGCGGCTCCGACGTCGCGGCGCCGCAGCGATAGCAGATGAGGGCCTTGTCGGCGATTTCGGTCCCGCACTTGCGACACTGCATGCGAGTGCGATTGTACTCATTCCCCGATGAGCCCTTCGACTCGCCTTCGGCTTGCTCCGAGCGGACCTGGCCTGCCCTGAGCGTGCCGAAGGCGAGTCGAAGGGCCCTGAGCGGACCCCGGGCGTGCCCTGAGCGAGCCGTCCTCCCGCCGGAGGCGGGACGACGGCGAGTCGAATGGGCTATGATCAAGCGCCTTCCCTATGCCTGACGGTCGTCTCGAGGTCACTGACGCGCTCGGTCGCCGGGTCATCCACATCGACAAGCCGGTCTTCTCGATCGGCCGGCGCAGCGGGAACGATCTGCAGCTCGTGGGCAGCGACGTCTCGCGCGATCACGCCGAGATCGCCACCCAGGGAGACAAGTTCGTGCTGCGCGACCGCGGGTCGCGCTACGGCACCTACGTCAACGGCGAAGGGATCACCGAGCACGTGCTCAAGCACGGCGATCTCGTGCGGCTGGGGCGCAGCGGCGGCGCCGAGCTGGTGTTCCTGCTCGAGGAGCAGACCGTCTCGCACAGCTCGTCCGACCGCCACACGACCTCCGCGGTCGGCGACCTGCGGCAGGTGGCGGCGCTGCTCGAGGGGCTGCGCGCGCTCGGGTCGGGGCGCGTCCTCGACGAGGTGCTGGCGCTCGTCATGGACTCCGCGCTCGAGGTCACCGGCGCCGAGCGCGGCTTCATCATGCTCGCCAACGCGGAAGGGGAGCTGGAGTTCAAGATCGCGCGCGGGCGCGGGCGCGTCACCCTGTCGGGCCGCGGGTTCGAGACCAGCCGGAAGATCCCCGAGGAGGTCTTCTCGACCGGGCAGGAGAAGATCGTCGCCGACCTGCTCGACGGCGATCTCGCCAACGTCCACATGGGCACGGTGGCGCTCGGCATCCGGCACGTGCTCTGTACGCCGCTGCGGCTGGTCCGCTATCTCGATCGGGTCGAGGACCACGAGGAGAAGCGGATCGGCGTGCTGTATCTCGACAGCCGCGAGAAGGGCTCGCTGCTCTCGCGCGCGGCGCGGTCGGCGCTCGAGACGCTGGCGACCGAGGCGGCGGTGGCCATCGAGAACGCGCGCCTCTATCGCGAGACGCTCGAGAAGGCGCGCATGGAGCAGGAGCTGCGCATCGCGGCCGAGATCCAGCAGGCGCTGCTGCCGAAGCCGTTCCGCCGCGGGCCGTTCTTCGAGACCGCGGGGCAGTCGGTCCCGTGTCGCGCCATCGGCGGCGACTTCTTCGACTACATCGACCTGCCGAACGGCGGGTTCGGCTTCGCGGTCGGCGACGTGGCCGGCAAGGGGGCGCCGGCGGCGCTGCTGACGGCCGTCCTGCAGGGCGTCTTCTCGGCGCAGTCGCAGTTCGCGACGTCGCCGGCCGAGACGATCTCGCGCGTGAACCGGGCGCTCATCCAGCGCTCGATCGAATCGCGCTTCGCCACCGCGCTCTACGCCGTCGTCATGCCCGACGGCACGCTGACGTACTGCAACGCCGGCCACAACCCGCCGATGCTGTTCACGCGGAACGGCCTCGTGCGCCTCGATCGCGGCGGCCTCATTCTCGGGTTGTTCGAGCACGCGACGTTCGACGAAGGGGTCATCCAGCTCGAGCCGGGCGACCTGCTGGTGGCGTTCAGCGACGGCGTCACCGAAGCGCTCAGCAAGTCGGGCGAGGAGTACGGCGAGGATCGTCTGCGCGCGTGCGTCGAGGCCAACCACGAGCGGCCGCTGCCGGAGCTGCTCGACGCGATCTTCGCGTCGGTGCGCGAGTTCACCACCGGCGCGGTGCAGAGCGACGACGTGACGGCGCTCCTGCTGCGGTACGGCGCCTGATGCGCGTGGCCTGGCGGCGGCCGGCGGCGGGCCTCGCCGCCGTGCTGGCCGTGGTCGTCTGGAACCTCCGCTTCGACGCGGGAGTTTCGTCCGCCGTCCGGCACTATCTGGACGCGCGCGCGGCGTATCTCGACGGCCGCGGCCCGCAGGTGGAGATGGGACCGGTGATGCGCGCCGCCGCCGCGGATGCGGCCGTGCGTGCCACCACGGCCGCAGCGCCGCTGGCGATCGCCGCGCTCGTGCTGGCGCGGCCGCTCCGCCGCCGCGCCGGATAGCCGCTTCGAGCCATCGCGGCCCACGCCGGTGCGCCTGCGCGGCGTCTCACGCGCGGACCTTCTTGCCGCCGCGCGTCCGGCACTCATAGAATGTCCGGATGCCGCCCGAAGCCGGACGCGTTTGCGTGTACTGTCGCAAGCAGCCGGCGGCGCCGCCCTGGGCTCCGTTCTGCAGCCAACGCTGCAAGCTGCTCGACCTGGCGCGGTGGGTGGACGGCGAGTACCGGATCGCGGGTGAGCCGGTCTCGACAGAGCTGGACGACGATTCCTCCCCGCAAGGTCCTGACGCCGTACCGAAACCGCCGAATGCCTGACACGCTGACGATTACCGACAACCGCACCGGCAAGACGTACGAGCTGGCCGTGACGGACGGCACCGTCCGCGCAGCGGAGCTGCGCAAGATGAAAGCGTCGCCCGACGACTTCGGGCTGCTGTCCTTCGACCCGGCGCTGGTCAACACCGCGGCGTGCCGCAGCCGGATCACGTTCATCGACGGCGACAACGGCGTGCTCCGCTACCGGGGCTACCCGATCGAGCAGCTGGCGGAGGGCAGCTCGTTCCTCGAGACCGCGCTGCTGCTGCTCGACGGCGAGCTGCCGGACCGGGCCGCGCTCGACGCGTTCCGCGCGGCGATCCAGGAGCATCGCGAGCCGCCGGCGCGCATCCAGGCGCTCTTCGGCGGGCTGGCGGAGGATCCGCATCCGATGGGCGCGCTCATCGCGTCCTTCGGCGCGCTGGGCACCTTCTATCCGGAAGCGCGGAACATCCAGGACGAGGCGAACCGCCGGCTGCAGATCCACCGGATCATCGCGCAGGCCCCGGCGCTGGCCGCCTACGCCGCGCGCTCGCGTCGTGGCGAGCCGATCGTGCCCCCGGCCCCCGGTCTCAGCTACGCCGGCGGCTTCCTGTACATGCTGCACGCCTCGCCGGGGAAGCCGTACACGCCGAACCCGGTGCTGGAGCGGGCGCTCGACGTGCTCTTCATCCTGCACGCCGACCACGAGCAGAACTGCTCGACGTTCGCGATGCGCAGCGTCGGCAGCTCGCACGCCGATCCGTACGCCGCCGTCGCCGCGGCCGCGGCCGCGCTGTACGGCCCGCTGCACGGCGGTGCCAACGAGGCGGTGCTGCGGATGCTGCGGGCGATCGGCACGCGCGACAAGGTCCCGGCCTTCATCGAGTCGGTGAAGAAGGGCGAGGGCCGGCTGATGGGATTCGGCCACCGGGTCTACAAGTCGTACGACCCGCGCGCGCGGATCATCAAGCAGGTGGCCGACGAGGTGTTCGAGGTCACCGGGCGCAACCCGCTGCTCGAAGTCGCGCAGGAGCTGGAGCGGATTGCGCTGCAGGACGACTACTTCGTCAGCCGGCGGCTGTACCCGAACGTCGACTTCTACTCGGGGCTCATCTACGAGGCGATGGGGTTCCCGGCCGACATGTTCACCGTGCTGTTCGCGATTCCGCGCACCGCCGGCTGGCTGGCCCAGTGGGAGGAGATGCTGCGCGATCCCGACACGCGCATCGTCCGGCCCCGTCAGGTCTACGCCGGAGCCTCCCGGCGGGACTACGTGCCGATCGACAAGCGATAGGATGCGGGGGATTCGAGCCGGCCTGTTCGCTGCCGCCGCGTCGATGCTCGCGCTCGCCGTGGCCGTCGCCGGGCCGGTGTTCGACTCCGCACGCGCCTTCGAGCACATCCGGCAGCTCGTCGCCATCGGCCCGCGTCCCCCCGGATCGCCCGGCAGCGCGGCCGCCCGCCGCTACATCCTCGCCGAGCTGCAGAAGGCCGGCATCCCGGCCCGCGAACAGGCGTTCGACGCGACCACCCCGCTCGGGCCGATCCGCATGGCCAACGTCGTCGGCGTGATCGAGGGGGCGCGGCCGGAGCGCATCATCCTGGCCGGCCATTACGACACGAAGCTGTTCCGGGAGTTCCGCTTCGTCGGCGCCAACGACGGCGGGTCGAGCACCGCGATGCTGCTGGAGCTCGGACGCGTGCTCAAGGCGCGGAAGAACCCGTTCACCATCGAGCTGGTGTTCTTCGACGGCGAGGAGGCGCTCGTCAGCTGGACCGGCACGGACCACACCTACGGCAGCCGGCACTACGTCGCAGCCGCCCGGCGCGAGGGGACGCTCGGCGGCATCAAGGCGCTGATCCTGTTCGACCTCGTCGGCGACCGGCACCTCACGATCCGGCGCGAGAGCCACTCGACGCGCTGGCTGACGGACCTGATCTGGGCGTCGGCGAAGCGCCTGGGGCACGGCGGCGTCTTTCTCGACCAGTGGCTCGCGGTGGAGGACGATCACAGGGCCTTCCTCGAGGCCGGCGTGCCCGCCGTCGACATCATCGACCTCGAGTACGCCACCTGGCACACCCCGCAGGACACGATCGAGCACGTCAGCGCCCGCAGCCTGCAGATCGTCGGCGACGTCTTCCTGGACGCGCTGCCGAAGATCGAGAAGAAGCTCGAAGAATAGAAACGGGAACCGGAACCAGGAAACGGAAAGGGCGCGACCGCTCGGTGAGCTCGTGAATCGCGGTCGCGCGGCGCGCTCGCGTGGTGGTCCCGAGCAGGCGCCCTTCCCGTTTTCCGTTTCCCGTTTCCTGCCCTCAGTGTTCGACGCCCGTCCCCAGCGTGAGGAGCACCTCGTCGAGCTGCTCGAACTGCTCGCTGCAGCCGCTCGTGGCCCCGGACTCGATGGCTGCGTCGAGCGCTTCCTTCGAGGGATAGCGGTCGCGCATGACGATCAGGGTCTCGGCGCCCCGATCTTCGAAGGTCACCGTCGTGACGGATGCGGCGTCGCCAGCTTCGTCGTTCGTCCAGACGATGCGTGAGGGAGGCGTCACCTCGATGAACCGGCCGAAGAACTCCATGGGCTGTTCCGAGCACGGGTGGCTGAAGACGAAACGGTAGGTGCCTCCCGTACGGAAATCGGCCTCGCAGGAGACGAACGACACCCCGAGCGACTTCGGCGCCCACCACCGCTGGAGCAGCTCGGGCCGGGTCCAGGCCTCGAACACGATGCGTGGCGGGGCGTTGACCGTCCGCGTGACGACCAGCTCACGATCGGACTGCCGTTCCACCGTCGTCTCGTACTTCCTGACGCCGGGCTCACCGTCTCTTCTTGCGTCCATCGACCACCTCCTTCTGCTTCAGCTCCTCGACCACCTTGTCCAGTTCGTCGAAGCGTGCGGCCCAGAGCCGGCGGTACCGTCCGAGCCATGCCATCTCTTCCTCCAGCCGACGCGGGCCGAGCCTGCACGTCCGCACGCGCCCGACCTTCCGGGTCGTGACCAGTCCGGCCTGCTCCAGGACCCCGACGTGCTTCTTCATGCCCGTCAGGGTCATCCGGAATTTCCCGGCCAGGTCCGTGATCGACGCGTCTCCGTATCCGAGCTGCTCCAGCACGCCGCGCCGGGTGGGATCCGAGAGCGCCGCGAAGGAAGCGTCGAGACGGGAGTCCAAATACTGAACCATCCGGTTCAGTATCCTAGCGCACCGGGCCGCCGGATGCAAGCTCAGAAACGGGGAAGCGGTAAGCGGCTAGCGGGAAGGGCGCACGCCCGGCGGAGATGCTGCGCGCCAGGCGTGCGCGCGGGCGCGCCAGCTCGACCGCGCCGACACGGTCGTTGCGCTTGTTCGGCGATCACGACGTCTTCGCGCGCTCGCGACACCGGTTCGTGACGCGAGCGCGCCGCGCGACCGCGAGTCACGAGCTCACCGAGCGGTCGCGCCCTTTTCGTTCCCCGTTTCGCGTTTCAGGCGTCTCCGGCGTGGTGGCGGACGTCCTCGGCGGACACCATGAAGATGACGTCCTCGGCCACGTTGGTCGCGTGGTCGCCGATGCGCTCCAGATGGCGGGAGATCAGAATCAGGTCGAGCGACGGCTCGATGGTCGCCGCGCTCTGCAGCATGTAGGTCAGCAGCTCGCGGAAGATCTGGGTCTTCAGCGCGTCGAGCGTGTCGTCCTCCGCAAGGACGCGGCGGGCGAGCGGGACATCCTTCTGCACGTAGGCGTCGAGCGCGTCGCGCAGCATGGCCTGCGCGATCTCGGCCATGCGGGGGATGTCGATCAGCTGCTTGACCGGCGGGTGCCGGATGTACCGCTGCGCTGCTTCGGCGATGTTGACCGCCAGATCGCCGACGCGCTCGAGGTCGGTGTTGATCTTCACCGCCGCCAGGACGGCGCGCAGGTCGGTGGCCACAGGCTGGCGCAGCGCGAGCAGCTTCAGCGCGCGGTCGTCGATCTCGATGTGCAGCCGGTTGATCGGCGTGTCGCCGCCGATCACGGCCGCGATGAGCGCCGCGTCGCGCTCGACCAGCCCCCGGATCGACTGGCGCACGCGCTCCTCGGCCAGCCCGCCCATCTCGAGCAGCCGGACCTTCAGCAGCTCCAGCTCCTCCTGCACGTGGTGAACGGCGCGTTCCATGACGATGCCCTCCGGGCGCTGCCGGCTCAGCCGAAACGGCCGGTGACGTAGTCCTCGGTCAGCCGATCGGCCGGCGCGGTGAAGATCGTCTCGGTGCGGTCGAACTCCACCAGCCGCCCGAGCCAGAAGAACGCGGTGTAGTCCGAGACCCGCGCCGCCTGCTGCATGTTGTGCGTGACGATCACGATGGTGTAGTCGCGCTTCAGCTCGTAGATCAGCTGCTCGATGTGCTGCGTCGCGATCGGATCGAGCGCCGACGCGGGCTCGTCCATCAGCAGCACCCGTGGACGGACCGCCAGGGCGCGCGCGATGCACAGCCGCTGCTGCTGGCCGCCGGACAGCGCGAGCGCGGAGTCGTGCAGCCGGTCCTTCACTTCGTCCCACAGCGCCGCCGCGCGCAGGCTCTCCTCCACCCGCTGGTGCAGCTCCGCCTTCGACCCGACGAGGCCGTTGATCCGCAGCCCGTACGCGACGTTCTCGAAGATCGACTTCGGGAACGGGTTCGATCGCTGGAACACCATGCCCACGCGCCGCCTGAGCTCGACGACGTCCACGCGCGGGTCGTAGATGTCGACGCCCTCGACGCGCACGCGCCCCTCGACGCGCGTGCCGGGGATGATGTCGTTCATCCGGTTCAGCGTGCGCAGGAACGTGCTCTTCCCGCAGCCCGACGGCCCGATGAACGCGGAGACGACGTTGGCGCGCAGCTGGATGGTGATGTCGTGCAGCGCCCGGGTGGAGCCGTAGTAGAAGTTCAGCCCCTCGACGTCGATGGCCACCGGCCGGTCGGTCGCATCCGTCGCGGCCGGCGCGCCGGGCCGCGGCGCGCGCAGCACGGGACTCGCAGGCGTCACGATCTCCTCCTCGTCTGGTACCGGTCGCGCAGCCAGATGGCGGCGGCGTTCATCGAGAGCAGCAGGGCCAGCAGCACGAGGCTCGCCGCCGCGGCGTTCCGGGCGAACTCCGGCTGCGGGCGCGACACCCAGTTGAAGATCTGGATCGGCAGCACGGTGAACGGCGACCACACGCTGTCCGGCAGGAACGGCACGTAGGTCAGCGCGCCGATGGTGATGACCGGCGCCGTCTCGCCGATGGCGCGCGACAGCGCGAGGATCACGCCGGTCAGGATGCCCGGCGCCGCGACCGGCAGCACCTGATGGCGGATGGTCTGCCACCGCGTCGCCCCGAGCGCGTACGACGCCTCGCGCAGCGACAGCGGCACGGTCCGCAGCGCCTCGCGCGTCGACAGGATGACGACGGGCAGGACCAGGAGCGCCAGCGTGGCGGCGCCCGCCAGGATGGAGCCGCCGAACGCGAGCGCCCGCACGAACACGGCGAGGCCCAGCAGGCCGTAGATGATCGACGGCACCGCGGCGAGGTTGGCGATGTTCAGCTCGATCAACCGCGCCATCCGGCTCTGCGTGCCGTACTCCTCCAGGTAGATCGCCGCGCCGACGCCGAGCGGAACCGCCATCGCCGCGGTCAGCACGACGATGAACACGCTCCCGGCGAGTGCCGGCAGGATGCCGGCCTCGGATGCGTGCCGCGAGGTGTAGCTCGTCAGGAAGTCCCAGGAGAGCCGGCCCATCCCGTCGCGCAGGACGGAGTAGAGGAGCGTCCCGAGCGCCAGCAGCGCCGCCGCGAGCACGATCAGCCCGACCAGCTGGAACAGGCGGTCGAGCACGCGTCGTCGGACGTTGCCCCGGTCGGTTGCGGCGGAATCCGCGGCGGTGGTGCCGGCCGTCATCGGTAGACCTCCCGGAAGCGCTCGCGAATCCAGGTGCTGGCCAGATTGAGGCCGAACGTGCCGAGGAACAGCAGCGACCCGACCGCGAAGATCGTCCGGTACTCCAGCGTGCCCGCCGGCGTGTCGCCCAGGCTCACCTGGACGATGTAGGCGGTCATGGTCTCGATCGGGACGCGCGGATCCAGCGTGGCGCGTGGCTGCTGTCCCGCGGCGATCGCGACGATCATCGTCTCGCCGATCGCGCGGCTGACCGCCAGGATGGAGGCGGCGGTGATGCCCGAGAAGGCGGCCGGCACGACGACGGTCAGGGCCGTCTGCATCCGGGTGGCGCCGAGGGCGTACGCCCCCTCGCGCAGGCCGTCCGGCACGCTGCGCATCGCGTCCTCCGACAGCGACGAGACGAGCGGCAGGATCATGATGCCCATGACGATGCCGGGGCTCAGCGCGTTGAAGCCGGCCAGCGACGGAATGACCGGCTGCAGGATCGGGGTGACGAACAGCAGCGCGAAGTAGCCGTAGACCACGGTGGGCACGCCGGCCAGCACTTCGAGCACCGGCTTCACCACACGCCGGACCGGCGGGCTGGCGTACTCGCTCAGGTAGATCGCGCTCATGAGCCCGAACGGCAGCGCGACGGCCATGGCGATGCCCGACACGAGCAGCGTGCCCAGCACCAGCGGCCAGACGCCGAACCGCGGGTTGGCGAACAGCGGCGTCCACTGGGTGCCGGTCAGGAACTCGACGACGGGCACCTCGCGGAAGAAGGCGGCGGTCTCGGCCGTCAGCACCACGACGATGCCCACGGTGGTGCCGACCGACACCAGGCCGCAGAGGAACAGGGCGAACTCGATCAGCCGTTCGTGCCGGCGCATCGTGCTCCGGCTAGTCCCGCGCGCGGGCGAGCAGCTCGTCGATGGTGACGCCGACCTGCGAGCCGCCGTTTCCGAAGGCCGTTCCGGGCACGCGCCGGTCGAAGTGCGCCTTCACGAGCCGGTACGTCTCGTCTTCCAGCGGCACGTAGCCGACCTCCTGGATGAGCGACGGTCCCCGGGTCAGCAGGAAATCGATGAACGCCTGGAGCCCTGGATGCTCCGCGCTCCGGTGCGACACGTAGATGAGCAGCGGACGCGAGAGCGGCTGATACGTGCCGTTCTTCGTCGTCTCGAGGCCCGGCGCGATCGGCCCGGCGCCGTTGTCGTCGCGGCCGTCGTCGATCGGCACGGCCTTCAGGCGCGAGGCGTTCTGCGTGTAGTACGCGATCCCGAAGAAGCCGAGCGCCAGTTCGTCCGTGGCGACGCCCTGCACGAGGACGTTGTCGTCCTCACTCGACGTGAAGTCGCCGCGGCTGGCGCCTTCCCTGCCGACGATCGCCTCGGTGAAGTAGTCGTAGGTGCCCGAATCGACGCCCGGGCCGAACAGGTGCATCTCGCGGTCGGGCCAGCCGGCGCGGACCTGGCTCCATCGCGTGATGCGCCCCTGTGCGTCCGGTGCCCAGATGCGCCGCAGCTCCTCGACGGTGAGGTGGTCCACCCACGTGTTGTCCGGGTGCACGGCCACGACGAGGCCGTCGTAGGCAATCGGCAGCTCGGTGAACGTGATCCCCGCGGACCGGCAGGCCTCGATCTCGGACGTCTTGATCGGCCGGCTCGCGTTGCTGATGTCCGTCTCGCCGCGGCAGAAGCGGGAGAAGCCGCCGCCCGTGCCGGAAACGCGCACGGTGACGCGCGCGCCGGGATGCGCGCCCTGGAACTCCTCGGCGACGGCTTCGGTGATCGGGTAGACGGTGCTGGATCCGTCGATGCGGATCGAGGTGGTGTCCGGTGGAGACCCGCAGGACACCGCCAGTGCCAGCGCACCCGCACAGCTGAGTACTCGCGACATCATCGTTTCGCATCGTACCCCCTGCGGGTTTCCCGCCGGTTTCGTCCAGGTTAATTCGGCGTTACATGCTGTGCGGGTCGACGTGTCCTGCGGCCGGGAGGCGGCGCCGCCGGCGCGAGCTCGAAGCGCACGGGCTTGCCGACGAGCTCCTCGAACGCACTGGCGTGGCGTCCCGCCGCCCAGAGCTCCAGCTCGGCGTCGTCATGGGCCTTCAGCTGCAGGAGGCAGTCCTTCCCGCGGTCCTGCAGCGCGACGCCGTCGAGCACCTGCGCGTGGCTGCGGTCGAGTCCTTCCGCCAGTCGCAGGCACGCGGCGAGGACCTTCACGGTGCGGCGCAGCGGCCTGTCCAGCTCCGCGTAGCCGGGGTGGTCCTTCTTCGGGGTCGCGCGGCGGTGATAGCGGGCGACGAGCGCCATGACTTCGATCTCCGACGGGTCGAAGCCGCGCAGGTCGCCGTGCTTGATCAGATAGTACGAGTGGCGGTGGTGCTTCTCGTAGCTGATGTGGACGCCGATGTCGTGCAGCAGCGCCGCGTACTCGAGCCACTCGCGTTCGCGGTCGGTGAGCTCGTGCACCGCGCGTGTCTGGTCGAAGAGCATCGTGGCGAGCCGCGCGACCTGCCCGGCGTGCGGCGCGCGGTAATGGCAGCGCTCGGCCAGCTCCATGACGCTGCGCCGCCGGATGTCGGGATACCGATCCGCCCGCGCGATGCCGGTGCGGTTGCGGTGGATGTAGTCGAGCACCAGCCCTTCGCGCAGCGCGAGATCGCACAGCGTGATCTCCGGCGCGCCGAGCATGTCGAGGATCGTGTCGAGCAGCACCGCGCCCGCGACGACGATGTCGCCGCGCCGCGATTCGAGGCCCGGCAGCTTCAACCGTTCTTCGAGCGGCAGGCGCGTGACGAGCCCGCGGATGTGGCGGATCTGCGCCGCGGGGATCCGGAGGTTGCGCAGCTCCTCGGGCGTTACGCCGCCGGCGCTCGCGGCCATCGTGCCGAGGCTGAGGATCGTGCCCGACGTGCCGATCACGCGGTCGTAGCCGGCCTGCGCGATCGCCGCTGCATGCGCGCCGACCTCCGATCGGATGAGGCGCTCGAGCTGCCGCTCGGCGGTCCGGGAGAGCGGGTCGCCGGCCACGAAGCGCTCGGTGAGCCGGATGACGCCCAGCTTGAAGCTCCTGGAGAGCTGCGGGCGTTCTCCGCCGCAGGTGATCTCCACGCTGCCGCCGCCGATGTCGATCACGACCGCGCGGCCGCGTCCGACGTCCACGCCGTAGACGGCCGCCAGGTGAATGAGCCGTGCTTCCTCGGTGCCCGAGATCACGCGCACGTGGATGCCGGTCCGCTCACGGATGGCCGCGAGGAACTCGGGGCCGTTCTCGGCTTCGCGCGTCGCGCTGGTGGCCGACGCCAGGATCTCGTCGACGGCGTGTGATTCGGCGAGCCGGCGGAAGCGGGACAGCGCGAGCAGCGCGGCGTCCATCGCGGTGTCGGTGAGCCGGCGCCCGTCGAGTCCGCCGGCGCCGAGACGGACCATCTCCTTCTCCCGGTCGACGACTTCGAAGGAGAGGTCGGGCCGGACCCGGACCACGATCATGTGGACCGAGTTGGTGCCGATGTCGATGGCGGCGAGGCGCATGCAGGAAGTTCGTTACACCGCCGTGCTAGGATCGGCATCCTATCACGGAGCCCCGGACGCCTCCGGGATGCACTCCGCCGCATCATGGCAGCCCTTCGCGACCTCGAGCTGTACCTCATTCGTCACGCCATCGCCGCCGAACGGGGGCCTGACTGGCCAGACGATGCGGCGCGGCCGCTGACGCCGGCCGGCGCGGCCAAGTTCCGCAAGGCGGTTGCCGGATTGGCGGCCTTCGGCCTCGAGGTCGACATCATCTTCACGAGCCCGTTCGTGCGATGTCGCCAGACGGCGGACCTGCTCGCCTCCGGTCTGCCCGGGTCCCCGCGCGTGCAGCCGATCGACGCGCTGGCGCCGGGTGGCGGACACACGGCCGTGATCGAGGAGATCGCGCGGCTTGCCCGCCGTCCGCGCATCGCCCTGGTCGGCCACGACCCGGACATCGGCCACCTCGCCGGCCGGCTCCTTGGTCTGCGGCGCGGACTCGAGTTCCGCAAGGGCGCCGTCTGCCGCATCGACGTCGACGGGCTGCCTCCGGGCTCGCCCGGCCAGCTTCGCTGGTTCGCGCCGCCCCGCATGCTGCGGCGGCTGGGCTGATCCAGGCACTCCACTCCGATGCGCGTCGCCATCGTCCTCAACCCGGTGGCCGGCGGCGCTCTGTCCCGCGAAGGCGCGCGGGCGCGCGTCGATCTGGCACAGGCCGGGCTGCGGGCCGCAGGCGTCGAGGGCGTCGTGCACGCGACGGCCTATCCCGGCCATGCGCGTGAGATCGCCGCATCCGCCGTACACGACGGCGTCGATGTCGTCGTGGCGTGGGGCGGTGACGGCACCGTCAACGAGGTCGCCGGCGCGCTCGTGCACACGCCCGCCGCGCTCGGCATCATTCCTTCCGGTTCCGGCAACGGCCTGGCCCGGCTGCTGCGCATGCCGGCGGATCCGGCGTCGGCCATCGCGCGGATCGCTCGCGGGACGACGCGCGCGATCGATGCCGGCGTCATCGCGGGGCGGGTGTTCGTGAACGTCGCGGGGGTGGGCTTCGACGCGCACATCGCGGCGCTCTTTGCCGCGCGCGCCGGCGCGAAGCGGGGCTTCCTCCGTTATGCGGGCATCGTGCTCCGCGAACTGCGCGGCTATCGGGGCTTGCGCTACCGCGTGGCGCTCGACTCCGGCGCGGAGACGGAGCACCGCGCGTTCCTGCTGACGTTCGCGAACGGGCGGCAGTGGGGCAACGGCGCGGTGATCGCGCCAGACGCGCGGATCGACGACGGCGCGCTCGACGCGGTGATCGTCGCGGACCGTGGGCCCCTCGCCGCAGCGCGGGCGATTCCGAGGCTGTTTGCGGGGACGATCGACCGTGCCAAGGGCGTGACGATCGCGAAGATGCGCGCGGCGCGCATTGCCGCCGACGGGCCGATGGTGTTTCACGTCGACGGCGAGCCGGTGAGCGGGGGAGAGGTGCTGGAGGTGCGGGTGCTGCCGGGGGCGTTGCGGATCCGGTGCTGATCCCGTATCCGGGCAACCGGCAATCGACACAGAGGGCGCGGAGGCCACAGAGGGCGCAGAGGCTACAGAGGCCACAGAGAATTGTGGTTCTCTGTGGCTCCGTAGTTCGCAGTGAGACGTCGCCGTAGCGCCGCAATCAAAGGCCGGTATAGTCCGGAGGGAGGCGGTGAACCGAAGCCGCTTGGCACGCCCCTTTTCGTCCAAGTAGGCTCAGGAGAGCCAAGACGGCGGAACATTAGTCCATGAAGTGAGAAGCGAGCAATAGTGCACGCCGATACGGCGAGGACGACGATCCAGTCGCACATTGGGCTGTATTGGGAGTCGAGGATGCAACGCCTGGAAACCGCAGCTGTTGTTCCCCTCTGAATCGGGCCGGGTAGTGAGTGGAGAGCGCAAGGATTGCCGGCACGTCTGATGCAATCAAGGGAGGATCGCATTGGCGTGCCGTGACGCGAAGCCACATGGCCTTGGACGAGTGCGCTCGGAGCTGCGGCGCCTCTCAGATGACCGTGCCGGGCTTCACGACGCCGCCCTTGGGCACGACGATGATGCCGGAGCGGATGTACCAGCCGTCGCCGTCGGCCTCCTGGATGTTGGCCTCGTTGACGAGGCGGCATCCGTCGCCGATGCGGGGGTTCTTGTCGATGATCGCGCGGTCGAGCACGACGTCACGCCCGATGCCGAGCCGCGGCGTGCTGCCGAGCCCCGCGACGTCCTGGTCGGTCTCGTAGTAGTCGGCGCCGATGATGACCGACCGCGTGATCCGCGCGCCCTCGCGGACGATCGCGCGGACGCCAATCACCGAGCTCGCGAACTCACCCCGCTCGAGCGTGCAGCCGTCGGCGACGATGCACTCCGTGATCGTGGCGCCGGCCACACGGGTCGGCGGCAGGTGCCGCGGGTGGGTGAAGATGGGGCGCCGCGGATCGCTGAACCGGAACGGGGCATCGGGGCGCGTCAGCATGATGTTGGCGTCGTAGTACGCCTCGATGGTGCCGACGTCGGCCCAGTAGCCGCGGTGCAGGAAGGCGGTGACGCGATACCGGTCCAGCGCGGCGGGGATGATCTCCTTGCCGAAGTCAATGCCGGGCTGTTCGAGCACCTCGAGCAGGACGTCGCGCGAGAAGACGTAGATCCCCATCGAGGCGACGTACGGCGTGTCGGATGTCGTCTGGATGAACGCCGTGCCAGGGGGCACCGACGGGCCGATCTGGGCGAGGCGCTCCAGCGACGGCTTCTCCTCGAACGCCGCGATGCGCCCGTCCGCGTCGAACCGGAAGATGCCCATCTGCGTCGCGTCCTTCGCATCGACGGGCTGGGCGGCGATGGTGATGTCGGCCTGCCGATCCGAGTGCGCCTCGACGAGCTCGGCATAGTCCATGTGGTAGAGGTGGTCGCCCGCGAGGATGAGGTAGTAGTCGGCGTCCAGCGACTCGAAGTGGCGGCGCGCCTGCCGGACCGCGTCCGCGGTCCCCTGGAACCAGTTCGCGCTGTCGGGCGTCTGCTCGGCGGCGATGATGTCGACGAATCCCTGGCTGAACCCGTCGAGCCGGTAGCTCTGGCTGATGTGCCGGTTGAGCGACGCCGAGTTGAACTGCGTCAGCACGTAAATCCGGCGGATCTCCGAGTGCAGGCAGTTGCTGATCGGCAGGTCGATGAGGCGGTACTTGCCGCCGATCGGCACCGCGGGCTTCGAGCGGGAATGCGTCAGGGGAAAGAGCCGCGAGCCGCGGCCGCCCCCGAGGATGATCGCCAGCACGTCGCGCATGCCCCGGAGCATATGTGGGGATGCGGGGCGGCGGCAAGATTTCGGGTCGGATCGGGTCGGATCGGGTCGGATCAGGTCGGATCAGGTCGGATCAGGTCGGATCGGGTCGGATCAGGTCCGCGCGGCCGCTCGGTGATTCCCGCTCGCGGCCGCGCGATCGGGCCGGATCGGGTCCCGCCTTCGCGCTCCTGCGCCCTTCGGGCTGCGGAGGGCTTCGGCGGGTCAGGTCGGATCGGGTCGGCGCGGCCGCGCCCGCGAAGAACGCGGGCCAGCGACAGCTCCCCGCGTTCTTCGCCCTTCCCGTTTGCCGTTTCCCGTTTCCCGCTGCGTCCAGCGGGCGAGGCGGTGCGATACGATGGCTGACGTGCTGATTTCCCTGTTGGTGCTCCTGCAGTTGACCTCCCCGTCCGCGGCCGAGGGTCCCTCCGGCGTGGTGCTCGACCAGCGCGGGCTGCCGGTGGCCGGCGCCCGCGTCGCGCGGGTGTCGCAGCCCGGCTGTGAGACGGTGAGCGGTGAGGACGGGCAGTTCACGCTGCCGTGCGCGGAAGAGGGGGACCATATCCGCGTGACGGCAGACGGGTTCAGCGCGGCCGAGGCACGGCTCGGGTCCCGGCCGGTGAGCGTCACGCTGGTCCCGACGCGCTACACGGAGGCGGTCGTGGTCACGGCGACCCGGGGTGACATGCATCCCACGAGCGGCGCGGCCCCGGTCTCCGTCGTCTCGCGCGCCGATCTCGAGCTCGCGCCGCCGGCGCCGCTCGACGATGCGCTCCGGACGGTGCCCGGGTTCAGCCTCTTCAGGCGATCGAGCTCGCGGAGCGCCAACCCGACAACGCAGGGGGCGGGCCTGCGTGGCCTGGCTGCCTCGGGCGCCAGCCGCGCGCTGGTGCTCGCCGACGGCGAGCCGCTGAACGACCCGTTCGGCGGGTGGGTGTACTGGAACCGCGTCCCGCAGGCGGCCATCGAGCGTGTGGAGGTCGTGCGCGGCGGCGCCAGCGATCTCTACGGCGCCGACGCGCTCGCCGGCGTGCTGCAGGTGATCACGGCGCGCCCGTCGGCGTTCAGCGCGCGCGGCGAGATCTCCGCGGCGAATCACGAGACGGGCCGGCTGTCGCTGTTCGCCGGTGGCGGCCGGGGGCGCTGGTCCGCGACCGGCGGTGCCGAGGCCTCCACGACGGACGGGTACGTGCTCGTCTCCGAAGCCGACCGCGGCGCGGTGGACACGCCGGCCGGCGGCCGCTATGCCACGGCACGCGCGGACGTGACCTACACGGGCGATGCGCTCTTCGTCCGCCTCGGCGGCGACCTCTTCGGCGAGGACCGCGAGAACGGAACGGTGCTGCAGACCAACAGCACCGATCTGCAACAGGCACGCTTCGCGGCCGGCGGGCAGATCGGACGCGTGCTGTGGCGGCTGAACGGCCAGGCGGGCTCGCAGACCTACAAGCAGTCGTTCTCGGCCATCGCCGACGATCGCCAGAGCGAGCGCCTGACGCTCGAGCAGCGCGTGCCCGCGACGCAGCACGGGTTGGCCTTCACGCTGCAGACCCGGGTGCACGGCGTCGACCTGCTGGCCGGCGCCGATACGCGCGACGCCGCCGCCGACAACATCGAGCAGGGCTACCAGCCCGACGGCCGGCCGCGGCCGCTCGCGATCACGCCCGCGTTCGGCCGGACGAGCGGCGTCTTCGTGCAGGCGTCTACCGAGCCGGCGTCGAACGTCCGGGTCACCGCCGGCATCCGCGGCGACGCGCGGGCGCTGACGCGTGACGAAGGGCTGTTCGGCGACGACAGCGCCTGGTCGCCACGCGCCGCGGTGGCCTGGAGCCCGGCGGGGTGGGCGACGGTGCAGGCGTCGCTCGGGTGGTCGTTCCGCGCGCCGACGCTCAACGAGCGGTTCCGCGGCTTCCGCGTCGGCAACGTGCTGACCGAGCCCAACGAGGCGCTCGAACCCGAGACGCTGCGCACGCTGCAGGCGGGCGTGCTGCTGCACCACGGCGCCGGCAGCACGCGCGTGACGATCTTCCGCAACGACCTGACGGACGCGATCACCAACGTCACGATCTCGACGACACCCTCGCTCATCACCCGGCGGCGGGAGAACGTCGGCGGCGTCCGGGCGTGGGGCGCGGAGGTGGAAGGGGAGTGGCGCCTGAACGCGCGGGCGACGCTCACCGGCACGCTCGCGCTCATCGACTCCGTCTTCACCGACGTCGCCGGGCTCGATGGGCTCCGTGTGCCGCAGGTCCCGCGGTGGCACACGGCGATCGGCATCCGCGGCGCGGGGCCGCTCGGGCTGATGCTGGCCTCGCAGCTGCGCGCGTTCGGCAGGCAGTTCGAGAACGACCAGAACACCCTCACCCTCGGCCGCGGCCTCGTCGTCGACGCGACGGTGATCCGCCCGGTCAACCGGCGCGTCAGCGTATTCGCGAGCCTGGAGAACCTGTTCGACGACGACTACGAGGTCGGGCGCACGCCGGTGCCGACGTACGGACAGCCGTTCACCGCGCACGTGGGCGTGCGGGTGGGAGTGAACTGAGAACGGGGAACGGGAAGCGGGAAGCGGGAAGGGCGTCCGCGCAGTGAATCGGCTTCAGGCCACCTCCGACTCCTCGCGCGCAGGGACCGGCCGCAGGTAGGCGTCGAGCAGGGCCGCGCCGACGGCGACGACCACGGGACCGAAGACGAGGCCGATCAGGCCGAAGGCGGAGACGCCGCCGAGCAGCGCGATGAAGGTCACGAGACCGTTCATCGCCGACCGGCCGCTCAGCAGGATCGGCCGGAGGACGTTGTCGACGAGCCCGACGAGCCCCCCGCCGATCACAGCCAGCGCGATGGCGCGGCCGACCTCGCCGGTGACCAGCAGCCAGATCGCCACCGGCGCCCAGACCAGCGACGAGCCCACGAGCGGGATGAGCGAGGTGAAGGCGATGAGCACGCCCCACACCACGCCGCCCGGGATGCCCACCAGCCAGAACCCGACGCCGCCGATGAACCCCTGAACGGCCGCCACCGCGAGGCCGGCGATGACGCTGGCGAACACCAGGTCCTCGACGCGGCGGAGGACGCGATCCCGCTGCTGCTCGTGGAAGGGCAGGAACCCGCGCAGCACGCGGACGATCGCCGTCGAGTCGCGGAGGAAGAAGAACAGCGCGAACAGGGCGAGCACGAGATCGGCGACGAGCGAGGCGACGCCGCCCAGGAGCCGTCCCGAGCTGCTGGCGAGGAAGCTGCCGATCTCCTGAGCGATGGTCCCCAGGTTCTTCGAGAGCTGCTCCGGATCGGCGAACGGCACGTGCGACTCCACCCAGCCCCAGGCGGCGATGATGCGCTCGGGCGGTGTTCGCGCGATGGCCGACTGGATGGCCTGCACGCCCTGGGCTCCCTGCTGCACGAGCTCCTGGACGACCAGCCAGGTGGGCAGCACCAGCAGCACGAGCGCCATCACCACGCAGGCCCCCGCCGCCCAGCCGCGGCCGATGCGCGGCGAAATCTCGCGGAACACGGGCTGGAGGCTGATGGCCAGCACCCCGGCCCACCCGAGCGGGACGAGGAAGGGCCGGACGATCAGGAACAGCAGGTACCCGATCAGGATGATGGCGCCGTAGAAGACCAGGTGCCCGAGCCGCTCCCGGTCGCTGATCCGCGATGTGGTCACACCTCAAGCCTTCAGCGGAACCCGTGGTGGCGTCAAGTTGCCGCGTGAGCCCTCCCCGGAACCGCCTCCTGGCGGCCCGCTGGCGGGGCCCGGCGGGTACGAGCGCCCGGGGCAGCTCTTCTGCTAAGATCCCGGGGCCCCTCAAAATCGAAAGAAGGAGCTCAGTGGCTGCGTTCCGCCTGATTCCCCGCGAGGAGAAGTTCTACGACGATTTCCTCGCGCTCGCCGATCAGATCGTCAAGGGAGCGACGCTCCTGGAGGAGATGCTCGCCAGCGATCCCCCCAGGTGGGACGCCGCCAGCGCGATCAAGGACGTCGAGCACGAGTGCGACGGGATCACCCACACCATCATCCAGCGGTTGAACCGGACGTTCGTCACGCCCATCGACCGTGAGGACATCCACGAGCTCGCGCGGTCGCTGGACGACGTCATCGACGCCATCGACGCGGCAGCCGCGGTCATCCGCCGCTACCGCGTGGCGCCGGTGCGCTTCGGGGCGCGGGAGCTGGCGAGCGCCATCGCCAAGTCCACCCACCAGGTGCGCATGGCGGTCGAAGCGCTCGAGCGGCGCAACGGCGTGCACGTCCGGGCGGTGGAGGTGAACCGCCTCGAGAACGAGGCCGATCGTCTCCACGACGAGGCGCTCACGCGGCTCTTCGAGGAGGAGACCGACCCGATCTCGGTCATCAAGTGGAAAGAGGTCCTCGACTTCCTCGAAGAGGCGACCGACTGCTGCGAGGATGTCGCCAACGTGCTCGAAGGCGTCGTGGTCAAGCACGGGTAACCCGGATCGATGGAACTCGCAGTCGTCGTCTTCCTGATCCTGGTCGCCCTGACCTTCGACTACATCAACGGCTTCCACGACGCGGCGAACTCGATCGCCACCGTCGTGTCGACCCGGGTCCTCTCGCCGGGCAAGGCCGTGGTCTGGGCGGCGTTCTTCAACTTCGTCGCCGCCTTCGGCTTCGGCACCGCCGTCGCGAAGACGATCGGCGCCGGCATGATCGACGTCAACCAGATCACGTTCCTCGTGGTCTTCGCGGGGCTGTTCGCGGCGATCACCTGGGACCTGATCACCTGGTATTACGGGCTGCCCACCAGCTCGTCGCACGCGCTCATCGGCGGGTATGCCGGCGGCGCGGTCGCCAAGGCGGGCCTGGACGTCCTCGTCCCGTCCGGCTGGACGAAGACGCTCGTCTTCATCGTCGTCGCCCCGGCCATCGGCCTGGTGCTCGGGCTGATCCTGATGATCCTGATCTACTGGATCTTCCGCCGCCACGCGCCCTCGCGGGTCGATCGCCTGTTCCGGAAGCTGCAGCTGCTCTCGGCCGCGTTGTACAGCCTGGGGCACGGGGCGAACGACGCCCAGAAGACGATGGGCATCATCGCCGGCGTGCTGCTCGCGGGGGGCTACCTGCAGCAGTTCGAGATCCCGTTCTGGGTCGTGCTGTCCGCGCACGCCGCCATCTCGCTCGGCACGCTGTCCGGCGGCTGGCGCATCATCCACACCATGGGCTCCAAGATCACCCGGTTGCAGCCGGTGGGCGGCTTCGCGGCCGAGACCGCGGGCGCCGTCTCGCTGTTCATGGCGACCGGGCTGGGCGTGCCCGTCTCGACGACGCACACGATCACCGGCGCGATCGTCGGCGTCGGCGCGACGCGCCGGCTCTCGGCGGTGCGCTGGGGCATCGCGGGCCGGATCGTCTGGGCGTGGATTCTCACGATTCCGGCGTCGGCGCTCATCGCGATCCTGACCTACCACCTGATCGCGGTCGTCCTGCGCGGGCTCGGCTACGCCGTCTGAGACGGGCGCCCCTCCGCGGGCTCCGGACGGGCGGGCGGTTCGAGCGGCAGGCGGACGCTGAACGCCGCGCCCCCCTCGGGCCTGTTCGCGGCGCGGATCGTCCCGCCGAGCAGTTCCACCAGGTGCCGCGCAATCGCGAGGCCGATGCCGGTTCCGCCCGGCCGTGACCGGGACTTGTCCACCCGATAGAAGCGCTCGAAGACGCGGCTCAGATCCTGCTCCGGAATGCCGGGCCCGCGATCGAGCACGCGGACGACGATCGTGCCGTCGTCGCGCGCCGCGTCGATCTCCACCACGCCGCCGGCCGGCGAGTGGTTGATCGCGTTCTCGACCAGGTTGCGCAGGACGTCGTGCAGCCGTCCCGGGTCGGTGACGAGCGTCGCGGCATCCGGTGCGACGGACAGCTCGACCCGGACGTCGCGCGTTGCCGCGGCCTCGGCGAGATCGTCCGCCACACCCTGCGCCACCTGCCGCAGATCGCAGCGCGCGGGCTCGGGCGTTTCCTGCCCGGCATCGAGCCGCGCGAGGCGGAGCAGATCGCGGACGAGCCGCTCCATCCGCGCCGCGTGCCGCGCGATGATCTCGAGGTAGCGCCGGGCCTCGTCCGGGTCGGGCGGCGTGTCGAGCAGCGTCTCGACGTAGCCGCGGATCGCCGTGAGCGGCGTGCGCAGCTCGTGCGAGACGTTCGCGACGAAGTCGCGACGCACGCGGTCGGCGCGGCGCAGGTCGCTGATGTCGTGCAGGACGACGATCGCGCCGCCCTCCGGGGCGCCGATCGGCGCCGCGCGGCTGATGCAGGTGCGGGACGGGTCGCGCGCCAGCGCGAACTCGACGCCGGCGGCAGCCTCGCCCGCCAGCGCCTGTCCGATCTGCGAGAACAGCTCCGGCTGCCGGATCAGCTCCTGGTACCGTGTCCCCACGGCCGTGGAATCCAGCTTCAGCATCGACCGCGCCGCGTCGTTTGCCATCACCAGCCGCCCCCGCGCGTCGACGACGATGACGCCCTCGGCCATGCTGGAGAGGAGCGCGGCCAGGTGCAGGCGCTCGTGCGTGAGCTCGGCGAGCCGGCGGCCCAGCTCCTGGACGACGTCGTCGAGGGCGCGCGCCACCTCGCCGATCTCGTCGTCGCCGTACGCGGCCGCCGGCGTGAGGTCGCCCGCGGCGTAGCGGCGCGCGATCTGCGCGACCGCGGCGACACGGCGTGCGGTGCGCGCCGAGACGAGCCAGGCGAGCAGCGCACCCACCGCGAGGGCCGCCGCCACGCTGCCGACGACCAGCCAGAGCACCGCGCGCTGCTCCCCCGCAATCGCGCGCACCGGCCGCGCGAGCCGGACGTACGCGAGCGCCGGATGGTCCACCTCGGCGACGGCGTAGAGCGTCTCGTACTCGGTCGTGGTGCTGTACCGGCGCACGAGCACCGGCTCGTCCGACCCGCGCGCTGCGCGGATCTCCGGGCGGCCGGCATGGCTCTCCATCGCCGCCAGTCCGGCAGCGTCTTCGGCGGAGTCGCCGAGCACGCGGCCATCCCGCGCGATGAACGTGACGCGTACGCCGGTCAGCGCGCCGAGTCGATCCGCTTCGGCGTCGAGCTCGGCCTCGGCCAGCGCGGGGTTGCGCTCCAGCAGCTCCGCGACGAGCCGCGTCCCGGATCGCAGCGTCTCCTCGACCCGCGCCGCGACCATCCGTGTCGTCCACCAGTGGAAGATGATCCCGGCGACGCCGGCGGTGACGGCGGCGACGAGCAGGGTCGCGAGGACGATCTTGCCCCGGAACCGCAGGGTCACGACGAACGCTCGGCGAGCTTGTAGCCGAACTGCTTGATCGTCACGAGCGCATCCTCGAGCAGCGGCAGCTTCTCGCGCAGGCGGCGCACGTGCACGTCGACCGTGCGCGTGCCGCCGGTGTACGTGTAGCCCCACACGTCCGAGAGCAGCAGGTCGCGGGAGAGCACGCGTCCCGGATGCTCGAGCAGGTACCGGAGCAGGAGGAATTCCTTGGCGGTCAGCCTGACTTCCCGTCCGTCGAGCTCGACCCGATGCCGTTCGACGTCGACGACGAGCGGCCCGTAGCACAGGACCGGCGGCGACGCCTTGCGCTGCGTGCGCCGCAGCAGCGCCCGCACGCGGGCGACGACCTCCTTCGGGCTGAACGGCTTCGTGACGTAGTCGTCGGCGCCGAGCTCGAGTCCCATCACGCGGTCGGATTCCTCGGCCCGCGCGGTCAGCATGATGATCGGCACGCCGGCCGTGCGCGGATCCGCGCGCAGGGCACGACAGACCTCGAAGCCGTCGAGTCCGGGCAGCATCAGGTCGAGCAGGACGAGCGCGGGCTGACGATCGCGCACCGCCTGCACCACCGCGTCTCCGGCGTCCAGCATGGCGATCTCGAACCCCGCGCGCGAGAGGTGCAGCCGCAGCAGTGCGGCGATATCGGGGTCGTCCTCGACGACGAGCACGAGCGAAGACACGCAGTGAGTATAGGGGAGCCGGTTGCTTGAAGCCGGCAGCGGGCAGCTGGCGGCTGGCAGCAGGCAGCCAGCCGCTGTCCACACGATGGCTCAGCGGCCCCGCGCCACTGCGTCCCCGTGAGGACAGCGCGCACTGCCAGTTGCTGCAGGTACAGGGGTTTGCGGGACGGCGGTGGCTGGCATCGTCCTTGATCCCCTGGAGGGCATCAGGCTCCCCGCCGAATCGGAGGTCATCGTGCGAACCACAGCTGCCGCATTCCTCGGCGCACTCGTCGCGGTGCTCGGTCTGGCCGTGTGGCAGACACGGGCGTCGGCACCGGCCGCTGCGGCGCAGCGCATCCCTGACTCCCCGGCCTGGAGCGATGTTGCCGCCGCGAACGTCGCCGACAACGAGCCGGCGACGCGCGTGCGCTGCGCGCCGGGCCAGCAGGCGGTGATGCACCAGGCGGTGGTCGCCGGACGCGTGGCGACGGAGGCCGAGTGCGTCGACGCGCCGTCGGCACCTGCCGCGCGCGCCGCCACCTTCGCGCCCGAGATCGTCGAGTATCCGCGCGCGGTCCCGGCGCGGATGGTCGTCGAGCAGCCCGCGCCGGTGCGCACCGCGCCCCGTCGCGTGGAGTCGCCGAAGCGGTCCTGGAAGAAGACCGCGCTCGTCATCGGCGGTTCCGCCGGCGCCGGCGCCGGTATCGGCGCCCTGGCCGGCGGCAAGAAGGGGGCGCTCATCGGCGCCGCAATCGGCGGCGGCGCCGCGACGCTCTACGAGGCGACGAAGCGCCGCTGACATCCGACACGACGGCCGGGCCGGCGGGGAGCGGTCCCGCCGGCGCGGTTGTCGCCGTGCTACGATCGCTGCGTGTTGATCACCGGCACCGCACTCACCCTCGGGATCCTGCACGGACTCGGGGCCGACCACCTGATGGCCATCGCCACGCTGGCCGTCAACACCGACACCCGCGATCCCGTCGAGCGCAACCGCGCGCCGTTCCGCGTGGCCGTGCGCTTCGCGCTGGGCCACGCGCTCCTGCTGCTGCTCGGCGCCGGCACGGTCCTCGTGCTCGGCTGGCAGATCCCGGAGCTGGTCGAGCGGACGGGCGAGATGGTCGGCGGCGCGCTGCTGGTCATCCTCGGCGCGTTCACGCTGTGGGTCGTCGCGGCCGATCGGCTGTACGGCCACTCGCACGGAGCGCCCGGCTGGCTCGGGTGGCACGTGCACTTCGGCCGCCGCGATCGGCATCCGCCCGCGCATGCCCACAACTCGGGGGCCGGGCTGCTCGGCGCCGTGTTCGCCGTGAGCGGCCTGCGGGCGCTCACGCTGCTCGCGCCCGAGCTGGACGGATCGGCGTCGGCCTCCGTCGTCACCCTCATCTACCTGGTCGCGGTGTTCTCCGTCGGCATCCTGCTCTCGATGTCGCTGTTCGGGATCGTGCTGTCGCGCGTGCTCGGCCTGCCGTGGGTGGTCCGGACGGTCGGGCGCGGCGCCGCGGCGCTGACCGCGGTGGCCTCGATCGGGCTGGGCGTGTTCTGGATCGCCGCCGCCGCGCAGTAGCGCGGCGTCAGGACTCGGCCGGGACGTCCCGCCGCAGCAGGAACCAGAGCGCGATCGACGCCAGCAGCAGCCCGTTCACGCACAGGGCGGCCGGCGCGCCGATGCGATCCACCGCCAGCCCCGTCAGCAGGTTGCCGAGCGGCATCCCGCCGCGGTACGCGACCATGTAGATGCTCATCACCCGGCCGCGGATCTCGTCCGGCGCGATGAGCTGCACCAGCGACGTGAACAGCGACGAGACGACCATCAGCGACGCGCCGGTCACCGCGAGCAGCGCGTAGCTGACCCAGATCTCGCGCGTCACGGCGAACGCGCCGATGAGGATGCCGAGCAGCACCTGGACGACCAGGGCGGCCAGCCCCATGTGCCGGAAGCGCCCCGTCCAGGCGACGACGAGCGCGCCGGCGACCGCACCGGCGCCGGAGAACGCCATCATGTAGCTGTACTGCTCGACCCCTTCCTGGAACACGTACCGCGCGAAGACCGGGAGGAAGGTCAGCAGCGGGACGCCGAGGAACGTCGACGCGGCCGCGAGCACCGTGAGCGTGCGGATGGCACGGGCGTCGCGGACGTAGACGAGGCCGGTGCGCAGCTCGTCGCGCATCCGCCGCCGGACGGCCGGCGCGGTGTGCGGCGCGCGCAGCGAGAGCAGCGCGGCGATCACGACGAGGAAGGAGAGCCCGTTCAGCGTGAAGCAGGAGGTGAGCCCGAGCCGGTGCAGGGCCAGGCCGGCGAGCGTCGGGCCGAGCACCCGCGCGATGTTGAACTGGATCGAGTTGAGCGCGATCGCGTTCGGCAGGTGGTCGCGCCGGACGAGCGACGGGATCAGCGACTGATACGCCGGGCCGCCGAACGCCTGCGCGCAGCCCGAGACGAAGGAGAGCGCCAGCACGTGGCCGACATGGACCCAGCCGGCGCCGACGAGCAGGGCGAGCGCGAACGCCGACGTCATCTGCACGATCTGGGAGGCCAGCAGCAGCGTGCGGCGGTCGCGGCGGTCGGCGACGACGCCGCCGATGAGCGTGAAGAGCAGGATCGGCAGCTCGCCCAGGAACGCGTCGAACGCCAGGTAGCTGGCCGAGTCGGTGAGCTCGAGCACGAGCCAGCTCTGGGCCACCTTCTGCATCCAGGTGCCGATGCTGGACGTACAGGCGCCCAGCCAGAGCACGCGGAAGTCGCGATAGGTCAGCGCGGCGGCGAGCCGGTGCAGGATCGAGCCGGCGGGAGGGCCGCCGGCCGTGGAAGGCGCGGCGTCAGGGGCGCCGGCAGCGGCCGGGGCAGCGTCCACGATCGATGATCTTACTGCCGAACCGCGTGCCCGACGCATGCAGCCCGATGCATCCATGAGCTCACGCACGTCCGTCCTGATTGCCGCTCTCGCCCTGTGTCCGTTGCTCGCGTCCGGCCCGCGTGCCGCGCAGTCGCCGGTGGACGCCCCGGCGCAGGCGGCGCCGCTGCCGCCCATCCTGAAGTCGCTGCGGCTCGAGCGCCCGCGCCTGCACGTGCGCGAGGCCGAGCTCGAGGCGATTCGCGCGCGCCTGGTCGCGGACCTGCGCGTGCGGGCGTGGCGCGATCGGCTGCGGGCGGACGCGGATCGGATGCTGGGGGAGCCGCCGGCCGAACGCGTCCTGGTCGGGCCGCGCCTGCTCGCCCAGAGCCGGGCCGTGCTGCGCCGTGTGACGACGCTGGCCGGGCTGTACCTGCTCGACGGCAACCCGCGCTACCTCGCGCGCGCCCGCGACGAGATGCTGGCGGCGGCGCGGTTCGAGGACTGGAACCCGTCGCACTTCCTCGACGTCGCGGAGATGACCAACGCGCTCGGCATCGGGTACGACTGGCTGCATCCGTACCTCTCGGCAGACGAGCGCCAGGTCATCCGTGACGCGATCATCCGGAAGGGCCTGGAGCCCGGGCTCGAGGCAATCGCCGCCGGCGCGTGGTGGGCGACCCAGGGACGCAACAACTGGACGCAGGTCTGCATCGGCGGCCTGGTCACCGGCGCCCTGGCGGTGGCCGATGAAGCGCCGGACGTCGCCGCGCGGGTGATCGAGGCGGCGCGCGGCGAGGGGCTGGCGCGCCGGATGCGGCTCTACGCGCCGGACGGCGGCGACGAAGAAGGGCCCGCGTACTGGAGCTACGCGACCTCGTACACCGTCTTCCTGCTCTCGGCGCTCGAGACGGCGCTCGGCGACGACTTCGGCATTGCCGGCGCGGAGGGCTTCGACAGGACGGGCGACTTCCGCCTGCACGTCATCGGGCCGAGCGGCCGCGTCTTCAACTACGGCGACGGCACGGAGGCGACCCGTCCGGCGCCGCAGATGTTCTGGCTGGCCGGGCGGTTCGATCGGCCCGACTACGCGGCGCACGAGCGGGAGCGGCTGATTCGCGGCCTCGACACGCCGCGCATCTTCCACCTGCTCTGGATCGCACGGCTGCCCGACGGCGACGCGTCGGTGCCGCCGCGCGCGCGCCTCTTCGACGGCGTCGACGTCGCCTTCCTGCGCGGCGACTGGCGCGATCCGAACGCCTCATGGGTCGGCTTCAAGGGAGGACGCAACGGCGCCAGCCACGCGCACCTCGACCTCGGCACGTTCGTGTTCGACGCGCGCGGCGAGCGCTGGGCGATCGATCTCGGAAGCGACGACTACGACCTGCCCGGGTACTTCGGCCGCCAGCGGTGGACCTACTACCGGCTCCGCACCGAGAGCCACAACACGCTGCTGGTCAACGGCACGAACCAGGCCACCGACGCATCGGCGCCCATCGTCGCGTTCTCGGACGACTTCTGGCGCGCGTTCGCGGTCGCCGACCTGACCGCCGCCTACGCGCCGGCGCTGTCGTCGGCGCGCCGCGGCGTGATGCTCATCGATGGACGGGATCTGCTCGTGCAGGACGAGGTCGAGAGCGCGGACGGCGCGGACGTGATCTGGCAGATGCTGACGCGGGCGCGCGTGACGCAGCAGGGGCTGCACGCGCTGCTCGAGCAGGGGGGCCAGCAGCTGTCGTTCCGGGTGCTCGAGCCGCAAGGCGCGGTGCTGCACGTCGGCCCCGCCTCGGCGCCGCCGCCGCAGACTCAGCAGCCCGAGGTCTCGGTGCTGCGCGTCTTCCTGCCGCAGCGGACGGAGTCGGCGCGCTTCGTGATCTGGATGTCGCCCGGAGATCGTCCGGCGCCGGAGATCGTGCCGCTCAGCGAGTGGAAGAGCGACGCCCCTTGACTGGGCGTTGGGCCTTCGGCCTTCGGCCTGGGCTTTGGGCTTTGGACCTTGGGCCTTCGGCCTGGGCGTTGGGCCTGCGGCCTGGGCGTTGGGCCTGGGCTTTGGGCTTTGGACCTTGGGCCTTGGGCCAGATGGGGGTAAGCCCATCGTCTGGCTGGGATCCGGATGACGTTCACGGCCACGCCGCCTGGCGCGTCAGGCCGAACTGAAGTTCGGCCCTACGACGCTGCGCGACAGCGAAGGATGCTACTGAGGGCAGCTTGTTGCCGCTGTTCAGAGGGAGCCCAAAGCCGCCGAAGGCCGAAGGCCTGAGGCCTGATGATCCTACAGATCGGCGCTAAGGCTGGTCCGGTTGCGCAGTTCCAGGTTGCTCGGCGATGGGTGGTGTGATCTACTGCGCGGCATGCGCCGCCGACTGATCCGTGAAGGCACCGCCGTTGACGAATTCCGCG
>DASVDJ010000108.1:0-42679 GCA_036381155.1 Vicinamibacterales bacterium
GCGGATGACGGCGAATTCGAGCGGCATGCCGCCGGCGTTGATACGGACGCCGGCGCCGATGCTGTTCACAATCCGGCGGGTCATCGGCTGCGACCCGTCGCGCCCGCGGCTCCAGACGAGCCCGCTGTCCGCGAACACGAAGCCCTCCAGCGGGAGGACGCCGTAGGTCAGGTCCCTCGAGAGGAGCCCCAGCAGCGGCGCCCGCACTTCGAGGTTGGCGACGAACAGGCGGCTGCCCAGCAGATCGTCGAACGACGTGCAGCGTCCGGCCGCGTCCCATTCGCACCGGAGATCGCTCCAGCTGTAGCCGCGCACGAAGTACCGCGACCCGAGGAAGGTGGGCACCAGCCGGGGGTCGTGCGCGTCGCGGCCGTACTGGCCCAGGTGCAGCAGACGCGTGGCGATCGTGTAGGGCTTCGCCGGCATCATGTAGCGGCGGTAGTCGGCGAGGACGCGGGTGTAGGAGAGCCCGCCCGCGCTGGGCGCGACCTCGAACCGGTACCGGCCGCCGAGAATCGGCCCGGTCGGCGCGTAGACCGCGCTGTCCCCGACGAACGCCACTGCGAGCTCGCCCATCGTCGCCGGCTCGCCGCCGGGCTCGGTATAGCGGAGCTCCTCGAGCGTGCGTCCCGTCTTCAGGCTGATGGTCCGCGCGCGCACCTCGCGCGAGAAGCGCGCATGGCGCACGCCGGCAATCAGCTCCAGGCGCTGCGATCGGTTCAGCGGGTACGCCAGCATCGCGCCGACCCGCGCCTGCATCCGGACCAGATAGTCGTTCCGGCTGTGCAGCGCCGGCTGGTCCTCGACCTCCGTCATCGTCCGCGACGGCAGGCGCCGGAGGCCGGGCTCGAGCTCCGCGAGCAGTCCCCAGTTGAGCCGCTGTTCCTGGTTCAGGAAGCGCACCGCGAACGCGAAGTCACGCAGGCGGCTGCCGACCTGGAAGGCCGTGAGCAGTTTGCGCTCGCCGAGCAGATCGCCGAAGAGCAGGGACCCGCCGCCGCGCACGTAGGAGCCGAGCGGTCCGCCGCCGGAGCTGAGATACGGCTGTCCGATGGCTTCGAGCGACAGGTCCGGACGATACGGTCTGGTGGCGACCGGAACCGCCGGGGCAGGCGCGGCGGTCGACGTGATCGCCGAGGCGACGAGCGTGTCCGTGCGCGCGGCCGGCGGCATGCCGCCGGTGGTGAACGCCCGCGCCGGCGCTGCCTCGCGCGTGTCCTCGTCGCGGTAGACGCGGACCTCATAGCGCCCCTTGCGGTAGATCGTCAGCGCGAGCGCGTCGGTGTCCTGCGCCGACGACAGCGCCGGACTGGTCTCGGCGAGCCCGCCGACGCCGCCCGGCTCGTTCGACAGCTGGACCGCCCGGTTCGTGGCGAGATCGAGGCGGTAGACGTGGCTGATGCCGCCGGGATCGGCGATGAAGTACAGCGCCTCGCCTCCGGCCGACCACTGCGGGTTGACGTGCCGCGCCCCCTCGAAGACCTCGAGCTCACGGACCTCGCCGGACGCCACGTCGAGCAGCGCGAGACCGGGCTGGCCGAGCTCCAGCGGATCGAGCTGGCTCGTGAACCGCTCCGTGGCGAACGCGATCTGCCGGCCGTCCGGTGACCAGGCCGGATGCAGGTCGGCGAACGGGTCGTTGGTGAGCTGGCGGAGCTCGCGGGCCTCGAGGTCGTACAGATAGAGGTCCGTGATCCCGCCGCGCAGGAGCGAGAACGCGATGGCGCGCCCCTCCGGCGACCAGGCGGGCGAGAGGATCTGCCCGGTCTTCGGCAGCCGGACCTCCTGGCGCTCGTCCGGGTCCGCCATGTCGACGATCACGAGACTGGGACGGCCGCGGTCGATCGCCGAGAACCCGAAGCGCGAGCCGTCGTGGCTCCAGGCGCCCGCCGACCGGATGGCCTGCAGGCTCTCGATGCGGAGGCTGTCCGTGGTCGTGGCCAGCTTGCGGAGGATGCGCCCGGTCTGCGCGTCCGCCTCGAACAGATCGATCGAGACGCGATCGCGCTCGGAGAAGAACACCACACGGCGCCCGTCGGGGCTGATGGCGGGGCCGAGCTGCATGCGCCCGCCGCGTTCCTGCTGCACCAGCGCCGCGCCGCCGGGCGCGGGCACGGCTTCTTCCGGATTCCGGCCATCGCCGGCGGCGTCGTCCGGCGTGCCGTAATGCGCCCGGGCGGACGCGAGAAAGTCTTCGTAGAGCCCCTGCAGTCGCTCACCCGTCAGCCGCTGCAGCCGTCGCGCGATGCTGCCGCCGCGGCGGAGCTTCAGGACATCGACGACGATCTTGTCGCCGAAACGGCCGGCGAGATAGGCCCAGAACGCGTGGCCGAAGCGGTAGGGCGAGAACCGCCGCGCCGCGGTCGTGTGCGAGTCCGGCAGCAGATCGTGCAGGACGGCGTCGCGCAGCCAGGCCTCCGTCTCGACGTCGGTGCTGCCGCGCGACAGATACTGCGCCATGCCCTCGACCGCCCAGAGCGGCCACGTCAGCGAGCCGCCGCCGTGGCGGACCATGTCGAACTGGAAGGCGTGCGCGAGCTCGTGGCCGAGGATCCGGTCGGTCTCGCCGAGCGTCGGCGCGAACGGCATCGTGATGCGGCGCTTCGCCGAATCGGTGACGCCGCCGATGCCGTCGCCGAGGATGCCGGAGACGACGTTCGTCTGCTGGAACTCGGGCTGGCTGCCGTACAGGATCAGCGGCTGACGCCCGGTCAGCTTGTGGCCGAGCAGCGTCGACAACCTCGAGTAGCACCGCTCGGCCAGCTGGGCGGCCAGGCGTGCCGACTCGGCTTCGTCAGGGTAGTGGTAGACGTCGAAGTGCTCCGTCGCGAGTACCCGGAAATCGAAGTTGGAATACTCGACCTTGTTCCGTCCGAAGTACTGCGCCGCGGCGTCTCGCGTGGCCGGGGCGGCGCACAGGAACACGAATGTCAGCACCGCCAGGCGTGCAACCTGCGCCATAGCCCTCCGCGCCGATGTGGAGTTGTGAGCCGGACCGCCGTGAAGGTTTCACTTCTAACGCACTAATCCACACTCGTCAATAAACTCAGGCGCAGCTTACGGCGCGGCCGGGCTTGAATCGCGGCAGCACGCGATTCGTCGCGGCGGCTGACGAGGTGCAGGAGGGGAGGAGCGGTCGATCGGAAAGGTGCCTGACTGCGGCGGCGGCATGCGGCCGCCGCCGCAGCGGCGGTCTTGATCTAGTTGCCGAAGCGGAACGTCACGCCGATCGTCGCGCGCCAGAAGTCGAAGTCGGCCAGCGCGAGATCGAACTCACCATCCGGCTCGTTGTCCTGGAGCGAGCGGAAGTACCGGACGTCGCCACGGAGACCGATGGTGTCGTTGAAATACCCGTGCAGGCCCGCGCCGACGTTGAATCCGAAGTCGTTCGTGTCGAGCTCGTCGAAGAAGTCACCGGCGTCGACATGCGTGCGGATGAGGCCGACTCCGCCGGAGCCGTAGGGACGGATCCCCGGACCGAGCTGGCCCCCGACCGGAATCCCGACCACGACGTTGCCCATCAGCGTGGTCACGTTGCTGTCGCCGAAGTCGAAGTCGCCCGCGGTGTTCTCGAAGAAGTTGGGGGCGTATCCGAAGTCGACCTCCCAGCCGATGATGCCGCCGCCCATCCATCCGAGGGCCGCGCCGAAGTTGACGCGCTGTTCGAACTCGTCGCCGAAGTCGTCGACGTCCACGAAGTCGGCGTCACCGCCGAAGTTGGCGCCAATGAACGGCGTGATGTACCAGTCGGCCGAGGCCCGGGTGGGCGCGGCCGCCATCCCGAACGCCACGATCAGCGTGGCGAACAACAGCTTCCGGACATGCATGAGCGTCTCTCCTTTTGAGGCTGCGAACGGAATCCTGGCTGGGCTTCAGGTCGTGCCTGAATCCCGCGCGCACGGATGAGCCGTACACGGCCAGGTCGGGAGCACACGCCCTCAATCGCAATTTGCATACCGGCACGCTCAATCTGAGCGTTCGGACCCCTCGCGCCCGTTCAGCTGGCGCGCATTCAAGAACCTGGAAAATTGGACATGGGCAGCTCGTGTAAGCGAACTGCCGGTGTGGTGAGGTTGTACTGCTGAGTCACAACCCCAGCGCTGTACCGCTACCGGGCTTCGGCTTCACCACACAGGGCACAGGGGCGCAGAAGTTGGCCTCTGCGTGCCTGTGTGATGGACGCAGCGGGGGATCACAACCCTCGGGAGATGCCCCGACCCACCGAACGGTAGATCAGAGGTGGCGGACGATCCACGGCACCACCGCCTCGACCATTGCGTCGATCGCGCCGGTGAAGCGGTGATCGACGCCCGGAAGCGTGACGAGCTCGGGGCGTCCGCCGGCGGCCGCGCGTGCGTCCAGCGAGTCCTGCAGCGGAACGAGGTCGTCGGCATCGCCGTGCACGAGCAGCCACGGGATGCCGATGCGCGCGGCCTGCGGCAGCACCGACCCGAGTCTGCGCGCGTCCTCCTCCAGCGTTCGCGACCAGGGGCACTCCGGCCGGCCGCTCATCGGCTCGCCGTACGCGAGGTGTCCGAAGCAGCGCTGCATGAACGCGTGCACGTGCACCATGCCCGCCAGCGAGACGAGGCAGCCGATCCGGTCGTCCTCCGCGGCGCGCAGCACGCCGACCGCCCCGCCCATGCTGTGGCCGGCGTAGCCGATGCGCCGGACGCCGGCCGATCGCAGCGCGTCGAGCACGGCGCCGAGGTCGGCGGCCTCCTTCGTGGGCGTCGCGTCTTCGAAGGCGCCTTCGGACGCGCCGTTGCCGGTGTACGAGATGCGCAGCGCGGCGACACCGGCCCGCGCCAGGCCGTCGGCGAGCGCGATCAGGTACGGCCGATCCTTGTTCGACGTAACGCCGTGCGCGATGACCACGGCGGCCTCGGGCGGGAAGGCGGACGAGCGACCGGCCGGGGTGAACGCGGTATCCAGCCGCTCGCCGTGCGCGTTGCGGATCGTGTCGAATGGGCCTGTCATCGTCGCTCGATCAGACCGATCAGCCGGTCGACCGCTTCGTCGACGAACGCCGGGTCCTCCGCGTGCGCCTCGCGCTCGACGATCTCGATGGTCTTCGGCACGCTGGCCTTCAGTGCGGCGAAGAACCGGGCGTCGCTCGCCGGATCGTTCAGCGGTCCCCCCGGCATCGCATACCGTCCCGTGCCGAGTGTCGGAATCATCAGCACCGCATTGCCGGTGGTTCCCTGCAGGCGGCGCCCGGCTTCACGGGCCACCTGGCGCAGTTCCCGGTCGTTCAGCCGCGGCGCGAGCACGACCTCGTTGTGCCAGACGTGCCGGTGCGTCTTCCAGCGATCGGGCAGCACGTGCGGTTCCGACACGAGAATGCCGACGTGCTCGGCGCCGCCCGGCACGATCACCTGCGGCAGCCCCAGGCGGCCCGCCACGGTCAGCCGGTCCGGTCCGCCTGCGCGCAGCCCGTGGAACAGCTCGTCGCTGATCTCGCCCATCGCGTAGTCGAAGACCGCGCCGATGAGCCCCTGCTGCATCATCTGCTCCATGGCGCGGCCGCCGGTGCCGACGGCGTGGAACACGATCGTCTCGTACCCCCGCGTCGCGAACCGCTCCTGTGCGCGCATCGTGCCCTGCGTGAGCACGCCGAGGTTCGAGATGCCGATGAGCGGACGGCCTCCGCGCCGGCGGACGGCACGCTGACGGCCGCGTGCGCGCGCCATGCCCCAGGCCGCCCCGGCGGCGCTCGTCAGGACCTGCCGCATGAAGGCGTTGAGCCCGAGGATGTCGGCCACCGAGAACATCATCGTGATGTCGGAGATCCCGACATAGGACGAGGTGTCGCCGGAGGCGACGGTCGAGACCATGATCTTCGGCAGCCCGTAGGGCAGCGCGCGCATGACCATCGTGCAGATGGCCGTGCCCTGCAGACCGCCGAGCCCGACGACGGCATCGAGTCGCCCGGCGTCGAGCCTGCGGCGGAGGATGGCGGTCGCCCCGGCAGCCATCACCGGCTGGGCGGCCTCGCGGGTCGGCGCGGCACGCAGCGCCGTGAGCGGCGTGCCGCCGGCGCGCGCGACCTGCGCGCGCGTGACGTCGGCGCGTACTGCCGGCGTGCCCAGCACGCCGAGGTCGACGAGCAGCGGGCGCGCGCCGAGCGCCTGCAGGCGGTCGCGCAGAAAGCCGGCTTCCTGACCCTTCGTGTCGAGCGTGGCGAGAACGGCGATGACGGGGGGCACGGGGCACCTCGCTTCAGCCGCGGTTCCGGAACCGCAGGGCCGCAAACGTCCGCGCGGTCTCGAGCACCGCGCGCTCGATCGGGATGCGCTCGGTCGACGACCCGGTCCAGAAGCCGTCGCACGACGTGTGGTCGAGCATGTACTGCGCGTCCTCCGGGGTTTCCATCGCCGCGCCGTGCGCGACGAGGATGATGTCCGGCTTGATGCGGCGCAGACGCTGGCACACCGCCTCGGTGCGGGCCGCGGTCTGCTCGATCGTCTCGCCGGAGTCGTAGCCCTTCAGCCCGCCCTTCGTGGTCCCCGCATGGAAGCAGAAGACATCCGGCTGCGCTTCCTCGACGACGCGGATGCTGTCCTCCTCGTCGAAAGCCAGCCCGATGCTGACCATATCCATCGCGCGCGCGAGCTTCAGCATGTCGATCTCGTGCTGCAGCGTGATCCCGGCGCTCGTCAGCACGCGGAACAGGTTGCTGTCCTTGTCGACGTACGAGATGGAGGGGCCGATGTTCGAGACCGCGAACACCCCCATCGCCTTGCACTGCTCGAGCACCAGCGTCATGTCGCGCAGCGGGTCGTTGGCGTTCAGACAGGCGCAGACGAACGCGTCACCCTTCATCGCCGGGAGGATGTCCTCCCTCGTGTAGTCGAGTGTCTGGCGGTTCGAGTCCAGAATCGGCCAGAGCATCGACATCGTCCCCATCCCGTTCGCGCGGAGGCGGGCGCCGGAGAAGGTGTTGATGCAGTCGACGCCGGCGCGCTCGAGCAGCTGGGCCACGAGGCCGCTGCCCGCGCTGGCGATGAAGATGGGCACGCGCTGGTCGATCTTGCGCCGCAGTTTCTGGAGGATCTCGGCTCTGGACGTTCGCGGAACGATCACGGGTCGGCAGCTCCTCGGCTCGAAAGGCACGCGCCGGCCGCGGCCGGCAGGATACCTGCGGGATTCTCTCAGATCTCAGCCGTGGATGTGCGCGGGGTGCGGAAGCAGCGCGTCGGGGCGATCAGGCGCGGCCGCCCGCTTCCTTCTGGTACGTCCCCATGAGCGTGGCCCGGGCGAGCACGTGCCCCTCCATCGCGCGGTCGACGTCCGCGCGGGTCGCGCGGCCGAGATCGCCGAGCGTCCGGTCGAGGGCGTACAGCCTGAAGAAGTAGCGATGCCGGCCGATAGGGGGACACGGGCCGCCATACTCCGCGCGCTGCCAGTCGTTCAGGCCGATCCGTGTGCCCGCCGGCAGCGTCGGGCCTCCGGCCCCGTCCGGCAGGCCGCGGACCGTCGAGGGAAGGTCGTAGAGCACCCAGTGCACCCACGTGCGCCGGGGCGCCGCCGGATCGGGGGCATCCGGGTCGTCGACGATGAGCGCGAAGGTGGCCGTGCCCTTCGGCGGATCGGTCCACGCGAGCGCGGGCGACAGGTCTTCGCCTTCGCACGTGAACCGCCGCGGAATGGATTCGTCTTCTGAGAAATGAGGAGATGTGATCCGGAAGGCCATGGACACCCTCCCCGAACGTGCAGGGACGTGCTCTGGCGAGAGCCCTAACTCTCAGCGATTCGAACGGTCCGCACACGGTTCCGGTGGAACGATGAATCAGCGTGCACGCGGCCCGGACGGGGACTTGCGCGCGGACACCGCGCGCGGTACGCTCGCTTCTTCCAGTCAGCACGCCGTGCAAACCATAGGCCGCTACGAAATCGCTGAGAAGCTGGGCGAGGGGGGCATGGGGACGGTCTACAAGGCCTACGATCCCCTGCTGGCCCGTGTCGTCGCGGTCAAGGTCATCTCCGGGCAGCTCGACAGCCAGCCCGAGCAGCGGGAGCGCTTCTTCCGGGAGGCGCGCGCGGCAGCCCAGCTGTCGCACCCGAACATCATCACGATCTACGACCTCGGCGAGCAGGACGGCAAGCCGTTCCTGGCGATGGAGTACCTCGTCGGGCGCGACCTCGACGCGCGCATGCACGCGCCGGAGGGGATGTCGCTCGCCCGCAAGGTCGAGATCGCCATGGCGATCTGCCAGGGCCTCGCGCATGCGCACGCCAGCGGCGTCGTGCACCGCGACATCAAGCCGGCCAACGTCTTCCTCGCGAACGACGGCGCGGTCAAGCTGCTGGACTTCGGACTCGCGCGCCTCATCACGTCCGAGCTGACGCGCAGCAACATGATGCTGGGGACGCTCAACTACATGGCGCCCGAGCAGCTGCGCGCCGAGCGCACGGATCACCGCGCCGACATCTTCTCGCTGGGCGTCGTCCTCTACGAGCTGTTGAGCGGCAAGAAGCCCTTCCAGGGGGACTCGTTCGCCTCGACGATGTACAAGATCCTCCAGGAGACGCCCGAGCCGCTCGAGCGGATCGACGCGAGCCTGCCGGCGCAACTGACGACGGTGGTGGATCGCGCGCTGGCGAAGGCCAGGGAGGATCGGTACCAGAGCGTCCTGGATCTGCTGCGCGACCTGGAAGCGGCGTACGAGACGCTGCGCGGCGCCGATCGGCGGGTGATCGAGCGCGTGGAGTCGGCGCTGGCGACCCCGGCGCCTCCACGGCCGCCGTCCGGAACGCACCCGGACGCGATGACCATGGCGGACGTGACGCTGCCGATGGTCTACGGGTCGGTCCCGCCCCGCACGCCGACGCCCTCGGCTGCCGCGCCACCCGCCACCGCGCCACCCGCCACCGCGCCCCCGGCCACGGCGCCCTCCGCGGCGTCGCCTGGAACCGCAACGGTTCCGGCGCAGCCGCGCAAGCCCGTCATCGTGGCCGCGGCGCTGGGAGTCATCGGAATCTCACTGGCGGGATTCCTCTATTTCGCGCGGTCCGACACCGCCGATCCGATCGAGCCGGAGGCGGGAAGCCCTGCGGCCGCTCTGACGGTGCCGACGCCGGAACCGGCGCCGGTCCCGCCGGCTGCACCGCCCGGTGCGACGCCGCCGGAGCCATCCGCCGACGGCAGCCAGCCGTCCGAGCCGGCGCCACCGCCGGTTCCGGAGCGCGCCGAGCCCGATCCCCGTCAGGCGGAGGCCGCACGCGTGTCACGGCTGATGCGCGAGGCGCAGTCGCTGTTCGATGCGAGGCGCTACGAGGAAGCGGAGCGCACGGCCCGCCAGGTGCAGGCTCTCGATCGCACGCATGCCGGCGCGCGGGCGCTCCTTGCCCGCATCGACGCCATCGAAGGGGCCCACGCGGCGCAGTCACGCCGATCCATGGAGGCGGCGCGTCAGGATGCGATCGGCGCGCAGGCGCCCGACCTGGTCGCGCAGCTCTTCGAGTCCGCCGAGCGCCAGGCGGAGAGCGCGCGGGCCGCCGAAGCCGAGCGCCGGTTCACGGCGGCGGCGGCGCGGTTCGACGCCGCGGCCGCGCTGTACAGCTCCGCCGCAGCGGCCGCGCGGCGCGAAGCGGAGACGCGCGCCGCCCGGGCGCGCGACGAACAGGACGCGCGCCGCCGGCAGGAAGACGAGGCGCGGCAGCAGCGGGAGGAGCAGGCCCGCCGGGAACGCGAGGCTGCCGCGGTCCGTACGCCTCCGCCGGCGCCTGCGCCGGTCCCACCGCCTCCCGCCGCACCCGCCGCCGAGGAGCTCATCGCCGGGGTCGTCGGCCGCTACGTGCGCGCGCTGGAGGCTCGCGACATCGGCGCGCTGCGCGCGATCTGGCCCGGCCTGTCCGGCGCAGCCCTGGCCGCGATCGAGAGCGAGTTCGCCAACGCCCGGAGCATTGACGTCGCGTTCTCCGGCAGCCGCATCGAGGTCGACGGCGCATCGGCGACCGTCACGGGGATCCGCCGGTACGGTCTGCTGACGCGCGACGGCCAGCAGCTGCGCAGCGAGACCCGGACGACGATCGCGCTGCGCCGGGCCGACGGCGGCTGGGTGATCGAGTCGATCCGCCATCAACCAGTCAACTGAGACACACGGGCCCGCCGAGCGCGGCGTCCAATCACGAACGCGGGCCGTGTGGCCCGGGGAGTGCGCGATGAGCCGAGGAGTCTCGATACTGCTGCTGATACTGGTGACCGCGGCGCCTGCCGCGGCGCAGTCCGCGTCGCCGCCGACGCTGTCGCAGATCTTCCAGGAGCTGTTCGGGCCCAACGGGCTCGTGGTGAGCAGCGAGGACGTGCTGCCGGACGGGTCCACGCACTCCGCGCACTTCAACGCCGGCTTCCAGTCGAACTTCACGCAGTTCAACACGGCGCTCGCCAGCCAGCTGACCAGCCTGCCGCTGCCGTCGCCGGCCTCCGGGTTCACCTACAGCTTCGACGCGGCGACGGGCACGTTCGTGCGCACGACCCGGAGCTTCGGCCCGATTCTGAGCGACCGCGCCGAGACGATCGGACGGGGCCGCATGTCCTTCGGGTACAACTTCCAGCACTTCACGTTCGACGAGCTCGAGGGACAGGACCTGAGCCGCATCCCGGCCGTATTCACGCACGACGACTTCCAGCTGGGCGGGGGGCGGACCGACGTCGTGGCGACGCGCAACAGCATCACGGCATCGGTGGGCCAGTGGACGGGCGCGCTGACCTACGGCCTGACCGATCGGCTCGACCTCGCGATTGCGGTACCGGTGATTCACACGACCCTGAGCGTCACCTCGGCGGCGACGATCGAGCGCATCGGCACGGGCGAGGCGCGCGAGGTCCATTTCTTCCGGGACCCGGACGCGCCCGGGGGCCTCGGCTCGAACCGGACGTTCATCTCGTCGGGGAGCGCCAGCGGCATCGGCGACATGATCCTGCGGGTGAAGAGCTCGGTCATGCGCGAAGGCTCACGTGCGCTCGCCGTGGGACTCGACGCCCGCCTGCCCACCGGCGATGAGCGCAACCTGCTGGGCGCCGGCGCCTATGGGCTCCGCCCCTTCGTGGTGTACTCGGCGTCCTACCGCCGGCTCGCGCCGCACGTGAACCTGGCGTACGCCTGGAACGGCGACAGCGTGCTGGCCGGCAATCCCGCCACGGGCGAGAAGGCGGACGTGCCCGATCAGGTGCACCTCTCCGCCGGCACCGACATCGGGGTGAACGATCGGTTCAGCATGACGGTGGACGTGCTCGGACGGCGTCTCATCGACTCGCCGCGCGTGTTCTTCGAGCCGCGGACGTTCGTCGGCCCGGTGGGGACGGCGACCTTCGAAGACCTCGTGTTCGGGCGCGGCTCGTTCTGGTCGACGTCGGTGTCCGTGGGCTTCAAGGCCAATCCGGTCGGCCGCATGCTGATAGATTTCAACCTGCGCTTCTCGACGGACGACAACGGGCTGACCGATCGCGTGACGCCGCTGCTCGGCATCGAGTACGGGTTCTGAACCGGACCGGTTTGGGCCTTCGGCCTTGGGGCTTTGGGCCTTGGGCCTTGGACCGTGGGCGCCGGGCTACCGGGCGACGACCGCCGCCGGCGCCTCGGCTCGTTCGTACTGCCCGGTGAGCCAGCCGTTCACGCGCGCGAGCCGCTCGTACACGAGCATCTCGCTGACGCGCATCGCATGGCGCGACGGCAACCACCACCGCCAGAACCAGGCGCGCCGCTGCCGATCGTGCATCGACGCCGAGGGGATCACGCGCAGCCCCTGTGCCTCGAAGAGCGCGCGCGAGCGGGGCATGTGGCGCGGCACGGTCACGAGCACGATCGGCTGTGAGCGATCCACCATTCGCGCGACGTTGACGGCCTGTTCGTAGGTCGTCCGCGAGTCCCGCTCGAGCACGATCGCGTCGGGGGATACCCCGAGATCGATCAGCAGATCCCGCATGGTCGCCGCCTCCGATCGTGTGTGCGTGCTGCCGGGGGCGCCGCCGCCGGAGGCGATGATCCGGGGCGCTCCAAGCACGCGATAGAGCCGCACCGCCTCGAGCACGTTGTACGCGGTCTCCACGCTCGGCATATTCAACGATCGCTCGCCATCGTCTGCCGAGACCGCCCCGTTGCCGAGCAGCACGACCGTGCGGACGCCGGCGGCGTCGGACGCGTCCTGCACGTGCGGCGGCGTCCCCACGGCGAGATCCAGGAGCCACCCGGCGCACTGCGGCAGGCTCATCACCACATAGCCGAGCGCGAAGACCGTCAGCCAGCGGCGGCCCCAGCGCGCGAGCGCTGGCACGTAGAGCAGCCCAACGCCGCCGACGAGTGCGAGCAGCAGAAGCTCGGGCGAGCCGGGGAGGAAGAACGCCTTGACGAGCTGCGCGATCGACATGGTGGGGAGGGTAGCACTGCCATGAGAATGCGGCCGGCAGCACCACCGGTCTGATGAGATTGCGACTCGATCTGATCAGACCTGACTTGACCTGATCAGGACGCTGGTCGGGAGCGTGCAGATTCTACGCGGAATGCGCCGCCACGGCTGAGCGTCGCGCGCGGAAAGTGCCGTGCGGACGGCGTGGCACCGCGCTTGCTGCACGGGAGTACGAGGTCGTCTTGCAGGAGGAGGATCACGTGCTGAAACGATTCGCACTCACGGGAGCGTTCGCGGCCATGTGCGCGAGCGCGCTCATCGCACAGTCGCCCGGACAGACACCAGGCGCGCCGGGCCAGCCCACCGGCCAGACTCCGGGCATCCAGGACCAGGATCGCGATCGGGCGTCGGACGAGACGGGCATGACCACCGTGACCGGCTGCGTCTATCGCGAACAGGACGTCGCGGGACTCTCGCCGAACATCGCCGAGCGCGCGGGCGTCGGCGAGGATTTCATCCTCGCCGACATCAAGGCCGGCGGCAGCAGCCGTTCCGCCGCCTCCTCGAGCCCGCTCGGCGGGCTCAAGATGGTGAAGCTCGAAGGCGTTGACGACGAGCGGCTGCGTTCGTTCGTCGGGCAGCGTGTCGAGGTCAGCGGCACGGTCAGCGATCTGGAGGATGCCCGCCAGAGCGCGACGCCTGGCGCCACCGAGACCGGCGACGAACCGGATCTGGCGAACTTCGAGGTGAGCTCGATCCGGCAGGTGTCGGGCGACTGCCCGGCGTCGCCCGGCAAGTAGCGCGCGCACGTGCCGGCGCGGGCGGAAGCACCCGCCGCGTCGGCACGCTCTCACGTGCTCACCAGTCGGTCTCCGCCCGCCATCCCGTCACCCAGTTCCACGCGGTCTCGTAGTCGGTGAAGGGCCGCAGCTGCACGCCCGCGCGCTCGAAGAGCGCGCTGCCCATGCGGGCCATCCCGTACTCCGCCCGGTGCGCGGGCGCGACGACGACCGCCCAGCGTCCGCCGTCGAAGGTGTGGCGGTGTCTGATGACGAAATCCGCCATCTGCCGGATGACGGCGGGGGAGGCGGCCTCGACGAGCAACCGGCGATCGCTGAGCAGGTTGACCGGGCGGAACGCGGCCTGGGCGAGCACGCGCTCCATGGTCCCGCGCCATTCGGCGAACTCCGGCTGCCGATAGTAGACACAGCGGACCAGCTGCGCCGACGGGTCGACGTCGCAGGTGAGCGCGCAGATGCGGCTCGGCGAAGCAGGGCTCATCCGCGCGGGACTCCGGTCGAACATGTCGGGGACGCCGGGGCGAACGGTCGCGCCGTGCGGCGGACCTGGGAAGAGTGCCGCGGCATGGGACCTCTCTGTGTACCTGATTGCCCCGGACGGGGCAAGCTCAAAAGAAACGAGGGGCACCAGCTCATCCGTACGGGTGACCGCACGGCCGCCGGGAAGGTTTGCGGTTGACAGGGCGCCACGACTTAGTACTAACTATTTAGTAACTAGTCATGAGAACCCCGAGCCCGACGCTCACACCCCAGGAGCTCGCCATCATGAAGATCGTGTGGCGGGCGGAGAAGGCCACCGTGCGCGACGTCTACGAGGCGCTCCGCGAGCGCCGTCCCGTCGCGTACACCACCGTGATGACGATGATGCGGATCCTCGAGGAGAAGGGATACCTCCGGAGGACGCCGGGAGACCGCGCCTACGTCTACACGCCGGCCCGGCCCCGCCAGCAGGTCGTCGGCGCGATGGTCCGCGAGTTCGTCGACCGCGTCTTCGACGGCGCGCCCGAGCGCCTGCTCCTGCACCTCGCGAAGGATCGCAAGCTCACGCCGAAGCAGCGCCGCATCGTCGAGCGGCTGATCGAGGAGGGGGAGGAATGACGGACCCCGCGCTTCTCGCCAACCTGGCCGCCTACAGCGTGCAGGTGGCGTGCATCGTCGCCGGCGGCGCGATCCTCGTGCGGCTCGTCCGGATCGACGTCGCGGCGATCCGCTACCAGTACTGGCGCGCGCTGCTGGTGCTGTGCCTCGCGCTGCCGTGGATCCAGAGGCGGCAGGCGCCAGCGTCCGCGCCCGGGCAGGTCACCGAAACGATGACGGTGGCGGCCGCCGGGTCAGTGCCTGACGCCGCGGGCGCATGGTCGATCCCGTGGACCACGCTGGTGGTCGCCGTGCTCGTGACCGGCACGCTGCTGCGGCTGGCGTGGCTCGGACTCGGACTCTGGCGTCTCCGCGGCCTGCGTACGGCCGGCGTCGACGCAGGGCCCGGCGCGGAGGTCGACGAGCTCGTACGGGTCACCGGCGCACGGGCGTCGATCCGGTACGTCGACGGCATCGAGCAGCCCATGACCTTCGGGTTGTTCAGCCCGGTGGTCCTGCTTCCGCCGGCCCTTCGCGCCCAGCCCGCCGAGATCCGGCGTGCCGTGCTGTGCCACGAGCTGGTCCACGTGCGCCGCCGCGACTGGGCGGCCGTGCTCGTCGAAGAAGCCGTCCGCGCCGCGTTCTGGTTCCATCCCGCCATGTGGTGGCTCGTCTCGCGCGTGCAGCTGGCGCGCGAGGAAGCCGTCGACGAGCAGGCGGTCCTCGTCACCGGCTCGCGGCGCGCGTACATGCGCGCCCTGCTGGCGTTCGCCGACCACGCCCCGCTGTCGCCGGCTCCGGCATTCGGCCGGCGGCGACATCTCTTTCACCGCATGGTGCTGATCTCGCAGGAGGCCGTGATGTCCTCGACCAGGATCGTGTTCAACTGCGCCGTGCTGGCCATGCTGGTGACGGCGGGAAGTGTGCTGGCGGTCGGCGCGATGCCGATGGTGCAGGGGGCCGGGGCAGCGGGGCAGGCCGGCCCCGGACCGCTCGAGTCGCGCGCGAACCCGGTCACGCCGGAGAATCCGATTCCGCGCCGTATCCACGCGGTGCCGGTCGCCTATCCGGCCGAGGTGGTGGGGGCCGATGTGCGTGGCGTGGTGAGCCTGCGCGTGACGCTCGACAACGCGGGACGCGTCGCCGAGGCACGCAAGGTCTCCGCCTACATGCCGGCGACGCCCATCGACCCGGCTGCGCGCCAGCGATACGAGGAGGCCTTCGCGCGTGCGGCGATCGAATCGGTCCTGCAGTGGCAGTACGAGCCGCCGGCGAACGCTCCGATCGCGTTCACGGTCACGTTCGCGTTCCGGCCCGAGCGGGACGCCGCGCTGCTGGAGCACACGCCCTCGTCTCCCCGGGAGACCGGTGCAACCGCGCCGCCCCCGCCGCCGCCACCCCCGCCGCTCGACTGGCACATCGGCGCGCTGAAGGTCGGCGGAAACATCAAGCCGCCGACGAAGGTGAAGGACGTGCACCCGGTATATCCAGCCGCGGCCCGGGAGGCGGGAGTCGAGGGCGTCGTGATCCTCGAAGCGCGCATCGACGAGAACGGCCGGGTCAGCCACGCGCGGGTGCTGAAGTCGATCCCGTTGCTCGACCAGGCGGCCCTCGACGCCGTTCAGCAGTGGGAGTTCCAGCCGACGCTGATGAACGGCGCGCCCGTGCCGGTAATCATGACCGTCACGATCGCGTTCCATCTGGACAAGGACGGACAGTAGGGGAAGAGCTGGCGGCATGCATGGTCACGCATGCCGCCAGCGACCCGATCCAACCTGATCCGACCCGATACGCCTACCTTCGCCCGCGGAGTTCCGCAGGCCCGCCGTGATCCGGATCGGCACCCTTTTACCCGCTGTAACCTTCTGACACAGTTCAATTTACACAGTTGAATCGGCGGGTCGGGCTGGTCTTAAATGGACGTTGCCTCAACCGCTCCCCCGCGGTCGCGCGCCCGATTCGGCGGCGTTCCCCAGGCCGCACGACCAACCGGCACGATGCACAGAATCCGGCACTGGTGTGCCTGCACGACTCTGCTCGCACTCGTTCTCTCCGTCACCCAGCTCGACGCGCGCCAGGGCGGCGCGCTCGACGGCACGGTCCGCGACGCGACCGGCGGTGTGATCGTCGGCGCGCTGGTGGAGCTGACGAACGCCAGCGGCGAGATCCGGCAGGCCGTCACGAACGAACGCGGCGAGTACCGGTTCGACAACCTTCCGGCGGGCGACTACGAGCTGCTGGTGACGCTCGATGGCTTCGCCCCGGTCCGACAGCCCGTGCGGATCGGCGCCGGCCAGACCCGCGCGCCGGTCACGCTGGAGGTCGTGCACGACGAGAAGGTGCAGGTATCGGAGAGTCTGAGCCTGCACGACAGCGCGCTGACCCGTACGCTGACGCGGCGTGAGCTCGCCCTGTTGCCGAGCGACAGCCGTCTGCTGCTTCAGCGGCTGCGCGAGATGGCCGGCAGCCGCGGACGCCGCGGCGACGTCGCCATCTACGTCGATGGTTTCCGTGAGGGATTGCGCCTCCCGCCGAGGGACACCATCGACATGGTGCGGATCAGCGCGCACCCGTTCTCGGCGGAGTTCTCCGAGCCGGGGCACGCGCGCGTCGAGATCACGACGCGGCCGGGCGCCGAACTGCTGAAGGCCGACTTCAGCGGCAGCTTCAACTCGGACGAGCTGAATGCCCGCGATCCGTTCGCGACGACGAAGCCGGACAGCGAGCTGCAGCACCTGACGGGATACCTGTCCGGACCGCTGCTGCGCGGCCGGCTCGGGTTCACCGCGTTTGCCGGGCGCTGGACGGAAGCGGCGACGCGCGTCTTCAACGCGACGGTACTCGACGAGAACCTGAACCCGGTGCCGGAGACCGGCGTCGTCACGGCGCCGACCCGGATCGACAGCGTGCTCGCAGGGCTGAACACGATGGCGGGCCGGAAGCACTCGCTGCGCCTGCTCTACGGGTACGAAGGGCGCAGGGAAGACAACCAGGGGCTCGACACCGCGTTCGATCTGCCGGAGCGCGCCTCCGGGCGGAGCACGCGCGAGGTCAGCGGTCGCGGTTCACTGCTCTCGATTCTGTCGCCGTCGCTCCTTGGCGAGACACACGTCGAGGTCAGCCGCCGCGAGGAATCGCAGGCGGCCGCCACCAGCGGACCGGCGACGCTCGTGCTCGACGCCTTCCACGCCGGGGCGAGCCAGGACGCGTACGGGCTGGCCGCGCGCACCGACGGCGTGCAGGCGCGCAGCACGCTCACCGCCATGCTCGGCTCGGTCCTGCTCAAGACCGGAGTGCAGGCCGAGTACGCCCGCAGCCGCCTGAGCGATCGCAGCGGATTCGGCGGCACGTTCCTGTTCGGATCCGACGTCGAGCGCGACGCCGACGGGCTGCCGGTGCTGGACGAGAACGGCCAGACGATTCCGATCGCGCCGATCGAGCGCTACCGCCGGACGCTGCTCGGACTGCCGGGTTACGGGCCTTCGCAGTACACGGTGGTCACCGGCAATCCCGATTTCGCCTACGGGCAGTGGTGGCTGGCGTGGTTCGCGCAGAACGACTGGAAGATCCGTCAGGACCTGACGCTGTCGCTCGGCGCCCGGCAGGAATGGCAGACCTATCTCGGGCGCGCCGGTGATCTGGCCGCGCGTGTCGGGATCGGCTGGCGGCCGGGTGCGGCCGGCCACAACGTCGTGCGCGCCGGCGCCGGCCTCTTCTACGACCGCATCGAGCCCGGCCTGATAATCGACACCACGCGCTACGACGGCTTCCATCAACGCGAGGTCATCGTCAATCGGCCGCAGGGCTTTCCGGAGCCGCCGCCGCTGGACGCGGGACGGCTGCCGACGCTCCACCGGAAAGCCGACGACATGCGCGCGCCGCGGGTGCTCGTCGCGACCGTCAGCTACGAGCGTCGCCTGCCGGGCAATGTCACCGCCATCGCCGAGTACACGCACGAGCAGGGAGACCGGCTGCTGCTCAGGCGGAACGTGAACGCTCCCGGGCCCGACGGCACGCGCCCGCTGCCCGAGAGCGGGCCGATCCTCGAGTACGCCTCGCTCGGGCTGTCGCGCCGCCGCGAAGCGGGGCTCACGCTGCGGTTCGACCTGGCCGACCGGATGACGCTCAACGCCGGTTACATGCGCACGTGGAGCCGCGCGACGACCGACGGCTATCGGACCGCACCTGCCGATCCCGACGCGCTCGGCATGGAGTGGGGCATGCCGGTCACGGACCGCGAGCACCAGGGACATGTCAGCGCGACGTTCTATCTGCCCTGGAACGTGTACTTCAGCCCGTACGTGACCGCGTCGACGGGCCGGCCCTTCAACATCACCACCGGCCGCGACACCAACCGCGACACGTTCTACACCGAACGGCCGGGACTGGCATCGCCCGGCGATCCGGGCGCGATCGAGACGCCGTTCGGCTGGTTCACGCTCGACCCCGCACCGGGGACGCCGATCGTCGAGCGCAATGCGGGGCGTGGGGAGCCGGAGATCCGGATGGACCTGCACCTGTCCAAGCTCCAGCGGCTGCCGGGCAACATCAAGGTCACCTTCGCCGCCGACGTGCAGAACGTGCTCAACGACCCCGTCTACACCGGCTACACGAGTCTGGTGACGTCGGCGCTCTTCGGGCAACCGAACCGCGCGCTGTCGGGACGGCGGGTGCTGCTGACGGCGAGACTGAGCTACTGAGGGACGGCAGGCCGAAACGGGAACGGCCGACGGCAAGGTCGCGCGTGCCCGATGTCACGGGGGACTCGCACGCGCGCCGCGCTCGCGCGCCGGCGCTACAGCCGGTCGGCGATGCGGATGGCCTCACCGAGCCAGTCGCGCGCGTGCGCGCGTGGCGGTGTCCATGCCGGATGCCACGCCAGGAGACGCACGGCGAGCAGCAGCCGGCAGCGTTCGACGTCGGCGACGAGCGCCTCGAGTGCCGGCGCGTGGACGCCTTCGGCCCGCAGCTCGTCACGGTAAGCCGCGATCATCCGCACGCGATCGGCGGCCGGCCAGTCGCCGCTCGTCAGCGTCGCCAGGTCGAACGCTCCTGGCCCCAGGGCCGCCATCTCCCAGTCGACAGGACGGATCGTCCCGTCGTCCTCGACCAGCACGTTGGACGGATAACACTCGCCGTGCAGGAAGGTCGGCGGCCGCGTGGCGAGGTCCGAGACGATCGCGCCGTACGCGGGTGCGAGCGCCTCGAACGCACGCCGTCGCACCACGTCGCGCTCGCTCACGCGGACGTTGGCCAGCGCTTCGGCGAGCCACCGCCGGTGGAACGCGGTGTCGTAGACGAGCAACGGCACGTCCCCGCGCCGGGCCGCCCGGCAGGCGCTCGACTGCAGCCGCACGTGCAGCCGCGCCAGCCATCGGGCCGCCGCGTCCCACACAGCCGGATCGCCGACGTCGCAGAGCTGCAGTCCGTCGATGCGGTCGACGACCACGAAGTGCCGCCCCGCGGTCGGATCCGCCTCGGCACACAGGCATCGCGGCGTGCCGATGCCGGCCGGCTCCAGGAGCTCGCGGTAGACGAGCGGCTCACGGGCGGGGTCGGCGAGCCCGGCGGGCCTGACCGCACGGTCGCCATCGGCCAGCGCATCCGGCCGGAGGTCCTTGTGGACCAGGTGGAGCACGGTGCCGTCCGTCAGCCGCACGTCGACGTCCTCGAGACAGGCGGTCGACGCGTACGGAGACGGGCGGCGCACGATCTCGACGATGCCGGCGTACATGGCGCGCCGGGCGAGCGCCAGCCCGATGGTCCGCACGAGGTCTTCGTCAGCGGCCACCGCAGGATTCGGGCTGCGCGTCATGCCGCCAGCTCCAGATTGCGGAGCAGGCGCGCGAGCACGGTGCCGGAGTCGAAACACTCCTCCGCGATCGCGCGCGCGGCGCGCGCGTGTTCGGCGTAGTCCCGCCGCACGCGCCGGATGCTCTCCACCGCTTCATCCATGGTCGTGAACGTCAGGACCCCCGTGCCGGTCGGCAGGACGTCCGCCAGCCCCGTGTCCTGGGCGACGACGGGCCGGCCCGACGCGAGATAGCAGATGCTGCGGTCGCTGAACCAGCCGGTGGGCCGGACGACGTATCCCCTCTTGGCGATGGCGATCTCGGCGAGCGAGCCCTGCACGAAGCGCTGGAACAGGTCCGGTGTGCCGGCCGCCGACGCCGGATCGAGCAGTTCCCACCCCGTGGTCCGCAGCGCGTCGATGTCGGTTCGCTCGTCGGGATGGATCCCGAGCGCGACCGCAAAGCGGTCGCCGGTGCGCGTGGGGAGATCCAGGAACTGCCGGAACGAATGCGCCTTCTGTCCGAAGAAGGTTCCGTCGGCGGTGATGGATCCGTACCCGCGCCAGTTCGCCACGGTGGTGAAGGCGTCCCGTTCGACGGCCGGCCCGGCCGGCGGCCAGTGCTCGAGGACGATCGGCTGGCGCGTCGCGATCCATTGCCGGTCGAGGTCAGGCAGGCCGCTTCGTGACAGCGTCATGCCGATCGTCACGAAGTCGGTGTGGGCATCGAGGCGCATGTCGACCCCCTCGACCGCCTGCCAGAGCTGCGTGAAGCCGGGATCGAGATCGAGATAGACGCGCCGTGCCGCCGCGCCCAGGATGTCGTCGTCCTTCAGCACGCCGGACACGTTGAGGAGCACATCCGATTCCCGCGCCGCCTGAATCGCGACCGCGCGCGCCCGCCCGATGGTTTCGACCTCGCGCTCCACGAGCAGGCTGGAGCAGTCGTCGAGGCCGAACCGCGACACGAGCATCCTGAACCATGCCGCATTGTGTGACCGCGCGAGCCGCACCCCGTGCAGGCCCGGTCTGTCGCGTTCGAGCGGATCGATCCAGAACACGCGGTGCCCGAGCTGCCGGAACCCCAGCACGTACTGCAGCAGGGCCCAGGCCCAGCCGCCCTGTCCCGGCGCTCTGGCCGTGCTTCCCGCGACGACGATGCGCAGGGGTCGCCGCACGTCAGCGCTCACCGGCGCCCGCGTCCTCGAGGAAGCGGGGAAGAACGACCGCCGCGGCGAACAGCTCGCGGGCGATCTGCGCGGCGGCACGCGCGTGCCTGTCGTAGTCGCGCATGATCCGGCGGGCGCCGTCGCTCGCCTCCAGCGGTGTGCAGAAGGCGAGCAGGCCTTCGCCGACCGGCAGCGTGCGCGTGAACCCCGTGTCCTGCACCAGTGCCGGCCGGCCGGACGCCAGGTAGCGGGTGGTCCGATCGCTGAACCACCCGCTGCTGGTCTCGACGTAGATGCCCTGCGCGACGGAGAACTCCGCGGCCGAGTGCTGCACGTAGGAGCGGAAGCGGTCCGGCGTCGCCGCGGCGGCGCGCGGGTCGGAGAGCCGCCAGCCGGCGCGATCGAGCATGACGCGATCGGCCTCATCGGCCGGATGGATGTCGAGCGCGATCTCGAACCGCTCGCCGCTCAGTGCCGGGAGCGCGGCGAAGCGGCGGAACTCGTGGGCCTTCTGGCCGAACGTCCGGCCGCCGAACTCGATCCGGCCGAAGCTGCCGCGCCACCGGGCGACGGTCGTGAAGCAGGCCCAATCGGGCGGCGGTGAAGCCGGCCACTCGTCGAGCACGACCGGCTGCCTGACCTTCCGCCATTCGAGGCCGCAGGTCGGGATCCCGCAGTCCGGGCGGCCGATGTTCTCGCCGATCGTGAAATACACATCGTGGCCGTCGAGCGGCAGCAGCCCGGCCTCGTTCCAGAACTGGGTGAAGCCGGGGTCGATGTCGACGTACGCGCGCCGGCGCACGCGCGAGAGCACGGCCGGCAATCGCAGGTGGCCCGAGATGTTGACCAGCAGGTCGGCGTCGGCGGCGGCATCGAGGAGATCGGCGTACGGCAGGCCGCAGACCTCCTCGCCGTCGCCGCAGATCAGGCAGGCACGCGACGCGAGGCCGAAGCGCTCGATCGTCTCGGCGAAGTACGCGCGGTTGATCGATGCCTCGAACGACGCGGGGCAGCCGGCGGCGTTCGTCAGCCGCGCGGGATCGATCTGCTCGACGAAGAACACGTCGAGCCCGAGCGCCTGCAGGCCGAGGACCCAGCTGAGGCGCACCCAGGCCTCGCCGCCGTTCAGCGGCGTGTTGGCCAGCGCGCCGGCGACGAGCACACGCATGCCCCGGCCTCCGTCAGGCGGCTCCCAGCCGCTGCAGCAGCTCGCGGAGCACGCGATCCGAGTCGAAGTACTCGGCCGCCAGTTCACGCGCCGCGCGCGCGTGCCGGTCGTAGCGTGCGGTGATGTCCTCGACGCCCGCCCGCGCCTCGTCGAGCGTGCGGAAGGTGACGAGCCCGTCGCCCGTGGGGTAGTGCGCCTCGATGCCGGTGGATTGCGCCAGCACCGGCCGCCCGGCGGCGAGGTAGCCGATGCTCCGGTCGCTGAACCAGCCGCTGTTCGTGTGCACGTAGATGCCCTTGGCAATCATCAGCTCGGCATCGGATCCCCAGACGTAGCTGCGGTACGCCCACGGGCTGCAGGCCACGCGCCGCGGGTCCGCAAGCGTCCAGCCATGGGCCCGCAGCCGCTCGAGGTCGGCGGCATCGCTGTCCTCGATGTCGAGCGCGACCTCGAAGCGCGGCCCCGAGGGGCGTGGCAGCGCCGCGAAGCGGCGGAACTCGTGCACCCGCAGGCCGTAGGTCTGGCCGCGATACTCGACCGGCGCGTACGGGCCGCGCCAGGCGCCGACGCTGGTGAAGCGGCGCGCCGCGCTCCGGGGCGGCGCGTCCCACCAGTCGAGCAGCGCCGGCTGGCGCCACGGGATCCAGGGAATCCCGCAGTCGGGGATGGCGCAGCCGGCTCGTCCGATGTTCGCGCCCACGGTGACATAGGCGTCGTAGCCGTCGAGGAACCGCGTCTGGCCGAGGTCGTGCCACATCTGGGTGAACCCCGGGTCGATGTCGAGGAACACGCGCAGCGCCGCCGCTTCCAGCACCGCCGGATGGTCCACGAAGCCCATGACGTTCAGGAGGCACGCCGATTGACGCACGTGCCGCAGGACGGCGTCGAACGACGGCACGCCGGCGACCTGGCGGCCGCCGTCGTGGATCAGCGCGGCGGACCCCTCCAGTCCGCTACGCCGGATGATCTCGCGCCAGTACGCGAGGTTCACGGACTGCTCGAACGCGCACGGGGCGCCCGACGCGTCGCGGCACATCTCCGGCTCGAGCCGATCGAGCAGCAGCACGTCCCAGCCGAGGCGCTGGAGCCCGAGCGCGTACTGCAGGAACACCCAGGCGTGGCCACCCTGACCGGGGCGCTGCGCGATCGATCCCGCGACGACGATCCGCTTCATGCCACGCGTCCCTCCAGGCTGAAGATCACGCAGTCGGCGTCCCGCCACACGGCGTGATACCGCGCCTCCAGGTATTGCGCGAACAGACGGTAGTGTTCGAGCCACCAGAACGCGGCCGACGGAAACACGAGATACGCCGCGCCGAGCTTCCGCAGCATCTCGAGATGCGCGATGGCGTCGGCGTCATCCGGGGGATAGCCGTCCGGCATCAGCCGCCGATCCGGGAAGTGCCACCCCGTGCGCCTCGCCAGGTGCAGCAGGGTTGGATCCCACTTGTCGACGGCGGCCACGTGCCGGTCATGCGGAACGACTGACTGCACGGCCGCGGCGATTCGTTCGAGCGTGCGGTCCCACGCCGCGTCGCCGCCGGCCGCCCGCCGCAGGCGGGGCGCCAGCCGCGTTCCCTCGAGCGCGTCGGCGAGCTGGCGCAGCAGAACCCCGGAGCTCCGGTGGACGGCGATCTCGCGGTGCCCGTCGAGCGCGTCTGCCAGCGGGCGGGCATCTGCCGCGCACAGGGAGGCCGCCGCGGCATGACGCGTGACGGCCTCGCGCGCCAACGCCCACTCGCCGCGCGCGACCGCGTCGCGGGCGAAGAGCACCGCCTTGCCCAGGAGCGCAAGACGCGCGAGCCGGTGTGTCGCGTCGCGGTCCGGAATCCGGTCGCCGCAGCGCGAGAACACGTGGTCGATGACCGCCGCGTCACAGTGCAGCCGGGTGCCGGGCCGATGCGAGGCGGCGGTGATGCTGCCCGTGTGCTGCCGGTACTGGGACAGCGGCTGCGCGACCCACGCCAGGTCGGCCTCGAGCGCGAGGCGCAGCCACATGTCCCAGTCCGTGCTACTCGGCCCGATGTGCGTGGCATAGGGGCCGACCCGGTCGTGGCGCTCGCGGCGGACCAGCACCGGCGCGGTGACGTAGTTCAGCACCGCCAGCTCGCGGAACGCTTCCCGGCCCCGCTCGACGACGTCGCGGTCGAACGGCATCGGCCAGGCCGGCAGCAGACGCCCATCCTCGGCGATGACCTCGAAGGCGCCGTGCACCAGCCCGACGCCGGGATGCCGCTCAATCGCGTCGACCAGTCGCGGGAGCGCACCCGGCAGCAGCCGGTCGTCGGCGTCCAGCCAGAGGACGAACCGGCCGCGGGCCGCGGCGAGGCAGCTGTTGCGGTTGGCGGGAATACCGACGGGCTGCGCGTGCCGGACATAGCGCACGCGTCCGTCGCCGCACGCGCGCACGACCTCCGCCGTCGCGTCCTCCGAGGCATCGTCATGGACGAGGACCTCGAGGTCGTCGATCGGCTGGGACAGGACGCTCGCGAGCGCGTCAGCCAGATACGGCGCGCAGTTGCGCGCCGGCATGCACACCGAGATCGTCGGCGGCCGCATCGGCATCCGGTCGTCCTCCCTGCAGTTCGTCGAACAGCCGCATGTACTGCGCGGCGATGAGCCCGACGTCGAAGCGCTCGCGCGCGAACCGCCGGCAGGCCGCGCTCCGCCCGTCGAACTCCGGCAGCAGCCGTTCAATCAGATCCGCGGCCGCGTCGGCGCCCTCGAAGCCGTACTCGGGCGGGTAGAGCTCGTCCGCGCCCGGCCACTGCCGCACGATCGGCAGGGCGCCGCTCGCCATGCCTTCGGCCACCGCCTGGTGCGACCCTTCGAACTCGCTGGTCGAGAGCACGAACCCGATCTTCGTGAGCCACTCGGGGACGTCGGGGCCGGGCGGGTCGAAGACGATGGCGTCGGCCGCCGGCGACGAGCGCACGCGCTCGTAGAAGGCCTGGTAGTACTCGCGCTCGGCCGGCTGCCGCCAGAGCCAGTCGTAGCTCCAGGGATGCCGGGACTTCACGAACAGCGTGAAGCGGCTGTCCCGGCGGCGGAGCCGCTCGATGACGTCGATGGCGAGATCGGGCGCCTTGCGACGCGGGTTGATCCCGATCAGCCCGAGGTTGAAGCGCGCGCCGTCCAGCTTCGGATGATCGAGGCGATCGCACGGGAGCGGGTTGTAGATGAGCGCGGAGCGGTCCTGGAGGTGCGGGCGCGACGCCAGGCACTCGCGCATGATCCGCGGGGCGATGAAGAGCAGGCGGTCGACGCGCGGCCAGCGGATCCGATCCAGATACGGAAGCCCGCGTTCCTGCAGATGCAGCCGGACGACGAGCCGCTGCCCCTCGCGCACGTGGTGCGAGTACCATTCCGCGTTGCCGAGGCACCATTCGCAGAACACGATGTCGGCGCGCGCGAGCAGATCCGCGCTCCGGGCCGTGTCCTTGATCGTGTGCCCCGTGTACTCGTCGTACAGCAACTCGTAGCGGCCGGATTGCTGCAGCACGTCGAGGACGGGCCGCAGGAACTTCAGGTCGTGCCCGGCGATGAGGAGGCGGATCGGACGCCGCGCGCCGGGTGCACCGGACGTCGGTTCCCGCAGCACCGGCGCCAGCCCGGCAGCCACCCGATCGAAGGTGAACGCGGCGGCCGCCTGCTGCACGGCATTCGACGCCTGCCGGTACGCGTCGGCCGACGAGGTGAGCGCGATGAAGCGGTCGACGACCTCGTCGGCGCTCGTCACGTATCCCGGGTACCCGTCGCCGAACACCCGCCGCTGCACGAGGCTCGGGTTCATCAGCACCGGAACCCCGAGCGCGCCGTACTCCAGCACCTTCGTCGACAGCTCGAGGCTGTCGTCGAAGGCGGGCGCCCGCCACGAGATCGCGACGTCCACGCGGTCGAGCAGCGCCGCGGCGTCCGCGCGGCTGACCCCTCCGTGCCAGATCACGCCCGGTGAGTGCCGCAGCCGGCGACGGACCGTGTCCTCGAAGCCGGGGACCGGCGGCGCGTTGTGGATCTTGTCGCCGACCACGTGCAGCTCCGCGCCCGGCACACGCGCGCGGATGCGCTCGAAGGCGTCGAGCGTCTCGAGAATCAGATAGGGCGGCGACAGCTTGCCGGAGTAGCCCAGCCGCGGCGCGCGCGGGTTCGCGACGGTCCGCTCCCGTTCCGCGACGGCCGGAATCATCGGCGGCAGCAGGACGATGCGGGCGGATGCGCCGAGGGCGAGCCGGACGGCGGCGCGTGCTTCCTCGGTCTGACAGAGCAGACCGGCGCACCGCGCGGCCAGCGTGCGGAGCTGCTCGCGCGCCTCGCCGACGGCATAGCGGGCCGGATCGGTGACGTAGGCCCAGAGCCGGGGGGCGATGCCCGGCTGTGCGGCCAGGAGGCCTGCCGTGTCGACACCGCGGATCAGGAAACGGTCGACGGCGGTGGTCTTCGCGAGGCGCTCGACGACACGGGCCGCGTCCTCGGCCTGCAGGCGCCGGCGGTTCCACGACGCCGGCCCGATCGCATCGGCCAGCTGCGCGTTGGCCGGCGCCCACGGGTCGACGAACGTCACGCCCGGCCGCGACGCCAGGTCGCGGATCAGCACGTCCCGGACGAGCGGCGTGCGGCGCAGCAGCAGCACCTCGGCGCCGGACCGGACGAGCACCTCCGCGATCGACGTCAGCCAGATCGCCGAGCCGTCGATCAGGTTCAGGTCGATGTCCCCGTAGAGGACGACCCGCACGTCACGCCTCCACGAGCGCCAGCATCGGCGACTCCATCGGCGCGGCGCTGCCGTACGCCACGTGCGCGTTCTGGACGTAGTTGAACGCGTCGATCGACAGGATGTCCTCCGACGGGCGCGAGAAGACGCGCGCGGTGCGAACGGCCTGCAGCACCTCGGGGGTGAACGCCGCGCGGCGGGCGACGAGCGTGGCCGACGGCACGCTGCGCACCGGGTGGAACTCCGACCCTGGCGTCACGCAGACCACACGCGACTGGCCCTCCCGGCGCTGGAACGACTGCTTGCCGAAGAAGTCCTGCGACGCGTATTCGAGCGCGAGGGCGTGATCGCGGAGATAGTCGGGGCCGTAGTGATCGCGCGGATCCATCACGGCCACGGCGTCCGCGCCGGACGATCCGATCGCCTCCTGCCAGAGGTCGCCGGCCGTCGAGGCCGCCCGGACGCTGAGGCCCGGCAGGTGGGCGTGCCACCACTCCAGCGACGGTTCCGGTGCGCCGTTCGCCGGGACCAGCACGACGTCGCGCGGTTGCAGCGTCTGCGCCCGGATCGCCGCGGCGAGCTGACGGGCGTCCTGACCTGCCTGCAGCGGGACGAGCACCGAGATCGCCGGATCGTGGTTCTCGGCCCGACGCAGGCCGATGGTCTCCCAGACGGTGGCGAGCCGTCGCCGGTAGGTGTGCTCGCCCAGCACACGCCGGATGCCCCGGAGCGACGCCCGGGCCCACTCGCCGTTGCCGTTGAGCAGCGCCTCGAGGTGCCGGCGCGTGTCCTCCTCGGACTCGGCGATGAAGACCGCGTCGCCGAGCAGTTCGACGATCCCACGCGCGTAGCCGCTCACCACGGGGGTGCCGCAGGCCAGCAGCTCGAACACGCGCCGCGAGAACATCGTCGGCGAGTCCTTGACCGAGTTGACGTTCAGGAACACGCGGTAGCGCTTGTAGGCGCGCACCATCTCGTCGTACTCGAGCCGTCCGCGGATGGCGGGCTGGTACACCTCGGGGAAGCTGTAACTGTCGCGGTCGCTCGACGGAACGCCGGCCTGCCGGTCGTAGATGTCGAGGCCGTACTCCAGCGCCGGCAGCAGGATGTGCGCGAGATCGCGGCGCCGCTCGTCGTGCCGGTTGCCGTAGTACGTGCCGGCGAAGCAGACCAGCCCCGTGCGCGGTTCCATCTGCACCGGATTGTGAAGCGCCGGCTGAGCCGCAAAGGGCAGCGCGTGCACGCGGTCGTGACCGAAGTGCGCCCGGTACTTCGGAATGCAGCGGGCGTCGGTGGTGAAGACGTAGTCGAACGCGGCGCTGCGCGCGAGGAACCGGTCGAAGTGCACCGGGTCCTCCTTGTTCCAGAACACCGTGGGAATGCCGCGATCCTTCGCCCAGCGCACGAGGTCGAGCAGCTCGTCCCCCATGTTCGTGGGATAGGTCGCAATCCGGTACTTCCAGGCGCCGTCGTTGCCCTGCCACGCCGACTCGACGAAGACCACGTCCGGCGGATGGGCCTCGAGCGTCTCGCGCCAGTTGTCCGGCCGGAACGTGACGAGGCGCGCTTCGGGGCGCAGGCAGCTCGCCGTGAACCGGTCGAGCACGGCGGCGACGGTAATCGGATCCGATCCCGCCCGGCGTACCGTTGGCTCGCTGACCGCCGAGTCCGACACCATCGAGGGCTTGTGGATCGCGGGTGCCCCGGACGGTGCCGGTGACGCCGGAGGCGCCGCCGGCTTCGCGGTCGCCTGGGTGGATGCGCCGGAGGCCGGCCGTCCATTGCCCGACGCCGGAGGCGTGGAGAGGGGCGTCGTACCCGGACTTGCCGTGCCGGACGGCGACCCGGACACCGCTGTCGTGGGAGGCGTGGCCGCGGCGGTACCCGGATCGGTGGGGGTCCGCTGGGCGGTACGCGACGCCTGTCCGGCGCCGAACGCGGCGGCCGCGCGCATGATGGTGTCGTCCGGCAGCGGCTGTTCGCCCGGGCGCGGTTCGCGCGACAGCCGCAGCAGCAGCCCCAGGTCCGGCTGGTACGCGACGGGCGTGGCCGCCGCAGCCAGGTAGTCGCGGAATTCGGCGTAGTGGGTGAGCCACCAGAAGGCAGCGGCCGGCAGCAGCAGGTACTCCGCGCCGCCGCGGATCAACGACTCCAGGTGCGCGATCGCCCAGGCGCTGTCGAGCGGATGGAAGCCCGCGTACGTGCCGTGTGCGTCCTGCGGGAAGTGGAGCCCGGCCTGGCCGCGCAGCGTGACGAGACGCTCGTCGCCCTTGCTGACGACGAGGATGCGCGCGCCGCGCGGGCACGCGGCCGCGGCGAACTGCCGGAGGCGATCGGCCATCGCCTCCTGCTCCTGATCGTGCCCGGTCCGCCGTTCACGCGCCTGCAGCGCCTGCTCGCGCGCCTGCAACTGCTTCTGCTGCTGCCTGAGCTTCTCCAGTTCGGCCTGCAGCTGCTTCTCCTGCTGCTGCAGGCGCTCCAGCTGCTGCAGCTTCTTCTCCTGATCCTGCAGCCGCTTGCGGTAGCCGGCGTCGAGCTCGCGCAGCGCGGCGAGATGCTGCTGCTCGCGCTCGCGCAGCGACGCGTCGAGCCGCTCGGCCGCGCGCTCGGCCCGCGCGAGCGCCGCCTGGCGCGCCTCCGCCACCATCTCGGCATCCTGCAGCCGCGCCTCGAGCTCCTGGACCGCGGCCGCGCGCAGCCGCGCGGCGCGCAGGTCCGACTTCAGATTGCGGAGGAACATCCGCGCACGCCCGCGCTCGACCTCGACGGACAGGCAGTGCTCCTCGAGCTGCCGCAGCAGCGCGTCATCGTCCTGCGGCGCGGTGACGGCCGCTTCGCGCGAGCGCCGCGTGCCGGTGTACCGGATGTAGGTGTCTTCGACCGTCACCGAGATCGTGTCGAAGTACGGCCGCGTGAGGCGGACGAGCGACGAGGGGTAGAACACCCGCTTGTGGTCGACGTGGTCGTGCGTCAGGCCCAGCGGCACCGTGACGACGAGGCGGCCGTCGGCCGCGAGCACCCGGCGCGCTTCCATCAGCACGCGCTGCGGGTGAATCAGGTGCTCGAGCACCTCGCCGACGATCACCGTGTCGAAGGTCTGGTCCTCGAACGGCAGGGCGGTGGCGTCGGCCGTCTGGAAGCGCAGGCGCTCGCGCACGAGCGCGCTTTCCTTCGCCGCTTCCTCCCGGGCGAAGACGAGCGCCTCCTCCTCGATGTCAACGCCGGTGCACTCGAAGCCCTCGCGCGCGAGGATCAAGCTGACGATGCCGCCGCTGCAGCCGATGTCGAGGAGGCGGCGGCCGATGGCCTGCTCGCACATCCAGTGCACGCGGCGGCGGCAGCGCTGCGTCGAGGGATGGTTCGGGTCGCCGTAATAGGCGCGGACGATGCGGTCGGCGTTCATGGTCACGGTCCTTATGCGAAGAGGCGCGCGCGCTGCGGCGCGGCCGGCGCGACGGCGTGGGTCTGCAGAGCGTCGACGATGCGGCGGGCGGCACGCCCATCCCAGCCTTCCGGCACCCGCTCGCCGGGCTGGAAGCGCGGCCGGCCGAGCGCCTCGAGGCAGCAGCGCACGAGCGTCTGCCGCTCGAGCGGCCAGGGCGCGAGCTGGTTCGTGCCCTCGATCAGCGTCACGGGGCGCTCCGTCTGTTCGCGCAGCGTGACGCAGGGAACGCCGAGCGCCGACGTCTCCTCCTGCAGGCCGCCAGAATCGGTGAACACGGCCCGTGCGCCGTCGGTGAGCGAGAGCATGTCGCGATAGCCCAGCGGGTCGAGAACGGTGAGCGGAGCCAGCAGCGCGTCGAGGCCGTACTGCGAGATGTTGCGCCGCGTGCGCGGGTGAAGCGGCAGCACCACCGGCATCTCGCGCGTGAGATCGCCGAGGGCGTGCAGCAGTGTCGCGAGCGTGTCGGGATCGTCGACGTTCGACGGCCGGTGCACGGTGGCCACGGCGTAGCCGTCGCGCGACAGGCCGAGCCGGCCCGGCAGGTCCGCCCGGCGCGCCAGCGGCAGCTGCGCGAACAGGGCATCGATCATCACGTTGCCGGCGAGCACCGCGCGCTCCCCGGGCAGCCCTTCGGCGGCCAGGTTCGCGAAGGCGTCGCGGCTGGGCAGCAGCAGGAGGTCCGAGAGCCGATCGGTGAGGACGCGGTTCACCTCTTCGGGCATGCGCCAGTCGTGGCTGCGCAGGCCGGCTTCGACGTGCGCAATCCGGACGCCGAGCGCCTCCTTCAGCTTCACCGCCACGAGCGCGCACGCCAGCGTGGAGTTGACGTCGCCGACGACGACCAGCCAGTCCGGCCGGACGTGCACGAGCACCGGCTCGAACGCCTGCATCACGCGCGCGGTCTGGTCGGCGTGCGTGCCCGACCCGACCCCGAGATGGAAGTCCGGCTCGCCGAGCCCGAGGTCCGCGAAGAACGCGTCGGACATCTGCGGGTCGTAGTGCTGGCCGGTGTGGACCAGCGAGTACGCGACCCCGGCGCCGGCCAGGGCAGAGGCGATGGGGGCGACCTTCATGAAGTTCGGGCGGGCGCCGGCGACGAGCAGCACATGCATCAGAGGCACAGTCCTTTCCCGGCTGCCGCGGGGGACAGCCGACGGTAGAGCGCGTGAGTACGGCGGGCGACACGCGACCAGGTGTGCGACCGCAGGACGAGCGCGCGGCCGGCGCGTCCAAGCCGGCGCCGCAGGATGGGCGCGGCGACGAGCGGCAGGAGCGCCGCCGCGAGGCGGTCGGGATCCCCGGGGGTGAACAGCCGTCCGGTCAGGTCGCCGTGCACGAGCTCCCGCAGCGCCGGCAGATCCGCCGCGACGATCGGGCGCTCCATCGCCATCGCCTCGAGCGGTTTGAGCGGCGGGACCAGCCGGGTGACGCGGTGGTCGGCGCGCGGGATCACGAAGACGTCGAGCAGGCTGTGGAACCGCACGACCTCGTCGTGCGGCACACGGCCCGTGAAGCGGACGAAGCTCTCGATCTGGAGATCCGCGGCGAGGGCGTGCAGGCGATCGCGGTCCGCGCCGTCGCCGACGATGAGTCCGTACACGGGCGCGCCGTGGCGGACGAGACGGGCGAGGGCGTGCAGCAGACAGTCCAGCCCCTCGTACCGGTTGAGCGTCGAGATGCAGCCGACGACGGTGCGTCCGGCGGGAATGCCGAGCGCGTCGCCGAGTCCCGCGTCCCGGTCGCGCGGCTGGAACAGGTCGGCGTCGACGCCGTTCGGGATCACGTCGATGTGCTCCGGCGGGACCCCGCGCGCGATCAGATCGGCGCGCATCGCGTCGCTGAGCGTGACGACGTGATCCGCGGCGAGAGCGCACGCGATCTCGCGGGCCTGCAGCAGCTCGTACCGCTCTCCCGGCATGGCGCCGCCGGGAAGACCGGCACGCCACGTGTCCTCCCACACGCCCCGCATCTCGTAGACCACGGGAATGCGGGCCGCGCGTCCGGCGGCGAGCGCGACGGCGGCGTTCCGCCAGTCCGACGCGGCATGCAGCAGGCCGGGCCGCTGCTCGCGCACGAGCGCGTACAGCGACCGCGCGTGGGCGGTGAGCCGATCGTCGAGTCGCGCCGGAACCTCGCACCCGGCACCCAGCCGGTGGTACGGCACGCTGCCCGCGACGTCGTGGCGCACCAATGGTCCCGGCGCCGCGTCACCCGGAAACCCGAGCTCGGTGGCGACCGACGCGTCGACGCCGGCCTCGCGTTGCGCGCGCACGATCTCGTGCGTGCGCAGCGTGTACCCGCTCTGCACGCCGGGCAGCGACGGCCCGACGACGTGCAGCACGCGGAGCGGATCCGGTTCGATGGCGAAGGCGTCCAGATCGGGCGGGGACCAGCGGCCGGACAGCGCCTGCCACTCGCCTTCCGCCGCCTCGCGAGCCTCGAGCAGATCGGAGTCGTCTGGCGTCAGCCGCAGCGCGGCATCGAACGCCCGGATGCCGTCCTGGAGATGGCCCAGCTCCCGGAGCGCCCGCGCGGTCCGTCCGAGCAGGTAGCTGCCGGCGTGCTGCGGGACATCGCGCACGAGCCGCCACGCAGAGACCGGATCGCCGGCCGCCAGGTAGCGCGCCGCCTCGACGCGTGCGGACGCCGGCGACACGGCGACGACGCGGCCGGCGTCCGAAGTGGAGCCGCAGATCATCTCCAGCACGTCGCGGGCACGTGTGGCGGACGCGGACGAGAGGGAGGCGAGCTGCGCGGCAAGCGTCCGAAGCCCCTCGACGTCACGGCCGCCGAGACCCGCTGCGGCATCTCCGAGAATCCGGCGGGCCTCGTCGTCCGCGACGTCGAGGAGATCGATTGCGCAGGTCAACGCCGATGCCGAGTCCGGTGCGAGCCGGATGGCATGCGACAGCGCCTGCAGGCTGCCGCGCACGTCTTCCGCGGCGCGGCGTGCGCGTGCCAGCCACAGCCAGGGCCAGACGAGCCCGGCGTGTGCGGCCGCGGCACGCTCGAAGATCCGGACCGCCAGCGCGGCGTCGCCGCGCGCGAGCGCATCGCGTCCCTCCCACGGTGCGACCGGGACGGTGCGGAAACTGCGCAGGTCGACACCGAAGCGCCGCACCGCGTGCCGGACACGCGGATCGCACAGCGTCCCCGTCTCGACGCAGCGCGCGTCGCGGTAGCCCTCGACATCCGGCGCGCCGGCGGGGTGGCAGCGGAGCTCGACCGGATCGGGCCCCAGCGTCGACAGCCACTCGATCAGCCGCTCGGGGGCAATCGCCTGCGGCAGGGGACGTCCGGTACGCGTCTCCCCGTAGAACTCGAGCCACGTCGTCAGATCCGGCGACTCGTGCCGGAGCGGGACGCGCAGCTCGCGCGCGAGCTCGCGCAGGATGCTGCGCAGCGGCTCGCGGCGGTGCGCGTGCTGGTGCGAGTCGAGATGCGTGGGGTTCTCGCCCATGAGGTCGCGGAATTGCGCGAGCTGTGTCGCGACCTCACGCGCGACGTCGTCGCGGCTGGCGGGATCCACGACCTCGTATCGCCGCACCCACTGGCCACCGGACCAGAACCACTCGCCGAGGTCGACGTGCAGGCCGACGCTGAGCGCGGTGTGGGCACGTGCGTATCTCGCGGCCGCGGCGGCCGCCGGCCAGCGCACCATCAGGCTCGCGCTCGTGACGATGCCGTCCTCGAACGCGCGGACGACGCCGTCGTTGATGCCGGGCGAGCGGCCGAAGTCGTCGGCGTTGACGATCAGGAGGCGTCCGGCGCTCATGGGCGCGACTCTCCGGAGCCGCCGGCGGCCACCGGCGCACCGTCGTGGCGGTCCTCGATCTGCTCGAGCCGTGCCTGCAGCGCGCGCAGCTGCGCCCGCGCGCGGTTCAGCTCCGCGCGGTGCGCGCGGGCGCTCTCCATCCGGCCGGCGTCGCGTTCGGCCTCGAACGCGGCGCGTCGCTGCCGGATGCGCTCGCGCGTCGCCTGCATCGCATCCAGCAGGCGATCGATCGCGAGGCCCAGCGGGTGCGGGCGGATCGATACGGGCCGCGCACGCCCGAGCCGGAACGCGGCGCCGCAGGCCTGCAGCAGCTGCCCGAGCACTGCCTCGTGATCGAAGTACTCGCGCGCAATCGCGGCAGCCGCCTCGGCGTGCCGGGCGGGTTCCGCCGCCACGCGCGCGACCGCGTCGGCGGCCTCCTCGAGCGTCCGGAACGCGAAGAGCCCGGCGCCGGTCGGCAGCACGTCGCCGAAGCCGGTGTCCTGGGTGATCACCGGCCGCCCCGCGGCGAGATAGCAGGCGCTGCGATCGCTGAACCAGCCGGTGCGGAAGCGGACGTTCTGGTCCTTGGCGACGGTGAACTCGGCCAGCGACGTCTGCAGGTACGCGCGATACGGGTCGAGGTCTCGCGTCAGCGCGAACGCCGGCCGCACGCGCCAGCCGTGCGTGACGAGCAGCGCCCGGTCCGACGGGTCCAGGCTGGTGCCGCTCAGCGCGAGCTCGAAGGTCTGGCCCGTGCGTCCGGGCAGGTCGAGCACCTTCAGGAACTCGAGGTGCTTGCTCCAGTGATAGACCTCGCCGCGGAAGCGCACCGGCCGGTTCCGCTGCATCCAGTTGCCGACCGTCGTGAAGGTGTCGCCCGGCGGCGCGCCGGTCGCCCAGAAATCCCGGACGACAGGCTGTCGCGTCGGGATGAACGTGAAGTCGCGCGCGACCGGCAGCGGGCAGCGGGGCGTGCCGTAGTTCTCGCCGAACGTGAAGAAGGCCGCGTGCGGCTCCAGGAACGCGAGCGTCCGCGGGCGGCGCCGGTACAGCTCGATCTGCAACGCGACCGGATCGGTCTCGAGGTACACGAGCCGGCCCGTGGCGGCGTGCTCCGCCCGCGGCGTGGTCCCGCCGTGCAGGTTGACGACGAGCTCCGCTTCCCGCCACAGCTCGCGGAGGCGCAGCTCGCTCAAGCCGTAGCAGCGCCGATCGGCGTGCAGCGCCTGGAACGCCCAGCGATTCCCCAGGTCGAAGCGGCGCAGCACGTCGTTCAGGAACCGCGCTGCCCGCAGGCTGCGATCGCCCGTGTCCGGCTCGCCGTCGGCCAGCATCGCCGACGGCTGGTGACCGCCGGCCTCGACGTAGTACGCCTCGAAGCCCAGACGCTCGAAGCCGACGAGATAGTGCAGCGTCTGCCAGATCACGCCCGGGACGGGATGCTTGCTCATCATCCCGAGCACGACGATGGGGCGCCGGCGGATCATGCCGTCCGCACCTCGGCGTTCTGCGCGCGCAGCACGGTGTCCGGCTGGGCGCGCCGCTGTCGCGTCTGGGCCGTGTAGAGCTCCGAGTACAGCCCCGGCCTGGTGATGAGCTCGTCGTGGGTACCCGACGCGACGATGGCGCCGCGATCGAGCACGTAGATCCGGTCCGCGTGCCGGACGGTCGGCAGCCGGTGCGAGATCATCAGCGTCGTCCGGCCGGCCGCGAGGCGATCGAGCGCGTCGAGGATGATCGCCTCGGTCTTCACGTCGATCGACGAGGTCGGCTCGTCCAGCAGGAGGATGGGGGCGTTCTTCAGGAACGCGCGCGCGATCGCGATGCGCTGCCGCTCGCCGCCGGACAGCTGGGCGCCGCGCTCGCCGAGCACCGTCTCGTAGCCCTGCGGCAGGCGCGAGATGAAGTCGTGCGCGTTGGCGGCCTGCGCGGCGGCGACGACTTCCTCGTCGGTGGCCTCGAGCCGGCCGTAGCGGATGTTGTCCGCGATCGTGCCCGAGAAGAGCAGCGGATCCTGGAGGACGATGCTGATCTGCGAGCGCAGCGACTCGAGCGTCAAGGTCCGGATGTCGTGCCCGTCGATGAGCACGCGGCCCCGATGCGGGTCGTAGAAGCGCGGAATGAGGCTGAGCAGCGTGCTCTTGCCGGCGCCGGTCGGGCCGACGAGCGCGACGAACTCGCCCGGCTCGATCGTCAGCGTGATCTGGCGGAGCGTGTCCTTCCGCTTCGGATAGCTGAACGAGACGTTCTCGATCGCGACGCGTCCCGTGGCGGCCGGCAGCCGCACGGCGTCGGGGGCCTCCCGCACCTCCGGCGTGCGGTCCAGCAGCGCGAGCGCCGATCGCAGCCCGACCAGCTTCTCCCGCATGTTCGTGACCGTGGTGCTGATGGCTTCGAGCGGCTGGTAGACCGAGGCGATGTAGCTGGTGAGCACCAGCAGCTCGCCGACGGTGAGGCGGCCGTCGAGGACGCGATGCGCCCCGAGCCAGAGCACCAGCGCGGTCCCGCCCGCGGTCGCCGTGTTGACCATCAGCGAGAAGGCGGTCTGCTGCACGGTCAGCCCGACGCGCGCGGCGACGGCGCTCTCGCCCTGCGTGCGGAACCGCCGGTACTCGTACGGCTCGCGGCAGAAGGCGACGATGACCCGGAGGATCGTGATCGCCTCGTAGACGATCGACAGCGACTGGGCCTCCATGCCCTTCACCTGCCGCAGCCGCGGCTCGACGCGGCCGGTGTAGTAGCCGACGGCGGCGTACAGCGCGGGGACGACGGCGAGCGAGGCGAGCGCGACGGTGCGGTCGATCGAGTACGCGATCCAGAACATCCCCGCCAGCGTCAGCGCGCTGCGCGCCAGCGGCGGGATCATCAGCGGGACGCTGCCGATGGTGGAGGCCTGGTTGTTGATGCGGTACATCAGCCCGCCGCTGCGCTGGCTGTCGATGAACGTCATCGAGAGCCGCTGGGCGTGCCGGAACAGGTCGCTGCGGAAGTCGAGCACCATCCATTGCTCGAGCTTCACGTTGACGTAGTTGCTCAGCACCGTGACCGTGTTGGCCAGGAGGGTGACGGCAAGGCCGCCGATGACCGCCGCCAGCATCCAGCCGGCACGATCGCTCTCCGGGATGGGAACGAGGCCGCTCAGCCACGTCGGCAGCGGCTGCCCGGCGAGCACGTGGTCGATCAGGATCTTCAGCGGCCACGGCGCCAGCAGGTTGGCGCCCGTCGCCGCGAGCACCAGCAGGAGCGAGCAGGCGGCGAGCGGCCAGTACGGGCGCAGATAGGACACGATGCGACGCGCGATCGGCTGCGCCATCAGGCCTCCCGTGTCTCTGCGACGGCGTGCGCCCGGCGCCGCGGGCCGGCATGCGGAACGACCGGCGTGGCGCGCGGGTCCGGGCCGCGGTCGAGCGGCGCCAGGCCCAGCGACGCCGCGACTTCGTGGACGACCCCGTACACGAGGCGCCCGGCGCGCACCGCGCGGAGCAGACGCCAGGCCAGCGTGGCGAGAACCAGAACGGCCAGCAGCTCGAGCGCGAAGCCCTGGTGCCGCGAGCCGAGGAACGCCGCGACGAGCACGCCGGCACCGCTGACCAGTCCGATCGTCGACAGCCGGATCGTCGTCGCGGCCCGGACCAGCGAGCGCCCGGCGCCGTGGTCCTCGACGAGCACGCGCAGGTCGACCCGTGCGAGCGGTCCCACCGGGACGCTGATGTCGCGCCGGGTCCACCAGCCCGCGTCGACCTCGACGCGCTCGGCGAGCGGCGTGCTCCGCAGCCGCCGCGCGATGCGCTCGAGCAGCGCGGCCGCGTCGAGGCCGGCCTCGGACCAGAAGCGCTGTTCGCCCCACCGGCCCCACAGCAGCCGCGCCGCAGACACCGGCTGAACCAGCGGCCGCGCGGCCTCCTCGGCCGCTGCCACCGGCGCCGGGGGATTCAGGAAGCCGCGGACGTGCCCGTACAGCCGCGCAAACGGCTGGATGTAGTAGAGGAGGGCAATCGTCGCGCGGATGCCGAGCCTGTCCCGCCGCGTCGCGCGCATCGACGCGGGCAGCGTCGACAGGTCGGTCCGGGCCGCATACCGGATGCAGTTGCCGACCGTGATCCCCAGCATCGCGAGGCCCGACAGCAGCACGCGTCCGGCGCTCAGCGTGGCGTCCGGCAGCACGACCAGCAGCAGCGCGAGCAGGAAGAGCGCGGCCGTGATCACCTGCCAGGTGCCCGAATGCGGCAGGTGCACCAGCGGATGCGGCGTGCCGTGATAGACCGACGGGAACGCCGCCGTTCCCCAGGGACCGGCGTTCACCCGCCGCGGCGCCAGCGAGCGGAGCAGCGGCAGCGGCCCGTAGATCGAGCCGCGCCAGAAGGGGTTGCCCCCGCGGAAGCGCTCCGGGTGGAACGGCCGGAGCCAGCGCTCGCCTTCGCCGTAGCCGACCTGCTGGCGCCAGTACGCGCGGATGCTCGACCGGTGGTGATGCCAGACGAGCGCCGCCGGCGCGAACGCCAGGCGCCCACCGGCCGCCTGCAGCCGCCAGCACACGTCCACGTCGTCGCCGGCGCGGAGGAAGATCGGGTTGAAGCCGCCGATGGCCTGGAGCGCATCGCGCCGGATGGCGATGTTGCACCCCGGCACGTGCTCGGCGATCTCGTCGTCCAGCATGACGTGCGTCGGCGCGCCCGGCGCGCGGGCGACGCACTGCGCCATGCGCGGATCGTCCGGCGGCACGACATTGGGCCCGCCGACCGCGACGACGTCCTGACGGCGGAACGGGCGCACGAGGTACGTCAGCCAGTCCGGATCGACGCGGACGTCGGCGTCCGTGTAGGCGACGATCTCGCCGCGGGCGAGTGCCGCGCCGGTGTTGCGCGCGAGCGACAGCCCTCCACCGGGGACGTTCACCAGCCGCACGCCGGCGTAGCGGCGCGCGATGAGCGGCGTCGCGTCGGTGGACCCGTCGTTGACGACGATCGTCTCGTAGCAGGGATAGCGCAGGCGTGCGAGCGACTGGAGGCAGTCGTCGAGCGTCGCGGCGGCGTTGTGCGCGCAGACGACCACCGAGACGAACGGCAAGGTGTCCCGTTCGTCGTCGGCCGCCGCCGGCGCCGTCGCGAAGGCGCGGGACACCGCCGCCAGTGCCGGCTTCGGCTTCCGATCGGCGGTGACCAGCCCGAACGCCCAGTCCTCGATCGGATGGCCGCCGCGCCACCACTCGTCGGTCCAGCTGAACGCGATGGCGCCGCACGCGCCCGCTTCGAACGCGCAGCGGATCTGCATCGCCGTCAGCGCGGCCTGCCCGTCCAGGCCCTCGCGGAATCCGTCGGCGCCGGCTTCCGCCAGCAGCAGCGGCTTGTGACCGGCGACGTGCTGGAGCCGGGCGAGATACGCCGAGAGCTTCTTCGGGTCGTGCAGGTAGACGTTGAAGGCGCAGACGTCGAAGAAGGGCAGCTCCAGGTACTCGGTGGGCGGGAAGTTGACGTACGTCAGCAGGCTCTCGGGCCGGACCGCCTTGGCGTCCTCGTAGAGCGTGCGGAGGAACCGCTCGATGCGCGACGGCCCGTACCAGCGCACGATCGATGCCGGGATCTCGTTGCCGATCGCAATCAGGAGCACCGCGGGATGCCGGCCGGCGCGCAGCACGCCGGCGCGAACCTGGTCGCGGATCTCCCGCTGCTGGCGGGACGTCTCGAGGAAGGCCGTGTGCTGCGCCCACGGAAGCCCGACCATGACGCGCAGGCCATGCTCCGCGGCGGCGTCGAGCACCGCGTCGGGGGGCGGCGTATAGGTGCGCACGGTGTTGATGCCGGTGCGCGCCATCTGCGCGAAATCGGCATGCACCCGTGCGAGCGGCGGGAACTGATCGCCCGCCTGGTCCGGCACGAAGGTGCCGTAGGCGACCCCCTTCACGTGAAACCGGCGGGAGCCGATGGCCAGGAACTTGCCGTCGACGCGCGCCGCACCGGGCGCGTCCGGCATGCGCGGGGAATCGTGAACGGGCTGGATGTGCGGTGGAGCCACCGCCTTCACTTGCAACGGTCGATGCACCCGGCTATCCGATCGTTGAAGTACGCGGCGCGCGCACGTCCGCCGTGCCCGCGGAGACGTGCCAGCAGGTGGGAACGGCGGCGTTTGTTGCGCGCGTGCGACCGCGCGTGACCGAATCGTCGGGGAGACCGAGAGGCAACGGACGTGCCACTGCGGATCGCCCGGACGCCCCCTGAGGGACGCGCGTTTTCGGGCCGCTCGGCTGTGCCCCCCGGGTGAGCGTGAACTTCCGACGTACCGACGTGTGAAGGTTTGGCGCTAGTACCGCGTCGGCGCGACCGGACACGGCCCGGGAATCGGCCTCGGCGGGTCGATGATGCGGATGGCGCTGCCGTGGACGGCCCACCACGTGTTCCAACGCGGGAACGAAGCCGGTCTGGCCATCCACTCCTCCGCGGGTCGATTGGAGCGATCCACGAGCGTCAACCATCCGTGCGATCCGCCAGGCGCGGCGCGCAGGAGCTCGATGTCGGCGGGATCCATGCTGGAGTGGCCGACGGCCACGATCGCCTGCCGGACGCCGCGGCGGGCGAGCTGTCTGAGCTGTGGCAGAGCCTGGGTGGATCCTCCGAGTCGCTCCACCGCACAGACGAGCGTGTTGGCCGCAGCGAAGTCATCCCTGCGGGGTCGGGAGGCCCCGTACGCCGCCAGGGCGTCGATCAGCGCAGGCAGCGAGGCCCGGTGCTTCAGGCGGACGATCAAGTCCGCCGCGCGTGAGACGACCCACGCGTTCCGGTGCCGGAGAAGCCGTTCGATGGAGGGCAAGCTGTCGACGTCGTGCATCTGCCGAAGGGCGTCCAATGCGGCGACGACGACAGACGGGTCCTTCGCACCGAGTCGGTCCCGGACGAAGCGCACCGCGTCGTCGGCCGTCAGCTCGCCCGCGCGTGCCGGGAGCCGCGTGTCCAATTCGCAACGCAGTTGGACCGGGAGCTGCAGTGCGACGCTCGGACGGCGCCCGGTACGAAACGCGTCGCGGACGATTGCCTCGACGCGCGGCTCCGGCGTCCCGTTCTCGACGTCGAGCATCCCGTTGCCCGCCACGCCGTGTCGAACGCGAATGGGCCAGGCCCCCTTGGCATGCCACAGAGCGGGCAACTCTTCCCATTGCCACTGCAGCATGCGTGTCACCTCGTCGCCGAGCCAGTCGGCGCCGTGGCAGCGGACCACCGGGGTCGCGAAGGCCGCGCCAACCGATGCCAGCCCGAAGCGGTCGTCGCCGTCCACCGGGTGCTCCGTATCGGGCTTCAACCGGGCGAACATGGCTACGAGCTCCCGGATGTGTTCGACCTCCTCCAGGGGTGTCATGCGCCGGTCCCTGGAGGACAGCGCCCGAAGGCGGCCGGTGTTGTCGCGTGCGAGTAGGAACACGCCTGTCCCGCCGGGAACGTCGCCGGTGACCACGAGGCGGCGGTCTGCCGTGCCCTTGAGCACTTCGTCGACCAGGAGCTCACGGCCGGACTGACCGTTCTCGCTCACGAGCCCGCCAGCTGTCCCCGTGACGACGAGATCGGCCTCGCGAACGGCGATCACCTGGCTCGCGGGGAACGACTCGAACGAGTACCAGACATCCGAGGACAGGACGGCAAGCGCGCTGATCAGGACTGCCGCATGCGCAAGGGCGAGCATGGCGTCAACCTCCTGCACCTGGCCGGTTGCAGGTTTGGACACCGGAACGGGAGAACCGGCTCAGCATCGCGCGCTATCCTTGTGCCGCACGTTCATCCCGGGAGGATCAACTGGTGTCGAATCTGCGGAAGGGGCTCGCCCTTCACCTGCTCGCCGTCGTCCTCGCTGCCGCTACCCTCGCGGCGGCGGCGCCGCTCACCGTCATGTCGTTCAACATCCGCTACGGCACGGCGAACGACGGCGACAACCGCTGGGAGCTGCGACGGGATCTGCTGTTCGACGTCCTGCGTGAGGAGGACGCCGACATCATCGGGCTGCAGGAGGCACTGCATTTCCAGATTCAGGAGATCGTCGCGGCCGTTCCCGCCTACGCCTCGGTCGGCGTGGGGCGTGACGACGGGAAGGAGAAGGGGGAGCACTCGGCGATCCTGTTCAGGAAGGAGCGGCTGCGCGTGCTCGACTCGGGGACGTTCTGGTTCTCCGACACGCCCGAGGTGCCGGGGTCGACGAGCTGGGGCAACCGGATCACGCGCATCTGCACCTGGGCCCGCTTCGCCGACGAGCGGGGCGGCTCGTTCTACGTCTTCAACCTGCACCTCGATCACGAGTCGCAGCCGTCGCGCGAGCGGAGCGTCCAGCTGCTCGCGCAGCGCATCCGCGGGCGCGCCGTCACCGGCGATCCCGTCATCGTCACCGGCGACTTCAACGTCGGCGAGGACAACGGCGCGATCCGGTGGCTGCT
>DASVDJ010000109.1:0-4580 GCA_036381155.1 Vicinamibacterales bacterium
GCCTGGTCGGCGCCGATGCGGCCGACCATGAAGTAGCGCGCGTGCGGGCTGTGGAAGTAGAGGCCGCTGACGCTCGCCGGCGGCGACATCGCGAAGTGCTCGGTGAGCGTGATGCCCTCTGACGGGGCGTCGAGCAGCTCGAACAGCGTGCGCTTCTCGGTGTGGTCGGGGCAGGCCGGATAGCCGAACGCCGGGCGGATGCCGCGGTACTTCTCCGCGATGAGGTCGTCGTTCGACAGCTGCTCGTTCGCGCCGTAGCCCCAGTCGCGTCGCGCCTGCGCGTGCAGGTACTCCGCGAACGCCTCGGCCAGCCGGTCGGCCAGCGCCTTTGCCATGATCGCCGAGTAGTCGTCGCGCTCCGCCTCGAAGCGGCGCACGAGCTCCGCGGAGCCGAGCCCTGCGGTGACCGCGAAGGCGCCGACGTAGTCCTTCCGCCCGCTGTCGATCGGCGCGACGAAATCGGCCAGCGACCGGTTCGGCTTGTCGTCCGCAATCGGCTCCTGCTGGCGGAGCATCGGGAAGCGCGCCCGCAGGGTCGATCGCGACTCGTCCTCGAACAGGACGATGTCGTCGCCGTCGGAGGCCGCGGGCCAGAAGCCGTAGACGCCGCGCGCCTGCAGCAGCCGCTCGCGCACGATCCGGTCGAGCAGCGCCTGCGCGTTGTCGTACAGCTCGCGTGCGGCCGCGCCGTAGGACGGGTGCTCGAAGATCTGCGGCACGCGTCCCTTGAGCTCCCAGGCGTGGAAGAAGAAGGTCCAGTCGATGAACGGCACCAGCGCCTCGAGCGGGACCTCCACCGCACGCCGTCCGAGGAAGGCCGGCACGGGCAGATCCTCGGTCGCCCAGTCGATCTTCAGGCGGTTCGCCTTCGCCGCCGGGTACGGCAGGAGCGGCTTCTGCCGCCGCTCGCCGTACTGCCTGCGCAGCTTGTCCTGGTCCTCGCGCGTCGCGGCGACGAAGGCATCGCGCTGCGTCTCGCTCAGCAGCCGCGAGACGACGTCGACGGCGCGCGAGGCGTCGAGCACGTGCACGACCGGCCCGCTGTACTCCGGCGCGATCTTCACCGCCGTATGCTGCCGGCTCGTCGTCGCGCCGCCGATGAGCAGCGGGAGCTTCAGCCCGCGGCGTTCCATCTCGCGCGCGACGGAGACCATCTCGTCGAGCGACGGGGTGATGAGGCCGCTCACGCCGACGATGTCGACCTGCTTCTCGGCGGCGGTCCGCAGGATCACGTCCTGGTGCACCATGACGCCCAGGTCGATCACCTCGTAGTTGTTGCAGCCGAGGACGACGCCGACGATGTTCTTGCCGATGTCGTGGACGTCCCCCTTCACCGTCGCCAGGAGCACGCGCCCCTGCGGGCCGCCGGTGCCGTTCGCCTTCTCCTCCTCCATGAACGGCTCCAGCCAGGCCACGGCACGCTTCATCGCGCGCGCGCTCTTGACCACCTGCGGCAGGAACATCTTGCCGGCGCCGAAGAGATCGCCGACGGTCTTCATGCCGTCCATCAGCGGCCCCTCGATGACGGCCAGCGGCCGGCCGTACTTCTGCCGCGCCTCCTCCGTGTCCTCGTCGATGTAGTCGACGACCCCGTGGATGAGCGCGTACGCCAGGCGCTCCTCGACGGTGCCCTGCCGCCAGGCCAGATCGACGGCGCGCTTCGCGCCGCTCCCCTTCACCCGCTCGGCCAGCTCCACCAGCCGCTCGGTCGCGTCGGGCCGCCGGTTGAACAGCACGTCCTCGACGTGCGTCAGCAGCTCCGGCTCGATGTCCTCGTACACCACGAGCTGCCCGGCATTGACGATGCCCATGTCCATGCCGGCGCGGATGGCGTGGTAGAGGAACGCCGAGTGCATCGCCTCGCGGACGACGTCGTTGCCGCGGAAGGAGAAGGAGAGATTGCTGACGCCGCCGCTGACCTTCGCGCCCGGACAGGTCTCCTTGATGATGCGCGTCGCCTCGATGAAGTTCTTCGCGAAGTCGTTGTGCGCCTCGATGCCGGTGGCGACGGCGAGGATGTTCGGGTCGAAGATGATGTCGGTCGCGTCGAATCCGGCGTCCTCCGTGAGGAGGCGGTACGCGCGCTGACAGATCGCGACCTTCCGCTCGACCGTCTCCGCCTGCCCCTCTTCGTCGAACGCCATCACGACCACGCCGGCGCCGTAACGCCGGATGGCGCGGGCCTTCGCGAGGAAGTCGGCCTCCCCTTCCTTGAGGCTGATCGAGTTGACGATCGCCTTCCCCTGCACGCACTTCAGCCCCGCCTCGAGCACGCTCCACTTCGAGCTGTCGATCATGAACGGGACGCGCGCGACCTCCGGCTCCGTCGCCAGGTAGTTCAGGAAGGTCGTCATGGCACGCTCGGAATCGAGCATGCCCTCGTCCATGTTGATGTCGATGATGTTGGCGCCGGCGCGGACCTGGTCGAGCGCGACCTGCACGGCGGCGGCGTAGTCGCCCGACTTCACCAGGCGGGCGAAGCGCGCCGAGCCGGTGACGTTGGTGCGCTCGCCGATCATCTGGAAGTTGCTGTCGGGACGGATGACCAGCGGCTCGAGCCCCGAGAACCGCGTGAGCCGCGCGCGGGGATCCGCCGGCGGCGCGTCGAACTTGCGGGGTGGCAATCCCTCGACCGCCGCCGCGATCGCCGCGATGTGCTCCGGCGTCGTCCCGCAGCAGCCCCCGACGATGTTCACCCAGCCTTCGGCGGCGAAGTCGCGGAGCAGCGCGGAGGTCTCGGGCGGCTGCTCGTCGTAGGCGCCGAACGCGTTCGGCAGGCCGGCGTTCGGGTAGCAGCTGATGCGCGTGGTGGCGACGCGGGCGAGCTCGGCGACGTACGGCGCCATGTCGCGCGCGCCGAGCGCGCAGTTGATGCCCACGGCGAACGGCTTCGCGTGCGCGATCGAAATCCAGAACGCCTCGACCGTCTGGCCGGACAGCGTGCGGCCGCTGCGGTCGGTGATCGTCACGGAGATCACGATTGGCAGCGTGATCCCCTCCGCCTCGAAGACCTCCTGCGCGGCGACGAGCGCCGCCTTCGTGTTGAGCGTGTCGGTGATCGTCTCGAACAGGAGGAGATCGACGCCGCCGTCGACGAGGCCGCGCACCTGCTCGCGGTACGCGTCGCGCATCTCGTCGAACGTCACGGCTCGGGCAGCGGGGTCGTTGACGTCGGGGGAAATCGAGAGCGTCCGGTTCGTGGGGCCGATGGAGCCGGCGACGAAACGCGGGCGGTCGGGCGTGCGCGCGGTCATCGCGTCGCAGACCTCCCGGGCCAGGCGCGCCCCGGCGACGTTCAGCTCGTAGCAGAGCGGCTGCAGGCCGTAGTCGGCCTGCGAGATCGCCTGCGCGCTGAACGTGTTCGTCTCGATGATGTCGGCGCCGGCCTCGAGGTACTGGCGGTGGATGTCGCTGATGACGTCGGGCCGCGTGAGCACGAGCACGTCGCTGTTGCCGCGCAGCTCGTGCGGATGCTCTCGGAACCGCTCGCCGCGGTAGTCGGCCTCGGTCAGGCCGCGCCGCTGGATCATCGTGCCCATCGCGCCGTCGAGCACGAGGATGCGGGCATCGGCCGCGCGGTGCAGGAGCTCGATGCGTTCGGAACGGGTCATTGGACCTGCCTTTCCCTCTCGTCGTGTGGAGCCGGACCTGGCGAATCGCCTGTCGGGCGGGTTCGCCCGGCCGGGGCGGTCAGCTCCGGATCTGTTCCGCGGCCGGCTTCGTGCCGCTGGCGACCAGCACGGTGAACGGGTCGCCGGTGAGCCGGGCGCCGGTAGTGACCTTCACGTCGGTCAGCCCGGCGTCCGCGAGCAGCCGCTCCAGTTCCTGCGGCTCGAAGCCGAGCCAGCGGTCGCCGAACCGCTCGCGCACCCACGTCTCGTTGTGGGTGCGGAGGTCGAGCACCAGCACGCGCCCGCCCGGGCGCGTGATGCGCACGGCCTCGGCGACCGCCTTCGCCGGCGACTCGGCGTGGTGCAGCGCCTGCGAGAGCAGCGCGACGTCGACGCTCCCGTCCGCCAGCGGCAGCGCCTCGAGCTCGCCGCGCTTCCAGACGACGTTCGAGACGCGGCGACGGCGGGCGAGGTCGCGGGCGCGCGCGATCACCTCGCGCGAGCGGTCGACCGCGATCACGCGCGACGCCCAGCGCGCGGCCTCCACGGTCAGGTAGCCCTCGCCGCACCCGAGGTCGGCGACGGTCCACGCCGGCAGCAGGTGCCCGAGCGCGCGGGCCCACGCGGCCCAGCTGCGGCCGGGGACCAGCTGCCGCTCGTCGCCGCCGTGCGTGCGGAAGCTCTCCTTCCGCAGCCGCTGCACTTCCTTCAGCCGCGCCAGGTCCGCGCGGACCGCCGGGTCGTTGGCCGCGGCCTCGAACTGCGCCTCGAGCAGCGACCAGAGCGCCGCCTGGCCGTTCCGCGCCTCGGGCGGCGCCACGCGGTAGAACGTGTAGCCGCCCTCGCGCTGCTCCTCGACGAGGCCGGTCTCGCGCAGCAGGCCGAGGTGGCGCGACACGCCCGACTGGGCGATGCCGAGGATGCCCGTCAGCTCGGTGACGTTCAGCCGCTCGATCGCCAGCAGCCGCA
>DASVDJ010000110.1:0-18972 GCA_036381155.1 Vicinamibacterales bacterium
CGCGCATCGACTTCGTCGGCGGCGCGCGCGGCACCGCCGCGCTCGAGCACGCGGTCGGCAGCGGCAAGGCCGCCGTGGCGTTCTCGATGTTCCCGGTCAGCGTCGCGGACCTGATGGCGATTGCGGATGCCGGCGGCATCATGCCGCCGAAGTCGACCTGGTTCGAGCCGAAGCTGCGTGACGGTCTGTTGATCCACACGATCTGACGCGCGCGTCCCTGCCGTGCGTGCTGGAGGCGGCGATGGTGGTACTGGTCGCGGACGAGTTCGAGCGGTCCGGCATCGACGGCCTGAAGGCCGCCGGTTGCGAGGTGGTACACGATCCGTCGCTCTCCGGCGACGCGCTCGCGGCGGCGCTGCGCGACTCCGAGGCCGAGGTCCTGGTCGTGCGGTCGACGCGCGTGGACGCGGCGATGCTCGACGCCGGTCGCCGGCTGGCGCTCGTGGTCCGCGCGGGCGCCGGTTACAACACCATCGACGTCGCCGGCGCCGCGGCGCGCGGGATCTACGTCTCGAACTGCCCCGGCCGCAACGCCGCGGCCGTGGCCGAGCTGACCTTCGCGCTCATCGCCGCCATCGACCGCCGCGTCCCCGACAACGTCGCGGATCTGCGCGCCGGACGCTGGAACAAGAAGCTGTATTCGCAGGCCGCGGGCCTGAAGGGGCGGACGCTCGGACTGCTCGGGTACGGCGCCATCGGGCGCGAGGTCGCAATGCGCGCGCAGGCGTTCGGCATGCCGCTCGTCATCTGGAGCCGGAGCCTGGCGCCTGGCGCCGCGCCGGATGCGCTGGGGCTGCATCCGTCGCCCGGCGTGACCGTCGCGGCGACGCCCGGCGACGTCGCCGCCGCCTGCGACATCCTGAGCGTGCACGTCGCGCTCGCGCCGGAAACGAAAGGCCTCGTGGGAGCGGAGCTGCTCGCCCGGCTGCGGCCCGGCGCGACCGTGATCAACACCGCGCGCGCCGAGGTGATGGACTACGCCGCGCTCGAAGCCGCCGTGAAGGAGCGCGGGCTGCGTGCCGGGCTCGATGTGTTCCCCGGCGAGCCGTCCGGCGGCACCGGAGCCTACTCACACCCGATTCTGGCCCTGCCGGGCGTCTACGGCACGCACCACATCGGCGCCTCGACCGCGCAGGCCCAGGAAGACATCGCCGCCGAGACGGTCCGCATCGTCGCCACGTACAAGCGCACGGGGCGGGTGCCGAACTGCGTCAACCTCGCCGAGCGCACGCCGGCCACCCACATGCTCGTCGTGCGCCATCGCGACCGCCCCGGCGTGCTCGCGCACATCTTCGGCGAGCTCCGCGCGGCGGCCATCAACGTCCAGGAGACGGAGAACATCGTCTTTGCGGGGGCGGAGGCGGCCGTGGCGCGGATCAACCTCGACCGGAAGCCCTCCGGCGCCGTGCTCGGCGTCATCGTCGACCACGACGACATCCTGAGCGCGCACGTGGTCGCCATCGGCCACTGACGCCGGCGCTTCGCGCGGCTCCGCGCCCGGGGGTACAATCCGGGATTATGTCCACGACCACCGCCCGCATCTTCAATTTCTCATCCGGTCCCGCCGTTCTCCCGCTTCCCGTGCTCGAGCAGATCCAGCGCGATCTCGTGGCGCTGCCCGGCGTCGGGATGTCGGTGCTCGAGATCAGCCACCGGTCGAAGGTCTTCGAGGAAATCATCGCGAAGGCCGAGGCCGACATCCGCGCGCTCGCCGGCGTGCCCGACAACTACAAGGTGCTGTTCCTGCAGGGCGGCGCCAGCACGCAGTTCTCGATGGTGCCGCTGAACCTGCTCACCGCCGAGGGGACCGCGGACTACATCATCACGGGGTCGTGGACCCAGAAGGCCGCCAAGGAAGCGAAGAAGGTCGGACGGGTCAACGTCGCGGCGACCACCGAGAGTGACGGGTTCAGCCGGATTCCCAATGACGAGGAGATCCGGCTGAGCGAGGGCGCCGCGTACGTGCACATCACCTCGAACAACACGATCGAGGGCACGCAGTGGCACCGCCTTCCGCCGACCGGCGGCGCGCCGCTCGTCAGCGACGCATCATCCGACCTGTTCTGCCGGCCGATCGATATCTCGAAGTACGGCCTGATCTATGCCGGCGCGCAGAAGAACCTCGGCCCCGCGGGTGTCACGCTGGTGATCATCCGCGAGGATCTGCTCGAGCGCTCCAACCCGTCGCTGCACACGATGCTGAACTACAAGGTGCACGCCGACAACGGGTCGCTCTACAACACGCCCCCCTGCTTCGCGATCTATGCGGTCGGGCTCGTCATGCGCTGGCTGCGGGATCAGGGCGGGCTCGAGGCCATCGCCGCGGTGAACGAGCGCAAGGCGCGCAAGCTCTATGCGGAGCTCGATCGGACGGAGTTCTGGCGGCCGACCGCGCGGCGCGAGGATCGGTCCTGGATGAACGTGACGTTCCGGCTGCCGAGCGAGGAGTTGGAGAAGAAGTTCGTCAAGGAGGCCACCGCGGCCGGGCTCGATGGACTGAAGGGGCATCGCTCCGTCGGCGGCATGCGCGCCTCGATCTACAACGCGTTCCCGGAAGAGGGCGTCGACGCGCTCGTCGAGTTCATGCGGGAGTTCGAGAAGAAGAACGGGTAGCAGCGCTCGATCCTCTGTGTTCTCCGTGGTGAGGATTCCGGCTGGGTGGGCCCGGCCGCCCCTCATCAGAGCAGCGGCGGATGGCGCCGGCCTCCCCGGCGCCGCCGCCGCCGGCGCCGCCGTCGCGGCCGCTCGTCTCCGGTCGCCTCGTGCGGCACCTCGAGCCCTTCGTAGAAGCCGCGCCAGTGTTCGAGCGTCTCCGGGGACTCGCCGTGGATTTCGAGCCACGTGAGCGCCTCCTGGAAGGGGCCGCGGTGCATCAGCGCGCGTTTGGCGCGGGGTGACGCGCCCAGATCGAGCAGGCGCCGCTGCATGCCCAGGATCTGCCGCAGCCGCTCGACGTCGCGTCGCGGCAGCGGCATCTGTCCCAGCACCGCGGGCGGCTCTTTCACCGGCCGCTCGCCGTCCTCGAAGCGCCGGGGCCGGCGTCCGGCCGTGAAGCCGAGCGGCACCAGGAGCGTCCCGAGCAGGATCGGGTTGGTCAGCGTCTCGGGAATGCTCGTGAAGCGCTGGCGGTACCGATCCAGCGCCGCGGTGTACGGCCACAGGGCCTGCCCGCGATCGCGCAGCAGCTCGGGTGCGAGGTACTCGAGCAGCCCCACTTCCGCCAGCTCGCGGAACGCGCGCTCCGAGGCGCCGGACCGCAGGATCTTGTAGAACTCCTCCAGCAACCGTGCCGGTGACGCCTTCGCGATGAGTGGCGCGTGGCGCCTGATGGCGTCGATGACGGGCGGGTCGACCGTGAAGTCCAGACGCGCCGCGAGGACGATGGCGCGGAGCATGCGGACCGGGTCCTCTTCGAAACGGACGTCCGGGTCGCCGATCGAGCGGATGACGCGCGCCTTGATGTCCTCGAGTCCGCCGGTGTAGTCGATGATCGAGAACGTGCCGATGTCGTAGAAGAGGGCGTTGACCGTGAAGTCGCGGCGGAACGCGTCCTCCTCCGGCGTGCCGAAGGTGTTGTCGCGCAGGTGAATGCGGCGCAGGGGCCGGTTGCGGTCTCCCGGCGCCTGCGCCTCCTCGATGTCGGCCTCCGCTTCGGCCTGCGCCGCGGCGGCTTCCTGCTCGGCGAGCTCCGCTTCCGTGAGCTGGCGCCGGAACGTCGCGACCTCGATCACCTTCGTGCCGAACCGCACGTGCGCGAGGCGGAACCGGCGCCCGATGATCCAGCAGTTGCGAAAAAGCTTCTTGACTTCGTGCGGATGCGCCGACGTCCCGATGTCGAAATCCTTCGGCTGACGCCCGAGGAGCAGATCGCGGACGCTCCCCCCGACGAGGTACGCGAGATAATCATGCTGGTGGAGCCGGTTGAGCACCTTCAGCGCGTCGGGGTCGATGAGCGAGCGCGAGATCGGGTGTTCGGAGCGGGGGATAATCGTCGGCGTGCGCATGCGCTACGTGACATTTTAGCAAACGGCTGCGGACACGAGCTGGCAAGTCTACGTACTGCAATGACTTACGGAATGTTCTCGACCCGGAGGAGGCTCGCGTGCGGCTGATACTGAGTCTGACGGCCGTCCTGTGGCTGGCCTCCGGTCCCGCGCCGGTCCAGGCTGGCGACCGCATCGCCGATGCGCGACGGCTCTACAACCAGGAGCTCTACGAGCTGGCCATCCGTGCGGCCAGCGAGGCGCGCGACGCCGGCTATTCGGTCGACGAGGCCGCGTTGATCATCGCGCGTGCCCATCTCGAGCGATATCGCCAGACGCGCGACAGCGCCAACCTCGCGGGCGCGCGCGATGCGCTCCGGGCGCTCGACCCGTCGGGCCTGAAGGGCACGGCCCACACGGAGTTCACGCTCGCACTCGGCGAGTGGCTGTTCCTCGACGAGCGATACGGCGCAGCGGCAGAGCTTTTTGACGCGGCGCTCGGGAAGGTCGACGGGCTCGGCCCGGAGGCGCGTGACCGCGCCCTCGACTGGTGGGCGACCGCCGTCGATCGGCAGGCGCAGATCGATCCCGCCAACCGCGCCGCCCTCTACCGGCGCATCCTCGAGCGGATGGAGGAGGAGCTCCGTCAGTTCCCGGGTTCGACCGCCGCGGGGTACTGGCTGCCCGCCGCGGCGCGGTCGCTCGGCGACGTGGATCGGGCGTGGCACGCGGTCATCGCCGGATATCTGCGGGCGCGCATCGCGCCCGACCGCGGCGCCGCGCTGCGTGCCGACCTCGATCGGCTGATGACGACGGCGATCATCCCGGAGCGGGCGCGCCGGGCGGGGCCGGACGCGAACGAGCAGAAGGCGGCCGCGGACGAACTGACGGACGAGTGGGAGATGCTCAAGCGGCAGTGGCGGTAGACGCCGCTGTCCTCACGCCGGCGCGCGCCGGTCGTGCAGTGTCCGCAGAGCGGTCGCGACGAGGATGATCGTGCCGCCCGCGATCGCCCAGGGGCCCGGCTTCTCGCCCTGCACCACCCAGGCCCAGACCGGATTCAGCACCGGCTCCACCAGCAGCAGCAGCGACGCCTCGAGTGCCGGCACGCCGGCCAGACCGGCGCTCAGGCACATGTAAGCCAGCCCGATCTGCACCACGCCGAGCCACAGGATGATCGCCAGGTCGCTGCCCGAACCTTCCACGGGCAGCGCCGCGGGCAACGCCAGCAGGCAGGCGAACGCGTTGCCGACGACGAGCGCAGGCTGCGTGGCGAGGGCGCTCTTCGTGCGCCCCGAGAGCCAGCGCAGGCCCATCACGGTTCCCGCCCAGGACAGACCGCTCGCCAGCGCCAGCAGGTTGCCGAGCGCCGGGTTGGGCGCGCTGTCGCGCGGAGCCTCCTCGCCGATGAAGAACGCGGCGAGGCCGGCGCCGAGCGCCAGCATGAAGACCACGTCGGCGCGCTTCACCGGCTCGCGCAGCAGGAGCGGCGCGGCGAGCAGGATGTAGAGCGGCGCCGTGCTCTGCAGGTAGATCGCATTCGCGGCCGTGGTCAGCTTGTTCGCCGCGACGAACAGCACCATCGTGAGGCCGTAGACGACGCCGACGAGGAGCGTCGCGCGATCCGGCCGGCGGCGTGAGCCCGGGAGGAGGATGAACAGCGCCAGCGCCGCGACGCCCGAGCGGAAGCTGGCCACCTGCCAGGCGGTGAGCGTGGTCGCCTTGATTGCCGCGCCGCCCGTGGAGAAGAGCAGGGCAGCGGCGAGTACCAGCAGGCGGGCGCGCATGAGCGTTCAATTCTAGTACGGGTGTCTGACACCCGTACGTGATCAGCTCTTCGCGTCCTTCCAGTTCTCGCCGATGCCGACGTCCACGTCGAGCGGCACGGCCAGGCGGGTGGCGTTCTGCATCCGATCCCGGATGAGCGCGGCGTACTCGTCGGCGGCCTCGCGCCGCACTTCGAAGACCAGCTCGTCGTGCACGGTCAGGATCATCCGCGCGGCCGGCGTGCCGTCGCCGTTGCGCGACGTCAGGTCCCGGTGCAGCGCGATCATCGCCAGCTTGAGGATGTCGGCCGCGGTGCCCTGGATCGGCATGTTGACCGTCATCCGCTCCGCCGCGGCGCGCACCGCGCCGTTGCGGCTGGTGATCTCCGGGACCAGACGCCGCCGGCCGAACATCGTGCGGACCACGCCGGTGGCGCGGGTCTCCTCGAGCGTGCGGTCGATGAACGCGCGGACGCGCGGGAAGCCGGCGAAGTAGGCGTCGATGAACTCCTGCGCCGCCTGCTGCGTGACGCCGATGTCCTTCGCCAGCGTGAACGCCGTCTTCCCGTAGAGCAGCGCGTAGTTGATGATCTTCGCCCGGCGGCGGAGCTCGTGCGGGCTCAGCCCGCTGTCCGTGCCGAACACCTTGAGCGCCGTGCGGTCGTGGATGTCCTCGCCGCGCTGGAACGCCGCGATGAGCGTCTCGTCCCCGGACAGGTGCGCGAGCACGCGCAGCTCGATCTGCGAGTAGTCGGCGGAGATGAGCACGTGCCCCGGCGCCGCGATGAAGGCCCGGCGGATCTCCCGGCCCAGCTCGGTGCGAATCGGGATGTTCTGCAGGTTCGGGTCGCTGCTCGACAGGCGCCCGGTCGCCGCGACCGCCTGGTTGAACGAGGTGTGGACCCGGCCCGTCCTGGGGTTCACCAGCTGCGGCAGCGCGCCGAGATACGTCCCCTTCAGCTTCTGCAGCGCCCGCCAGTCGAGAACGAGCCGCGGCATCTCGTGCACCTGCGCGAGCTCCTCGAGGACCTCGAAGGCGGTCGACATCGCCTTCGTCCGCCCGGTGCGCCGCGCCGTCGGCAGCTGCATCTTCTCGAACAGCACCTCGCCGAGCTGACGGGGGGAGTTGATGTTGAACTCGACGCCGGCCAGCGCGTAGATGCGCGCGGCGAGCGCGTCGAGCTCGCGCTCGACGTTCGCGGACTGGCGCCGCAGGACTTCCGTGTCGATTCGCACGCCCGCCTGCTCGATCGCGGCGAGCACCGGGATGAGCGGCTCCTCCAGCTCGCGCCAGACACGCGTCAGGCCTTCGGCTTCGAGGCGCGCCTCGAGATTGGGCGCCAGCTGCAGCGGCAGATCGGCACGCTCGGCCGCGTAGTCGCAGAGCGCAGCCGGCGGCAGCTCGGCGATCGGAATGGCGCGCGCCCCCTTGCCGGTCAGCGACCCGGCCGCCACTGCCTTGTAGCCGAGGTGCTCGAGCGCCGTGTCCTCGATGCCATGCGCGGACCGCGTCGGATCGAGCAGGTAGCTGCCGATCATCGTGTCGAAGTCGAGGCCCCCGAGCGTGACGCCGTGCTGCGCGAGCAGTACCGCGGCGGACTTGAGATCGTGTCCGGTCTTGCGCGGTGACGCCGCTTCCAGCACCCCGCGCAGCGCATCGAGAATCGTCTCGAGCGGCAGACCGCCGCCGGCGTCCAGCAGGCTCCCGTTCGAGCGCCCGACCGGCACGTACCACGCGCGCCGGGGCGCATCCGCGATGGCGATGCCGACGAGCGACGCCTCCATCGGCCGCTCGCCGTCGGCGATCACGTGGATGCCGATCCGCTCGGCGGCCGCTGCGGCCGCGACGACCTCCGACAGCGCGGCGCTGTCCGTGACGAGCGTGTAGGACTTCTCGACCGTCTCCGCCGTCGGCGCGTACTCCATCAGGAGCGATCGGAACCCGAGCCGTCCGAACAGCTCGTAGCATCGCGCGCGGTCGCTTCCGCGATACTTCAGGGTCTCGAAGTCGACCGTCACCGGGACGTCGGTATGGATGCGCGCGAGCTCGCGGCTCTGCCGCGCGTCGTCCGCATGCGCCAGCAGCCCTTCGCGATAGCGCTTCTGCGGGACCTCGGCCGCGCGCTCGAGCAGCGCGTCGAGCGAGCCGTAGGTCGCGATGAGCTCGCGCGCCCCCTTCTCGCCGATGCCGGGCACGCCCTTGATGTTGTCGATGGTGTCGCCCATCAGCGCGAGGACGTCGACGACCTGCTCCGGCCAGACACCGAACTTCGCGTGGACGGCGTCGCGGTCGAACCAGGTGCCTTCGTCCCGCGGGTTGAACACCCGGATGCCGCCGTTGACGAGCTGGAAGAAGTCCTTATCGCCGGTGACGATCACGACGTCGAAGCCGGCATCGACCGCCCGCCGCGCCAGCGTGCCGATCACGTCGTCGGCCTCGAAGCCCCGGGACGTGAGCACGGGGACGCCGAGCGCTTCGCAGGCTTCGTGCACCCACGGGATCTGCTCGGCGAGGTCGTCGGGCATCGGCGCGCGGTTCGCCTTGTAGTCGGTGACGAGCGCGTCGCGGAAGGTCGGGCCGGCGAGGTCGAACGACGCCGCGATGTACTCCGGCGTGTGGTCCGCGATCAGCTTCCGGAGCATCGTCACGAAGCCGTAGACGGCGTTGGTGGAACGTCCGTCAGGGCCGCTCAGCCCGCGGATCGCGTGATACGCGCGGTACATCTGCGAGCTGCCGTCGATCAGGAACAGGCGCGGGCGTGCGTGCATCGGTTGCGGAAGCAGCAGGCGGGAGAAGCAGTCAGTATATCATTCAGGGTCGTGAGAGTCGGGTTCGCGCCGGCCCGCTGCGGGGCCATTCTCGCAGTTCTGGCGGCCTTGCTGACCGCCGCCGGGTGCCGATCGATCCTTCCCACCCAGTACGAGTACGACGAGCAGATCGAGCTGTCGCTCGACGGCTCCGCGATCGTGTACATCAACGGATCGGTGCCGGCGCTGGTGGCGCTCCACGGCATCGACCTCGACGTCGCGCCCACCGCGCGGCTCGACCGTGCCGCGATCCGTTCGTTCTACGGCTCGGACACGGTACGGGTGGCGCGCATCAGCACCTCACGCCGGAAGGGGCGGCGCTTCGTCCACGTCCGGCTCGATGTCGACGACATCTGCCAGCTGGGATCGACGGCGGCTTTCGCGCGGCCCGACTGCTCGTTCCGGCAGCGTGACGGCGAATACGTCTTCAGGCAGACCATCACGCGCGGCGCGGTCCGCGACGTCGGCGACGTCGGCTGGACCGGCGGCGAGCAGGTGGCCTTCCGGCTGCACCTGCCGTCGCGCATCCACTATCACAACGCGCCGTCGAAGCGGGTCGAGCGCGGCAACATCCTGCTCTGGGAGCAGTCATTCGCCGACCGGCTCGCCGGGCGCCCCGTGGAGATGGAAGCCCGCATGGCGCCGGAGTCCATCCTCTACACCACGCTGTGGCTGTTCGGCACGATGGCGCTGGTGGTCATCGCGCTGTTCGGCGTGATTCTGTGGTGGCTGATGCGGAGAAAGGCGTAGGGCGGGACCGTTCCCGGCCCCGCCCCTCGTGTCAGATGCGCTCGGCCATCGCGCGCATCTCGGCGTCGGTCTTCAGCTCGTTCTTCACCGAGAACGCACCGAACGTCGTCGCCAGCGACCGCGCCAGCATCCGTTCGACGTTGCTGGTGACCACCCCGGTCAGCGTGACGTGGCCCCGCTCGACGATGATGTGGATCGGCGGGTTCGCCATCGCCGCGTAGTGCCAGAACGCGGAGTGTCCGTAGATCGCGCGGGCAATCCGGTACCGCAGCTCGTCGTCGAACGGCGACGTGGGCAGCACCGTGAGCTCGTTGCGGACCGCCGTCACGCCGGGCACCCGGCTGACGACGCGCTCGATGTCGTCCCTCTTGAACGGCATCGTGACCTTGCCGCTCAGCACGACCACGTTGTCCTCGGCGACCCCCACGCGCACGTCGTCGAAGATCGTGAACCGGCTGTACTGGCGCACCTCTTCGCTGATGCTGTTGATGAGCTGCAGGCTCTTGCGTTCGTTGTAGTCGTCGGCATACGCCGGACCGGATAAGAGCGCGAAAGCCAGCGCCATCAGGAAGAATCGCTTCGTCATGATGGTTTGCACCTCCTCGCCGTCCCCCGCCCCCCGGCTTTCCGCGGCGGCGGGGACAGTCGGCGCTGACGATGCCCAGCAGATCAAGCGCTGTGCCAGCATCTACCCCTGAGATGCTGGCCGGATTTCGGGGATTTCAGGGGGGTTGGCCGGGTGCCGCCCTCGGGCGAGGACGGGCCTGCCGCGGCGCGAGGTCAGTGTCGCCTCAAAGGAGCAGCGCCGTCGCCATGCCGAGTCCGACCAGCAGCACCTGGGGCACCGCCGTCAGGCCGGTACGCCCCCGGTCGTGCAGGTCCGGAATCAGGTCCGACATCGCGACGTAGATGAAGCTGGCCGAGGCGACGGCCAGCAGGTACGGCAGCAGCGCCGGCAGCAACTGGACGAGCAGCACGGCGACGATGGCGCCGAGCACGCTGGCCATGGCGGTCAGGATGTTCAGCGCCAGCGCCCGGGAGCGGCTGTACCCGGAATGGAGCAGGACGGCGAAGTCGCTGATCTCCTGCGGGACTTCGTGCGCCGCGACGGCGACGGCCGTGCTGATGCCGAGCGGCACGGAGGTCAGCACCGCCGCGCCGATCATCGCGCCGTCCACGAAGTTGTGCACCGCGCCGCCGATGAGCACCAGCGAGGCGGACGCGTGGTGCACCTCGCACGCTTCGGTGTGGCAGTGCCGCCAGAGCACCAGCTTCTCGATGACGAAGAAGGCGAGGATGCCGGCCAGCAGCACCCCGAATACCTCGGTCGGCGGCCTGAGCTCGATGGCTTCGGGGAGCAGCGCCATCAGCGCGACGCCGAGCAGCGCGCCGACGGCGTAGGCGACGAGCCACGGCACGAGCCTGGCCCGGCTGGGAGCCGGGAGCAGGAGCAGCAGCGCGGCGCAGAGCAGGCCGCCGAGGCTGCCGAGGAGCGACAGCCCCACGGCGGTGAGAAGAGAAGGCACAGCGGGAGATCATACCCCCGCCGCGCGCGTCCGCTGTGCGTCGCTGGCTACGTCGCCATGAACCCCCGGCGTGCGCGGACGGTGTAGCGGTCGCCCCGCACTTCGACCCGGATGGTGTGCCAGCGGCCGTCACGCTCGGCGGCCGCCGGATAGGCCAGGAAGTACTGCCGGCTCAGCTCGTCGGCGATGTTCGTCGTCGCCGGACCCAGGTCGCGTGAGGAGCGCACGATCTCCGTGCGGCCGCCGCTGTCGTCCGTCAGCTCCCGGAGCGCTCCGGCGTTCACCCGTTCCGAACCGATCTGGATGCGCTGGCCGCCTCCGATCACGATCTGGGGCTGGAACGGCCACGGGCGGCGGCGTCCGGATCCCGGGAAGGGAAACGGCAGCCGGACCGGGGGGCGCCGCGGGGGCGCGTTCGTCCAGACACGCCCGCCCTCTCCGTCGATGCCGATGGCGTAGACGAGCAGCTCGCTCTCCCGAATCATCGAGCGCAGGGCGGAGACGGACGCGGAGCTCTGGGTGTCGTTGCCGTCCGAGATCAGCACGATCGCCTTCTTCCGGTTGCGTCCGCTGCTGGCCATCGGCACCGCCTCGGCGAGCGCGTCGTACATCGCCGTGCCGCCGCGCGGCGCGATCCGGCGCATCGCCGCGCTCAGCCGCTCGCGGTCGTTCGTCCAGTCCTGGACCAGCATCGGCACGGTGTTGAACTGGTAGAGGAACACTTCGTCCTCGGGGCCGAGCAGGTCGAGGAAGCGCTCGATCGCCTCGCGCGCGTGCTGCCACTTCTCGCCGGCCATGCTGCCGCTCGTGTCGACGACCAGCCCCAGGCTCACGGGCACGCGCTCGCTGCTGAAGTGCGTGATCGCCTGCTCGACGCCGTCCTCGTACAGCACGAAGTCGTCGCGCTGCAGACCCGTGACGAAGCGTCCGTCGTCATCGGTGACCGTGACCGGGACGTTGATCAGCGCGACGCCGGCCCGGAAACGGAATCCGTCAGGCTGCTGGGCATCCTCCTGCGCCTGGAGTGCCGCGGCGGCGACGGCGACAGCTGCCGCGACGACCATCGCGGGCACGGTCCTGCTTCTCATGATTCGTTCCTTCCGCCCGGCTGTGCGCCGCCGGGCAGCGCGGGAGCATGCGACTCGGCGCGCCGGCCGCGGAGATCGACATGCGGCACCGTTCCCGTTCCGTCGATGAAGGAGATGCGGTAGCGCTTCACCTGCGCCCCCGGCGAGAGCACGATCGCGAACGGCGACTCGTCGCCGGGGTTCAGCCGCCTCGTCCGGAGCGGGTTCCTGCCGCGCGTCAGCGGCGCCCCATCGGCGCCGAAGCTGTCGGCGACGGCTTCGAGCCCGGTGACCGCGCGTCCCGATGGGGGATTTCGCACGAGCCCCGAGATTTCGAGGACGCCGTCGCGGCGCTGGTGGCGCAGCGCGAGCAGCTCGAGCGGCGCCGGCGGATGCCCGGCCGTCTGCCCGGCGCCTTCACCCGGGCCCGTCGACGCCAGGACCGCAAGCACCAGGCCGATGACGAACACGCCGGCCGCCGCGGCCAGAAGCAGGGCCGTGCGTGAGCTTCCGGCAACCATGCCGAATGCGAAGGGACGCCCGGTCAATCCACTCGGCAGCACCGCGTCGTCTGCGCTCTCGCGTGGACGGGTCGGGACCGGCGGAGGGGCGGGTGGCTCGGGGCGAACCGACGCCGGCGAGCCGCCATCCGTGAGCTCTCCATCGAGCAGCAGCGACAGCGCCGCAGCGCGAGCCTCCGAACGCTCGCGTTCCTCGCGCGCGAGCCGAAGCACCCAGACCAGCAGCCCGAGTGCTGCCCCGAGCGAGACGAGCGTGACGACAACGAGCAGCGCCACCATTGCACAGAACTCCTGCCTACCGAATCCGGAACTCCATCGCGACTTCCACGAGCACGTCGACCGACACGCCACCGCGCGCCGCCGGTTCGAAGCGCCACTGGCGAACGGCCGTGACCGCGCGCTCGTCCAGACCGTGCCCCAGCCCGCGGACGATCCGGACGTCGCCGACGCTCCCGTCGCGCCGGACCACGATCTCCATCAGGACCTCGCCCTCCAGCCCCCGCCGGCGGGCTTCGTCGGTGTAGTCGGGGCGGACCTCCCGCAGCAGGCGGGGCGGTTCGATTCCGCTGCCCGGCCGGTACGGGCCGCCGCCTTCGCCGCCCCCGCTGCCCGGTCCGATTCCGGCCCCTTCCCCGTCGCCCATGCCGGCGCCCGTCCCGGAGCCGGTGCCCCCTTCGTCGCCGGGGCCGCGGACCGGTTCCGGCGTCTGCGGCTCGTCCATCACGCCGTCCTGATTGATCTCGTCGCCGGGCAGCATCACCACGGGCGCTTCGACCTGGGGCAGCGGCTCGGGCTCCGACTCCTGCGGAGGCGCAGGCTCGGGCGGCCGCCGCACGGGCGCCGGACTGCTCACCTGACTCGTGCCTGCCCGCTTCACCCTCGGCGGTGTCAGGCCACGACGGTCGCCTCCGCCGCCGCCACCGCCTCCGGGGCCGGGCAGCGCGAGGTAGACGAGCCGCATCGGCTCGGCGGTCACCTCGACGGTTGGCGAGGTCGCGGAGGCACGACCGAGCCCGAGGGTCGTGGCGAGCACGAGGGCCGCGACCAGGCCGAGGTGCAGGCTGCTCGACAGCGCCAGCGGGGTGCGCAGGAACGGTGGCGCGTCCACCGGCCGGATCTCGAAGCGCGGGCCCTCCGGGGTGGCCGGAGGCAGGGACTGCGCCAGCGTGCCCGCCCGGATCGCACGGCCCGCCCTGATGGCTTCGTCCCGCGTGATCCAGGTCGCGCCGTCACCGACGGGCAACGTCCGGATCGCGCCAGCCTCCACCCCGGCGGCTACCTCGGCCGCGCTCGCGCCCGAGGCGCGGGCCAGCTCTCTGACGGAGAACACGTCGGGACCGGCACGCAGGGACACTGATGGCCTGACCTTCCCCCGATGGCAGGGCAAAAGGTCTGCCGGTTTCGATTCGTGAGGTTTGTCAGGGAATGGCGCCGAAATGGGCGCCACCGGTCTTCAGGCTGTCCTCAGGACAGGGCGCCGACCTGCCAGCCGTCATCCTGAAGGAGCGTTCGCGGTCACGCGAACGCCTCGACGAACCGGAGGCCGTCGCGCTCGCCGATGGGCCTGACGCGCTGCCAACCGGCGTGCTCCAGCTGCGCGACCACGTCGGTGACCTGCGGGCCGGCATCGGCGGTGCCGAACCATCGGGACAGACCCGACACCTGCCGTCCCGCAATCACGACGATCCGGCCGCCAGGCCTGACCGATGGCCGAAGCCGCGCCACGGCATCGCGCCAGCCGTCGGTGGCTTCGACCACCGCGAGATCGAACCCCGCGCCGTCGGGCGGGGCCGCGGCAATCTCCAGGAGGACGCCGTGCTTCGCCGCCGCGTGCTCGAGCGGCGCCGCCTCGGCGCCGTCGGCGACGACGACCAGCCGCCCGGACAGCCCGGTGCGGCTCGCCAGCGGCAGAACGAGCGCTGGCGACCCTCCCGCGAAGACCACCGAGTCGCCCAGCCGGGTTCCGGTCATCGCGACCACCAGCGGTTCTTCCTCGTGCTGCGGCGTGCGGAGGAACGGAAGCTTCATGGCGTCACCGGGCCCTGAAGGGCCAGAATCACCGATGTAATCGTTTTCTGATATAGTCCCGCCGTTATGGCTTCGGTCAACATCGCGCCCGCGAAGGGGCGTCTCGGCATCCTGCTCGTCGGCCTCGGGGCCGTCTCCACCACCGTCATCGCCGGCGTGCTGGCCATCCGCAAGGGCCTCGCGCGCCCAATCGGCTCTCTCACCCAGATGGGCACCATCCGCCTCGGCAAGCGCACGGAGCACCGGTCGCCGCGCATCGCCGACGTCCTGCCGCTCGCCTCGATCGACGACGTCGTCTTCGGTGGCTGGGACCTGTTCGAGGATAACTGCTACGAAGCCGCGCGGACAGCCGGCGTGCTCGAGAGTGCACAGCTCGAGGCCATCCGTCCGGACCTCGAGGCCATCCGCCCCTGGCCGGCGGTCTTCGACCGGCAGTACGTGAAGCGCCTCGACGGGCCGAACGTGAAGAAGGGGGCCAGCAAGCGGGATCTGGCCGAGCAGGTCATCGACGACATCCGGCGCTTCAAGGCGGAGCACGGCCTCGACCGCCTCGTCATGGTGTGGTGCGGGAGCACCGAGATCTACATGCAGGAGACGCCGGCGCATGCCACGCTCGGCGACTTCGAATCGGCGCTCGAACGCAACGATCCCGCGATCGCGCCGAGCATGGTCTACGCCTACGCCGCGCTGAAGGAGGGCATTCCGTTCGCCAACGGCGCGCCCAACCTGACGTGCGACATCCCCGCGCTCGTCGAGCTCGCCGCCCGCACGAAGACGCCCATCGCCGGCAAGGACCTCAAGACCGGCCAGACCCTGATCAAGACCATCATCGCGCCGGGCCTGAAGGCGAGGCTCCTCGGCGTGGACGGTTGGTACTCAACGAACATCCTCGGAAACCGCGACGGCGAGGTGCTGGATGACCCCGGGTCGTTCAAGACCAAGGAGGAGAGCAAGAAGTCGGTCCTCGACTACATCTTCCAGCCGCACCTCTATCCGGACCTCTACGGCGAGGTGCATCACGTCGTCCGGATCAACTACTACCCGCCGCGCGGGGACAACAAGGAAGGCTGGGACAACGTCGATCTGGTCGGGTGGCTCGGCTACCCGATGCAGCTCAAGATCAACTTCCTGTGCCGCGACAGCATCCTGGCTGCGCCCATCGTCCTCGACGTCGCGCTCTTCCTTGATCTGGCGCAGCGGGCCGGACTGTCAGGCATCCAGGAGTGGCTCTCGTTCTACTTCAAGAGCCCGCAGCACGCGCCCGGGCTCTATCCCGAGCACGACCTGTTCATCCAGCTGATGAAGCTGAAGAACACGCTGCGCTGGATGCTGGGCGAGGAGCTGATCACTCACCTGGGACGGGAGTACTACGACTAGGCGCGGAACGGGCAGGCCATCGGCCTGCCCCGGCTCGTCTCAGCGCCCTGGCTCCCGGGCGCCGGCTACTGACCCGGCTGGGTCGGGGGCAGCGGCGGCGGGGGCGGCGGGTTTGGCGGCGTGAACGGGCCGCCGAACGGATCGGTGGCGGCAGGAGGCGCCGGAGGCGGACCCTGCTTCCGGAACATCAGCGCGCCGAGCAGCCCGCCGAGCGCTCCGAACGCGACCCCGACGAACAGCATCACGACGAACCCGAGCAGCGCCCCGACGATGCTGGCGCCGCCGTGCTGCATGTTCTCGAGGGCCTCCCGGGCTTCCGGCGGCATGTCCCCGGCCGACTCCATGAACTGCCGGATCATATCCGCCTGCATCGGGCCGAAGATCAGCCCGATCGGGATGCTGAGCACCAGGAACACGCCGGCCCCGATGATGCCGGCCAGCAGGCCGATCGTGGCGCCGTCGCCGGCCTCGATGGGCCCGCTCTGGTTCTGCTGGAGCAGCCAGGCCGCCAGCACGCCGCCGGCGATCACCCAGAGGCAGCAGCAGGCGTTCCCGATGCTGATGACGGGGAGTGCCGAGAGCACGCCGATGAACAGACCGCCCAGGAGCGCAGGCTGCAGCTTGGAGGCTCGCATGCCGCAGAAGCATACGGGGAAGAGGGTCCCGAGGGGAATAGGGGGGTGATAGAGTGAACCGCATGGCCTCCGAGAACACCACACCCGAAATTGCCGCTCTGTTGAAGGAAGACCGGTCCTTCCCGCCTCCTCCGGAGTTCGCCGCCGCCGCCAACATCAAGGATCCGGCGGTCTACGAACGTGCCGCTGCGGATCCGGAGAAGTTCTGGGCGGAGTTTGCGGGCGAGCTGGAGTGGAGCACGCCCTGGAACCGGATCCTCGAATGGAACCCGCCGCACGCGAAGTGGTTCGTCGGCGGGAAGCTGAACGCCTCGGTCAACTGCCTCGATCGCCACATCCGGACGTGGCGCCGCAACAAGGCCGCGATCATCTGGGAGGGGGAACCCGGCGAGCGACGCACGCTGACGTACTTCGAGCTCTATCGCGACGTCTGCCGGTTCGCGAACGTCCTTCGCAAGCTGGGAATCCAGAAGGGCGATCGCGTCGCCATCTATCTGCCGATGATCCCGGAGCTCGCGGTCGCGATGCTCGCCTGCGCCCGCATCGGCGCGGTCCACAGCGTCGTCTTCGGCGGGTTCAGCGCAGCGTCACTGCGCGACCGGATCAACGACCAGCAGGCCAAGCTGCTCATCACCGCCGACGGCGGCTACCGCCGGGGGAACGTGGTGCCGCTGAAGAAGGTCGCCGATGAGGCGCTGGAGTCCGCGCCGTCGATTCAGAACGTGATCGTCGTGCAGCGCGGTCCGTTCGACATCGCCGTCAACGCGCAGCGCGACCACTGGTACCACGAGCTGATGCGCGACGCGCCGCTCGAATCGCCGGCCGAGCCCATGGACTCGGAGGACATGCTCTACATCCTCTACACCTCGGGCACGACCGGGAAGCCGAAGGGCATCGTCCACACGACCGGCGGCTATCTCACCGGGTGTTACGCGACGACCAAGTGGGTCTTCGACCTGAAGGACGACGACGTCTACTGGTGCACGGCCGACATCGGCTGGGTCACCGGGCACAGCTACGTCGTGTACGGGCCGCTGGCCTGCGGCGCGACGGTGCTGATGTACGAAGGGGCGCCGGACTTCCCCGACAAGGATCGGTTCTGGGACATCATCGAGCGCCACGGCGTCACCGTGTTCTACACGGCGCCCACCGCGATCCGCGCCTTCATGCGGTGGGGGCCGGAGTGGCCGGCGAAGCACAACCTCTCGTCGCTGCGCCTCCTGGGCTCGGTGGGCGAGCCGATCAACCCCGAGGCCTGGATCTGGTACCACCTGTACATCGGCCGTGAACGCTGCCCGATCGTCGACACCTGGTGGCAGACCGAGACCGGGCACATCATGATCACGCCGCTGCCCGGACTGACCGCGACCAAGCCGGGGTCGGCGACGAAGCCGTTCCCGGGCATCTCCGCCGAGATCAGGAACGACCGCGGCGAAACGGTCGGCGTCGGCGGCGGACTGCTGGCGCTCACGAAGCCCTGGCCCGGCATGCTGCGCGGCATCTACGGCGACATGGACCGGTACGTGAAGCAGTACTGGAGCCGGTGGTCGAACGACATCTACTTCACCGGCGACGGCGCGAAGCGCGACGAGGACGGATACCTCTGGCTGCTGGGTCGCGTCGACGACGTGCTGAACGTCGCGGGCCACCGGATCGGCACGATGGAGGTCGAGAGCGCGCTCGTCGACCATCCGAAGGTCGCCGAGTCCGCCGTGGTCGGCCGCCCGCACGAGATCAAGGGGCAGGCCGTCGCCGCGTTCGTGACGCTGAAGGAAGGCGTCAAGCCCTCCGACGCGCTCGCCGACGAGCTGCGGCAGCACGTCGGGCGTCTCATCGGCGCCATCGCGAGGCCGGACGACATCATCTTCACCGCCGATCTGCCGAAGACCCGGTCGGGCAAGATCATGCGCCGGCTGCTGCGCGACATCGCCGAAGGCCGCGAGCTGGGCGACGTCACCACGCTCCGCGACCCCTCGGTGACCGAGCAGCTCAAGGAGCGGATCGCGGAGCGCGAGAAGAACGAGGCGAGTTAGGGCAGGTCCAGCCCGGCGGCGACCATCGCGCGCTCGAGCTCGGCGTTGACCGTCTCGACGACGTGCACGCGCGCGTACTTCTTCTGCTCGGCCGGCACGACGTGCCAGCGGCCGCCCTCGTGGTCGGTCAGCGCGAGCATCTCCTCGACCGCCGCCTCGTACTCGGGCCGCTTGTCGCGGTTGCGCCAGTCCTCGTCGGTGAGCTTCCACGACTTGAGCGGGTTGTCGCGCCGCGCCTCGAACCGGGAGAGCTGCTCGGCGTCGGAGATGTGCATCCAGCACTTGACGATGAGCATCCCCTCGTCGGCGAGCATCCGCTCGAACGCGACGATCTCCCCGTAGGCGCGCCGCCACGCGTCCTCCTGCGCGAACCCCTCGACGCGTTCCACCAGCACCCGGCCGTACCAGCTGCGGTCCAGCACGGCCATCCCGCCCCAGCCGGGCAGCACCGGCCAGAAGCGCCACATGAAGTGGTGCC
>DASVDJ010000111.1:0-33688 GCA_036381155.1 Vicinamibacterales bacterium
TTCGACATCCTCGTCAACGGGCTGCCCGGCACCAGCACGTGCGCCGGCGTCGGTCTGACGGTGACGGAGCTCGAGATCCGCGAGGGCCGGATCGAGCGGCTGACCGGCCGCGCGTTCGGACGCTGCTTCGGGACGATTGCCGGGACGTTCGTGCTGGAACGCTCGTCGTAGAGGCATCCGGAAGACACGGAGAGCACCGAGGTCGCAGAGGACACAGAGAAGTGAATGCTCCTGATCCGTGCCCTCTGCGGCCTCTGCGATCGCTGTGGCCTCTGCGTTCCGTGTCCTCGCTCAGTCCGCGACGCGCGCTTCCAGCTTCATCCACGGATGCAGACAGCACTGGTAGCGCACGGTCCCGCTGCCGTCGACCTGATCGCGGATCGATCCTCCCGGCGGGACGAAATCGCCGGGTGCGAGCATCGTGCACTCGGGCGCGACGGTCGTGAAACCGGACAGCTGGTTCAGGTCCGGCACGATGCCGCCGCCGAACTGGCTGACCTTCGTGAACGTGTGGGCCTCACCGCCCCGGTTCACCGCCACGAACGTCACCCCGTCCCGCACCGTCGTCGTCCAGGGCGCGAAGCGCCACGCGGCGGCGGCACGGTGACGCGTGAGCTGGGCGATGAACGTCTCGAACGTCACGCCGCCGCCGGGCCGGGTGCACGTGCCGGGTCCGATCACCGCATTGAACGTCTCCGGGTCGCAGGCATCCATCATGACGACCTGCCGCTCGCCCGTCGCCTGCGCCGGCGCACGCGACGAGGATGACGCAGCGGCCTGTTGTGTCCCCTCGGCCGGCTGCTGCGGTTGCGCGGATGAACCGCCTGTGCCGCCGGCCGGAGGCGCGAGCTCGGCGGGCGCCGTGGGCGACGGAGCCGGAGCAGGTGTTCGGTCGGTGCCGTCGCACGCCAGGCAGACGGCGGCGACGACGGCGGCGAGGGCAACCCGGGCGCTGGGCATGGTGCCTCCTTGAGTGCGGCACGCAGCGTCACGCGAACAGCGAGTCGCAGGACCGGACTTCGGTCCGGCGCCGCGGCCCGCGAGGGATGGTCGAACCGGAGTCCGGTCCTGCGCTGCGCGTCCGCGTGTGGCTACAGCCGGACGGCCGCAGGCTGCAAAGGCGCTGCCTCGGTGCAAGCGCGTCACGTACGCGCCATGCGAGGCGCGGACCGCGTGAGCTGGTTACGTGATGCGGCGGCACATACGGAACTCGAAAGAGCCGTGTAGCAGGCGGCAGGCAGCTGGCAGCTGGCAGGGGATGAGACGTGCAGGGGCAAACGGAAAACGGGGAACGGGAAACGGGAAACGGGGAACGTAGAGCCGAGCTTCAGCTCGGCCGGCGCACGGACTCGAAATAATGATTGTCCGCGCTGTCGAGATACGTGCGCTGCAGGCTGAACCCGTGCTGCTCGAGCACCTCGCGGTAGCGCTCGAAGCCCAGTGAGACACAGGTCGCGCCGTTCAGCACGTCATCCCAGGAGAACGCGTCGCGTGGCGCGGTGAAGAGAAACCGGCCGGGTCCGTCCGCCCGCAGCGCCGCCGCGACGTTGGCGATGACGCGTTCCTGCCCGGCCGGACTCAGAAAGAAGAGCACGCCCCAGGCGACGACCCCGTCATGGATTGCGCGCGAGACGTCGAAGGCTTCGATGCGGGCGATCTCCGCCGTGGCGCCGGGGACATTCGCGCGGAAGGCCGCGACGAGCGCGGGCGACGCGTCGACGCCGTGGACCCGGTAGCCCGCGTGCGCGAGCGCACGGCCAATCGGCACGCCGTGACCGCATCCGAGATCGAGAATCGCGCGGCCCTGGGGCATCCCACGCGCCCACGCCAGCACCTCAGGCACGCCGATCCACGGATCGCGACGCGCGATGAACTGCTCCGCGACGGCTTCGTAGCCGTCCGAACCTGCGGGTGCGGAGTCCTTGCGTTCAGGAGGTGTGCTCACGACTCGGCTCGGGTTGGGCTCAAGGGTAGCGGAGTCACACTGCGATCGTGCAGGCGGGCCTGAAAGGCCGCCACAGAAGCCTTGGAAAGAATCGAGCGCCGAGGCGCACTCCTGGAGCGGCCTGTGGCGACGGGCCAGGGATGAAGTCCGGGAGCGTGATTGGCTGGCCAACCGTAGCTCGCGACGCGAGCGAAGGTTGGCGGGGTCGACGGGACTCGAACCCGCGGCCTCCGGCGTGACAGGCCGGCGTTCTAACCAACTGAACTACGACCCCGACGTGGTGGCTCGTGAGAGAACGGAGCCTGCAGCGGCCGCGCTGTCACCACGCGACCGGCGCCGCTCTCTCCCGCTGCTGAATGGGCGGTACAGGACTCGAACCTGTGACAGCCGGCGTGTAAAGCCGGTGCTCTACCAACTGAGCTAACCGCCCGGCCCCACAGGTGCGCAGTCCGCAGCGCCACCGAAATAACGAGTATAGGCGGAGCTCGAGAGCAACGTCAATCGGATCGAGCGTCGCACGCACCGTACGACACAGACGCTCGCGGGCCGCAGCGTTCCACGAGGTGCCCGCCGCTCGCGGCAGCCGGCGCTTACAGCCGCATCCGCGCGGCCAGCAGCAGCAGGAACAGCACCAGCCCCGCCATCGCGCGGTACTCGCGGTTGCGCCACGCCCGCGCCCAGCTGAAGCGGCGCGACACCCGGGGCCCGCGCGCCTGGGCGTACGCGTCGTAGGCGTCGCCGAACTTCTCGCGCAGGAACGCCTCCTCGCTGCGGATCGCCGCGGTCAGCGTGGCGGTCATGTAGATCCCGATCAGCACGGCGACGACGATCGACCGGCACGCGACCGCCGCGCCGACGGCCATGATCGACGAGCCGAGGTACAGCGGATGCCGCGTGAACCGGTACGGCCCGGAGGACGTGACCTCGCGGCTCTTCTCGAGATGGCCGGCCGCCCACAGCCGGATTGCCTCGCCAAGCCCCGCGATGACGGCCCCAAGGGCCAGCGACCCCGTCGTCGGGTCCGCGAAGTACAGCACGGCCGCGCCGAAGAGAAATCCGAGCGCCACGCGGCGCCGCGCCAGGAACGGCCGCATGCTCACACGCCGCGCGCCGCCCTCGCGCGCGCCAGCCGATCCTGCACCGCCGCCAGCACCTCGGGGACCCCGATCCACCCCATGCACCACGTGGCCGCCGTGCACTGCCGCCTGTGATGGCACGCGCACCGCTCGAACCGTGACACCGCCGCGTCCTCCGCCCGCCACGAGCCGTTGCGCACCGGGCTCGTCGGCCCGTGCAGCGCGACGGTCGGCGTGCCGGCGGCGACCGCCAGATGCAGCGGCGCGCTGTCTCCCGAGACGACGACCGCGGCGCGTCGCAGCACCTCCGCGAGATCGCGCAGCGACGTCCGCGGCGTCACGACGGCCGCCCCGCGCGAATGCTCCGCCACGTCGTGCGCGATCGCCTCCTCGCCAGGTCCCCAGATCACTGCCGACGACAATCCTTCCTGCTCCCGCAGCGCCGCCGCGAGCGCTCCCAGCGCCGGGGCCGGCAGGCGCTTGTTGGGCCAGCCGCCGCCCGGGTTGATCACGCAGTAGCCGCCGGGATGCGCTCGTGAGATCTCGTCCGCGACGGCCGATGCACCGGACGCCATCGGCATCTCGATCGCCGGCGACGTGATCCCGAGCGCGCCGAGCAGCGACAGGTTCTTCCGCACGACGTGCCCGGCGCCGCCGGGATCGACGGTCTCCGTGTACAGGAACCGCGCCGCCGGTTCGCGCAGCGCCGCACGATCGAACCCGATGATCCGCCGCGCGCCCGACAGGCGCGCGACGAGCGCCGACTTCATGAGCCCCTGCACGTCGAGCGCCGCGTCGTACTGCTCGACCGCGAGCCCGCGCGCGCCGCGCAGCGCCGCCGTCCAGGACGTGAAGTCGAGCGTCGCCACCCGATCGGCGACAGGGAAGATCTCCAGCACGGCCGCGTGCCGCGCGTCGAGCACCCAGTCGACCCGCGCGTTCGGGAGCGCGCGCCGCAGCGCGGCCGCGACGGGCACGGCGTGCACGATGTCGCCGATGGCGCCGAGCCGGACGACGAGGACCTTCATCCCGTGCGGCCCGCCAGACGCGCCAGCAGGTCGCGCGTCGAGTGGTCCTTCGGGTCGCCGACAATCGCCGTGCGGCCGCCGTAGCCCTGCACGATCGCGCGCTCGGGCACGGTCTCGACGGTGTAGTCGGTCCCCTTGCAGTGCACGTCCGGCCGAAGCCGCTCCAGCAGCGGCCCCACGGTGTCGTCCTCGAAGAGCACGACGTAGTCGACCCCGCGCAGCGCCGCGACCAGCTCCGCGCGCGCGGTCTCACCGAGAATCGGCCGTCCCTCCCCCTTCAGCCGCCGCACCGACGCGTCGCTGTTCACGGCGACGACGAGGCAGTCCGCTTCAGCGGCGGCCGCCTGCAGGTAACGCACGTGGCCGACGTGGAGCAGGTCGAAGACGCCGTTGGCGAACGCGATCGTCTTCCCCGCGGCGCGTTCGCGCGCCACCGCGGCATCGAGCTCGTCGAGGCTCACGATCGGCATCGGATCACTCTGCCAGGTCGCGCGCGATCGCCGCGCGCAGCTCGGACTGCGAGACGGTCGCGGTGCCCTGCTTCATGACGACGAGGCCGCCCGCGTAGTTCGCCAGCCGCGCCGCCTCCTCGAACCCCGCGCCCGCCGCCAGCGCCAGCGTCATGGTCGCAATGACGGTGTCCCCGGCGCCCGTCACGTCCGCGATCTCGTCGCTTCCGAAGATCCCGATGTGCGTCGACGGCTTCCCTGCCTCGAAGAGCGCCATGCCGCGGCTGCCGCGCGTGATGAGGACCGCTTCCATGCCGGTCCGCCGCAGCAGCGTGCGTCCCGCCCGCTCGAGCGCCGCCGGGTCGTCGTCCAGGCGCACGCCCAGCTGCTGCTCCACCTCGGACTCGTTCGGCGTGCACGCCGTGAGCCCGCGATACCGCAGCGTGTCGTAGCGCGAGTCGAGCAGCAGCGGCACCCGCCGCCCCTTCAGGCTCCGGCGCACGGCGTCGGCGAGTTCCGGCGTGACGAGGCCGGACCCGTAGTCCGAGAAGACCACCGCGTCCGCGCGGCGCGCCGCCCGGACGGCCGCCGCTTCGATGCGGCCGCGCAGCCGTTCCGGCACGCGATCGGAGACGATGCGGTCGATGCGCACCACCTGCTGCTTGGCCGAGTGGACGCCGCCGGCCAGGATGCGCGTCTTCACCGGCGTCGCGTAGCCCGCCGGCCGCAGCACCGCGTCGACGCGCACCCGCGACGGCAGGCTGGCCAGCATCCGGCGGCCCGGCTCGTCGCGCCCGGCGAGGCCGACCAGCCGCACGGTGCCGCCGAGCGCGGCGACGTTGGCCGCGGCGTTGCCCGCGCCGCCCGGCACGACGATCGTCCGGTCGTACCGGAGGATCAGCACGGGCGCCTCGCGCGACACGCGCTCCACGCGTCCGTAGATGAACTCGTCGGCGAGCAGGTCGCCGACGACGACGACCTCGCGGCCGCGCATGGCGCGCAGCCGCGCGTGGAGACGTTCGCGCAGTCCTTCGCTCATCGTGGGGTTCCCGAATCCGTGGCGGCCAGAATCGCGGCGGCCGCCTCCGCCAGCGTCGGCACGATCGCCTCGACGCGGACGCCGGGCGGCGGCACGTCCGCGTCGGCGCCGTAACCCGTGCGCACGAGCATACCGCGCGCGCCGGCGCGGTTGGCGAGCTCGACGTCGATCCATTTGTCGCCGACGACGAACGACCGCACGACGTCGAGGCCGAGATCGCGCGCGGCCCGCTCGATCATGCCGGGCGCCGGCTTGCGGCACGCGCACACCCGGCGGTACGCCTCCACGGCGCCGTCCGGATGGTGGGGGCAGTAGTAGTACGCGTCCGGCGCGGCCCCGGCCGGCCCGAGCAGCGCGTCCAGCCGGGCGTGCACCCGGCGCACCGCGTCCTCGCCGAACAGCCCGCGCGCGACGCCCGCCTGGTTGGTGACGACGACGATCGCGAAGCCGGCCGCGCGCAGCCGGACGATTGCCGGCGCGGTGGCCGGAAAGAGCGCGACCCGATCGGGATCGTGCAGGTAGCCGCGCTCCTCGATCAGCGTGCCGTCGCGGTCCAGGAAGACGGCCGGCCTCACGCGCGCTCCCCCGGCACCCGCAGCCGCGCGAGATGCCGGCTCACGGCGTCCGCCACGCGATCGGCGTCGAGACTCGTCATGCAGCGATGGTCGATCGGGCACGCGCGCAGCCCGCACGGGCGGCAGAACGCCTCGCCCGACAGGACGGTCGTCCCGCCGGACGAGGGATGCGGCAGCGGCGACGTCGCGCGATCGTCGGTCGGGCCGAACAGCCCGACGACCGGCGCGCCCGAGGCCGCGGCCACGTGCATCGCGCCCGAGTCGTTCGAGACGACCGCGGCGCAGAGGGAGAGCACGCCGGCAAGCAGCGGCAGATCGGTCCGGCCGGAGAGATCGATCGGCGCGGGCCCGCCATCCCGGCGCGCGATCGCCGTGTAGGCGTCAGCCACCTGCCGCGCGGTCCGCGCGTCGTGCCGGGCGCCGACGATGACCGGCGTTGCGCCGTGCGTCCGCGCGGCCGTCGCGGCCACACGGGCCATCCGTTCCGGCGGCCAGCGCTTGGCGGGACCGAAGGCCGCGCCGGGCGCGAGGCCGAGCAGCGGCCCGCCCTGCCATCCCGCGGCCGTCAGCGTGTCGCGCGCGCGGCCCTGCAGCGCGCCGTCGATCGCCAGCGCCGCGCGCAGCGGCGTCACCGGCGCACCCAGCGCGGCGGTGAGCGCCCGGTAGTACTCCGCCTGGTGCATCGGCGGCCGCGGCCGCGCGATGGCGCGCGTCAGCAGCGGCGTGCGCAGGTCGGCCCGGAATCCCCAGCGCTCCGGGATGCCGGCGTGCCATACGAGCAGCGCCGCGTGCAGCGAGTTCGGCAGCAGCACGGCGGCGTCGAAACGGCCCGCGGCCAGGCGCGCCGCGTCTCCCCGCCACGTCGTCAGCGCGCGGAGGCCTCCCCGTCCTTCGAGCACCAGCGTCTCGTCGATGCCCGGTACCAGCGGACCGATCGGCGCGAGCCCCGCGCGGGCGGCCAGCACCAGCGTCGCGTCGGGACGCCAGAGCCGTATCGCCGCGAGCGCCGGCATCGCCATGACGAGATCGCCGAGCCAGTTCGGCGCCAGCACGACGATGCGCGGGCGCGGGCCGCGCGCCCGTGTCTCGGGAGCTGCCATCGTCTCCTCGACCCTCTCCGCTTCCTGCCGGACGCGCGCCGCTACGCGGGCGGCTCGTCGTCGGCCGGCTCGATGGCCGCCGGCGGGAACATCCCGCGCTTCGCCGCCGGCGTCGGCGCGTCGCGCCAGCGGCGGTGCATCCAGAGCCACAGCGCCGGGTGCCGCCGCACGTACATCTCCAGCACGTCGGTGCAGCGCTGCGTGAACTCGCGCACCGCGTCCGGCGTGTCCGCGTCGGGCGGCGGCACCGGGTGCTCGTAGATCAGGCGGTAGCGCCCTCCGGGCAGCGGCAGCGCGAAGACCGGGATCACCGGAGCGCCCGTGCGCAGCGCCAGCGCCGCCAGCATCGACGTGGTCGCCGCCGGCCGCTCGAAGAAGTCGACGTAGATGGCGTCGGGGCTGTGCATGTGCTGATCGATCAGCATCGCGACCCCCTGCCCCGCCGCCAGCGTCCGCAGCACGCGGCGCACCGCCCCCTGGCGGTAGATCACGAAGTTGCCCGTGCGGCTGCGCACGCGCTCGAGCAGCGCGTTCAGGTACGGGTTGTCCAGCGCGCGCGCCAGCACGCCGATCGGCTGCACCTCGAGCCCGTGGCCGATCGCGTGGATCTCCCAGTAGCCGAAGTGCCCCGTGAAGAAGAGCACGCCGCGCCCCTGCGTGTACGCCCACTCGGCGCGGTCGAGCCCCTCGAACTCGATGCGGGCCCGGATGCCGGCCTCGTCGAGCGTGCTGAACTTCAGCAGCTCCAGCAGCAGCCGGCCGAAGTGCATGAACATCGCGCGCGTCAGCGCGCGGCGCTCGGCCGGCGCGCGGTTCGGGAACGCCGTCGCGAGGTTCGCGTCCGCGACGCGGCGGTGGACGCGATCCATCACGTAGAACGCCAGCCCCAGCAGCGACCCGAGCCCACGGACCACGGCGTCGGGCAGCACCCGCACGATCGCCCGCAGCGTGGCGACGGCGGCGTACTCGATCCGGTGCCTCACGCGGCGCTCTCCCTCCGGCCCCGGGCCTGCTGAAGCCGCTCGAGGATCCACGCGGCGAAGCGGTCCGCCGGCTCCACCCGTGCGCTCATCGGCCGGACGGCGATGCGCACGGGCCAGGGACGCAGCGGCAGCAGTCGCACGAGATCCTTCTCGGTCGTCAGCACGGCCCCGGCACCGGTCTCGCGCACGCGGGCGGCGATGCGTGCCAGGTCGGCGGCGGTGTACGGGTGGTGGTCGCGGAAGACCTCATGACCGGCCACGGCAACGCCGCTGCCCTCGAGCGCGTCGAGGAAGCGCTCCGGCCGCGCGATGCCGCACACCGCGAGGACCCGCGTTCCTTCGGGCAGCGGGCGCGGCCCGCCCGGCGTCTCCTCCACCGGCGGCTCGAGGTCGCGGGCCAGCGTGAAGCGCGGCGTGTCGTGCGGTACACCCGCAGCCGTCAGCGCCGCCGCCGGGTCCTGACCGGCATCTGCCCCCTCGATCAGGATCGCGTCGGCGTTCCGCGCGGCGTCGAGCGGCTCGCGCAATCGTCCCGTCGGCAGCGTGCGGGGCCGCGCCAGATCGGCCGCGTCGACGAGCAGCAGGTCGATGTCGCGCTCGAGCGGCAGGTGCTGGAACCCGTCGTCCAGCAGGTGGACCGTCGCGCCGAGATGCCGTTCGGCCAGGCGCCCCGCCAGGAAGCGGTCCGGGCAGACGAGCACCGCGGTGCCGGGCAGCGCGCGCGCCAGCATGAGCGGTTCGTCCCCCGCGCGCGCCAGGTCGGCGCGCAGCCGCGTGCCGTCGCTGACGACCGTCACGCCGGGGACCGGATCCGTTCGCCCGTAGCCGCGGCTGAGGATCGCCGGCCGCTCGCCGGCATCCGTGAGCAGCCGCGCCACCAGCGCCGTGACCGGCGTCTTGCCGCTGCCGCCGACGGCGAGATTGCCGATGCTGATCACCGGCCGTGCGAGCCGCCGCCGGGCGTCGGACCGGGCCAGCATCCGTTGGCGCCTCAGGCGTGCGAGTGCCGCGTACAGGGAGGAAGCCGCGTTCACCGTTCAGTGCACCCGCCGGAAAGGCCGGACGACGGCGGGGCGCGGCAGCAGGCGGGCCAGCTCGTCGATCGTGCGCGCGGTGGCGCCGCGATTGGTCTCGACGAGCGCGCGGGCCGCGGCCCCGAGGCCGGCGCGCCGCGCCGGATCCGACGCCAGCGCGAGCAGCGTCTCCTCGAGCTCGTCGGCCGTCGCGACCTGCACGGCGGCGCCGCTGCCCAGGAAGAGCGCCGCGATCTCGGCGAAGTTGGACATCGACGGCCCGAAGACCACGGGCCGTCCGTACACGGCCGGCTCGAGGATGTTGTGCCCGCCCGCCGGGACGAGGCTGCCGCCCACGAACGCGACGGTGGCGATCTGGTAGACCTCGGCGAGCTCGCCGATCGTGTCGAGCACGACGACGTCGGCGCGTGGCTCGGCGTCGATGGCCAGCTCCGTCCGGCGCGCGGTGGCGAAGCCCTCGCCGCGCGACAGGTGCATCGCCTCGGTGAAACGGTCGGCGTGCCGCGGCGCCAGGATGAGCAGCGCCTGCGGCTGCTCCGCCTTGATCCGCCGGAACGCGCGGAGCACGGGCAGCTCCTCGCCGCGCAGCGTGCTGCCGGCGACGATCACCGTCCGCTGCGGCGGCACGCGGAAGAAGCGCAGCACGCGGCCGGGCGCGCGCCCCGGCCGCTCCACCGGGTAGGCGGCGTCGAACTTCAGGCTGCCGGTGACGACCACGCGCGACGGGTCGGCGCCGATGGCGGCGGCGCGGCGCGCGGCCTCCTCCGTCTGCACGCAGAAGAGCTCGACGTCGGCCAGCACGCGGCGCATCAGCGGCGCGGCGAGCCGGTAGCGGCGGAGCGACCGCGGCGACACGCGGCCGTTCACGACGGCGGTGCGCACGCCGCGGCGGCGGCACTCGCGCAGCACGTGCGGCCAGATCTCCCCTTCCATCAGGACCAGCAGGCGCGGGCGCACCCGGTCGAAGACGCGCGACACGACCCAGGGCAGATCGATCGGGAAGTAGAAGACCTCGTCGGCGCCGGTGAGCCGCCGCTTCGCCACCTCCTGCCCCGTCACCGTCGTCGTCGAGACGACGATCCGGAAGCCGGGATAGCGGTCGCGGAGCGCGGCGACGAGCGGGCGCGCGGCCAGCGCCTCGCCGACCGAGACGGCGTGCACCCAGATCGAGGGCTCCGCATCGAGGTTGAACGAGACCGGGAGGAGACCGAAGCGCTGGCGCAGGCTGCCGAGATACTTCCGCCGCCGCAGCCCCTGGTAGAGAAACCATGGCGCGCCGGCGACGAGGGCGAGGACGAGCAGGACGGTGTACAGCGCGTACATCGGGGCGGGCGGCGCGCCTGACGCGCGGATCGTCCGGCGCGCGGTCCGGCTCGTCGCAGTATAGCAGCCCCGGCCCGCCCGGACCGGCCGGCGCGGCCGCGCGCGCGGCGCGGCGCGTGCGCGGTTTGACCGTGCCGCAATCACCCCACTAAAATCAGTTGCTTCATCAATCCACGGCACTTCGTCCCTGCACACGCCCGGGAACGACCACGGAGGCAACGCTTCATGAGTCTGAAAGTCGGCATCAACGGGTTCGGGCGCATCGGCCGCAACATCCTGCGGGCGGCGCTCGGGAACGCGGACCTGGACTTCGTCGCGGTCAACGACCTGACGAACACCCAGACGCTCGCGCATCTGCTCAAGTACGACTCGATCCTGGGCAACCTGCCGCACGAGGTCACCGCGTCGGGCGACACGATCACCGTCGGGAAGGACAGCTTCAAGGTCCTGTCGGTGAAGGACCCGGCGGAGCTGCCCTGGAAGGATCTGGGCGTCGATGTCGTGTTCGAGTCGACCGGCCGGTTCACCGACCGCGACTCGGCGGCGAAGCACCTCGCGGCCGGGGCGAAGAAGGTCATCATCACGGCGCCGGCCAAGAAGCCGGACGTCACCGTCGTGCTCGGCGTCAACACCGACACCTACGACCCGAAGGCGCACCACATCATCTCGAACGCCTCCTGCACCACGAACTGCCTCGCGCCGGCCGCCAAGGTCCTCCACGAGAGCTTCGGCATCGTCCGCGGCTGGATGACGACCGTGCACTCGTACACGAACGACCAGCAGCTGCTGGACCTGCCGCACAAGGACCTGCGGCGCGCGCGCGCGGCGGGGCTGTCGATCATCCCGACGACGACCGGCGCGGCGTCGGCGGTGGGTGAGGTGCTGCCGGAGCTGAAGGGGAAGCTGGACGGCATCGCGATGCGCGTGCCGACGGCCAACGTCTCGGTCGTCGATCTCGTGGCGCAGATCTCGAAGAAGGCCACCGCCGACGAGATCAACGACGCGTTCCGGAAGGCGGCGGCCGGCCCGTTGAAGGGCATCCTCGCCGTCGAGGACGCGCCGCTCGTCTCGATCGACTTCCGCGGCAACGCCCACTCCTCGATCGTCGACAGCGCCTACACGAAGGTCATGGACGGCGACTTCGTGAAGGTGATGGCGTGGTACGACAACGAGTGGGGCTACTCGTCGCGCTGCGTCGACCTGGCGGTGCTGCTGGCGAAGAAGGGCCTGTAAGCCCGGAGCACACCGGGGAACACGGAGGCCACGGAGGAGACAGCTCCTCTGCGGCCTCTGTGATCGTCGCGCCCCCGGCAACCTCTGTGTCCTCTGCGGCCGCTGTGCCCTCGGTGTCCATGCCCTCTGTGGCCTCTGTGTTCCGACGATGAAGCTCTCGATTACCGATCTCGATCTCGCGGGGAAGAAGGTCTTCATCCGCGTCGACTTCAACGTCCCGATCAAGAACGGGGTGATCGGCGACGACACGCGCATCCGCGCGTCGCTGCCGACGATCCAGTACGCGCTCGATCGCGGCGCCACGGTGGTGCTCGCCTCGCATCTCGGACGGCCGAAGGGGAAGCCGGCGCCGGAGTACAGCCTGCAGCCGGTGGCCGGACGGCTCTCGGAGCTGCTCGGGCGCCCGGTGGTGTTCGCGCCCGACTGCGTCGGCCCCGAGGCGGCGAAGGCGGTGGCCGAGGCGCATGCCGGCGGGAAGGTCGTGCTGCTGGAGAACGTGCGGTTCCACGCCGGCGAGGAGAAGAACGACCCGACGTTCGCCGCGCAGCTGGCCGAGCCGGTCGACCTCTACGTCAACGACGCGTTCGGATCGGCCCACCGCGCCCACGCCTCGGTGGAGGGCATCGTCCGCGCGATCGGGCAGGGCGCGGCCGGCCTGCTGATGGAGAAGGAGCTGCAGTACCTGGGCGACGCCATCGAGCGGCCGGTGCGGCCGTTCGTCGCCATCCTGGGCGGCGCCAAGGTCTCCGACAAGATCGAGGTCATCGAGAACCTGCTGACGAAGGTCGACGCGCTGCTCATCGGCGGCGCGATGGCGTACACGTTCTTCAGGTCGCGGAACGTGCCGGTGGGGCGCTCGCTGGTCGAGGAGGATCGCGTGCAGAGCGCGTCCGAGATCACCGTCCGCGCGCAGGAGCGCGGCATCCGCCTGGAGCTCCCGGTGGACCATGTCGTCGCGCCGAAGCTGGAGGCCGGCGCGCCGGCCGAGACGCTCGACGTCGGCGACCCGGCGATCGGCGATCGCATGGGGCTCGACATCGGGCCGAAGACCAGCGCGCGCTACGCCGAGGTGCTGAAGGACGCGAAGACGGTCGTCTGGAACGGCCCGATGGGGGTCTTCGAGATCCCGGCCTTCGCCCGCGGCACGGAAGCCGTGGCACGCGCCGTGGCGGACGTCGACGGCACGACGGTCATCGGCGGCGGCGACTCGATCGCGGCGGTGAACGCCGTCGGCGTCGCCGACCGGATCACCCACATCTCCACCGGTGGCGGCGCGTCGCTGGAGTTCCTCGGCGGCCGCGTCCTGCCGGGCGTCGCCGCGCTCACCGACAAGTAGCGACCTTCGCCATGCGGCATCCCTTCATCGCCGGCAACTGGAAGATGCACAAGACGGTCCACGAGGCCGTCGTGTTCGTCAAGGAGCTCCGCAGCCTCGTCAAGGACGTCGAGGACGTCGAGATCGTCGTCGCGCCGCCGTTCACCGCGGTGCACGCGGCGGCCGAGGCGGCGCGCAACTCGAACGTCGGCGTGGCCGCGCAGCACCTGCACTGGGAGCCGTCGGGCGCGTTCACCGGCGAGGTGAGCGGGGCGATGATCCGCGAGGCCGGCGCCGAGTACGTCATCATCGGCCACTCGGAGCGCCGCCAGTACTTCGGCGAGACCGACGAGACCGTGAACCGGCGGCTCCGCGCGGCGCTCGACGCCGGGCTCGTGCCGATCGTCTGCATCGGCGAGACGCTCGACGAGCGGGAGGCGGACCAGACGCTCGCGGTGCTCGACCGGCAGATCCAGAAGGGGCTCGAAGGCCTGACCGGCGCGCAGGTCGCGTCGCTCGTCGTCGCCTACGAGCCGGTCTGGGCCATCGGCACCGGCCGCACCGCCACCAGCGCGCAAGCGCAGGACGCGCACGCGCACATCCGCCAGCGCCTGCGCGAGCAGTTCGGCGAGGAAGCCGCGGCCGGGTGCCACGTCATCTACGGCGGCAGCGTCAAGCCGTCCAACACGCGCGACCTGGTGTCGCAGCCGGATGTCGACGGCGCGCTCGTCGGCGGCGCGTCGCTCGAGATCGAGAGCTTTCTCGAAATCGTCCAGCAGGCCCGGCAACCCTGACTGGGCTTTAGGCCTTGGGCCCTGGGCGGCCTTCGGCCGCGGCTTTGGACTCTGGGCCTTGGGCTTTGGGCGTCGGGGCAGACAGTCGCGCTGTGCCGAACCCGGAGGGTGTTCACTGTCACACTGATCGCCTACGGGTAACGGGTCTTCTGCCCCCACCTGCCACATGCGTGGCGTGATCAGGTCTTCTGTTCGACCGCCTTCAGAGCAACACCCTGACCAGCCTTCGAAGACAACTGTGTGCGCTTCTGCCGCCTGGTAGTGCGCCGCTCGCGGAGCATCGCCTTGAGTGACGTCTGGAGCCGATTCAAGGCCTTGCAGACCCGATCGTACGCCCGTGCGAGGTCGGCGTACTCGTCATTACCGATGAACGCCAGCCTGTGTGCGACGTGCAGGAGATACCGGGTTTCGCAGGCGGACGAGAACGCGATGTTGACGAAATGCACATAGTCTTTCGATGAGTCTCTTGCACATCCTTCAACAAGGTTGGCAGGCACCGACAGCGCGGCGCGCCGCAGCTGGGCGCGCAATCCGAAGCGCTCTTCCTCGGGAAAGTTCTGTGTGGCGTTGTAGATGCGGACGACCAGATCGTCGGCGAGACAGAAGACTTCAAGCTTCCAGGGGTCACGGCTCATGCGCACCTCCTGGATCGCCTCGAGCAACCGACATGCCGCGCTCTTCAGGCGAGTGGACACCGGTTTGGTGAACGCGTGACAGCGAAGTGCGTTCGGGAAGGGCAAACCGTGGGGAGCGTCCCGGACGGACCCAAAGCCCAAAGCCCAAGGTCCAAAGCCCAAGGTTTAAAGCCGGCGGCCGAAGGCCGCCCAGGGCCCAAAGCCCAGAGTCCAAAGCCGCGGCCGACGGCCGCCCAAGGTCCAAAGTCCAAAGCCGCGGCCGAAGGCCGCCCGAGGCCCAAGGCCCAAGGTCCAAGGTCCAAAGCCGGCGGCCGAAGGCCGCCCAAGGCCCAAGGTCCAAAGCCGGCGGCCGAAGGCCGCCCAAGGCCCAGGACGCTAGGCCTGCGCCGGCAGATACACCTCGAACGTCGTCCCGCGTCCCGGCTCCGACGCGACGTGCAGGTGGCCGTCGGCCTGCGTGACGATGCCGTAGACGGTCGAGAGGCCGAGACCGGTCCCCTTCCCCACGTCCTTCGTCGTGAAGAACGGCTCGAAGATCCGCGCGCGGGTGCGCGCGTCCATGCCGCAGCCGGTGTCGCGCACGGTCAGGCACACGTAGCGGCCGGCCGGCGCGGCCGGCAGCAGCCGCCCCGCTTCGTTCTCCGACAGCGCGACCTCGGCGGTCGCGATCCGCAGCTGCCCGCCGCGCGGCATCGCGTCGCGCGCGTTGACGGTCAGGTTCATCAGCACCTGCTCGACCTGCCGCTGGTCGGCGCGGACGTGCAGCACGCCCGGGGCCAGCTCGATCGTCAGCTCGATGTCCTCGCCGATCACCCGCTGCAGCATCCGCGCGAGGTTCGAGACGACCAGGTTGAGATCCAGGTGGCTCGGCTGCACCGCCTGGCGGCGGCTGAACGCCAGCAGCTGCCGCGTCAGCGCCGCGGCGTGGTCGCCGGCCTGGCGGATGAGACCGATCGGCTCGCGCAGGCGGCTCTCCGGCTCCAGCTCGCCGAGCAGCAGCTCGGTGTAGCCGCTGATCACGGTCAGCAGGTTGTTGAAGTCGTGCGCGATGCCGCCGGCCAGCCGGCCGAGCGCTTCCAGCCGTTGCGCGTGCAGCAGCTCCGTCTCGAGCCGGCGCCGGTCGGTGACGTCGCGCACGATCGCCGTGTAGCTGCGCGTGCCGCCTCCCTCGACCGGCGAGATGGTCGCCTCGACCGGGAACAGCTCGCCGTCGGCGCGGCGCCCCAGCTCGAGCGATGCCGGCATCGTCGCCGGGAGCGTCTCGCCTCCCCCGCCCGCGCCGAGCTCGGGCAGGAACCGGGCCAGCGGCTGGCCGGCCGCGTCCGGCTCCGCGCAGCGGAACATCTGCTCGGCGGCCGGGTTGACCAGCGTGATGCGCCCGCGCGCGTCGGCGACGACGATCGCGTCGCGCGCGGAGGCGATGACGGCGGTGAGCTTCGCCTGCGACTCGTCGAGCTGCCGCTCGATCGCCACCTGCCCGAGGACGCGCGCGACCGCGTCGGGCAGGTAGCCGAGATAGTCGGGCGACTTCACGACGAAGTCGCGGACGCCGGCGCGCAGCGCGCGCGTGGCGAGCGCGAGGTCGCTGTGCCCGGTGACGAGGATGACCGGCACGTCGACGCCCAGGTCCTGCAGCCGTCCGAAGAAGGTCAGGCCGTCCTCGCCCGGCAGCTGCTGGTCCAGCAGCATGAGCGCGACGGCGTGCTGCTCCAGGCAGCGCAGCGCTTCCCCCGGACGCCCGGCGACGAGCACCTGGTGCCCCATCCGCTCCAGGACGCGCCGCTGCAGGACCGCCACGCCTGGATCGTCGTCGACCACCAGGATCGTTGCCGCGTGCGCCATGGGGAACGCGTCAGGCGCGCAGGTCCTCGCGCGGGACGCGCACGATGGAGAGGAAGAGGCCGAGCCGCCGGATCGCTTCGACGAACTCGTCGTAGACGATCGGCTTGGTGATGTAGATGCTGCATCCCAGCTCATAGCAGCGCTGGACCTCCCGTGGATCGTCGGTGGTGGTCAGCATCACGACCGGCAGGCGCGCCGTCGCGGGATCGGACTTCAGCCGCCGCAGCACCTCGGTCCCGTCGAGGCGCGGCATCCGGATGTCGAGGAGGAGGAGCAGCGGGCCGTTCGGCGGCCGCCCTTTCCAGGGCCCCCGTCCGTGGACGAAGTCGAGCACCGCCTGGCCGTCGCGCACGCGGACGATCTCGTTGGCCAGCCCGGCCCGCTTCAGGTTGCGCTGCACGAGCGTCGCGTGCCCCTCGTCGTCTTCGGCGAGGAGAATGCTGAGCGGCTCAGACGGCATCCGCCAGCCTCTCCCGCGCGGCGCCGGCCGCGGCCTCCCCCTCGGCGGCGCGCGGCAGCGCGATGAAGAAGGCGGTGCCGCGCCCGTCCTCCGACTCGAGCCAGATGCGCCCGTGCTGCCGCTCGATCAGGCGGCGCGCAATCGCGAGCCCCAGCCCCTCGCCCGCCGCCACGTCGGCGTGCACGCGCTGGAGCGGATGGAAGATCGTCTCGCGGTAGGCCTCGGGCACGCCGAGCCCGTTGTCGCGGACGACGAACACCCGTTCCGCGGGCGACGGCGGATCCGCCTCGCCGATCGCGATCGAGGGCGTGCGCCCCGGCGCCGCGTACTTCAGCGCGTTGTCGAGCAGGTTGCCGAACACCTGCTCCAGAGCGGTCGCGTCGGCGCGCACGGCGCCGAGCGGGCCGACCGACACCTGCGCGCCGCGTTCGGCAATCGTCGCGTGCATCCCTTCCACGACGCGCGCGACGACGGCGCCGGCATCCACCGGATCGCTGCGGTACTGGACCCGGCCGGCGCGCGAGAGCTTCAGCAGCCCCTCGATGATCCGCCCCAGCCGTCCGACGGCCGCGCGGATGAAGTGCACCGCCTCGCGCATGTCCTCGTCCAGCAGCCTCTCCCCCTCCGCGCGGACGTCGGCGGGGACGCCGGGCGCGCCGAGCAGCGCGCGCAGCGACGACGACACCGACTCGAGCTCGCGGCTGAAGCCCTCGAGGTTGACGAGCGGCGACCGGAGATCGTGCGACACGGAGTACACGAACAGCTCGTTCTCCTCGGTCTTCTGCGTGAGGTCCTCGTTGAGGGCGGCAAGCTCCGACGCGTGATGCTCGAGCTGTTCGTAGGCGTGGCGGATCTGCAGGACGACGGCGCCGAGATGCGCGAGCTGGACGAGCACGAGCTCGTCCTCGGTGCGGAACGCCTCCTCCTTCGCCGTCGCGACGAGCCCGACGGTCGAGCCGTGGCGGTACGTCAGCGGCGCGGCGAGCCACTGGCGCCGGCCGTCGGAGGCGCGGGCGAGACGCCCGCTCCCGCGCACCTCCTCCCAGAGCCCCTGCGGACACTGCGCGTCCGTGCCCGGGGGCGGCGGCTCGGCCGCCGACCGCCAGACGCGCGTGCCGAGCGCGCCGCGGTCGTCGGCCGCGAGCCACGACTCGGCGTACTGCGCGCCGGCCAGCACGCGCGCCTTCTCGGTGATGGCATGCAGCAGGTCGTGGCGCGATTCGCGCGCCGAGACGACGAGCGCCGCCGCCTCGGCGAGGCCCTGCAGCTTGAGCTGGCGCTGGCGGTCGAGCTCGTCGGCCATGCGGCGGAACGCCGCGTCCAGGTTCCCGATCTCGTCGCGGCTGCTGCCGGCCGGCAGCAGCGGGCGCCCCTCGCCAAGCCGCTCGCAGTTGGCGACGAGCGTCGCCAGGCGGTGGGTGACCCCGCGCTGGAACGCGTAGGCCAGGGCGACGAGCGCGAGCAGCCCGCCGGCCGCGCCGCTCGCGAGGAACAGGTTGAAGCGTCGCTGCTCCGCCTCGAGCGCGGCCATCGCATCCTCGGCGCCGCGCCGCTCGCGCGCGAGCAGCGCGTTCACCGAGATCCGCAGCCCGTCCATGCGCGCCTTGTTCCCCGCCGTGGCGCGCTCGATCGCCAGCTCCCCCTCGCCTCCGCGCGCCAGGTCGACCGTCTCGGCGTGCCAGCGCGCCACCGTGCGCGCGTCGCGCGCGACGATCTGCGCCAGCCGGAGGTTCTCGGGATCCGACTCGACCAGCTCGTGCAGGCGGTCGAGCGACGGGTCCAGCTCGCGGACGGCCTCCTGGTACGGCTCGAGGAAGTCCTCGTTGTACGTGATGACGAAGGCGCGCACGCTCGTCTCGATGTCGACGAGCAGCCCCAGCACGCGCTGGCCGGTGACCAGCACCTCCGAGGCGCGCAGCGCGCGCTCCTGCGCGTGGACGTGGCGCACGTGGCTGCGCACCGAGGCGACCGCCAGCGCCACCAGGCCGAGAAAGGCCAGCGAGAGGACCAGCAGGCCCTTCTGGAAGATGGACAGCGTCATTCGGCGAAGGAACGTGCCGGACGCGGCGAAGGGCCCGGACACCGTTCGAACGAACCACGGGCGCCTGGACGGGAGCGCTCGCCGGCCCGAGGGCCATCGGCGGGACGCTCACCCGTGCCGGGGAGGCGTTCCCATGCTAGCCCCAAAATGACGCGGAGATCCCCCCCTTTATGTAGGTGGGGGGCAGCCAGCTCGTCCGTACGCCGATTGCGCTCGAAAGGTGGAGAGACCCGGACCATCTTGTGGGCCTTCGGCTTTGGGCTTTGGGCCTTGGGTATGGGGCAATCCGCAGCAACAGGGCACGCCCGCTCGCGACTCGCTGTCACTCGTCGCACGCCGCTACATGTGTGAACATGGTCCGGATGTGCGATGGCGCAGGGTGAGCCCGGACGTGCCCAAAGCCCAAAGCCCAAAGCCCAAAGTCCAAGGCCCAAAGTCCAAGGCCCAAAGCCTAAAGTCCAGAGCAGCCCAACAGTGAGTGACGATCGGACGCGCCCGGCCGCACGGATAACCCCGTACCCGAAGCCCAAGGCCCAAAGTCCAAGGCCCAGAGTGGCCCAACGGCGGCCGTGGTAGAATCAGGGGTTTCCGGCTGCGCGTGCGCGCGCCCCCGGGGAAGAACCATGCTCTACTACGTGATCGCGACGCTCTTCGTCATCAACTGCTTCGTCCTGCTGCTGGTCGTGCTCATCCAGACCGGCAAGGCGGGCGACATCGCCTCCGCGTTCGGCGGCGGCTCGAGCCAGGCCGCGTTCGGCGCCCGGTCGGGTGCCACGCTGCTGACGAAGGTGACGTGGGTGTCCGCGGTGATCTTCTTCGTCGGCGCGCTGGCGCTGTCGATGATCAGCCGCGGGCCGGGATCGGTCGTCGGCGCCGTGCCGGCGCCGGTGCAGGCGCCCGCGCCGACCGGCACGCCGGCGCAGACGGACGCTCCGGCCGAACAGCAGAGCGCCCCGGCCGCGCACGACGCCCCGGCCGAGGCGCCCGCTCAGCCGCAGCAGTAGACCACCCCGCTGGGCCTTAGGCCTCTCTGGGCCTTGGGCTTTGGGCCTCTCTGGGCTTTGGGCTCTGGGCTTTGGGCTTTAGGCCTTGGGCTTTGGGCCTTGGGCGGCGGCCAGCGCCGCCCTCATCCCCGCCTCTTCCGCCGGTCGTTCAGGATCTCGATGAGGTTTGCCGTCGGCCCGATCAGGAACAGGGCGTAGAACGGCGCGTACACGAACTCCATCGAGCGCATCACCGACTCGGCCGCCGCGATCAGGAACGCCACGAGGCACTGCGCCCAGAACGGCCGCACGGTCGTCTTCGGGTCGGTGATCATGAAGAAGATGAACAGCTGGTACATCGGCCCCGTGAGCGGCGCGATCTCGGCGAGCAGCGGGCTGCCGTGCAGCACCGACCGGAGCCAGCCGAAGGCGAGGAACGAGACCACGTAGGTCGCGGTGATGTGGAAGAACCCCAGCCGGCTGATGATGGTCACGCCGAAGAACCACACGAACACCATCGGCAGCAGGTTGTTGCCCCACTGCACGCTGAGCCCCGCGACCTTGTCGGACGCCAGCACCAGCATCGCGACGATGCCGAGGTTGGACGGGTTCCAGATATGGCGGCCGTCGACCCGGATCAGGTACTTCGACGTGATCGACAGCGCCGCGCACAGCGCATAGGGCCACATCTCCGGCGACCGCACGAGCATGCCGACCGAGATGCCCGACACGTAGGCGCTCGCCAGGTGCGGCAGCCGGCCGTAGAAGACCAGGCCGAGCACCGCCTCGACCGCGATCGACGTCAGGATCGCCAGCATGGTCCGCGACCAGCTCTCGAGGAACCCGAACGTGATCTGCCCGCCGATGAGGACGATGGTCACGAGAATCGGCGCCAGATAGCGCCGGTCGATGCCGAACGCCCGGGGCGGTGATGCCGTCCCCGCTGCCGTTGCCGCGTGTGTCGTCGTCATGCCGGTTCCTTCAGGATGTGGAGGCGGTCGACCTCGAGGCCGTCGAGCGTCTGCACCTGCCCCGACGGCCACCGCACCTCGACCTTCTCGATTGCCGCGGCGTCGCCGAGCCCGAAGTGCAGCCGCCGCTGGTTCTGCGCGCAGAACCCTGAGCCGCCGCTGACCTCCTGGCGCTGCCGCTGCCCGTTCCAGTACACCGTCACCTGCGCGCCGATCGCGCTGCGGTTCGTGCAGCGCGCCGGGGCGTCCGTGCGGCACGCGCCTTCCAGCCGGAACCCGATCCAGTGCCGGCCGGGCGCGACCTCGTTGCGATACAGCAGCAGCGGCCCGCGGTGGTTCGCGGCGACGACGTCGAGCACGCCGCGGTTGGAGAAGTCGGCGAGCGCGACCGCGCGGCCGTCGTAGCGGTCCTCGGCGCCGACCATCTGCGCGACGTCGATGAACCGGCCCGCGCCGTCGTTGATCCAGACCCGCTTCGGCTGGTAGCCCGCGAGGCTCCGATCTCCCATGGCCGGCCAGTTCCGCGCGTCGCCGATGACGACCTCGTGGCCGCCGGCGACCTTCGCGAAGTCGTACCAGTAGCTCTCGCTCCGCGAGGCGGAGACGTAGCCGTTCGTCAGGTAGATGTCGAGGAAGCCGTCGTTGTTGAGATCGCCGAACTGCGCGCCGAAGCTCCATCCGCCGAGGTCCACGCCCATCGCGGTCGCGAGGTTCTCGTACTTCGGACGCTCCGGCGTGCCCCCCGTCGGCATCCAGAGGTTGTTCCCCTGGAGGAGAATGCCCTCCTCCGAGATGTTCGAGACGTAGATCGCCAGGCGGCCGTCGTTCAGCACGTCGCCGACCGACGCGTTCATCCCGCTCTTCGGCGCGTAGCCGACGCCGGTCTCGCGTCCCGCCTCGACGAAGCGGCGTCCTCCCTCGTTCAGGAAGAGCTCCGAGACGCCGTAGTCGTTCGCGATGAAGAGATCCGGGTAGCCGGTCCCGCGCAGGTCGGCGGCCACGGCGGCCAGCGCCCAGCGGTTCGAGACGAGCCCGAGCCGCTCGCTGACCTCCTCGAAGCGCCCGCCGCCCAGGTTGCGATAGAGGTACTTGCGCCCGCCGTTGCGCGCGTACTCGAAGCTCTCGGGCATCATGCGCGTGTCGGCGAGCTTCCAGAGGTTCAGCCGCTCCGAGTAGTAGCCGCCGAGGAACAGATCGAGCAGGCCGTCGCGGTCGTAGTCGAACCAGACGGCGGTGTTGATGTTCGCCCAGGCGGGCAGGCCGGCGTCGACGCGCGTGAACGCCTTGCCGTCGTTGCGGTAGAGGTCGGCGCGCCCCCAGCGGTAGAGCACGACGTCCTCGTCGCCGTCGTTGTCGTAGTCCCCCCAGACCGATCCCATCGACACGCCGACGTCGGGACCGTTGACGTCGGCGAGTCCGACCTGCGGGGCGATGTCCTCGAACGTGCCGTCGCCGCGGTTGCGATACAGGCGGTTGTGCGACCCTTCCCCGCTGTTGGTGGCGTAGAAGTCGTCCCAGCCATCGCCGTCGACGTCGGCAACCGACACCGCGGCGCCCATCGACGCCACCTGCGGCATGATGTGCGCGAGCTTCGGATCCAGCGTCGGCCCCTGGTGGACGAACGCGACGCCGGCCTCCTGCGACGACTCGGTGAGGCGGAATCCGTAGCGCTGCAGCGGGTCGACGCCCGCCTCGACGACGTGGGCGCGGCCGCCGAAGCGGCGCATGAGCGCGGGGGTCGCGAGCAGCGCGAGGAAGACGAGGGCGAGCAGGGGTCGGGCGTAGCGTCTCATGGCTCGGTCATCGATCGGAGGATGGGCGCGCGGCGGGTGCGAGCGCGTCGCGCACGGGCGCCGGCGTCACGTACCGCGTATGGTACGTCTCGAAGTCCCCGCGGTGGCGCCGGTACACCGGGTCGTCCTCGAGCCGCGACGGCGGCGTCGCGTACGCCGGGTCGGCATGCGACGGCAGCGGCAGAACCGTCCGCGAGAACGTCGTGTTGTAGTCGCCGTCCTTCTCCCAGCCGTCCGCGATCCAGACGAAGGTCCGCGTCATGCCCGGCGCGGGCGGGGGCGGCGTGCCGAAGCGCAGCGCCAGCTCGTCGCCGGCGTTCAGGATGGCGTACCGGTCGTCGACGCCGCGCACGAGCTCGAGGACGTCGCCGAACCGCGTGTGATACCCCTCCAGGTCCCGCCACCGCGGCGCGGTGCCGGCCAGGACGTAGCGTGCCCGTTCCGGGCTGCTCGCGTCGCGCTGCCAGGTTTCCGAGTACCCACGGTACCGCAGATCGGCGGAGAGCAGCGGGAGCCGGGTGATCCGCGGGCTGACGTCCGGCCGGCCCGCCGCCCAGCCGAGGCGGTCCCAGAAGATCTCGAGGTTCGTGGCCAGGCGCAGCCGGCGCGGCCCCTCGGCCGGGAAGACCCCTGACAGGTCGATCCGGATCGTCTTGTCCTTGCCCGCCGGAAACCCGAGCCCCGTGCGGACGGGCCGGAAGCGTCCGGTCCGGTCGGCGACGTGCAGCGACAGTCCTTCGGGCGCCGGATGGCGCCCCTGCGCGATCGCGACGTTGATCGAGCTGTCGGTCGGGTGGACCCAGCCCTGCGCAATCAGCCACAGCGGTCCGGACCGCGGCGCCTCCTCCGGCAGCTCGAGCTCCACGTAGTGCGGCCGCGTGATGCCCTGGTAGCGCCCGCGTCCCGCGACGTCGAGGTGGCGGTCGTCGCGCGCGGCGACGATCGCCGCGACGTCCTGCCCGCGGTCGTCGCGCGCGGCCGCGAACGGCCGGACCGGATCGGTGGCGACGAGATCGAGCGAGGGAGGCGGCACGGCGAAGCGCTCGTCGGCGAAGACCTCCGTGCCTTCGGGATGGTCGACGTAGCCGAGGCCCACCATGTCGAAGAAGTGCGTCTCCCACAGCTCCGCGGTGACGCGCAGGTCGTAGGCCCCGTCGCGCGGCGCGAGGCTGCCCGCCGGAAAGACGACCCGGTCCTCGGTCATCTGGACGTCGGCGGTGTCCTGCGCGTTGATGCGCAGGCCGAGCGGCGAGCGCCACAGCACGTCGGTCACCCACGCCATCTCGCGGCCGTTCCACGCGAACAGCCACGGGCACGATCCCTTCAGCCGCTGAGACGCGGTGACGGCCGTGTCGGCGCGCAGCTCGAACTCCGACTGGATGGTGCCGTTCGGCCAGAAGATGCGGACCACTTCGGCCTGCGGCGCCTCGCCGAGGCCGACGTGCACGACGGCCGACTCGATCGGCACGCGCTGCACGTGCAGGCCGCTGCGCACCTCCACCTCGCCGCCGACGCCGAAGGAGTTGATGCGCTGGTCGCCGAGCACGTCGGCGGACCGCGGGCGCACGATCTGCCAGTGGTACTGCTTCGTCAGCGCCGGCGTCGCGATCACCGGGCCGGTCGCGGTGAATCCCGCGAGCCGCACGCGCCCGTCCTCGCCGGCAGGCAGCACCCGCGTTGCGCGGAACGCGGGCAGCGGCTGCGTCGTCGGCACGAACCCGGCGGGGCTGCCGAGCAGCACGCTGGTCCCGCCGGCGCCGGTGAGGATGAAATCCGGCGCGGCGTTGTTGTCGAGATCCGCGACGAGCAGCCGCGCCATGCCGGGCGCGCCGCCGCCCGGCAGCGTGCCGCGCGCGATCTCCTGCGCCTCCCAGCCCCCGTCGCGCCTGGAGACGCGCGTGATCGCGCCGTCGCGCGAGAGCACCAGCAGATCCAGGATCGTGTCGCCGCTCGCCTCGGCCGCCGCGATCGCGACGGCATCGCGCACCGCGGGCACCGGCTCCTCGCGCAGCGCGCCGCCGCGCAGGTTCACGAACAGCCGCACGCGCCCGTCGGCGTCGAGCACCGCGGCGTCGGGCACCCCCTCGCCGTCGAGGTCGGCCCACGCGAAGCCGCGCGCGTTGGCCACGCCCGCAAACGGCTGCTGCGGCGTGAACGTGCCGTCGTTGTTGTTGCGCAGCACGTAGAGCGGGCCGTTCTCGACGGCGGCCACCAGATCGAGATCCCCTTCCGTGTCGATGTCGGCGGCCCACCCGCAGGCAAAGCGCGCCGTGCGCAGCGCCGCGGGCAGCTTCGCCTCGGCGGTCACGTCGGCGAGCGCGCCGGACTCGCCGCGCCGCAGCAGCCGCAGCCCCTCGGGGCCGGCAATCGCGACGTCGACGCGGTAGTCGTAGTTGAAGTCGGCGTGCACCGCGTGCGCGTCGGTGTCGGGACCGCCTTCGCCGAGCGCCTCGTCGCCGGCCGCCTGCAGCGTCATCGTCAGCCCCGTGTCGGGCTCCGATGGCTGCGGGTCGGGGTTGTCGAGCACGAGGAACCGCTCCAGCGGCTCGCCGACCTCCTCGCGCGGCGTGCTGACGGCCGCGAGCGCGCGGCGGTACTCGGGCGCGCGCAGCAGCACGTTCTTGAGGAACGCCATCGCGGGCGCCGCGGCGCGCGGGGTGGCGGCCGCCTCCTGCACCGCCTTGAAGCGCGCCTGCGCCTCTTCCGGCCAGCCGCGCGCGAGCGGCTCCAGCGCGGCGAGCCCGCGCGCGAGCCCGTCGGCGTCGCCGCGTTTCGCGGCCAGGCGCGTGGCGTCGATGCGCGCGACCAGGTTGTCGGTGCGCTCGAGCAGCGTCTCGAGCACGCGCTGCGCCTCGGCGTCGCTCTCGGGCGAGCCCTGCCGCTCGATCTCGCGCGCCAGCGCGTACGCCGCGCGCGCGTCGCCGGGATCGATCTCCAGCGCGCGGCGCCAGTGCCGGATCGAGGCCTCCAGATCGCCGCGGCGCGCTTCGGCCAGACCGAGCAGCCGCTGGATCGCGGCGCTGTCGGGCGCCAGCTCCGCGGCGCGCGTCAGGTGCGGCATCGCGCCGTCTACCTCCTGCTGGCGCAGCAGCAGCAGCCCGAGGTTCGCCCAGCCGGCCGGCTCCTGCGGGACGAGCTGCGTGACCTGCTCGAACTGCCCGCGCGCGAGCGCGTCCTGGCTGGTCTGCATGGCCGCCAGCCCGGTGTAGAACGACGTCACCGCCTGGCGGTATGTCTCGAACGGCACCGAAGGCGCGCGGTCCCGGCCGCAGGCCGGCATGGCCGCGATCGCGACGGCGACGACCGCCGCCCGCCAGGGGGCCCGCATCCCGCTTCCGCGTCCCGCCGCTTCGCGTCGACTGATCACACCCGGCATTCGAATCCGCATCGCTCGAGCAGCGCCGCGATCTCGGCGGCGCTCGCGTTGATCTTGTGGCGTGCCGCGACGAGGTCGTCGGCGAGCACGGGATACCAGTCGCGCCGCGACCGGTCGCCGAGGCCGGCGAGATCGAACGGCGCGATGGCGGCGTCGATCGTCGCCGCCAGCTCCGCCTCCCCGGCGCCATCGTCAGGACCGAGGCGCCCGGCGGCCTCGCAGATGGCCGTCATCGCGGAGGCGAAGCCGGGATGGTCGCACAACAGGAAGCCCGGCGCCATCGCGGGACGTCCCAGCCGCCGCGCGGTCTCGCTGTAGACGGCCGCCGCGAAGTACAGGAGCGCGAGCCGCTTGAAGCGCGCGAACCGGTGCATCGCGCCGTAGAGCGCGCCGACCAGCCGCTCGGTCGCGTCGAGCTCGCGCAGGGTGCGCGCCGCGTAGTCCTGCAGTTCCCGCTCCCGCGTCCCATCGTCCTGCGTCGTCGTCAGCAGCGACGCAAGGCGCTGGACGCCGAGCAGGGTCAGCGGGAACCCGGTGGACAGCAGCGGGTCGACGACGCCCGCCGCCGACGGCATCAGCGCCCAGCGCGGGCCGCAGACCACGGCGCTGCGGTACGCGAGCCGCGGCGAGTAGACGAACGGCAGAACGGCGCAGGCGCTCTCGAACTGCGCACGCACGGACGGCAGCCGCTCGAGCAGCCGTTCCCACGCCGGCGCGCCGTCCGCCGCGCCGATCTCGGCGGCGAGCGGATCCGTCAGCGCCGCGCCGGCGCTGGTGATGCCGTTGTTGAACCGCAGCACCCAGATCCAGCCCCCCTCGAACACGTGATGCAGCGCCGCATCGTCTATCGGGAAGGGTGGTTCAGAGGCCAGGGGCCAGGGATCAGGAGCCAGGGACCGGGGGCCAGGGGCCAGGGAGTCCCAGCGCGCAACCCCTTCGAAGTGCGTGAACAGCGCCTGCGTGGGCGGGAGCCATCGCAGCGGCCGCTCGGGAAGTTGCAGGAGCCGGCTCAGCGCGCCGCGCGGGCCGCTGGCGTCGACGACGAAGCCGGCGCGCAGGGAGCGGCGTGCACCGGCGCGCTCGAGATCGAGCGTCGCGTCGCCGTGCGCCGGGAGATCGAGCCCCACGACGCGCGTCTCCTCGAACAGGTCCGCGCCGGCCTCCACCGCCTCGCGCGCGAGGAACGCGTCGAAGTCGGCGCGGTACCAATGCGTGTCCGCGATGCCGTCGTGCGGGCTCGCCGCGACGAGCAGCTGGCGCGCGTGGTCCGGGCCGTCGGCGAACGGCTCGCCGTGCCGGTGATGGAAGAAGCTGAACCCGCGCTTGAGCCCGACCGGCAGCTCCGGATATGCGCGGCGCCACGTACTCCACTTCGCAAGCGGCGCGAGTCGTGGCAGGTCGTATTCGCTCGCGATCTCCTCGAACAGCAGGTTCGCCAGCGGCGTCGAGCTCTCGCCGATGGCGAAGCGCGGGTGACGGCCCGCCTCGACGAGCGCGACCGAGCGGCCGCGCCGCCGCAGCGCCAGCGCGAGCAGCGTCCCGGAGAACCCGGAGCCGATGATTGCGACGTCGACCCGCTGGCCGGCCGTCACGAGGCCCTCCTGGCGCAGACGTCGCACCGCACGCGATCCAGCACCTGCCCGGTCATGTTCATCGCGGCCACGCGCTGCCGACGCGCCGGCGCGCAGGCCGCGCACGTCAGCAGCCGGTCGAGATCCCACGGATCGAGCAGCACGCGCCCGCGCCCGCGCGCGACGATCGCGTCGAAGGCGTCCTCGACCTCGTCGAGATCCGGCGGGCGCCACGTCCCCTGCCGCGCGAGCTGGTCCATCGCGCCGTTGCCGGCGCGCACCGGGATGATCGAGACGATCGACGCGCCGACGTCGAACGCCGTGTCCACCGCGTGCGCGAGCCAGAAGGCGCGCTCGCCCAGCGGCACGAACGGCGGCGCGATCAGCACGAACGCGCGCAGCCCGACACCGCGTGCCGCCAGCCGCGCCGCCGCGTCGACGTACTGCCGCACGGTCATCCGCTTGTTCAACTGCTCCAGCGCCCCCGCGTGCGTCGTCTCCAGCCCCATCGCGACCTCGAGACCGACGAGCGGCGCGCCCGCGGTCGCGCGCGCGTCGAGCAGCGCGAGGAGGCGGTCGACGCGCCGGCCGATGAGCGCCGGGTGCGATTCGACGACGAGCCGGGCGAAGCCGTCGAGCCGATCGACGATGGCCGGGTAGTCCGCGTCGGGCACGGCGTGCGGGTCGAAGAAGCTGCCGGCGTTGTAAAGCTTCAGGTGCCGGGCGCGCCCGGGCGTGGCGGGCGGCAGCGAGGCGAGGGCGAGATCGATCTGGGCGGGAATCGCGCCGCGCGGCGTGTCGTGCGGCACCGTGTAGCGCCACAGGTCGCACATCACGCAGCGCCAGGGACACTCGCGGCCGGTCAGGAAGACCGTGACCGCGTCGACGGGACGTCTCTGCGCGTCCGGCTCCTCGTCGACGACCGTGCCGTGCGGCCGCCACGGGTCGTGCGCGGGCCGCGGCGGCCGCGTCCGGAGCACGAACGCGTCGCGGGCGGCAGACGGCATCAGGCGTACATCGCGAGGAACCGCCGGCGGTACTCGCGCTCGGCCGCGCCGATGCGGTCGCGCAGCACCGGCTCGGGCGCGACGCCGTGCTGGAAGCGCCGCTTCGGAAAAATCGGCATCGCGTGCCCGGTGAGCGCGCGCACGCCCCGCGAGACCACCTCGCCCTTGAGCGAATAGAGCGTCGGCACGTCGTAGTTCGTCAGCGCCGCGAACGGAATCCCTTCGGCCACCTCGATCACCGAGGGACGCGTGAACGGGCTGAAGTCGACGAAGCCGTACTTCCGCGCCGGCGCGTAGCCGCGCACGTAGCCGCGGCTCAGCCCGCCGGTGTACGTCAGCGAGTGCTTGATCCGCCCGACGCCCCACCCCTCGTGATACAGCATCAGGTTGTCGACGACGCTGCGGATGGTCAGCTCGGGGTTCTCCTCGATCGGGTAGTCCTTGAGGTTCTCGTCGCCGCCGTCGCCGTCGATCAGGTACTTCCAGTCCGGGTAGCGCTCGCGGATGCCCCGGCAGAGGGCGAGTCCGACCGTCGCCGCCTGCACGTCGAGCGGCTTGTAGTCCTCGGTGACGCGGACCGCCTCGCGGTAGTCGAGGGCGTCGCGGGCGACCTCGATCGGCTCGAGGAACAGGCCGAGGCCGAGCCGGTCGAGGAACTCCCGCGACTGCCGCAGGTCCTCCCCGCCGCCGTCGACCGAGAGGGTGAACGCCTTGAGCCGGGCCGGCGACTCGCCCCGGGCGAGCAGCCGGCTATAGAGGACGAGGAAGACCGACCCGCTGTCGATCCCGCCGGAGAACTCGACGCCGATCGGCTCGGCCGGGCCGATCGAATCGAGCCAGCGGTCGATCTCGGCCGCGAGCGCGCCGATATAGGCGGCGCCGATCTCGTCGAGGTCGGTCGAGAGCCGGTTCCGCTCGGGGGAGAAGAACCGGGTGTTCGTCGGGTTCGGGTCGGGGCAGCCGATCAGTTGCAGCTCGACGACGTGGTGGGCCGGGACCATCCGCGTGTAGGAGGGATGGAACTGGCCGTCGAGCCCTTCGCTTTTGAGGAAGTCGCGGATCTCGTCGATCCGCTCGGCGACGACGAGGCAGGGGCCCTCGGCCCGTTTGGCGAGGAAGTACCGCATCGGCCGGCCGATCGAGCGGGCCATGCGGACGACCGTCCCCTGCTTGTGGACGAGGGCGAAGTGCCCGGCGATCTCGCGGACCGCCGCCGGGTCGCCGGAGCCGACCCGCCCGGCCGCCTCCTCGACGGTCATGTTCAGGATCAGGTTCGCGTCGGGGTCGAGCAGGTCGACGAGGCGCTCGACGTAAGCGGTCGCGGGCATGACGTCCTCCGAAGGGCTGCGTCCCTTGTACGGGCCGGCGCGGCGGGGGTTCAAGCGTCGGGACGGCCGGTGTCTCTCCTCGGATATGACGCACGAGAGCCGTCCGATGGAGGAATCGCCGCGAAGAGACGCAAGAGAGAGGTGTTGGCCGTGATCGCTGCGGACGGGAGGCCATGCCACTGCGCGGCGTGGATCGCGAAGAGCGGTTTTGCGCCTCCTGCGCCTCTTCTTCGCGCCGACCTCCCGTCCATGACCGATCCGTCTCCCGCTCGCGTGCTTCCCGCCGTTAGAATGGCGGGCCATGTCCGGCACGCCGACCGCCGACCACGCCCCGTCCGGCCGTTTCGCGACGACGCGGTGGAGTCTCGTCTGCGCCGCGGGGCGGGAGGACGCGCAGGCCCGGGCGGCGCTCGCGGCGCTCTGCGAGACGTACTGGTACCCGCTCTACGCCTTCCTCCGCCGGCGGGGCTGCTCGCGGGAGGAGGCCGAGGACGTCACGCAGGCGTTCTTCGCCCGGCTGCTGGAGCGGGGCTGGGTGCGGAGCGCCGACCGCGACCGCGGCCGGTTCCGCACGTTCCTGCTGACCGCGCTGAGCCGGTTCCTCGCCAAGGAGCGGGACAAGCTCCGCGCGGAGAAGCGGGGCGGCGGCCGGGTGCGGCTGTCGCTCGACTTCGACGCCGGCGAGACGCGCTACAAGCTCGAACCGGCCGACGAGCAGACGCCCGACCGGCTGTTCGAGCGGCGGTGGGCGCTGACGGTCCTCGACCGGGCGCTCGCCCGGCTGGAGGAGGAGCACGGCGACGACCCGGCCCGGGCGGCGAAGTTCGCGGCCCTCAAGCCGCTGATGACCGCCGCCGACGCCGCCAGCCCCTACGCCGAAGTCGCCGCGACGCTCGGCATGACCGAGGGGGCGGTCAAGGTCGCCGTCCACCGGCTGCGGAAGCGGTACAAGGAGCTCCTGCGGGACGAGGTCGCCCAGACCGTCGGCGCCCCGGCGGCCGTCGAGCAGGAGCTCTCCGACCTCCGGGCGGCCCTGCGGGAGGGGTGACGGCGGGGGCGGCAAGGCCAAGGACGTCGTCCGTGGCCCCGAGAGTCGCCCGGCCCTCGGTGTCGGGTCCCCGCCTCGCAGAGGCGGGCGACTTTCGTCCCCGCCTCCCGCCCCCGGCTTCCTTCCGTCCGCGTCGCCCGGCCGCCTACAATCGGCGATCGTCGATCCGAGGCCGGCCGCCGGGCAGGCCTGTTCACCCTTGGGAGAGGACTCTTCCGTGACGAAGACGAACCGCACCGGCTCCGGCCGCACGGGCGGCACCCGCCGCGACTTCCTGAAGACGAGCACCGCGCTCGCCGCGACCGCGGCGCTGCCCTACTGGTTCACGACGAAGCCGGCCTTCGCCTTCCAAAGCCCGAACGAGCGGCCGCTGGTCGGCTGCATCGGGACCGGGGACCGGTGGAAGGCGGTCGGCCCGGCCGCGATGAAGTTCGCCGACTGCGTCGCCCTGTGCGACGTCGACCGGGCGCACCTCGAGGAGGCCCACAAGATCACCAAGGAGCGGCAGCCGGGCGACCGCGAGGTCTCCCTGCACGCCGACTACCGGGCGATCCTCGACAACAAGGACGTCGACCTCGTCACGATCGTCACGCCGGACCACTGGCACACGAAGATCGCGATCGAGGCGATGAAGGCCGGCAAGGACGTCTACTGCGAGAAGCCGCTCACGCTCACGATCGAGGAGGGCAAGCTGATCTGCAAGGTCGCCAAGGAGACCGGGCGGGTCTTCCAGGTCGGCACCCAGCAGCGGTCCGGCATGGGGCAGCGGTTCCTCAAGGCGATCGCGATCGCCCGGGCCGGCCGGCTCGGGGACGTGAAGAAGATCACCTGCGTCATCAACGGCGTCGGCCCGAGCGGCCCGATCCCGGCCGTCGACCCGCCGGCGACGCTCGACTGGGAGAAGTGGCTCGGCCAGGCCCCGCTCGCCGAGTACCGCCACAAGGCGGACGACAGCAAATGGGGCAAGAGCAACTGTCATTACGAGTTCCGCTGGTGGTACGAGTACAGCGGCGGGAAGATGACCGACTGGGGCGCCCACCACGTCGACATCGCCCAGTGGCTGATCGGCCAGACCGGCGAGGGGCAGGGGCCGACGCTCGTCAAGCCGGTCATGGTCGAGCACCCGGTCGACCTCGACAGCGACGGCAACCCGATCCAGAAGGACCGCTACAACGTCGCCACGAAGTTCGAGGTCCACGCCCTGTTCCCGAACGACGTCCTCGTCGTGATCGCCAGCGAAGGGGACAACGGCCTGCTGATCGAGGGGACCCAGGGCCGGATCTTCGTCAGCCGCGGCTCGCTCAAGGGCAAGCCGGTCGAGGACCTGGAGTCGAACCCGCTGCCCGAGGGGGTCATGGCCGAGGTCTACCGGGGCCAGACGCTGCACCCCGAGGGGAACGGCATGAACGACACCGACGTCCACATGCACAACTTCATGGACTGCGTCGTCAGCCGGCAGCAGCCGATCTCCGACGTCTTCAGCCACCACCGCAGCCTCACGACCTGCCACCTCGCGAACATCGCGATGCGGCTCGGCCGCGAGGTCCGCTGGGACCCGGCCGCCGAACAGATCGTCGGCGACGACCAGGCCCGCGCGATGCAAGGCCGCGAGCAGCGGAAGGGCTACGAGATCGAGGCGTGACGGGAGTCGAGAGGCGAGAGGCCGGAGGCGAGCGAAGAAGCCCGGCGTCCTTCGGGGCGCCGGGCTTCTGTCTTTTCGGTCCCCCTCCCCCTGGGGAGGGGTCAGGGGTGAGGGGATCCCCTCGACGCCCGTCGCGGCCGGCCTCGACCCCGTCCCCCGCTTGCGATTTCGCGGCGCGGACGAGCCCGCGAAATCGCAAGCGGGATTCCCGAGGGTCGAAGGAGCGAAGTGGGTCTCTTCCGCACTCCTCCCAAGGAGAGGGGAGTTCCGCGAAGAATACGTCAATCGACGTACTGGAACTCGTTGAGGTTCAACAGCACCCGGCAGAGGTCCGCGAGGCCGTGCCGGCGGAGGTGGCCGGCGCAGGCCGCGTGCTCCTCGGGGGCGGGGGGCCGCTGGAGGGCGAGCGCGAACGCCCGGCGGACCTGGCCGTCCGGCGCGTCGCCGGCCTCTCGGGTGACCCGGGCGGCGAACGCCCGGGCGGCGTCGGCGGCGAGCGGGCTGTTCAGCAGCGAGAGCGCCTGCGGGGCGACCGTCGACACGTCCCGCCGGCCGCAGGAGGTCGCGTTCTCCGGCAGGTCGAACGTCTCCAGGAACGGCACCCGCACGGTCCGCTTCTGGATCACGAAGACGCTGCGGGCGTGCCGCTCTTCGACCGGCGACGGGTACCAGCCCTTGGTCCGCGTCTCGTTGTCGTCGAGGAACGCCGGGTTCGCCTGGAGGATGTCGGTCGGCAGTTCCGGCCAGACGGGCGGCCCGCCCGCCTTCGACGTCAGCAGCCCGGAGACGTCCAGCAGCGAATCGCGGAGCTGTTCCGCGGTCAGCCGCCGCAGCGGCCGGCCGGCGTACAGGGCGTCGTCCGACGCGGCCGAACTCCCGCCGGCGGACTGCCGATAGGCGACGCTCGTCACGATCAGCCGGTGCAGCCGCTTGACGCTCCAGCCCCGCCCGACGAACTCGGCGGCGAGCCAGTCGAGCAGTTCCGGGTGCGTCGGCGGCACCCCGCCGTAGCCGAAGTCGTTCGGCGTCGCGACGAGACCCCGGCCGAAGCAGAGTTGCCACAGCCGGTTGACGAAGACGCGGGCCGTCAGCGGGTT
>DASVDJ010000112.1:0-6524 GCA_036381155.1 Vicinamibacterales bacterium
GCGGTCTGGCTCACGCCGCAGTCGGACTGGGCCCGGCGCTATCAGGACTGGCCGGCGCTCAAGAAGCTGGAATACATGGACCGGCTGATGCGCTCGCTGGCCGGCCGTCCGCCGGTCGTGACCTCGACGCACACGCTCGACGCGCTGCCGCGCATCCGGCAGACGCTGCGGCAGCACTACCGGCGCAAGCGCCGTCACTACGGCGTGGATTACCCGGCGTTCTACGATCGCGACCTGCGGCGCCTCTTCTCCGACGAGCCGCAGTACGCGGAGAACATGGCGGCGTCGCAGTTCATCGCGCGCTATCGCAAACAGGTGCGGCAGGTGGTCTCGAGCTGGACGGGCATCTACCAGTACACGATCGACCAGCTGCTCGAGGACATGATCGAGCGATGCAGGCAGCTGAAGCTGCGGCTCAAAGTGCCTGAAGACGAGGCGCGGCAGCAGTTCACGGTCCTGCTCACGGTACAGACGATGAATTACCTCCATAGCGGCGGCCACAGGGTGGCTCTCTGAGCGGCGGCCGGTGAAACCACAGCGCATTCTCACGCTGGTCCACAAGCACCTGGTGCCACCCGATGACACGACCGGCATCGACACGGTGCACGCGCCGTGGAAGATGGAGTTCGATGTGATCGAGACGCTGCGGGAGCTCGGTCACGAGGTGTGTCCGCTCGGCATCCAGGACGATCTCGGCGTCATCCGCACCGCCATCTACGAGTGGAAGCCGACCATCGTCTTCAACCTCCTCGAGTCGTTCGACGATGTGACCACGTACGACATGAACGTGGTGAGCTATCTCGAGCTGCTCAAGGTGCCCTACACGGGCTGCAACCCGCGAGGACTGCTGCTGGCGCGCGACAAGGCGCTGTCGAAGAAACTGCTCGCCTACCACCGGATCCCCGTCCCGGAATTTGCCGTCTTCCGGCGCAATCGGGCCGTCCGCGTGCCCGCCCGGCTCGGATTTCCGCTGATCGTGAAGTCGCTGACCTACGAGGCGTCGGTTGGCATCTCTCAGGCATCCGTCGTCACCGACGAGGAGCGGCTGCGGAAGCGCGTGGCGTTCATCCACGAGTCGCTCGGGACGGACGCGATCGCCGAACGGTACATCGACGGGCGCGAGCTGTACGTCGGCATCATCGGCAACGACCGGCTGCGCGTCTTCCCTGTCTGGGAGATGCACTTCCAGAAGATGATCGAAGGCGACAACTGGCCGATCGCCACCGAGCGCGTGAAGTGGAGCACGAAGTACCAGCAGCGGCACGGCATCATGACCGGCAGGGCCGCCAACCTGCCCGACGGCCTGGAGGCCTCCATCACGAAGATGGCCAAGCGCGTGTACCGCTCGCTCGAGCTCTCGGGCTACGCGCGCATCGACCTGCGGCTCGATCGCGAGGGACGCGTCTACGTGCTCGAGGCGAACCCGAACCCGCAGATCGCCTACGGCGAGGACTTCGCGGAGTCGGCCGAGCACGGCGGGCTCTCGTACGAGGAGCTGCTCAATCGCATCCTCGCGCTCGGCCTGCAGTGGCGTCCCGAGCGGGTGGCGTGATCGCCCGCGGTTGCGACGCCGTACGGGTGTCTGACACCCGTACGCATTCCGGACACGACGATGGGCGCTGAGACCGCAGGCGTCGACGCGCTCGCGTCGGTGCTCCAGAAGTACTGGGGCTTCGCCAGCTTCCGGCCGCTGCAGCGCGAGGCCATGGAAGCGGTGCTCGCCGGCCGGGACTCGCTGCTCGTCCTGCCAACCGGGGGCGGCAAGTCGATCTGCTTCCAGGCCCCCGCGCTCGTGCCCGACGGTCCGGGGGATCCGCTCGCCCTGGTCATCTCTCCCCTCATCGCGCTGATGAAGGACCAGGTCGACGGGCTCGTCACCGCCGGCGTGCCGGCCGCGGCGCTGCACAGCGGGCAGTCGCCCGCGGAGCGGCAGGCGGCCCTCGACCTCGTGCGCAGCGGCGCCTGCCGGCTGCTGTACGTCGCGCCCGAGCGCGCGGTCGGCGACGCCGCCGGCAGCTTCGCGGCGCTCGTCGGCACGCGCCGCATCCGGTACGTCGCGATCGACGAGGCGCACTGCATCAGCCAGTGGGGCCACAACTTCCGCCCCGAGTACCGCCAGCTGGCCGCGCTGCGCGACCGGTTCCCCGGCGTCTCGCTGCACGGCTTCACCGCCACCGCCACACCGCGCGTCCGCCGCGACATCTGCGAGCAGCTGCGGCTGGCGGACCCGGCGGTGTTCGTCGGCAGCTTCGACCGCCCCAACCTCACGTACCGGGTTGTCCCGCGCACGTCGCTTCGCGGCCAGCTGCTCGCGATCCTGCGCCGCCATCCGGGCGAAGCCGGCATCATCTACTGCCTCTCGCGGCGCGAGGTGGACGAGCTGGCGGCGTGGCTCCTGGGTGAAGGGATCCGCGTGCGCCCGTACCACGCGGGACTCGCCGACGAGGACCGGCACCGGCATCAGGACGAGTTCCTGAACGAGACGATCGACGTCATGGTCGCGACCGTCGCGTTCGGCATGGGCATCGACCGCCCCGACGTGCGCTTCGTGGTGCACGCCGGCGCGCCGCAGTCGCTCGAGCAGTACCAGCAGGAATCGGGGCGGGCCGGGCGCGACGGCCTGCCGAGCGAATGCGTGCTGCTGACCTCGCCGGCCGACTTCGCGCGCTGGCGCAGCCTGCTCGAGAGCACGGGGCAATGGACGGAGAGCGCGCGGACGCTGCTGCGCGACATGGAGCGGTATGCCGCCGCGACCAGCTGCCGTCACCGCGCGCTCATCGAGTACTTCGGCCAGCGGCTGCAGGACGGAACGTGCGGCGCGTGCGACTGGTGCCTCGGCGAGCTCGAGCCCGTGGACGACGCGGTGACCGTGGCGCGGAAGATCCTGTCGGCAATCGCGCGGACCGGCCAGCGCTGGGGCGCCGGCCACATCGCGGCGGTGCTGCGGGGTGAACGGACCGACGCGATCGTCGCGCGCGGCCACGATACGCTGAGCGTCTTCGGCCTGCTCCAGGGCGTCCCCGGCGCCGAGCTGCGCGGCTACATCGACCAGCTCACGCAGGCCGGCCTGCTGCTGCGCACGGGCGACCCCTACCCGACCCTGCAGATCACGTCGGCCGGCGCGGCCCTGCTTCGGGGACAGGGCGAGTGCGTGCTGTACCGGCAACCCCGGCCCGTGAAGAGCGGACGCCGGAAGACACGCCGCGGCGAGGTTGCCGTCGTCGGCGGCGATCAGGCGATGTTCGAGCGGCTCCGCCTGCTCCGGCTGGAGCTCGCCCGCGCCCGCGGCGTGCCGCCGTACGTCATCTTCCACGACGTCACGCTGCACGAGCTCGCGCGCCTGAAGCCGCGGTCGCTCGACGAGCTCCGGCAGGTCACCGGCATCGGCGAGCGCAAGGCGGAGGCGTTCGGCGAGGCGGTGTTGGAGGTGCTGCGGAGCGAATGACGGGCACAGCCGGGGCAGCGGGAAGCGGGAAACAGGACCGATCGCGCGGCCGCGAGCAGGAATCACCGAGCGGCCGCGCGGACCCGATCCGACCTGATCCGACCTGATCCGATCCGACCCGATCCGACCTGATCCCACCCATCAGTTCTTGACCGACCGTTTTGGTCGGAGTATCCTCGTTTTTGAGATCGAGTCTCAGTTTCGAAGATGGCCCACGTACCGCGCTCGCTTGCCGCGCTTCCTCTGGGGGCCGCGGCCGTCATCCGCAATCATCATGGCCCCCGCCCCATCGCGCGCCGGCTCATGGAGCTGGGCCTCGTGCCGGGCACGCGCGTCCGCCTGACCCGCGTCGCGCCGCTCGGCGACCCGATCGAGCTGCGCGTCCGCAACTACGCGCTGTCGATCCGCCGCGCTGACGCGCTCGCCATCGAGATCGACGAGACAGGCGCGTGACCACCGCCACCGGCGGCAGGGGGACAGCCGTCGGGGCGAACGCACCAGCGTCCGCGCCGCGACCCGTCATCCTCGTCGCCGGCAATCCGAACTCGGGCAAGTCCACGCTCTTCAACGCGCTCACCGGGGCGCACGTGCGCGTCGGCAACTACCCCGGCGTCACCGTGACGCGCACGACCGCACGCGCGACCCTCCCGACGGTCGGCGAGGTCGAGTACGTCGACCTGCCGGGTGCCTATTCCCTGAGCGCGCGATCGCAGGACGAGCAGGTCGCCGTCGACGCGCTGCTCGGCCGCGGCGGCGCCCGCCCGGACGTCGTGCTGGTCGTCGCCGACGCCACCGCGCTGGCGCGCACCCTCTACTTCGCCACCGAAATCCTCGAGACCGGCGGGCGCGTCGTCATCGCGCTGAACATGATCGACGAGGCGCGCGCGCAGGGCCTGCGCATCGACGATGCGGCGCTGGCCGCGGGGCTCGGCGTGCCGGTGGTGCCGGTGTCGGCCCGCTCGCGCGAGGGCCTCGACGTGCTCATCCGCGCGCTGGCCGACGCGCTGCGCGCGCCGCGGCCGCCGCGCCTTGCGGCGCCGCTGCCACCGGAGACGGCGCGCGACGTCGACGCCGTCGCCGCGGTCGTCGCGCGCGAGCTCCCGGCGCTCGGCGAGGACGCGCGCGCCTGGGCCACCTGGGTGCTCCTGTCCGTGGACGACGCGCCGCCGGACGAGCTCGTGGGGATCCCGACGGCGGTGCGTGCGGAGGCGACACGCATCCGCCGCGCCGCCCAGGCGGCCGGCCGCAATCTCGACCGCGAGATCATCAGCGCGCGCTACGCGCGTGTCGACGAGATCGTCGAGCGGACGGTCCAGCTGCCGCCGCAGCCGGTGCTGCGCTGGACCGATCGGCTCGACGCCGTGCTCACGCACAAGGTCTGGGGCGCGCTGACGTTCGTCGTCGTGATGCTGGCGCTCTTCCAGGGGCTGTTCTCCTGGTCGGAGCCGGCGATCGCCGCCATCGAGGACGCGGTCGCCGCCACGCAGGAGACGGTCGGCGCCGCGCTGCCGGAGGGTCCCCTCCGCGACCTCCTCGTCGAAGGCATCATCGCGGGCGTCGGCAACGTCGTCGTCTTCGTGCCGCAGATCGCGATGCTGTTCCTCTTCATCGGCGTGATGGAGGACACGGGCTACCTGGCGCGCGTCGCGTTCGTCATCGACCGCATCATGGGCCGCGTGGGCCTGCACGGCCGATCCTTCGTGCCGATGCTCTCGGGCTTCTCGTGCGCGGTCCCCGCCGTGATGGCGACGCGCACCCTCGAGAACCGCACCGACCGGCTCCTGACGATGATGGTGCTGCCGCTGATGTCGTGCAGCGCGCGGCTGCCGGTCTACGTGCTGGTCATCGCCACCGTGATCCGTCCCGGCGCGACCGTCGCCGGCGGGATCGGCGTCGGCGCGCTGCTGCTGCTCTCGATGTACCTGCTGTCGGTGGCCGCCGCGCTCGGCGCCGCCGCGGTCCTGCGCCGGACCGTGCTGAGAGGCCCGCGCCCGACGCTCGTGCTCGAGCTGCCGCCGTACCGCTGGCCCGTCCCCGGCGTGCTGCTGCGGACGACCTGGCGGCAGGTGCGGTCGTTCCTGGTCGATGCCGGCACGATCATCCTGGCGCTGACGATTGTCATGTGGGCGCTGCTCAGCTATCCGAAGTCCGCGGAGACGTCGGCGCGCTTCGACGCCGCGCGCGCGGAAGTCGAGGCCACGGTGCCCGACGAGGCCGCGCGGCAGGCCGCGATTGCGGCGCTCGACGCGCAGGAGCGCGGCGAGCAGGTGCGGAACAGCGTGGCGGGCCGGCTGGGCCGGCTCCTCGAGCCGGCGCTGGAGCCGCTGGGGCTCGACTGGCGCGTCGGCGTCGGCATCCTGGGCGCGTTCTCCGCGCGCGAGGTCTTCGTCTCGACGCTCGGCGTCGTCTTCGACATCGGCGAGGCCAACGAGGAGAGCCTGACGCTGCGCGAGGCGCTCCGGCGCGCGACCCGTGCCGACGGCGCGCCGCTGTTCACACCGCTCTCGGGGCTCGCGCTGATGGTGTTCTTCGTGCTCGCGTGCCAGTGCATGAGCACGCTCGCGGTCATCAGGCGCGAGTCGGGGTCGTGGAAGTGGCCGGCCTTCGTGTTCGGCTACCAGACGGTGCTCGCCTACGTCAGCGCGCTGCTCGTCTTCCAGGTCGGGCGCGCGCTCGGCTTCGGCGCCTGACGCCGGAAAGGACGGGATCAGATGGGCTGGCAGGAGCTGGCGGTCGTGCTCATCGTCGTCGGCGCCGTCGCGTTCCTGGTGTCACGCTTCGTCACGCCGCGCCGCGCGAGGAAGGGGTCGCAGACGTTCGTCCCGCTCGCCAGCGTGCGCAAGCGCCCGCCGTCGGACGGCGGGTGTTGCCACTGAGAAGTTCAGGCCTTCGGCCTTCGGCTTGGGCTTTGGGCTTTCGGCTCTGGGCTTTGGGCCTCAGGCCTGATCATTGATCACATCGTTGGCGCATCCGGGCAGGTGGGGCTTCTCACCGCACACGCGTGAGGTCCGCGCGCGCCAGGCGATAGCCTTCGACGCGCTCGCGCAGCTTGTGGAAGCCGGTCCAGAGGACGCGCCAG
>DASVDJ010000113.1:0-8408 GCA_036381155.1 Vicinamibacterales bacterium
GAGCGGCTTGCGGGCGTGAGTCGAGGCGGGTCCCGTCTGCTGCGGTCAGTGTTCCACAAACTCCGCCGGAAGTGCAAAGCCGCGCCGGGGCGCCCGGGAGGACACGCAGCCGCCTCAGTCCGGGCCGATTCCCGGCTGTGCCATCATGGCCGCATGACCCGCCGACTGCTGGCCACGGCTGCCCTGACGGCCGTCGTGTGCGCGGCGGGCGGGCTGGCCGCCCGGTCGGTGTCGGTACCCGGCGCGGCTCTTGGGCCGGTCGAGACCGTCACGCGCGACGGTCTCGAGCAGCAGCTGCGGGTGATTGCCTCGGACGAGCTGCAGGGGCGTGACGCCTTGTCCCCCGGCTTCCGCGAAGCGGCGCGGTACGTCGCCGCGGTGCTGCGCGACGCGGGGCTCGTGCCGCTCGGCGACACCGAAGGGTACCTGCAGCGTGTGACGATCCGCCGGACCCGGATCGACGGCTCGCGCGCCGCGGTGCGCATGGCGGGGCGGACGTTCCGGCACGGCACGGATGTCATCGCCTCGGCTCCCGGCACCGCGCGCGGGCGCGTCGTCTACGTCGGTCACGGGTGGCGGATCCCATCTCGAGACATCGATCCGTACGCGGGGCTCGATGTCCGCGGCGCGGTGCTGCTCGTGCTGCCGGTCACGCCACCCGGCGTGACGTTCGATCAGCTGGCCGCGCTCGGCGAGAGCGCCGGCTGGTTCGGGCCCGAGGCCAACGCGCGCCTGCTCGGAGCGGCCGGTGTGCTGCGCGTCGGCGCCGCGGGCGAGGTCGAGCGGTGGCACCGTGCCGCCGAGTCGACGCCGCCCGCCGACCGGCTGGAGGTCGACAGCCTGGAGGCGAATCCGCCGATCCCGGATGTCACGCTCGGAGACCGCGCGCTCGACCTGCTGATGCGCGGCGAACGCGAGAGCGGCCCGTCGCTGCGGCGGCGGCTGGACGCCCGCGAGCCGGGTGCCTCCTTCGCGCTCGAGCACGCGGACGCCGTCGCTGTCGACGTCGCGGCCTCGATCGAGCGTGAAGACACGTACAACGTCGTCGGGGCGGTCGAGGGCAGCGACCCCGCCCTGCGGCGCGAGTTCGTCGCGCTCGGCGCCCATCTCGATCACATCGGCGTCCGATCCGGCGCGACGGGGGACCTGATCAACAACGGGGCGGACGACAACGGCTCGGGTGTCGCCGCGCTGCTCGAGATCGCCCGGGCCGCCGCAGGCGGGCCGCCCCCGAAACGGTCGCTGCTGTTCGTCTGGCACACCGGCGAGGAGGCTGGTGGCTGGGGCGCGCGCTACTTCGTCGAGAAGCCGCCGGTGCCCCTCGAGCGCATCGTCGCGTACCTGAATCTCGACATGATCGGACGATCGCGGAAGCCCGGCGACCGCCCGACCCTCACCGGTCCCGACGAGCTCTACGTCGTCGGCCCGAAACGCGTGAGCCGCGACCTCGGCGCGACGATCGACTCCGTGAACGCTTCCTACCTCGGCCTCACGCTGAATCACCGCTACGACGAACCCGGCGATCCGGAACGCATGTACGAGCGCAGCGATCACTACCACTACGCCCGGAAGGGCATCCCCGTCGCGTTCTTCTTCAGCGGCCTGCACGACGACTATCACCGGCCGTCGGACGAAGCGGACCTGATCGATTACGAGAAGCTGCAGAAGGTTGCCCGGACGGTGCTGGCCGTCGCATGGCGCCTGGCGTCGGATCCCGGACGGCCGCGGTTCGAGGGAGAGGCGGACCGTCCGAGCCAGGGATTTGAGGACTGACGGCTAACGAGCCCCACAGAGACAGGAGGCCCACAGAGCACAGAGAGCGTACCGGGAACGTTCAAATTTCAGTGTTCTCGGTGTGCTCCTGTGCTCTCTGTGGCCTCCGTGTGCTCTGTGGCCTCCGTGGGCTCTGTGACCTTCTATCGTTAGCCTCTGTGGCCTCTACTTCAGTTCCTTGATCCGGATGTTGCGGAATGCGACCGGGTCGCGGTGTCCCGCGAATCCGAAGTGCCCTTCGGTGCGGTCCTTGCCGGGATGCGGATGGTCGCCGGCGAACTCCGTGATGGTCGAGAGGTCCGCGTCCAGGATGCGCGTGCCGTTCAGCTCGACGACGATCGTCGAGCCCTTGACCGTGACCTCCTGGTAGTTCCACTCGCCGACCGGCCGGAGATAGCCGCGGTGCGCGGCGGCCATGCCGTACGCGGACCCGTGGTACTGGCGCGGGTCGAGCGTCGCGTACTTCGGATGCTCGTTGTCGAGCACCTGCAGCTCGGTCATTCCCACGTAAGCGGTGTCCCCCTGGCCCGGATACCGGATGGCCAGCCCGTTGTTGCCGGCCTCGGGGAGCTTGAACTCCAGGCGGACGACGAAGTCGCGGTAGATCTTCTCGGTGTAGATCGTGCCGCCGGCGTCGGGCTTGCAGACGATGGCGCCGTCCACGATCTGGTAGTTCTGGACGGGGCCGGTCCAGCCGGTCCAGTCGCGCCCGTTGAAGATCGACGTGAATTCGCCGTCGCGGACCGCGAGCCACCTGGCCGCCTCGTCCGCGCCGATCTCGCGGATGCGGAGGTTGCGCCAGCGGATCTCACCGCCGTGCGTCTGGAGCTGGATCGGTCCGGTGCGCGGCAGCGGCTTCCTCCGATCCCAGAAGTTCTCCATCCGCGCGCCGTCGACGGTGAGCTGATCGTTCAGCCACACCCACGTGCGCTCGCCGATCTGGACGATGCGGAGCGAGTTCCACTGGCCGAACGGCTTGTCTGCCTTCACGAGCGGATCCTTGCCGGGCGCGCCGGGCGAGTTGTTCCAGAGTCCGCCGGAGCCCTTGTCGGCTCCGTGCTGCCACTTGCCGCCCTCCTTCGTCGTGTCCCAGATCTGCACCTGCGGGGTCCCCCGCAGATAGATGCCGCTGTCGGCCCTGGGCACGGTCTTGTACTCGAGGCGCAGCTCGATGTCCCCGTAGTCGCGCTCGGTCGTCGCGTAGGGCCCGTTGCCGTCGTTGACGAGCTCGCCGTTCTCGACGCGCCAGTGCTGCCGGAACGCCTGGTCGTCTTCGGCGCGCTTGCGCGCGCGCTCCTCGGCGCTCATGGCGGCCAGCGTCGCGGGATCGGTGTGCGGCAGGCCGTACCAGCCGGTGAAATCCCTGCCGTTGAAGAGCGGGGTGAAGGCCGACTCCGGTGCGGGCGCGGGCTGAGCGAACAGCGGCGCGTGCAGCAGCAGGGCGGCCGCCGTGACGATGAACAATCTGGATGGGTGCATGAGCTGCATTATGACGGAATCCGCGCAGCCGACGCCCTGCGGCGCCTGTGCCCGGATCACTTCGGGAGCCGATCGGCGAGCATGCCCACGCTCAGCGCGTAGGAGTGGGCGCAGTTGTAAGCCAGGATGGCTTCGTAGGACGGCGTGACGAGCCACGCGCGATCGTCGATCTGCAGCAGCGACGCCGGGCGGGACGAGGCCGGCAGGGGCGTGCCGCCGGCGAGCACCACTCCCATCCGCCGCCACTCGGCGAGCGTCGCCTGCTGCGTGAGCGTCCGCATCGCGCGGCAGCCCGATGTCCGCGCCGGCATCGCGCCGATGTCGTCGCGCGCGGCCCCGGGCACGCGGACGGCGAAGCCCCACGGCCGATCCACCCAGCCGTGTCCCTTGAGGTAGTTCGCAATCGACGCGAACACGTCCGGCATCGACGACCAGATGTCACGCCGGCCGTCTCCGTCGAAGTCCTCGGCCCACGTCAGGTAGCTCGAAGGCATGAACTGGACCTGGCCCATGGCGCCGGCCCACGACCCCTTCAGACGTCCGATCTCGATGTCGCCGCGATCGAGGATCGTCAGGGCGTCGAAGAGCTGGCTGCGGAAGAACTCGCCCCGCCGGCCGTCCCAGGCGAGCGTCGCGAGCACCGGAATCGTGGGGCGGGCGCCGGTGATGCGTCCGAAGCCCGATTCGAGCCCCCAGATCGCGACCAGAATGCGCGCGTCCACGCCGTAGTGGTTGCTGACGCGCCGCAGCACCGTGCGATGCCTGGCCATCATCCGGCGTGCCGTGCGCACGGTGTAGCTGTCGAGGCGTCGCTTCAGGTAGTCGTCGAGGGAGAGCGTGAACTCGGCCTGCGCGCGGTCCCGTTCGAGCACCCGCGGCACCGGCGCGATGCCCGCGAACGCGCGGTCGACGGTCGCCGGCCGGAGGCCGCGGGACAGGGCCTCCTGGCGCACGTCCTCGAGCCACGACCCGAACGACTCGAGATCCAGCGTCCGATCGGCGACAGGTGGCTGGGCGGAGGCCGCCGATGCCCCGAGGAGCACCGCGAGCAGCGCGGCGACGAGCGGCATGTCCCTAGAGTGCCACAGCTGTGCTCGTGTGTTCCGCGGACTGCGCGCCGCCTCGCACCCGCGGTGCGCCTGAAAAATGGCGTACGGCGCCTGCCGGTGTACGCCGCGCGGGGCCACCCCACGCGGCTTGACACCTTTTCACGCGGGCCCCTATATACTGTGTCATGGAGCAGACGCTCCTCCTGAACGCCACGTACGAGCCGCTGAAGGTCGTTCACTGGCAGAAGGCGATCACGCTCCTCTGCCAGGGGAAGGTCGAGATTATCTCGACCTACGACCGTGAGGTGCGGTCCGTCTCCGTGACGTTCCGGCTCCCGTCGGTGATCCGGCTGCTCCGCTACATCCGGATCAAGCGCCGGGTGGACTACGTCCCGTTCAGCCGCGCGAACATCTACGCGCGCGACCAGCACCGCTGCCAGTACTGCGGCGAGCAGTTCCCGACGAGCGAGCTCACCTTCGACCACGTGATTCCGGTTGCGCAAGGCGGCCGGAAGGACTGGGAGAACATCGTCACGTGCTGCATCAGCTGCAACCGCAAGAAGGGGGGACGGACGCCCGCGGAAGCCGGCATGCGGCTGCAGTCGATTCCGCGCCGGCCGACGTCCGCGCCGGCGGTGCGGTTCACGATCGGGCTGCGCAACGCGCCCGAGAGTTGGCGGGACTATCTGTACTGGAACATGGAGCTGGACGACAGCTAGCGCCGACGCCGGCCGTTGCAGGCATGCCCGCGCTCTGTCTGTTCCCGCATCCCGCTTGCCACGCCATAGCCACCGGATTTGAGCCCTGCCCGGATCCCATCGGTGGGGTAGTCTTTCAGCTGTGATCGATTCGATGCTTGTCCGTCCCGCGGCCGCCTGCGCAGGTGGGCGGGTCGAGGTCGTCGGGGGCGCGTTCGATTTGACGGCCGGGCTTCCCGAGGTTCGCCTCGGCGACGCGCGGGCGCGCCTGGCATCCGCCAGACCCGGCCGCCTGGTCGTCATCGTGCCGGACGACGCGCCGGGCGGCGACGTGCCGATCGTCGTGTCGGGACGTCAGGAGGCCGCGCCGGTCGTGCGCCTCGGCACCCTCGTCGCCGAAGGGCTGCACCAGGTCGACAATCCGGTCTTCGACGCGGCCGGACGGTTGTATGTCACCTACAGCGGAACGCGCGGGCAGCAGGTGCCGGTCTCGATCTTCCGCATCGACCAGTCCGGCGTCCGCGAGTCGTTCGTCACCGGGCTCGTCAACCCGACATCGATGACGGTCGGGCCGGATGGCCAGCTCTACGTCTCGAGCCGGTTCGAGGGCGTCGTCTACCGCGTCGACGACCAGGGGCACTACGAAGCGATCGTGTCCGACGTCGGCGTCGCGTGCGGGCTGGCGTTCGGCCCCGACGGCACCCTGTTCGTGGGCGATCGCTCCGGCACGATCTTCCGCGTGCTGCCGAGCGGCCAGGCAACGATGCTGGCCACGCTGCCGCCGTCGATGGCGGCGTTCCACCTGGCCATGGGACCTGACGGCCGGCTCTACGTCACGGCGCCGACGCTCACGTCGCGCGACCGCCTGTATCGCGTCCACATGGACGGCCGCGTGGAGACGCTGTGGGTGGGGTTCGGGCGCCCGCAGGGGCTCGCGTTCGGCCCGGACGGCGCCCTCTACATTGCCGATGCGATTTCGGGGTCGAGCGGAATCTACCGGTTCCGGCCGGACGCTCCGGAGGAGCCGGAGCTCCTGGTCTCGGGCGCCAACCTGGTCGGGCTGGCGTTCGACCCGACCGGGTCGCTCGTGGTCGCGAGCAACGAGAGCGCCTGGAGAATCGGTTCAATCTGACGGTTCGGCGGCTCAGGCAGCGGCGAGCTTCCGCAGCAGGTTGAGGTCGCCGAGCATCTTGCCCGCGCCGAGGACGACGGACGTCAGCGGCTCCTCGGCCATCTGGACCGGGAGCTGGGTGTCGTCGGCGATGCGGCGGTCCAGGTTCCGCAGCAGCGAACCGCCGCCCGTGATGACGATGCCGCGGTCGTAGATGTCGGCCGACAGCTCCGGCGGAATGCGCTCGAGCGCGTCGCGGATGGCCCCGATCAGGATGTCGACGGTGCCCTTGAGCGCCGATCGGATCTCCTGATCGGTCACCGTAACGCTGCGCGGGACGCCGTCGGTCAGGTGGCGGCCCCGGACCTCCATGGACATCGGCTTGTCCAGCGGGGCGGCCGATCCGATCTCCATCTTGATCTGCTCGGCGGTCCGCTCGCCGATGAGCAGGCCGTGCGCCCGCTTCATGTGCTCGGCGATGGCCTCGTCCATCTCGTTGCCGGCAACCCGCACCGACTTGCTGTAAACCATCCCGGACAGCGAGACGACGGCGATGTCCGTGGTGCCGCCGCCGATGTCGACGATCATGTTCCCGGTCGGCTCGGTGATGGGCAGCCCGGCGCCGATGGCGGCGGCCACCGGCTCGTCGACGATGTAGACCTCGCTCGCCTTGGCGCGGAGGGTGCTCTCCTTCACCGCCCGGCGCTCGACCTCCGTGATCTCCGCCGGCACGCCGATGATGACCCGCGGGCGGACCCACGCACTGCGCGGCTGGGCTTTCCGCATGAAGTCGGTCAGCATGCGCTCGGCCGCCTCGAAGTCCGCGATCACGCCGTCGCGCAGCGGGCGCACGGCCACGAGGTGCTGCGGCGTCCGGCCGACCATCTCCTTGGCTTCCGTGCCGACCGCCTCGATACGTCCGTGAAGCTTGTTGTAGGCGACCACCGAGGGCTCGTTCAGCACGATGCCGCGCCCGGGGGCGAACACGCACGTGTTGGCGGTGCCCAGATCGATGGCGAGGTCGGTGGAGAAGGGCAGGACTTTTCCGAACCGCATGCAGTCTCCGGGAGCGACGGCACACCAGGGCCCGCTGACGTGCGGGGCGGGGCGCGTCCAGGCTACTTATCGTCCGGAGTGTCGCGATCCTGCAGGCGGGTGCCCGCTGCGTCCCTGACGGGACCGGCGCGGGGCAAGTCCCGCCGCCGGTCCCGCCCGGCCGGAGGAAGATCAGGCGGCCGAGAGCTTCTTCAGCAGGTTGATGTTGGAGAGCATCTTCCCGGCGCCCAGGACCACCGAGGAGAGCGGGGATTCCGCGTTCTGCACGGGCAGGTCGGTGTCCTGGCTGAGCCGCCGGTCGAAGTTCCGGAGGAGGGAACCGCCCCCCGTGATGACCACGCCCCGGTCGTAGATGTCGGCCGACAGTTCCGGCGGCACCCGCTCCAGCGCGTCGCGCACTGCCCGGACGATGATGTCGACGGTGCCCTTCAGGCAGTCGCGGATTTCCTGGTCCGTGACGGTGATGCTCTTCGGCAGGCCCGAGGCGAGGTGACGGCCGCGCACCTCCATCTCCATCGGCATGTCCAGCGGGGCGGCCGAGCCGATCTCGATCTTGATCTGCTCGGCGGTGCGGGGCCCGATGAGCAGCCCGTGCGCCTTCTTCATGTGGTCCATGATCGCCTCGTCCATCTCGTCGCCGGCGACCCGGACCGACTTGCGGTACACCATGCCGGCGAGCGAGACGACGGCGATGTCCGTGGTGCCGCCGCCGATGTCGACGATCATGTTGCCGGTCGGCTCCGTGATCGGCAGCCCCGCGCCGATGGCCGCCGCCACCGGTTCGTCGACGAGATACACCTCGCTGGCCTTCGCGCGCAGCGTGCTCTCCTTGACGGCGCGGCGCTCCACCTGCGTAATCTCGGCGGGCACGCCGACGACGACGCGCGGCCGCAGCCAGCCGTTGCGGCGGCTCGCCCGGCGGATGAAGTCGGTGAGCATCCGCTCGGCCGCATCGAAGTCCGCGATGACCCCGTCGCGCAGCGGGCGGATGGCGACGAGGTCGCGCGGCGTGCGCCCGATCATCTCCCGCGCCTTGGCCCCGACGGCTTCGATGCGGTTGTGCGCGGTGTTGAAGGCGACGACCGAGGGCTCGTCCAGCACGATGCCGCGGCCGGGCGCATAGACGCAGGTGTTCGCCGTGCCGAGGTCGATGGCCAGATCGGTGGTGAGCCCGAGTGCGTTCGCCAGGATCATGGATGCTCCGTTGTGAGAGAGAAGGCGCGGACAGGGCTGCCGCGGCCG
>DASVDJ010000114.1:0-7467 GCA_036381155.1 Vicinamibacterales bacterium
GTGCCGCTCAGGACCTCGCCGTCCACCTTCAGGAAGCCCGTGGGCCGGCCGGTCTGGAGCGAGAAGAACCCGCCGTTGACGGCCGCGATCGTACCGGACCGGCGCGCGGCCATCGCCGCCACGGTCTCGCGCGCGGGCATGGCATCGTCGCCGCCGCGCCGGATCTCGAGCGTCACCTTTCGTGGGTCGAGGCGGAGCGCCTGCACGGCAATCGGCGCGGGCGGGCTGAGGAGCGCCGGGTCGGTGAGCCGGTACAACAGGACGCCGTCGGCGACCGGCTCCGCCGGTGCGAGCGTCGCCTCCTGCGCCAGGAGGGGCAGCGCCGCGCACAACAGCCACGCGGCGATCAGATGTCGCGAGCGAGCCATCGCGAAGATGGTAGTCGGAACAGGTTAGATCGCGTCCAATCAGGTTCTAGTCGGGTCTGGCCGGGTCTGGGCGGGTCCCGGGTTGGGCTACACTCTCGCGGAGCCGACGGGCAATCCGGTCTGTCTCTTGCGGGAGATGTGCAGTGCGATGAAGCCGATGTTCCTTCCCGGCGTGGAGAACAATCCGCAGCCCGGTCCGTACCGGACCGCGATCGAGCAGATGCAGACGCAGGGGCTCGAGTACCCGCAGATCTGGCATCTGTTCGCGTATCTCCCCCGCGCGACCGAGCACCTGGCGCGCTTCACCCAGGAGATCCTCCGGGGCCCCGCGCCGATCAGCCCCGGCATGCGCGAGCTGATTGCCGCCTATACGTCGGCGCGCAATCACTGTCCGTTTTGACTGAAGTCCCACGCCGCAGTTGCGGCGGAACTGCTGAACGACCGCGCGCTGGTCGACTCGGTGCTGGCCGACGTCGAGACCTCGGGGCTCGACGACCGCCACAAGGCGCTCTTCCGCTTCATCGACAAGGTGAACCACCAGTCGCCGTCGATCACCGCGGCGGATCTCGACGCGATCCGGGCGGCCGGCTGGACCGACGAAGAGCTGTATTTCGCGATCACCGTCTGCGCGCTGTTCAACTTCTACAACCGCTGGATTGACGCCAGCGGCGTGCACGCGCTGTCCGACGAGGCGCACCGGGCCGGCGGGAAGCGGTCGGCGCAGCACGGCTACGTGCGGAGCTGATTGGGGAACGGCGGGCCGATCCGGCCTTCGAGCCCCCGTGTCCTCCGGCCGGGCGCGCCCCGGATGCCGCCGGAATATTCCGCGCGGTGCCTGAATAGTCCGCACCGGGACGGCCGTTCTCCCCGAAATCCGGCGTTCTCCGTCTCATCCTTTCCGGCACCGCGTTTGCCCACTCCCTCGCCAGCGTGACCGGCGATCGGACGCATCGCGGTCCGCCAGGTGCCCACCTGCGCGGCGCGCACGCCCGGCAATCACGCGCGAGGGTGACAAATGCGCAGCAGGATGTGGCTCCCCGGCACCGCGGCGCGCGCCGCGCTCCACGCGCTCGGTTCGCTCGTACTCCTCGCGGGTCTTGCCGCCTGCGACAGCGACAAGGGGACGGAGCCGACGCCGGTCTGCACCTTCACGATTGCCCCCGCCAGTCAGGAGCTCCCCGGTGCAGGCGGGGAGGCCACCGTCACCGTGACGGCGTCCGCGGCCTCCTGCACGTGGGCGGCCAGCGCAAGCGCGCCGTGGGTGACGATCGTGTCGGGCGCCGCCGGCACCGGGTCCGGCAGCGTCACCTATCGCGTGCCGGAGAACCCCTCGCCCGATCCGCGGACGGCCACGTTGACCGTCGCCGGGCAGGTCCACGCGATTACCCAGCAGGGCCGGCCCCCGGCCGCCTGCACCTACGCGATCGCACCGTCGAGCGCGACGTTCGACAACCGCGGAGGCACCGGCAGCTTCTCCGTCACCGCACCTGCCGGCTGCGCCTGGACCGCGACGAGCGGCGCGGCCTTCGTCGTGATCACCAGCGGCGCCGAGGGCGAGGGCAACGGCACCGTCTCGTACCGGGTGGCCGGGAACGACACGCCGAACAGCCGGACGGCGACCATTGCCGTCGCGGATCAGACCTTCACGATCAGCCAGCAGCGCGAGCCGGCCGCCTGCTCCTACAGCGTCGCGCCGGTGGAGTTCAACCCGTGCATGGGGTCCGGCACGCAGACCACCGAGGTCACGACCGGTCCGGGCTGCACCTGGACCGCGACGTCCAATGCAGGATGGCTGACGATCACGAGCGGGCGATCCGGAAGCGGCCCGGGCCGCATCACGTTCAGCTACACGTCCAACTACCTCGCGCCGCGCACCGGCCTCGTGATGGTGCGCTGGCCGTCGCCCACGCAGGGGCAGAACGTGCGCGTGAACCAGGCGGGATGCCGCTACGGCGTCAGCCGGCCCACGACCAGCTTCCCGGCGGCCGGCGGGAACGGCAGCTTCGAGGTCGTGCAGCAGAGCGATCCCATCGAGTGCGGTGGCGCCACGCAGGACCGGTGTGTCTGGTCCGCCGTCTCACGCGTGCCGTGGATCACGATCACCACCAGCATGCCGCGCACGGGGGACGACAGGGTGCGATTCACCGTCGCGCCGAACACCACGGGCAGCGCGCGCACCGGGACCATCACCGTCGCCGATCAGACCGTCCAGATCACGCAGGGCGGCTGAGACGTCCGCGGCCGGATCGACGGCACGGACGAACGGCCCGTCGTCGGGGCTACCGGCGGCTGCCTTCCAGGGCCGTCAACCCGCCATCGAGCTCCGGCGACGCAACGACCACCCGGTTGCGCCCGGTCCGCTTGGCCTCGTACAGCGCCACGTCCGCCGCGCGCATGAGCGTCGCCGAGTCGACGATCTCCCGGCCTGCGTTCGGCTCGACCGTCGCCACGCCGAGCGACCCGCTCAGGCGCCACTCACGCCCCTGCCGCTCGATGGAGGCACGGATCCGTTCGGCCAGCGCCAGCGCCGCCCGGCTCGAGGTGTTCGGCGCGAGGATCGCGAACTCGTCGCCGCCCCATCTGGCGCCGACGTCGACCTTGCGCAGCTCGGAGCGGATGACGCCGGCCAGCGTGCCGATCGCCTCGTCGCCGGCCCGATGGCCGAAGCGGTCGTTGATGTCCTTGAGCCCGTCGAGATCGACGAGCAGCAGCGCGAGCGGATGGCGGTAGCGCCGCAGGCGCGCGAGCTCCGCGTCCAGGCGGTTGAAGAGGCCGCGCGCGTTGAGCAGGCCGGTCAGCGGATCGGTTTCCGAGAGCTCGGCCAGCTGATCGGCGTGCCGCCCCAGCACATACCCGAAGATCGCGAGCACGATGCTGGTCGCCGCGCCGACGTAGACGTAGTCGCGAGGGTCGCGCACGGCATCATGGATGGCACGCCGCAACGACAACCGCCGGCCGTCCGGCTCGGGATACGCAAGCCTCACGGCGAGCAGCCCCAGCGGCGCTCCCGCCGACAGGAGGCTTCCGGCACCCGCGTAGATGAAGCATCGTCGCATGGCTGCCGGGAGCCTTGCCAACGCCGTGCCGGACAGTTCGGCCCGCGGACGCGAGCGCCGGAGCGCACGCCGGCAGCTCATCCGCACCGAAACGCGACAGCACGTGACAGTGGCGCAGGGCGGAACCTCCAGACAGCGTCGGTTCCGCCCTGCGTACGCCCTACGACTTCAGGAACGAGCGGGCGCGCTCCAACTCCGCGCGGGGCGACTCCGCACCCTCGGCGATGCCGAGCAGCGTCTGGTAGTGCTGCCGCGCGCGTTCCCGATCGCCGGCCGCCTCCGCGGCCCGCGCGGCGCCGTAGGCGCCACGGAACCGGCCCGGCTCCTTCTTCATCGTCGCCTCGAAGGCCGCGAGCGCGCCGGCGGCGTCACCCGCCTCGAGCAGCATCTCGCCGAGCAGCTCGCGCGCGGGCGCCAGCGGCCCCGGCGAGATCGCGGCCTTGTCGGTCGCGTCCTCCCGATCGGCGGCCGCGCGCAGCAAATCGATGCCCTCCTGCCTGCGCCCCTCGGCGAACGTGACCCAGGCCAGCGCGACCTGACGCTGGATCTCGACCTGGTTGCTCCAGTACTCGTCCGGTTTCGCCGCCAGCGCATCGCGCAGTCGCGCCAGCGCGTCGATGTCGGCGCGCGCCGCGTCCGGCCTGCCGCTGCGCGCGGCGCCGAGCGCCCGCGCGAAATGCGTGACCGCATCGGCAAACGGCGTCGTCGTCTGCTTCGGCGTCAGCGCCGCAGCCTCGGCCCAGGCCCCGCGCTCCAGCGCGTAGCGCGCCGGAATGGCGGCGGCCGCGTACAGGCCTGCCGCGCCGGGAGCGGCGCCGCCCATCGCGTTGACGTCGAGCCGCGCGACCGTCGCCGGCGTGCGTTCGAGGACGGCGCGGGCGGAGGCATCCTGCGCCATCTGCAGGTACGCGTAGATCTGGTAGTCCATCGCGTGCAGCGCCTCGCCCATCAGCTCCTGGGCCATCGCCGTCCGCTCGGACGCGACGTTCGTCTCCGCCGACTCCTTCCAGTAGCCGACGCGCGTGAACGTGTGCGACGGCATATGGAGCGCATGCGGCGCATCCGGCGCGATCTTCGCGTACCGGCGCGCGGCCTCCAGCGCGCGCGGCGCCAGCGGCGGGTGATCGTAGGCGTGGATGATGTAGTGCGGCAGCCCCGGGTGATCCGGGTGTGCCGCCCAGAGCGGCTCGAGGATGGACGCGACCTCGAGCTGCACCGCGTAGGTCTTGTCGCTCGGCAGCGCCGTCTGGTTCAGCGCCAGCGCATAGAAGATCTGCGCTTCGGCGTCGTCCGCGAACTCGCGGCGGACCTTGTCCATCGCGCGCTCGTAGGCGACGATGCGATCGCGGTGCGGAACGCGCTCGGCGTCGGCGAAGAGCGCCGAGACGGCCGTCAGGTACGCGCGCTCGCGCGGTGTCGGCGAGCCGGTCGCGAGTCCCTTCGCAGCGGCCTCGCGACCGCGCGCGAGCGCCGGCCCCGCCTTGACGCCCGCAAACGGGTTGCCCCAGTGGCAGAGCGCAATCCCCCAGTGCGCCATCGCGCACGACGGGTCGCGCGCGAGGATCTGCTCGAAGGTGTCGCGCGCCGGGCGGAACTCGAACGAGTGCAGCAGCGCGACCGCGCGGTTGAAGTCCTGCTGCACGGCGGGATCGCACGAGGTCTGGAACGTCACCGTGCCGAGCGCGTCGCCGCTCGTGCGGCCGTGGTGCTCGTGCTGCGCAGCCGCCGCACACGGGAGCGCCAGCAGGAACGTGAGGACACAGAAAGCCTGTCGCATGGGACCTCCCCCGGTACCCAGCGGGCACCGAACCCGATGGCGTACCGCTCAGACTACACCCGCGGGCACCGACCGGGTTCCCGTGGGATGGAGTCCGGCGACCCGAACACATGGGCCGGATCGCTGATCGGTGTGACGAGGGCAGGCCGGGTGCGGTTCCGGCCCGGATCAGGCCGGGTCAGGTCCTCGGGCGTGGGCGAATCGGCACCACACGATGCCGCATGTAGGCGACAAACGCGGCGATCACGAGCAGCAGCAGCGTCGTGACTGCCGAGCTCAGCTCGTCGCGTACCACGTGATAGATGGTGGCCGACACCATCACGATGACGATGCCTCCTGCCGCCCACACCACCAGCCACGGCATGACACGCGTCACCCCCGGCAGGATGAGCCCGATCGCGGCCAGGATCTCGGCGACCCCCATGAACAGCTGGAACCAGCGCGGCAGCGCGGCATTCATCAGTTCGGCCACGTCAGGGGGTGGCGAGAGGAACAACCAGCCGTGCGCGAAGAACGCGATCGCGAGGAGCACCTGCAGGACCCAGAGCACGATGTTCATCCTGGCATCTTAGCGCCTGGAGAAGACGGGAAACAGGAAGCGGGAAAGGGGACGAGCGCAGCCGCTCGCCGGATACGTGCGCTCGCGGCTGCGCGATGTCCGCTCGACGACTCCTGCCTGCCGACGCCTGAACCAGTGACCCGAGCGCGGCCGGCGAGGCATCGGCGTTGCGGCCCAGCTCACCTGCCAGACGCAGCCGTCGACACCGCCTTCGGACTCGCCGCGCGACGGCGGGGCCGCCCCGGCAGGAGCACCGGGACCGTGCGCCGGTACGTCTCGTACACCTCGCCGTGCTCCGCCACGAGGTCCCGCTCCTCGAACGGGATCGCCACGACGATGTAGGCGGTCGTCGCAACGGCGAACAGGAGGTGGGCCAGCGTCATCGTCGGCGTGGACCAGAACGCGAGCAGGAATCCGAAGTACAGCGGATGGCGCACGTACCGGTAAGGCAGCGGCGTGCGGAAGGTGATGCGCGTGTACGGCTTCCCGCGGAGCGGCAACCAGACCTGGCGCAGCCCGAACAGGTCGAAGTGGTTGATGAGGAACGTCACGACGAAGACCGTCGTCCAGCCGAGGCCGAAGAGCGTCCAGAGGGCGGCGCGGGCCGCCGGATGCGACACCTCCCAGATCGGGATGCCGATCGGACGCCACTGCCAGACCAGCAGCAGCAGCGCGAGGCTGGCGCAGAGCACGAACGTCGACCGCTCGATGGTCCACGGCACGATCCGCGTCCATCGCTCCTTGAACCAGCGGCGGGCCATCACGCTGTGCTGCACGGCGAACAGCGTCAGCAGCCCCGCGTTGACGGCAAGCGCCTCGGCCAGCGGACCCTGCTGCGGGCCGTCCAGGCGCGTGGGCACGAGGAAGCCGCCGACGAACGCGATGGCGTAGAGAAACGTCCCGACGAACACCAGATACGCGACGAGGCCGTACACGAAGAAGCACAGTCGCTTGATCACGGGGAATCCTCCTGGAGATCGAGGATGCCGCCCCGCGCCGGACGCCGCCATCGGCGGATTGTCCCGCCTGCACTAGAATCGGGCGGTCTCCCATGGGTCAAATGTCCCGACCGCGATGACCGCCGACAGACTCCGCCAGCGTGTGCGCTACGTCCGGGCATCCGACGGCGCCCGCCTGGCCTGGGCCGAGTCCGGCGAAGGGCCGGTCCTCGTCAAGGCGGCGAACTGGCTGACGCATCTCGAGTACGAGTGGGAGAGCCCGGTCTGGAAGCACTGGCTCCGCTTCTTCTCCTCTCATTTCCGTTTCGTCCGTTACGACGAGCGCGGCTGCGGCCTGAGCGAGTGGCGGGAGGGGGAGCTGTCGCTCGATCGGTGGGCCTCCGATCTCGGGGCCGTCATCGAGGCGTCCTGCCCCTCCGGACCGGTGACGCTGCTCGGCATCTCGCAGGGCGCGGCGACCTGCATCGCCTACGCGCTCCGCAACCCGGATCGCGTCTCGCGGATGGTCCTGTACGGCGGGTACGCGCGGGGCGCGGCGCGCCGCGGCACACCCGAGAGCGAAGCCGTCTTCCGCGCGGTGATCGATCTGGCGCGCGTGGCCTGGGGAAGGGAGAACCCGGCGTTCCGGCAGGTCTTCACGTCCCGGTTCATCCCCGGCGGCACGCTCGAGCAGGTCCGGTGGTTCAACGATCTGTGCCTGAAGACGGCACCCGGCGAGGTCGTCGCGCGCCTGCTCGAGTCGCGCGCG
>DASVDJ010000115.1:0-33511 GCA_036381155.1 Vicinamibacterales bacterium
CGCCCGACGACGGTGCCGCTCGCGTCGAAGACGACGCGGATCGAGCCGAGCGCGTCGGTGCCGTAGTACTCGATGACCTCCTGCGCGTGGGTCGGCGAGGCGGCCCACGCCACCAGCAGAATGCCCGCCAGCACGCGTGAGGGGAACGGCGCGACGGTCCGCGCGGCGCGGCTCATCGGCGGTCCTCCGACAGCGGGAGCCAGCGCCCGTCCGGCGCGCAGCGGACGATGCCGCCCGTCAGCTCGTCGGGCGCGTCGGTGCCGGGCAGGTGCGCGTTCCAGCCGGCGTCGGCGCAGGCGACCGGAGTGTCGCCGGTGACGAATGCCGGGCCGGGCGACCCGATCCACACCGTGCCGTCCGCCGCCGTCGCTCCCGCCAGCGCGACCTCGAGCGCGCCGATGCGCCCGGCGAGCAGGCGCGCCGCGACGCTGCGGGTGACGCCGATGCGCGTGGACGCGTCCGCCGGCAGCGTAGCCGCGACGTGCAGCAGCCGCCGCCGCGGCGGCTCTCCGGGCGGGGTGAAGGTGACGGCCAGCGTCACGCCGGTCATCGACGTCGCCGTCGGATTCCGGACGATGACGGCGGCCAGCGGGCTCGAGGCGGTGCCGACGACCTGCTGGAGGATGAGCGGCACACCGATGGTCTGCGTGACGACGCCGAGCACCATCCCCGGCGGACCGGGCTCGGGCGCCTCCGCCGGAGTTGCGGCATCGACAGCGACCTGGCTGGCATCCAGCTGCGCCCCCTCCGGCCCTGTGAGCGTCGGGGCAACAAACCGGAACTCGACCGGCTCCGACGGATCGGGCACCACGACGGCCTCGCCCGCGACGAGCTCCTGCGCCTGTGCGCCGGCAGCCATCAGCACCAGCGCCACCGTCATCCCCAGCACCAGCCGCGTCACGTCTTCTGCCTCCAGACGTCGAACACTCTGCGCCGTCATGGCGTCACCGTAAAGAAGCCGAATGCCGCGTAGCTCTCGTAATCCGCCGTGGAGCCCTGCGGGCGCACCCACACCTGAAGCGCGTACTGACCGTATGTCGCCGGCGTCCAGGTCCAGGAGCGCTCCGGCGAGTAGTCCCGAACCACCGTCCAGGTCCCGGCGTTGGAGTCGTAGAGCCAGTAGCGATACTCGAGCGGCGCGTTGCCACCGGTGGCGCTCGCGGTCCAGGTGATCGTCTGGCCCGCGGTCAGCGGCACCGGTTGCGACGCGGTCAGGCCGACGGAGCTGACGGGCCCCGGGGCCACGGTGACCGTCGGGCCGTTCTTGAGGGTCTGGTACTGGCCCGGGAAGTAGCTCTCCTTGCCCCACACCTGGATGGCGTAGGTGTCCGGCGTCGTCGGCGTCCAGGTCCACGTGTTCGACGTGCTGTACGCCTGGCCGATGGTCCACGTCGACGTCGACGTCGGCCGGAACAGGAACTGGAAGTACGGCGGCGGCGTACCCGACGCGCACTGGAAGGTCCATGTCACCGGTGTGCCTGGTGCGATCGGGAAGACCTGGTCGGCCGTCAGCGACACCGGGCTCAGGCCGCCCATGTAGACGCTGTAACCGGTGTACTGCCGCGTGGCGTCGTATGGCGCGCTGCTGCCGGCACTGCGCACGCGGACCTCGATCGTGTAGGTGCCTGCCCGCAGCGGCGCCCACGACAGGGTCGGAGACGGCGCGTAGTCGCGAACCACCTCCGACGCGCCGGTCGTGGTGTTGTGCGCGATGAACTGGTACTGCAGCGGCGGCACGCCGCCCGACGCGACGGCCGTCCACACCACGGTCGTTCCCCCTTCCACCGGTCCGGGATTGTTCGGCGTGAGCGACGTGACCGAGATCGGCGGCGCCTCCGTGATAGTGACCGCGATACTCCTCGCAGCTTCGTAGTCCACCGTGTTGCCGACCGTTCGTGCCCAGACCGTGAGGGTGTAGGTTCCGGGCGTTGCCGGTGTCCACGTGAACGTCTGCGTCTGGAAGTAGCCCTGCACTCGACGCGTCGTCCCCGTGGAGTGCTGCGTGAGGCGGAACAGGTACTCGTACGGCGGAGTGCCCTTGCTGGCGGTGGCGGTGAACGTGACGCTCTGGCCGGCTGCCATCGGGAACGAGCGGTTGGCGACGAGCGTCACCTCCATCCGGTCGTTGTCGACGATGGTCACCGTCGCCGGACCGGCCGGCGGGTCGGCATGCTGCACGCTGCTCAGGGTGACCGTGAACGTCTCGTCAGCCTCGGACTCCAGATCCCCAAGCACGCTCACCGAGATCTGCTGACTCGTCGTGCCCGGCTCGAACGTGATCGTTCCGCTCTCGGCGAGGTAATCTGCGCCAGCGGTTGCCGTGCCGTCGGCTGTCGCGAAGCTGGCCGTGACCTCCCGCCCGCTCGGATTCGACAGCGTCACCGTCAGCGTGGCCGACGTCGAGCCGCTGTCAGGCTCAGGCACGCTGACGCTGGTGATCGAGAGCGCCGGGGTCGGATCGTCGTCGACGATCGTGATCGTCGCGCTCGAATCCGCTCCGAGCAGTGCGCCAACGGGATTCGCCAGCGCGACGACGAGCGTCTCGTCGTCTTCGTCCCAGTCGTCGGGAAGCAGGGTGATCGGGATCTGCTGCGTGGCGCCGTTCGCGGAACCGGCGGGGAACACGACCGTGCCGGCGCCCGCGACGAAGTCCGCGCCCGCCGACGCCGTCCCGGCGCGCGTCTCCCAGGCCACGGTCACGCCGCACCCGGACGGGCCGCCGGACGTCGTCAAGCGCACGTTGACCGTCGTGGACGTCTGGGCCTTGGACTTTGGGCCTTGGGCGGCCCTAGATTTTGGGCTTTGGGCTTTGGGCCTTGGGCTTTGGGCTTTGGGCAAGTCAGCGTGGCGGCAACGGAGTGCCTGGAGCGGCGATGTTCGCTGTCACGCTGCGATCAAGCTTCGCCGCCACGGAGTCACAGGATCGCGCTGCGGCGCTGGCCGGCCCGATCGGCCCGCGCTCACGAAGTCACCGGCGCGGGCGGGGACCCGATCCGACCTGATCGCCCGCGCGACAGGGCGGGCGAGACCCGATCCGCCGAAGGCGGGACCCGATCGGACCTGATCCGACCTGATCCGACCCGACCCGCCTCACGCCGAAGGCTCCGGCGGGTCCCGCCGAAGCCGCGAGCGCAGCGAGCGCCTGGCGAAGGCGGGTCCGACCTGATCTACTCTCTTTCGTGATGCGCCTGCTTCCGCTGGCCGCGCTCCTGCTCGCCCTCGCGGCGCCCGCGCGGCAGGCGCCCGCCACGTACTCCATCACCAACGTCGTCCTGATCGACGGCACCGGCGCGCCGCCGCGGCCGGGCACGACGATCCGCATCACCGGCAACCGCATCAGCGCGATCACGTCCTCCGGCGAGGTGCCGGCGGGCGAGGTCATCGACGGCGCCGGCCGCTTCGCGATCCCGGGCCTCTGGGACATGCACACGCACCTCACCTACCTCGGCGACGTCACCGCGACGACGCTGGTGGCGCACGGGGTGACGGGGGTGCGCGACATGGGCGGCGCGCTCGGGACGATCGACTGGCTCCGCGCGCGCATCGACGCCGGCGCCCTGATCGGCCCGCGCATCGTCCGCGCGGGGCCGCTCGTCGACGGGTCGAAACCCGGCGTGCCCGACCGGCTCGTCATCGACCAGGCGGCCGACGGCACGCGCGCGGTGGCGTTCCTCGCCGCGCGCGGCGTCGACCTCATCAAGGTCCACAACGGCGCGCCGGCGCCGGCGTACTTCGCGCTGCTCGCCGAGGCGCGGCGCCGCGGAATTGCTGTCGCCGGCCACATCCCGATCGACGTCGCGCCGGCCGCGGCCATCGACGCCGGCCACGGCAGCGTGGAGCACGTCGTCAGCCTGTTCGAAGGCGCGTTCCGCCGCCACGTGGCCGCCGGGATGTCGCAGGACGAGGCGCTCGCACAGTTCGACGACGCGGAGCTCGAGCGGCTGGGGCGGGCGATGGCGGCGCGCGGGACCTGGTTCACGCCGACGCTCGTCACGTACTGGTACCGATCGTTCCAGCACCAGGTCCGCGCGCACGCGGCGGGCGATCCGCGCGAGCGCTACGTCACGGCGTCGATGCGCCGGTACTGGGACGTCTTCGCCCCGCTGCCCGACACGCCCGAGGTCCGCGGCGCGCTGGCGCGGAGCTACGACCGGTTCGTCGCGATTGCCGGCGTGCTGCACCGCGAGGGCGTGCGGTTCCTCACCGGCAGCGACCTGGCGGCGCCGCACATCTATCCGGGGTCGAGCCTGCACGAGGAGCTCGGCTGGCTGGTGAAGGCGGGGCTGCGGCCGATGGAGGCGATCGTCGCCGCCACGCGCAACGGCGCGGAGGCGGCGGGACGGCTCGACGATCTCGGCACGATCGAGCCGGGCAAGCTGGCCGATCTGGTGCTGCTCGACGCCGACCCGCTCGCCGACATCGCCAACACGCAGCGGATCGACACGGTCGTGGTGAACGGCCGAATCCTCAGACGGGCGGACCTCGATCGGCTGCTGGCGGGCGTGGAACGGCAGGCGAAGAGCCGGTAGCTCTCGCTGGCCCTTTGGCTCTGGGCTCTGGGCTTTGGGCCTTCGGGTCCGGGCTTTGGGCCTTCGGCCTTGGGCGTTGGGCGAGTCAGGGTGGCGACAACCGGGTGCCTGGGGTGGCACCTTTCGCTGTCACACTGCGATCACGGTAGGTCACGAAACCACACAGGGCGCACAGGGACGCACGTACGCGGATCCGTTCCACTCCAGCACGCATCCGGCATCGCCCGGTGTGCCGGCGACGGCAACGCCCCGGGCCGCCCGCGCCGATGACTTCGTGAGCGCGGGCGGATCGGAACCCGCCGGCGCCGGCAGCGCGATCCTGAACGACTCCGTGGCGGCGGGGCTTGATCGCAGCGTGACAGCGAAGATCGCTGCTCCAAGCACCCCGATGCTGCCACGCTGATTCGCCCAAGGCCCAAAGCCGAAGGCGCCGACGGCCCAAGGCCCAAACGCCCAAGGCCCAAAGCCGAAGGTCCAAAGCCGAAGCTCCAGGGCCGGTCCGATCACTCCACCAGCCCCAGCTGCCGCAGCGAGCTCGCGTTGTCCCACTCGGCCCAGGCTTCGACGATGAGCCCCGATTCGAGGCGGTAGATGGCGAGGTACTCTGACGTCATGCGGCGGTCCGTCGCCGGGTGGGGACCCAGCCGGCCGCGCTGCGTGCCGCTGAAGCGATGACGCACGGCGACGCGATCCCTCTCGCCGAAGATGTCGAGGATCTCCTCGCGCGCATCGGGGAACGTCTCGAGCTCCCGGCGCAGGTACGCCTTCAGGTCGTCGCGGCTCCGCACGCCGGGCTTGCCGGCCGCGGCGCTGTGGCGGACGAAGTCCGGCGCGACCAGCCGGTCGAGTGCGTCCCAGTCGTGCGCGTTGAGCGCGTCGACGAAGGCGCGGATGACGTCGCTGTTCGTAGGCATGGTCGGGTCACGAACCATGGAGGCACAGAGGCCGCAGAGGGCACAGAGAATCCAGGAAGAATGCCACCTGTCAGGATGCCACCTGCCACCTCTGTGTTCTCGGTGACTCTGTGGCCCGTGACCTCTGGTGATACAGTTCTGGACGATGCCTCACACCGCGCTGACGGGGATTCTCGCGCCGGTGACGACGCCGTTCGGCGGAGACGGCGCACCGGACCTCGACGCGTTCGCCCGCAACCTGCGCCACTACGCGACGACGCCGCTGGCGGGGGTGGTGGTGCTGGGCAGCAACGGCGAGGCGCCGCTGCTGTCGGACGCCGAGTCGGACGCGATCATTGCGACGGCGCGGGAGGCGGTTCCGTCGTCGAAGTGGCTGATCGCGGGGACGGGACGCGAGTCGACCGCCGCGACCATCGCGGCGACGAAGCGCGCCGCGGCGGCCGGCGTCGACGCGGTGATGGTGCGGACGCCGTCGTTCTACAAGGGACGGATGACGCCGGAGGCGCTCGACGCGTTCTACCGCGCGGTCGCCGACGCGTCGCCGGTGCTGGTGATCCTCTACAACGTCACGGTGTTCACCGGCGTGAACCTGCTGCCGGAGACCGCGGTCGCGCTGGCGGCGCACCCGAACGTCATCGGCATCAAGGACAGCGGCGGCGACGTCGCGGTCATCGCCGCGCTGGCGTCGGGAAGCCCCGACGGCTTCGGCGTGCTCTGCGGGTCGACGGCGGCGCTCTACCCGTCGCTCTGTGCCGGCGCGACCGGCGCGGTGATCGGTCCGGCCGCCTGCGCGCCCGAGGCGTGCGTCGCCGTGTACGACGCGTTCATCCGCGGCGACCATGCGGAAGCGCGCCGCCGGCAGGCCGCGCTGGTGCCGATCGCGCGGCTGGTCGGCCCGGTGTGGAGCGTGGCGGGCTTGAAGGCCGCGGTCGACGCCGCGGGTCTGACCGGCGGACCGCCGCGGCCGCCGCTGCTGCCGGTCACGGACGACGGCCGCCGCGCGATCCGCGAGGAGGTCGCGAAGCTCGGGGTGATGGCATAGGCCTGCGCCTTCGCCGGGCTCTGAGCTTGGGCCTTGGGCCTTCGCTGGGCTCTGGACGTTGGGCCTTGGGCTCTGGGCGTATTGGAAAGTGCAACAACCGGCCGCTTGCAGCAGCACCGTTCGCAGTCACGCCGCGATCGCGGGTCTGCCAGCCGCCAGCCGCCAGCTGCCAGCTGCCAGCTGCCAGCTGCCAGCTACAAGGATCAGATATATGACCGCACGTTACCTTTTCGGACCCGGACCCAGCATGGTCGCGCCGCGCGTGATGAACGCGCTGGCGCGCCCGATCATCGGCCACCTCGACCCGGCGCTGCTCGCGGTGATGGACGACCTGCGCGCGCGGCTGGCGCGCGTGATGCGCGCGCCGCAGGGATCGCGCGTGCTGCCGGTCTCCGGCACCGGCACGGCCGCGATGGAGACCGCGGTCGCCAACCTCGTCGAGCCCGGCCGCCGCGCCCTCGTCGTCGCCAACGGGTACTTCGGCCTGCGGCTGCGCGACATGTGCGCGCGCTACGGCGCGGAGGTGCGGACGGTCGAGGGTGAGTGGGGACGCGCGATCGATCCCGCCGCCATCGAGGCCGCGCTGAAGGACTTCCCCGCCGACCTCCTCTGCATCGTCCACGCCGAGACGTCGACCGGCGTGCGCAACCCGGTGAAGGACGCCGTGGCGATCGCGCACGCGCGCGGCGCGCTGGTGCTGGTCGACTGCGTGACGTCGCTCGGCGGCGGCGAGGTCGACCTGACGGCCTGGGGCGCCGACGCGTGCTACTCGGCGGCGCAGAAGTGCATCGGCGCGCCGTCGGGCCTCTCCCCGGTCGCGTTCGCCCCGGCGGCGCTGGAGCGGCGCGTGAAGTGCCGCAGCTTCTACTTCGACCTCGACCTGCTCGAAGACTACTGGGCCGCGCGCAAGTACCACCACACCATCGGCTCGCCGCTGGTCTACGCCCTGCACGAGGCGCTCGTCGCGATCGAGGAGGAAGGGCTGGAGGCGCGGTGGGAGCGCCACGCGCGCGTGCATCGCCAGTTCGTCGACGGCGTCGAGGCGATGGGCTTCTCGCTCCTGCCGCCGGCGGCGGAGCGCCTGACGATGCTGAACACCGTGCGGGTGCCGGAGGGCGTCGACGAAGCCGCGGTGCGGACGACGCTCCGCGAGCAGTACGACGTCGAGATCGGATCCGGCATCGGGCCGCTGGCCGGGAAGATCTGGCGCATCGGTCTCATGGGGGCGTCGGCCACCGAGCCGCTGGTGCTGCTCCTGCTCGGCGCGCTCGGCCAGGCGACGGGCCGGCGCTGACGGCCCGCCGCGCGCGACGCCGCGGGCCCTGGCGGCTGGCGGCGCAGGCACTGGCCGTGCTGGCGGCGGCCGGCTTCGGCCTGCTCGCATACATCTATCTCACGCTGCCCGACGTGCGGCCGCTCGCGCACGAGAACCCGAAGACGACGGCGTTCATCGAGTTGCGCGCGGCCGAGGCGCGCGCGGCGGGACGGCAGCCCGTACGGCGCCAGTACTGGGTCCCGTACTCGCGCATCTCCCCCCACCTGCGCCGCGCCGTCGTCGTCGCCGAGGACGGCGCGTTCTGGGAGCACGACGGCGTCGACGTCCACGAGCTGCGGAAGGCGATCGAGGAGAGCGTCGAGCGCCGGCGGCCGCCCCGCGGCGCGAGCACGATCACGCAGCAGCTGGCGAAGAACCTCTACCTCTCGCCGTCGCGCACTCCGATCCGCAAGCTGAAGGAGCTGCTGATCGCCAGGCGCCTCGAAGCCGAGCTGTCGAAGCGGCGGATCCTCGAGCTGTATCTCAATTGCATCGAATGGGGTGACGGGATCTACGGGGCCGAGGCCGCCTCGCGCGCGTACTTCGGCAAGCCCGCATCCGCGCTGTCCGCCGAGGAAGCCGCGCTGCTCGCCGGCGCGCTGATCAACCCGCGCGTGCATTCGCCCGCGAAACCGACCGCGCGCCTGAAGCGACGGCAGCAGATCATCCTCGGACGGATGTAGCGCATCAGCCGGACGGCCCGGGCGTGCACCAGGAGGGCCGACCTTCAGGTCGACTCTTCGTCGAGCCTCCCGAGTCACGGAGGCACAGAGACCGCCGCGACAAGAGAGCTCGCCCACAGCGATCGACTTCTCTCGTCGACTCCGCGGCGAATCCGAGCACCAGCTCTTCAGAGCCTCAGTCGTCTCCGTGATCTCCGTGACTCTGTGGTGTCGTGACGATGCAGCCACGCGATCGCGCTACTGCTGAGCGACGATCGTCCGACATGTCCTTCCGGGAGAACGACGCTCAGCAGTAAGCCGCGCCTGCGGAACATCGTCAGATCGGGCGCAAATCCGCGAAACGCGTGAAGCCGCCTCTGCCGTGGATCCACGGAGTACGAATTGCTCGATGAGCGATCGCGTGTGATGCGACGAGGACACCGTCGCATGCGCCGCATCTCTTGTTGACAGCTCGAGGTTCCATGGCTATAACGACGTTCGGCCGTGCTGCAGCTCTTCAACCGCCCGCGACGCGGGTGCCGTCCGCAAGCGGCGCGATGAACTACACCGATCACATCGCCCGCCTGATGCAGGACATCGTGTCGCGGGTGCCCGGGCTCAACTACATCGATCTCTCGCGCGTGCTCGTGTTCGCGCGCTTCGGACGTTCGGACGCCGAAGGCGCGTACGCGACCTGCCATGCGCTGAGCCTGCCCTGCAGCGAGCCGAGCTACTACTTCTGGCGCGATCGGCGGACGGGGCGGATGACCCGCCGCTCGGAGTGGTTCGTCACGAAGTCGCCGGTCGTCGAGCTCAACGGCACGCCGGCCGACTACATGATCTCGTTCTGCCTGCCGCGCTTCTGCGATCAGACGCTCGTGCGCGCGCAGAAGGAGGAGATCTATCCGGGCTGCGCGCCGTGGGTCGCGAAGCTCGACACGATCATCCACGAGCTGTACCACATCGACCCGTCCGGCTGCGGCATCCGCCAGCTTCCGCTGCGCGACGGCCGGCCGTCGCATCGCACGCACAGCCCCGAGTTCTTCCGCGAGGTCGCGAACATGACGCGCCAGTACCTGGCGCTCGATCCGAACCCGGCGGTGCTGGAGTTCCTGACCTACAACTTCGCGGAGCTCACGGCCCGCTACGGCCGCGTGACCGGGACGACGTTCCGGAACTTCCCGTCGTTCCCGCAGCGCTACATCGAGGTCGTGCGCAACCAGCCCGTCGACGTCGAGCCCGGCGTGCGCATCGAGCCGGTGCGCGAGCCGCAGATCCAGCGCACCTACACCGAAGCGGACCTCACCGTGCGGGAGTTCAACCGCCGCGCCTCGCGGCGGATCGCGGAGCCGCGGAAGGAAGCCGCGGCGTAACGTGGCTGGCCGAACTGAAGTTCGGCCCTACGGTCAGGCCGTCCTGCGCCGCTCCGCCGCCACCCTCGACAGCGCGGCCGAGAGGCGCTTCACCTCCACCACCAGCCGATCGAAGGCCGCCGCCGTCGCGGTGCGGTCGCCGTCGCACGCGGCCTGCTCCAGGCGCGTCGCGGCGTCGGCCGCCGGGGCGGCGCTGAGCGTCAGCAGTGCCCCCTTGATGCGGTGCGCCGCCCGCGAGGCGCGGACGAGATCACCCGACTCCAGCGCCGCGCGGATCTCGGCCAGCATGCTGTCGCGGTCGGCGCGGAAGATCGCGGCGATCTCGGCGAGCAGGAAGCGATCGCCGTCGACGCGCGCGAGCGCGTCGGCGCGATCGAACGGGGGCCGTGGATCGGCGGCAGGCTCGGGCCGGCGCCGCGTGCCGGCCTCCGAGGCATCCGGCGCCGGGCGCGCGTGACGCTCCACCGTCGCGAGCAGGACCTCCGGGCGTACCGGCTTGGTCAGGTACTCGTCCATGCCGGCCTCGAGGCACCGCTCCCGGTCCCCCGTCATCGCGTGCGCGGTCATCGCGACGATCGGCAGCCGCGGTCCCCCCGTCTCCGCCTCGCGGGCGCGGATCGCGCGCGTCGCTTCGAGCCCGTTCATCTCCGGCATCTGCACGTCCATCAGCACCAGGTCGGGCCGCCCCTCGTCCAGCCGCGCCAGCGCCTCGCGCCCGTTGCACGCCAGGACGACGCGGTGGCCGCGCCGCTCGAGGATCTCCTGCGCCAGCCGCTGGTTGACCGGGTTGTCCTCGACGAGCAGCACGGTCAGCGGCGCCGCGGTGCGGGCGGCCGCCCACGCCGGCTCCGCTTCCATATCGGCCGGTCCCAGCAGGCGCGAGAGCCCCGCCGCGGAGAGCACGGGCAGGTCCGCCGCGCTGCCGCGCCGCAGCGGGAGCCGCGCCGTGAAGCGCGCCCCCTCGCCCGGCGCGCTCTCGACCTCGATGTCGCCGCCCATCCGGCGCGCGATCGACGCCGCGATCGACAGCCCGAGCCCGGTGCCGCCGAAGCGGCGCGACGTCGACCCGTCGGCCTGCGTGAACGCCTCGAAGATCTGATGGTGCTTCTCGGGCGGAATGCCGATGCCGGTGTCGGTGACGACGACCCGCAGGCAGACGCGATCCGGCGGATCGCCGGCCTGCGGCGGCTCGGCGTCGACGTCCACCGTCACGCCGCCGGTGGCGGTGAACTTCACGGCGTTCCCCACCAGGTTCGTCAGCACCTGCCCGACGCGGTGCGCGTCGCCGACCACCACCGCCGGCAGCCCCGGGCCGAGCGTGGTCGTGAACGTCAGCCCCTTGCGCCGCGCCGCCAGCGACAGCGGGTCGAGCGCCGCGCTCAGCCGCGCGCCGAGCTCGAACGGCGCCTCCTCGAACTGCAGGTGCCCCGCCTCGATGCGCGAGAAGTCGAGGATGTCGTTGATGATGTGCAGCAGGCTGTCGGCCGACGAGCGCACGAGCGCCAGGTACTGCCGCTGCTCCGGCTCCAGCCGCGTCGCCAGCAGCAGCTCCGTCATGCCGAGGATGCCGTTGAGCGGCGTGCGGACCTCGTGGCTGATGTTGGCGAGGAACTCGCTCTTCGCCCGGCTCGCCGCCTCCGCGGCGTCGCGCGCCTGCGCCAGGTCCACCGCGGCGCGCTTGCGCGCGGTGACGTCGCGGCCGATGGCCTGCAGCCCGGCGAGCCGCGATCGCCGGAAGATCGGCCGCACGTCGAGCTCCACGGTGAGGCGCTCGCCGGTGGCCGTCCGCAGCGTGACCTCCAGGCACGTGCCGGACCGCGCGGCGAACGCCGCGGCGAGCTCGCGGTCCAGCCGCGCGCGATCCTCCGCCGCGACCAGCTCGCGCACCGGACGGCCGATCGCGCTCTCCGCGGTGTGCCCGGTGAGCCGCTCCCCCGCGCGGTTGATCGACGTCACGCGCCCGTCGGCGTCGCACGTCACGACCAGGTCGTTCGCGGTGTCGACGAGCTCGCGGTAGCGCGCCTCGAGCGCGCGCTCGCGATCGAGCTGCTCGCGCAGGTCCTGCGTCTGCTGCGCGACGCGTCGCTTCAGCAGGACGATCCAGGCGAAGGCCGCGAGGATCATCACGCTGAGCACGCTCAGCGCCTGCAGCGTCCGCTGGCGCGACCACGCCGCCAGCCGCACGGTCCGCACATCGTCCGGCCTGCGCATCAGGAGGCGGAGCGTGCGCGCGCCGGCGTCGCCGGCCCCGGTCTCGAGGCGCGCCACGCCCGCGACCCGCACGAGCGCCCCTTCCTCGACCTCGGGCAGGGCCCCGGCGTCGGGCGGCAGCTCCGCCGTGACGATGATGCCGCCGCTGCGCAGGACGAGCGCGCGCGCCGGCTGGTCGACACGGTGGACGAGCTCCCCTTCCAGCGTGACGAGCGCGGCCTCGTGCATGCCGGTGAGCAGCGCCTCCGCGGTCACCTGCCGCGGCACCGCGCGCGCGCCGGGCTCGACGGGCGCGGGGCGGACGATGGCGTCCTCCAGCGTCGGCGTGAACGCGCCGGGGACGGGGAAGCCGGCGACGTCCAGGTAGTCGCCGACCTTCACCGGCGTCTCGCGCCAGAGCGTCACGGCGATGTCGCCGGCGCCGTCGCTCACGTAGATGCGGCGACCGCCCGCCCACGTCACCTCGCCGCGCACGCGCACGCGATGCCCGATCCCGTGGCGGGTGACCCAGCGGTAGATCGACGGGATCGGGTGCACCGGCGCGTCGAACGGCCCGAGCGCCGGGCGGTGCGCGACCGCCACCATCTCCATCGCCGGGATGAAGATCTGCAGCCCCGAGAGCTGGCGCTGGGCGTTGAACAGCGTGCCGGCGACGCCGCGCAGGCGGACGTGCGCGTCGACGAGATGCTCGGGGACCGGTCCCGCCCAGGGGCCCGGCAGCTGCGCGAGCACCCGCCAGGTGCCGACCGACACCTCGAAGTACAGGTGCCGGCTCACGGTCTCCTCGATCGGCCGGACGCCGCGGACGACCCCGTCGATCTCGATGAACTGGCTGTCCCACTCGCCCGTCAGCAGCTCCTGGAACGACGGGCGGGCCGGCTCGGGCAGGCGCCCCGGCCGGAGGCGCCGGACGACGGGATGCGCGATGACGGGGGCGAAGTCGCCGGGACCGACGATCCCGGTGACCTCGACGACGTCGCCCGTGCGAACGGCAGGCAGCGGCGCCGACTCGCCGGCGGACTTCAGGTCGACGAAAATGCCCTGCTGCGTGTCCTGCACGAACAGCAGCCGCCAGTCCTGGTCGTAGTACGTGACGACGCCGGCGATCCGGACGGGGCGGCCGGCGTCGGCGGGATCGCCGACGCGGATGCGGGAGACCTCGGTGATCGGGTCGCCGGGGCCCGCGCCAATGGACGAGCTTTCGACAGCCGTGTCGTGCGGGCGACGATCGGGCGTGGGGAGCGGGTCGGGGTGCCCCGCGACCGCGACGGCCGGCACCGCAGCCGCGAAGATCAGCAGGATCAGCGACTTACGGAAAGCCGGCGCGCGCCGGACGCCTCCGGGGGCGCGGCGGAATCGGCGCAGCGGTGTGAAAACGGGTCGACGGAGCACGGGTCCGCCGGAGTGCAGCGGCAGGAAGCGTGCCCGAGTGCGGATTGCTCCTCCCGTCGCCCTCAGCGCGCCCTTGGTGGCGGGCGCGCGATCAGGTCACGCCGGTTGCTCCGATGTCCGCGACGATCACCGTCCTGCCAGCCGCAGGATCCTCCTGAACACGTCGGTGTTGTCGTAGGTGCCCGTGAACGTCACCGCGCCGGGGCCCGACGCGGACAGCGGCACGTCGGACGCGGTGTGGCCGGCGATGGTGAGCGGGCTGGCGGCGGTGTCGGCGGGACAGCCGTCCGGATCGGGGCAGCCGTCGGCGCCGTTTTCGATCACGCCGGGCACGAGGAAGCCGGGGATCGGGCGGCCGTCGACCGTGCGGTTGTCGCTGTCCGCGCCGGCGCCGTCGCGCGCGGGGTTGGCGACGGCGACGCCGACGTCACCGTCGGGGCGCACCACGGCGGGGTCGCGCGCGAGGCGGTTGGAGATCCAGTTCTCGTAGCGATCGGGCGCGGCGGCCCAGCCGGCGAGCAGCTTCTTGCGCGGATCCGGATCCACCGGGTAGCCCTGCGCGTCCGGCTCGTACTCCGGATAGAAGGACAGCACCTGCTCCGGCTTGAAGCGGAACACCGCGGCGTAGTCGCGCGTCGCGCGGCCGATCGTCTGCGGCGCGTACCGCTCGTTGCCGATGCCGACGATGGCGAAGCCGCCGGTTTCGTGGTCGCCGGTGACGATGACGAGCGTGTCGTTGGCCGGGTCATCGTCTGTGTTTGTCCTTCTGGCGAAGTCGAGCGCGACGGCAATCGCGCGATCGAGCTCGATGATGTCCCAGATCGTGCGCTCGGCGTCGACGTTGTGCGCCTGCTTGTCGATGGAGGCCCCCTCGACGAGCAGGTAGAAGCCGTCCGGCGCGTGCGCCTCGAGCGTGCGCAGCGCCGCGCGCGTCATCTCCTCCAGCATCGGCGGATCGGTGAACCCGGCGTGGGCCGGCTGCGCCAGCTCCTGGCTGTAGCGGCCGGCGCCGACCTTGTCGAACGCGACCGGCAGGTGGCGCGGGTGGAAGAGACCGAGCAGCGCCGGCGGCGGCGCGCCGCGCTCGAGGGCGAGCAGATCGGTGCGTGTGGCGACGCGCGTGAAGCCGGCGACGGCGAGCTCCGCAGCGAGATCGCGCGCGTCGGATCGGCTGCTGCCGGGCGATCCCTTCGGCGCGAAGTGGCGCGCGCCGCCCCCCATCAGCACGCGCAGGCCGATGCGGTCGCGCTCGTCGACCCACCGCGCCGCGATGCCTTCCCCGGCGTTGCGGTCGGCGGTGTGGATGGCGTTGGCGGCCGGCGTCGCGTCGGTGACGTCGGCGGTGGTGACGATGCCGACGGCGAAGCCGGGGCCGCGGGTGCGGCGGAGCAGCGGGCCGATGTACTCGACGCGCGGGTTGTCGAACGGGTCGGGCGTGTTGTCCGGGTAGACCCCCTCCATGTTGTTGGCGGCCTTGTTGCCGGTCGAGTAGCTCGCCATGCCCGGCGCCGAGTCGGTGACGATCGCGTTGAGCGAGGAGGTCATGACCTGCCCGGTCGCCTCCATCGTGTCCATCGCCAGCGGCGCGTTCGCCTTGCCGTGCGTGTAGCCGCGCGCCAGCACGCGCGCGGCGGTGCGGTGCGATGCGGCGAGGCCGTCGCCGAGGACGAAGATCACGTTGCGCGCGCGCGGGCCGTCCGGCGGACCGGGCCACGCGAAGACCTCCCACGCGACCTCGATGCGCGCGCCGTCGGCGGTCGACGCGATCAGCGTGTGACGCCCGGGCGTGTCGATGGCGACGTCGCGCACGAGGAAGTTCGTCGTGTGCGGCGGCGCGGCGGCGGCGCGATCGCGCGGCGCGAGGGTCGCGGCCGTCGCGCCGGTGCCGCCGCGTCCGCGCTCGCCGCCGACGCCCGGGTCGAGGATGTTGCGCGCGGTGAGGTCGCGGCCGTCGAGCGTGACGGTCAGCCGGCGCGGCGGCTCGCCGCCGGGGGACCCGGAGGCCTCGACGCGGATGTCGAACCGCTGTCCGGCGGCCAGAACCGCGCCGTCGACAGGAAAGACGCGGAGGGTGGTCTGGGCGGCGGCGGGGAGCGGAAGGAGGAGGAGCAGCAGAATCGCGGGGATCCGGGACATGGTCCGGATTATTCACCAGGAGGGCCCCGGCCCCTGGCCCCTGATCCCTCCATGGCCGGACTGAAGTCCGGCCCTACGCCCCCCGACTGCTACACTCTGTGCATGAAGTTCTCCTTCCGCACTCCCCTGCTGCTGGTCGCCGCCTGGATCCTGACGGCCGCCTGTGGTTCGTCGTCCGGCGCGGCGGCGCAGCCCGCCAATGGCGGCGGATCGGGCGCCGGCGAGCCCGTGGCGACGGTGAACGGCACGCCGATCACGAAGGCGGAGCTCGACGAGCTGGTCGCGCCGGAGGTCTCGAAGCTCGAAGAGCAGGCGCACCAGGTGCGGCTGCAGGGGCTGGCGGAGATCATCGACGGGCGGCTGCTCGAGGCCGAGGCCGCGCGGCGCGGCGTCACGCGCGAGGCGCTGGAGCGGGCGGAGATCGCCGGCAAGGTGTCGCCCGTCACCGACCAGGACGTCGAGGCGTTCATCGCGGCCAACCGCGATCGCCTGCCCGCCGACCCGCGATCGATCGAGCCGCAGATCCGGCAGTACCTCGCCGACCAGCGGCTGGCGGCGCGGCGCGAGGCGTTCCTCGACGAGCTGCGGACCGCGGCGGACGTGAAGGTGCTGCTCAAGGCGCCGCCGGTGTTCCGCGCGCCGATCGATCTCACCGGCGCGCCGACGCGCGGCCCGGAGAACGCGGCGGTCACGCTGGTCGAGTTCTCGGACTTCCACTGCCCGTTCTGCCGGCGGGTGCAGCCGACGCTCGACGAGCTGCTGAAGAAGTACCCGACGCAGGTCCGGCTCGTCTACAAGCACATGCCGCTCGACAGCCTGCACCCGCGCGCGCGCCGCGCCGCCGAGGCCAGCTGGTGCGCGCAGCAGCAGGGGCGCTTCTGGGAGTACCACGACGCGCTCTACGCGGACCCCTCCGCCGGGACCGACGAGCAGCTCACCGCGATCGCGCAGCGCCTCGGCCTGGACCTGAACGCCTTCGGCGCCTGCCTCGCCTCGGACGAGCCGAAGGCGACGGTGCAGCGGCACGTCGAGGAAGGCGCGCGCTACGGCGTCTCCGGCACGCCGGGCTTCTTCGTCAACGGCCGGCTCCTCTCCGGCGCGCAGCCGCTCGAGAGCTTCGTGCGGATCATCGAGGAGGAGCTCGCGGGGCGCTAGCGATCGATTCCGGACGGGATTTCCGGATTGCTCACAACCGCCTACCGCCTGCTGCCTGCTGCCTGCGACGCGAATGACGAACCCGCTGAAGCTCCGGAGCCTGTGGCGTGTGGTGCGCGAGGTGGACCTCGAAGCGCTGCGGCTCGCGGCGCGGGCGCGGTTCACGCTCGCCCTGGTCTCCGACACGCGCGCCGACGCCGAGTGGCTGCGCCGGCTGCTCTCGCACGGCGACCCCGAGTCCTCCGCGGCGCCGCACCCGTGGCTCGAGGTGCTCGCGGCGGCCGACGAGGACCCGGCGTCGCTGACGCCGGACCCGTGGTGCGCGGTGCTGGTCACGCGCGACCCGGACCTCGGCCCGCACCTGCGCCGCGCCGGCAACCACTTCGCCAACGCCGGCGTGCCGATCCTCACGGTGGTCGCCGGCGACACGTCGCACGTCGCGAAGGTGCTGCGCGGCGGCGAGCGCGCGCGGGTCGCGGTCCCCGCGCTCGACGTCGAGGCGGTCGAGCCGATCGCCGCCGCCCTCGCGGGCGTCGTCTCGGAGGATCAGCAGATCGCGATGGCGGCGCACCTGCCGCCGCTGCGCCCCGCGGTGTTCGCGCAGACGATCGAGCGCACGGCGCGTGCGAACGCCAGCTTCGCGCTGACGACCGGCCTCGCCGAAACGATTCCCGTCCTCACCGCCCCCCTCAACCTCGGCGACATCGTCGTGCTGACGAAGAACCAGCTGATGATGTGCTACCGCATCGCGCTGGCCGCTGGGCGCGACGAGGAGCCGCGGAAGATGATGGGCGAGATCATCGCCGTGCTCGGCAGCGGCGTGCTCTTCCGCCAGATCGCGCGGCAGCTCGTCGGGCTCATCCCGGTCGCGGGCCTGCTGCCGAAGGTCGCCGTCGCCTACGCCGGCACCTACGCCGTCGGCCGCGCGATGGCCGCCTGGACGACCGAGGGCCGCCAGATCACGGTCGAGACCGTCTCGCGCTTCTCGCGCGAAGGCCTCGAGCGCGGCCGCGCGCTCGCCCAGCACCTGGTCGAAGACGACGCGGCGCAGGAAGGCCGCCCACGGCGGCGGTTCGAACGGCTGCGGAAGTTCCTGCCTGGGAAAAAGTAGGCAGTAAGCGGTTCCGAATTCTGTAGCTGGCAGCTGGCAGCTGGCAGCTGGCGGCTGGCAGCCGCGAAGCCGATCCGTCCGCCCGCGCACTCGTCATCAGGCGCGGGCGGGACCTGATCAGACCCGATCCGACCTGATCCGACCTGATCCGACCCGTTTAAGATGTGCCCATGCACATCCTGACCCGCCGGAGCTTTCTCGAGACGGCGTCGCTCGCCGCGGCGCTGGGCCTGACCACCACCCGCGCGGCCGCGCGCCAGGCGCCCGCGCAGACCGCGTTCACCCCCATCCGCCGCAACGTCGGGTACTTCACCGGCCGCGGCGGCACGATCGGCTGGCTCGTCTCGTCCGACGCGCTCGCCGTGGTCGACAGCCAGTTCCCCGACACCGCGCAGGCGTGCCTCGACGGGCTGACGCAGAAGGCGTCGCGGCGCATCGACCTGCTCGCCAACACGCACCACCACGGCGATCACACCGGCGGCAACGCCGTCTTCCGCCCCGCGGTCGGCTTCATCGTCGCGCACGAGAACGTGCCGATGCTGATGCGGCGCGCCGCGCAGGGATCGGACGGTGCCGGCCCCGGCGTGCCCGACCGGACGTACGAGAAGGTGTGGACGCATGACCTCGGCGGCGAGCGGCTGCGGCTCCGCTACTACGGCCGCGCCCACACGAGCGGCGACAGCGTGGTGACGTTCGAGCAGGCGAACGTCGTCCACATGGGCGACCTGATGTTCAACCGCCGGCACCCGTTCATCGACCGGCCGGCGGGCGCGTCGATCGCCAACTGGATCACCGTGCTCGAGACGACGGTGAAGGACCATGCGGACGACACAATCTACATCTTCGGCCATGCGAAGGACGGGGCGCCGGTCACCGGCGGCCGCGCGGAGCTGATGCAGATGCGCGACTACCTGACGGCCGTGCTCGACACCGTCCGGAAGGGGATCGCCGACGGACGCTCGCGCGACCAGATCACCGCGATCGGGCCGTTGAAGGGGTTCGAGGATTACCAGGAAGCGCCGCCGCGGCTGACGCTCGCGTCGGTGCTCGGCGTCGCGTACGACGAGCTGCGTGGCAACTGACGGACCGTACGCCAGGAGCACCGTCAATGATCCGATCGCACCTGTTCGCGGTGACCGTTGCGATGTTCGCGACGGCCACTGCGTTGCCGTCCCCTCTCCATCCCGCGTACTTCTCTGTGGCCTCGGTGCCCTCTGCGGCCTCTGCGGCTCTTCAGACGCCGCATCGAGGCGACGTCGCCGCCAGCACGCAGCAGCAGCCGTCGATCGACGACTTCTTCCGCGCGCTCACCGACGAGTGGGTGCGCCACGACCCGAACCTCGCCGCGTTCACGCGGTACTTCAGCGGCGAGGAGCAGGACCGGCTGGAGCGGCGCCTCACGCCGCTGACGCGTGCGTATCGGGAAGCGAGCGCCGCGATCGCCAGGCGGGGGCTGGAACGGCTGCGCGCCTTCGACCGCGCGGCGCTGACGGAGACGCAGCGCCTGTCGGCGGACGTGCTCGAGTGGCACCTCGAGCAGATCGTCGCCGGCACGGAGTACGAGGACTACTTCTTCCCGCTGGAGCAGTTCAACGGCGCGAACGTCTACTTGGTGAACCTGCTGACGGTGGCGCATCCGGTCGTCACGCCGCGCGACGCGGAAAACTACGTCGCGCGACTCGGCGAGGTCGCGCCCCGCATGCGCGAGGCGATCGCCGAGGCAAGACGGGTGGCGGCGCGGGGCCTCATCCCGCCGCGGTTCATCCTGCAGGCGACGATCGCGCAGATGCGGCAGTTCCTCGAGCCGCCGCCGGCGCAGAACCCGTTCGTGACGGCGTTCGCGGCGAAGCTGGGCGAGGTGGAGGATCTGCCGTCGGCGGCGCGCGAGCGGCTGATCGCCGGCGCCACGCGCGAGGTCGGCGAGGCGATCTATCCGGCGTGGCGCGAGGGGCTCGCCCTCGTCGAGTCGCTCGTGCCGAAGGCGTCGGATGACGCCGGCCTCTCGCGCCTGCCCGGCGGCGCCGAGGCGTACGCGTATTTCCTCCGGCGGTTCACGTCCACCGACCTGACGCCCGACCGGATTCACGAGATCGGCCTGCGCCGCGTCGCGGAGATCGAGCGCGAGATGGACGCGATTTTCCGTCGACTCGGTCGGACCGAGGGCACGGTCCGGGAGCGCGCGGAGGCGCTGAAGCGCGACCTCGCGTATCCGCTGACCGACGAGGGGCGCACGCGCATCATGGCCGACATCGAGGCGATGATGCGGGACGCGGAACGGCGGGCGGCGCCGATGTTCCTGCGGACGCCGAAGGCGCCGGTCATCGCACGCCCGTATCCGCGTTTCCGCGAGGCCAGCGCCGCGGCCAGCTACACGCCGCCGTCGCCGGACGGCACGCGCCCCGGCATCTTCCAGATGCCGCTGCGCCCGGATCGCATGACGCGCTTCGCGCTGCGATCGCTCGTCTACCACGAGACCGTGCCGGGCCATCATTTCCAGATCGCGCTGAACGTCGAGAACACGGACCTGCCGCGGTTCCGGCAGATCCGCGCGTTCGGCGGCATCTCCGCGTACTCCGAGGGCTGGGCGCTCTACGCCGAGCGCCTCGCGGTCGAATCGGGCTGGTACGAGGGAGATCCCGAGGGGCTGCTCGGCGCGCTCGACTCGGAGCTGTTCCGCGCGCGGCGGCTCGTCGCCGACACCGGGCTGCACGTCAAGGGCTGGACGCGGCAGCAGGCGATCGACTACGGCATCCCGCCGAGCGAGGTCGATCGGTACGTCGTGTTCCCGGGGCAGGCGTGCTCGTACATGATCGGGCAGCTGCGGATCCTCGAGCTGCGCGATCGCGCGCGCGCCGCGCTCGGCGCGGCGTTCTCGCCGGAGCGGTTCCACGACACCGTGCTCGCGACGGGCATCGTCCCGCTGTCGCTGCTCGAGCGGCAGGTGGACGCCTACATCGCACGCACGAAAGGGACGTCGAGCGGGAACTGAGCGTCGTGCGGGAACCGGACGCGCTGAAAGTCGAAACGGCCCGGGCGGAACGTGCGGGTGAAGGGTGGGACCACGTGCAATGCGGCTCAGCCGCTGACGTGGCGAGGTTCCCGGACGTTCCGCCCGGGCCGTTCCTGGTCCGGCGGATCAACGCTCACGAAGAGCCTCCGATGTGCGGATACCCGGCGCCGCGAGCTCGGCCACTCGGGCAGTGCCGCAATCGAGGCGACTATCGATCCTTTGGGGTCTGAAGTCAACCCGTTCTCAGCCGTCCCCTGTCGGATCGCGCTACGACGTCGCCGGCCCGCCGGACGCTCGCTTCTTCTCCATCGCCGCCCTGGACTGATCGATCAGGTACTTCGGCGCGCTGATGTGCGGCTTCGATCGCGAGTACACGACCGGGAAGGGGCCTCCTTCCTCGCACCCGTGGTAGACCTCGTCCGTCACCGCCGACCGGTGGGAATGGGTCCTGCCCGTCTGGTCCACGTATTGGTACCGGATCCGGTAATCGAGGTTCCGGAAGATCTGCTTCTTGACGACGGTCCCTGTCGTCTCGACGCCATCCTGCAGCAGGAGCTTCCACTGCAGCCCGCGGCGCAGCAGGACGACGACGATCGCGACGAGGAACAGGAGCGGGACGAGACAGCCGCTGCCGAGCGAGCCGAAGATCGAGCCCTCCATATGGCCCGGAATCGTGCCCGAGCGGGCGGGGAGGCGTCAATGCAGCGCTGCACGTTCGCGCTGGATTGGCCGGACTGAAGTCCGGCCCTACGAGATGGCCGAACTGACGGTCGGCCCGACGACCGGCCGAACTAAAGTTCGGCCCTACGCGCGAGCTTTGCCGTCGTGATCGCCTGCCCCGCATGCCGCGCCGAGTGCTCGCCGCCGTGCGCGAGCAAGCCGAGCACGGTGGTGGGAATCTGCTTGCGCCCGACGCCGCGCGCGTCGAGCAGCGTGGCCGGATCGGTGGCGCGCAGCTGGTCGATCGCGCGATTGGCCGCCGCGCGCAGCTCCGCGACAAGCGCCGCCGCGTCGGGCCGCGGATCGGGCACGGCGCTCTCCTGCTTCAGCGCCTCGCGCTGCGCCTCGTTCAGCGCCTCGCCGCGCGCGTAGGTGAACAGCCGGTCGAGCGATCCGATCAGGTGCCGGACGTGATAGCCGACCGACGCCGCGCCGTTGCCGGGACTCGCCCAGATCTGCTCCGGCGTCAGCCCCTCCAGCGCCACGTTCACATCGTCGACCGCGTGCAGGATCATGTGCGCCACCGGCTGCAGCAGCGGCGGCACGCCGTCGACAGGACCACGAAGCCAGGCCTCCATAGGTGGGTATTGTAGCTGGCGGCCGGCAGCTGGCAGCCCGCGGGCAGCCCCCTCTCCTCTGTGCCCTCTCTACCCTCCGTGGTCCCCACAGCCGCAGCGGACCAGCCGATCAGCTAGAATCCGCCCCATGAACCGACGATCCTTTCTCACGACCTCCGCGGCGGGGCTGATTGGCGCGTCCTCCGCGCTGCGGCCGCGGACCGCGGCGGCGTCGATGCGCGTGCAGGGGGCCAACGACCGCGTGCGGGTCGGCGTCATCGGCACCGGGCGCCAGGGGCGCTCGGTGATGAACGCCCACCTCCGGCTGGACGACGTGGACATCGTCGCGGTGTGCGACGTGTACGCGCCGAACCTGGAGGAGGGGACGAAGCTCGTGCTCGACCGGCGCGGCACGGCGCCGCGGCAGGTGACGGACTTCCGGCAGATCCTCGACGACAAGGAGATCGACGCGGTCATCATCGGCACGCCCGATCACTGGCACGCGCTGCAGACGGTCATGGCGTGCCAGGCCGGCAAGGACGTCTACGTCGAGAAGCCGACGTCGGTGGCGATCGCCGAGGGGCGCAAGATGGTCGAGGCGGCGCGCAAGTACAAGCGCATCGTCCAGGTCGGCACGCAGCAGCGCTCGGCGGCGCACTTCCAGCAGGCGGTGACGCTGGTGCGCAGCGGGCTTATCGGCACGGTGACGGCGGTGCGCTGCTGGAACGTCTCCAACCAGGCGCCCGAGGGCATCGGCAACCCGCCGGACTCCGACCCGCCGCCGGGCCTGGACTGGGACATGTGGCTCGGCCCGGCGCCGAAGCGCCCGTTCAACCCGAACCGCTTCGGCGTGTACCCGGGCGTCTTCTCGTACTTCCGCTACTTCTGGGACTACGCCGGCGGCATGATGACCGACTGGGGCGTGCACCTGATCGACATCGTCCAGTGGGCGATGGACGTCGACGCGCCGCTCTCGGTGTCCGCGGTCGGCGGCAAGTTCGGCCTCACCGACAACCGCGAGACGCCGGACACGATCGTCGCGAGCTACCAGTACCCGGGCTTCGTGATGACGTACGAGAACCGCACGTGCAACGGGCGCGAGCTGAACGGGCACGGCTACGGCATCGAGTTCTACGGCACCGACGGCACGCTCTTCGTCGACCGCGCCGGCTTCGAGATCGTCCCCGAGAAGCGGCGCCGCGGCCCCGGTGAGGACCCGGTGGACCGGACGCTGGCGACGACGAGGCGGTCGGTGCCGGACAACCCGACGCACGCGCGCAACTTCATCGACGGCGTGAAGTCGCGCACGCTGCCGATCTGCGACATCGAGATCGGGCATCGCTCCTCGTCGACGGCGATCCTCGGCAACCTCGCGTACCGGTCGGGCGCGACGGTGGTGTGGGACGCGAAGGCGGAGAAGGTGACCAACGGCAACCGGAAGGCGGCGGAGCTCGTCGACATCCAGTACCGGGCGCCGTGGAAGCTTTCGGTGTAGGCGGTAGGCAGCAGGTAGTAGGCAGTAGGCGGTAGGCGGTTGTGCGCGCGCGCCGACCTGATCGCGCGGCCGCGAGCAGAGATCAGGCGAGCGACCGCGCGGACCTGATCCGCCGGTGCCCGCGACCCATCGCGCGGGCGACGGCGGGACCTGATCCGACCTGATCCGTCCGCCTCCGCCCGCCCCTTCCAACGGGCGGGCTTCGGCGGGACCCGCCCGCGCAGCCGCCCACCCCGCGCGGGCGGGACCTGATCAGACCTAGAATCGGTCTGATATGTCCTTCACCGGTATCCGCCAGGTCCCGAAGCCCGTCAACGAACCGGTCCAGTCCTACGCGCCGGGGACGCCGGCGCGCGCCGAGCTGAAAGCGCGGCTGAAGTCGATGGCCGCCGAGCGCGCCGACATCCCGCTCGTCATCGGCGGTCGCGAGGTGCGCACCGGCGACACCGAGCCGGTGGTGATGCCGCACCGGCACGGCCACGTCCTCGGCGAGTACCACAAGGCCGCGCCGGAGCACGTCGACCAGGCGATCGACGCCGCGCTGGTGGCGCGGCGCGAGTGGCAGTCGTGGAAGTGGGAGGACCGCGCGGCGGTGTTCCTGCGCGCGGCGGCGCTGCTCGCCACCAGCTGGCGCGCCACGCTGAACGCCGCGACGATGCTCGGGCAGTCGAAGACGGCGTTCCAGGCGGAGATCGACTCGGCGTGCGAGACGATCGACTTCTGGCGCTTCAACCCCTGGTACGCGCAGGAGCTCTACACCGAACAGCCGTACTCCGACGGGACGATGTGGAACCAGCTCGATTACCGGGGGCTGGAGGGCTTCGTCTACGCGATCACGCCGTTCAACTTCACGTCCATCGCCGCGAACCTGCCGACGGCGCCGGCGCTCATGGGCAACACGGTGGTCTGGAAGCCGGCGTCCTCGGCGATGCTGAGCGCCTACTACCTGTACCGGCTGCTCATGGAGGCGGGCCTGCCGCCCGGCGTGATCAACTTCGTCGCCGGCGACCCGGTGATGATCTCGGAGCGGCTGCTGTCGCACCGCGAGCTGGCCGGCGTGCACTTCACCGGCAGCACGACGGTCTTCAACGCGCTCTGGAAGACCATCGGCGCCTCGATGGACTCCTACCGCAGCTACCCGCGCATCGTCGGCGAGACGGGAGGCAAGGACTTCATCGTCGCGCACGCGTCGGCGGACGTCGACGCGCTCGCGGTGGCGATCGTGCGCGGCGCGTTCGAGTACCAGGGGCAGAAGTGCTCCGCCGCCAGCCGCGTCTACGTGCCGCGGTCGCTCTGGCCGGGACTGCGCGACCGGCTGGCGGGAATGGTCGGCGAGATCCGGATGGGGGACGTGCGCGACTTCCGCAACTTCATGGGTGCGGTGATCGACAGGCGCGCGTTCGACAAGATCTCCGGCTATCTCGAGCACGCGCGCCAGTCCGCGACCATCGTCACCGGCGGCGGCGCCGACGCGCGGGAGGGCTGGTTCATCGAGCCGACGATCGTCGAGACCACCGACCCGCAGAGCCGGCTGCTCCGCGAGGAGATCTTCGGGCCGGTGCTGACGGTGTACCCGTACGACGACAGCGAGTGGCTCGACGTGCTGACGCTCGTCGACGAGACGTCGCCGTACGCGCTCACCGGCGCCATCTTCGCGCGCGACCGCCGCGCGATCATCGACGCCGCGCACGCGCTGCGCAACGCCGCCGGCAACTTCTACGTCAACGACAAGCCCACCGGCGCCGTGGTCGGACAGCAGCCGTTCGGCGGCGCCCGCGCATCGGGCACGAACGACAAGGCCGGCTCGAAGCTCAATCTCACGCGCTGGGTCAGCGCGCGCGCGATCAAGGAGACGTTCAGCCCGCCGACGGACTGGACGTATCCGTTCATGGCAGAGGAGTGAGGGATCAGGTCGGATCGGGTCGGATCGGGTCGGATCAGGTCGGATCAGGTCTCATCAGGTCCGCGCGTCCGCTCGGTGAACTCTGCTCGCGACCGCGCTGTTGCGGGCCTGAAGGCCCGCCGCGCAGGCGCCCCACTCGTCGCTGTCTTCCCACTCGGAGTTGTCTGTGGCGCCGGCGTGAGCGCCCCTCTTGGTGTTGTCTGTGGCGGCGGGGCTTCAGCCCCGCCTCACACGCGCGCCGCGGGCCCTGCTACCTGCAGTCCGGAATGTTGGTGGCGGGGTTCCCCGTGCCGGATTGCAGCTCCCTCAGGATCGGTATTGTCGTTTCCCGTTTCCCCTTCCCCTTCCCCTGCCTCCCGTTCCCATTTCCACCGATTCCGATTACCCTTGGCCCCATGTCCGCCGAATCACGCCTCAAGGAGCTCGGAATCGTCCTGCCTCCGCCGCCGCCGCGGGGCGGCGTCTACCAGCCGGTCGTCATCGTGAACGGGCTGGCGTACGTGTCGGGCCACGGGCCGGTCAAGGCCGACGGGGGGTACGTCACGGGACGCGTCGGCGCGGACCTGGACGCCGACGCCGGCCGCGAGGCGGCGCGGCTGGCGGGGCTCGCGATGCTGGCCTCGCTGCGCGCGGCGCTCGGGTCGCTCGACCGCGTCACGCGCGTCGTGAAGCTGCTCGGCATGGTGAACGCCGCGCCCGACTTCGGCGCGCACCCGGCCGTCATCAACGGCTGCTCGGAGCTCTTCGCCGACATCTGGGGACCGGAGCGCGGCGTCGGCGCGCGCAGCGCCGTCGGGATGGGGTCGCTGCCGCACGGCATCGCGGTGGAGATCGAAGGGACGTTCGCGATCGAATGATCGTGAGACGTGTAGCTGGCGGCTGGCAGCCGGCAGCTGGCAGCCGGAACCAGGCACACGGAGCGCACAGAGACAAAGGGGATGTGGTACCAGGTCAGGAACGTCAACGACGTCCCCTCCCCCGCGCTGCTGGTGTATCCCGACCGCGCCGCCGAGAACCTGCGGCGCCTGGTGACGATCGCCGGCAGGCCGGAGCGGCTGCGGCCGCACATGAAGACGCACAAGATGCCGGCGATCGCGCGGCTGTACCTCGCCGCCGGCATCACGCGCGCGAAGTGCGCGACGATTGCCGAGGCCGAGATGCTCGCCGAGGCCGGCATGCCGGACGTGCTGCTCGCGTGCCAGCCGGTGGGCCCCGGCGCCACGCGGCTCGCCGCCCTCGCCTCACGCTATCCCACCACCCGCTTCTCGGCGATCGTTGACGATGAGGCGGCGGCGCGGGCGATCGATCAGGCGTTCGCGCAATCGGGGCTGCGCATCGAGCTGCTCGTCGACCTCGACGTCGGCATGCACCGCACCGGCATCGAGCCGGAGCACGCCGCGCCGCTCTATCACCGGATCGCACGGCTGCACGCCGCGAGCCCCGGCGGCCTGCACGCCTACGACGGCCACCTGCACGACGCCGACCGCGCGGCGCGCTGCGCGCGCGCGAGCGAGGGGCTCGCGCGCGTCCTGCGGCTGCGCGACCAGCTGCGCGCCGACGGCCTCCCGGTCCCGCGCATCGTCGCCGGCGGCACGCCGACGTTCCCCTGCCACGCGGCGTCGGAGGAACCGGACCTGGAGCTGAGCCCGGGGACGATCGTGTTCTGGGACGCCGGCTACGCGGCCGGCCTGCCGGATCTGCCGTTTCTGGCCGCGGCGCTGCTGCTGACGCGCGTGATCAGCAAGCCGGGCGGCTCGCGCGTGTGCCTCGATCTCGGGCACAAGGCCGTCGCGTCAGAGATGCCGCACCCGCGCGCGCTGCTCGTGCCGGCGCACGCCGACGAACCGGCGCCGCGCGCGCCCGGACTCGACCTGCCCTGCCTCGACGCGCGCTTCGTTGGCCACAGCGAGGAGCACCTCGTCATCGAGACGCCGATCGCCGATCGGCTGCGCGTGGGCGATCACCTCTACGCCGTCCCCTGGCACGTCTGCCCCACCGTCGCCCTGCACGGCGTCGCGCACGTCGTCCGCGACGGCCGCGTCGAGGAGCGCTGGCCGGTGACGGCGCGCGAGCGGGTGCTCACCGTCTGATGCTGATCCTGCCGGCCGCCGCGGTCGCCGTCCTGATCCTGCTCATCGTGCGCTTCCGGGTGCACGCGTTCCCCGCGCTGATGATCGTCTCGCTCGGGCTCGGGCTCGCCGCGGGCCTGCCGCCGACGGCCGTCGCGCAGGCGTTCCAGGACGGCGTCGGCAGCACGCTCGGCTTCGTCGCGATCGTGATCGGGCTCGGCACGTTCGCCGGCGCGCTGCTGGCCGACTCGGGCGGCGCGCGCGTCGTCGCGCACGCGGCGACCCGCGCGATTGGCCCGGCACGCCTGCCATGGGCCGTCGCCTTCGTCGGCTTCGTCGTCGGCCTGCCGATCTTCTTCAGCGTCGGTCTCGTCCTGCTCTTCCCCGTCGTCGCGGGGCTCGCGGCCACGACCGCGCGTCCCGTCGCGGCGCTCGCGCTGCCGCTGGTCGCGGGCCTGTCGGCCAGCCACGGGCTGGTCGCGCCGCATCCCGGGCCGCTCGTCGCCATCGACCGGCTCGGCGCCGACACCGGCCTGTCGATCCTGTACGGCATCCTCGCGGGCATTCCGTGCACCGCCGTCGCCGGGCCGATCTTCGCCAGGCACGTCCTGCCGCGCCTGCGCCTGCCGCTCACGAGCGACGTCGCGGCGCGGGAGCCGGAGCGTCAGACCGGCGCGCCGCCGGGCGTCGCGGCGACGCTGACGACGGTGCTGCTGCCGGTGCTGCTGATGCTGGGCGCGACCGTCGCGACACCGCGGCTGACCGGCGCGTCCGCCGAATGGGTCGGCTTCATCGGGCATCCCGCGGTGGCGCTGCTCATCGGCACGCTCACGGCGTCGTGGGTGTTCGGCTACCGGCGCGGGCTCACCGGCGCGCGCCTGCTCGCGATCGCCGAGGAGTCGCTGCTGCCGATCGCGTCGGTGCTGCTCGTCGTCGGCGCCGGCGGCGGCTTCGGCCGCGTGCTCGATCGCGCCGGCATCGGCGCGGCCATCGTCGACGCGACCGCCTCGCTGGCACTCTCGCCGATGATCCTCGGCTGGCTCATCGCCGCCGCGCTCCGCATCGCGGTCGGCTCGGCCACCGTCGCCATCACCACCGCCGCCGCCATCGTCGCGCCGGTGGCCGCCGCGACGCCCGGCACGAACATGGAGCTGCTCGTCGTCGCGCTCGGCGCCGGTTCGCTCATCGCGTCGCACGTCAACGACGGCGGCTTCTGGCTGGTGAAGGAGTTCCTCGGCCTCGACGTCCCGACGACGCTGAAGACGTGGACGGTGATCGAGACAATCATCGCGGTCGTCGGGCTCCTCGCGGTACTCGTGATCGACCTGCTGGTCTGATCGGGTCGGCTCAGGTCGGATCAGCCACAGACAACAACAAGAGCCTTCTGTGGCGGCGGGCCTTCAGGTCCGCCGGCAGCGCGCGGACCCGACCCGCCTGCTGCCAGCTGCCAGCCGCCAGCCGCCAGCTACACTATCCCGATGCTGATCCTCGACGCCCACCTCGACCTCGCCATGAATGCCATCGAGTGGAACCGCGATCTCTCGCGGCCGCTCGCGGAAATCCGCGCGCGGGAGCGCGGGATGACGGACCGCCCCGATCGCGAGCGCGCGACGGTGTCGTTCGACGAGCTCCGGCGCGGCCGCATCGGCGTCGTCGTCGCGACGCAGATCGCGCGGTGGGTGAAGCCGTCGAACCCGCTGCCCGGGTGGCACTCGCCGGAGCAGGCGTGGGCGATGACGCAGGCGCAGCTGGCGTGGTACCGGGAGATGGAGCGGCGCGGCGAGCTGCGCGCGATCACGTCGCGCGCGGGGCTCGACGCGCACCTGGCCGAATGGGAGCGCACGCCGGACCCGCTGGCGGCGCGCCTGCCGATCGGGTACGTCCGCAGCCTGGAGGGGGCCGACTCCATCGTCACGCCCGATCACCTCGAGCGCGCGTGGGAGACCGGGCTGCGCGCGGTCGGCCCGGCGCACTACGGGCCGGGCACGTACGCGCAGGGCACCGACGCGACGGGCGGCATCGGCGAGGCGGGCCGGGTGCTGCTCCGGCACATGGAGCGGCTGGGGCTCATCCTCGACGCAACACACCTCTGCGACGACAGCTTCCGCGAGGCACTGGACAACTTCGGCGGGCGCGTCTGGGCGAGCCACTCGAACTGCCGCGCGCTCGTACCGCACAACCGCCAGTTCGCCGACGCGCAGATCCGCGAGCTCGCCTCGCGCGGCGCCGTCATCGGCGTCGCGCTCGACGCGTGGATGCTCGTCCCGGGCTGGCAGCGCGGCGTCACGACGCCGGAGGCCGCCGGCGTGACGCTGGCGACGGTCGTCGATCACATCGATCACATCTGCCAGGTCACCGGCAGCGCGCGCCACGTCGGCATCGGCAGCGACCTCGACGGCGCGTTCGGCCGCGAGCAGACCGCCGCCGATCTCCAGAGCATCGCCGACCTCGCGCGGATCCCCGAGATCCTGCGCGCGCGCGGCTACAGCGACGACGACGTCGCCGCGATCGCGCACGGCAACTTCGTCAGGTTCCTGAGGGAAGCGCTTCCCGCGTAGGGCCGAATTTCAGTTCGGCCATACTGGGCTTTGGGCTTTGGGCTTTGGGCCTTGGGTGGGCTTTGGGCTTTGGGCCTTGGCCTTCGGCTGGCCTTGGGCTTTCGGCTTTGGGCCTTCGGCTGGCTTTGGGCTTTGGGCTTTGGGCTTTGGGCTTTGGGCTTTGGGCTCGGGTTCCGGATGAATCCGGGCTCCTTCTCCGACCGGAACCTACCCGCTGTCACTCTGACCGCGACGCTGTCACCGCGGTTGCTGAATCAGACGACTTCCACCGCGATTCCGCGGGCGCGCAGGGTCCGCAGCATGCGCGGGTCGGCGCCGCGGTTGGTGATGACGCGGTGAATGGCGTCGAGCGTGCCGATGACCGACATCGCGCGGCGGCCGAACTTGCTGGCGTCGGCGACGACGATCACCTCGCGCGCGATCTCGATCATCCGCGCGTTCAGCTGCGCCTCGAGCGGCTCGGGCGTCGTCAGGCCGACGTCGGGATCGAATCCGTCCACGCCGAGGAACAGCTTGTCGGCGCGCAGGCCGGCCAGCGTCTGCTCCGCCTGCGGGCCGACGAGCGACTGCGACGTCTGGCGCAGCAGGCCGCCGACCACGACGACCCGGATCCGGGGGTGCTGCCCGAGCTCGGCGGCGATGTTGAGCGCGTTCGTGATGACGGTGAAGCGGCCCGGCACCCGCGACTTCAGGCAGCCGGCGATCTCCGCGGTGGTCGTGCCCGAGTCGAGGATGATCGTGTCCCCTTCCCTGACGTGCTTCGCCGCCGCGCGGCCGATGCGCTGCTTCTCGGGCCGGTGCAGCGTCTCCTTGATCGTGATCGGGATGTCGTGGTCGAGGCGCGGCACGCCGCCGCCGTGCGCGCGCACGAGCTGACCGGCGTCGGCCATGACGTCCAGGTCTCCCCGGATCGTCACGGCCGACACCCCGAAGCGGTTGGCCAGCTCGTTCACGGTGACGCGGCCCTGTTCGGCGAGCAGCGCCAGGATGCGCCGCCGCCGCTCTTCGACCAGCAGCCGGGCGCGTCGTGGAGCAACAGCCATCAGAACCGGAAGCGCACCCCCAGACGCACGACGCGGCCCGCCGAGAAGCCTTCCGCGTTGCCGACGGTATCGGCGCCGAGCACCGCGGTCGTCCCGTTGTCGACGATGCCGTCGAGCAGGTAGCTGGTGAGGTCCATGAACCCGCCCGTGCCGAGGCCCGGGACGAAGAACTGCGGGTGGTTGAAGGCGTTGTCGAGCATCGCGGTGAACTCCACCTGATACTCCTGCGTGCGGACGATGTCCTTGTAGAACGCGAAGTTCGCGATCCAGGTGCCCGGTCCCCGCACGCTCCCCTTCTTCGCGTTGCCGAGCGTGCCGTAGGCCGGCAGGGCGAACGCGGTGACGTCGAAGAAGCGATCGCGCGAGCCGCCGATGTTCGGGTCGCCGATGACGTCGGGCCGCCACGACTCGCCGAACTGGCCGACGCCGTCGAGGGCGACGCCGGTGTTGGCCGGGTAGATCGGGTCGGTGCCGATCACGTAGAACGGCGTCAGGTTCGGCCCCGAGCGCGCCTGGACGATCGACGACACCGTCCAGCCGCCGATCAGCGCGTCGGCCCAGAGCGGCAGGTCGTGCCCGTAGGTCCGGTCGCGGCCGACCGGGATGTCCCAGGTGCTGTTGAAGACGAGGCGGTGCTTCACGACGTTCGGGTCGGGCCCGCGGTCCTTCTCGATGTCGTACGGGTCGAACTGCACGACGCCGATCGTGCTGTTGCCGCTGTCAGGCGCGTTGCTGTCGGAGTGGGCGAGCGTGTAGGCGGCGTTGATCGCGAAGCCGCGCCGCCAGCGCCGCTGCACCTCGAGCTGGAAGGCGTGGAACTGCCCCTCGCCCCGGTTCTCGGTCATGTTGAGGAACGTGCCGTAGATCGGGAACGGCAGCCGCGCCTGGGCGACGGGATCCTCGTAGATGTCGCCGAGCGGCACGGGGCTCGCCTTGACGCTGTTGTACTCCTTCGTCACCAGCAGCTTCCGCATCGTCGAGCCGAGGTAGCTGACGCGCAGGCCGAGATCGCCCGGCATCTCGCGCTCGACGGTGAGGTTGTACTGGTAGATGTCCGGGCTCTCGAGCGAGAGGTCGAGCCCCTGGTTGCCGAAGCCGGTCGAGGTGCTGACCGTGCCGGTGGAGAAGCCGTTCTGCAGCGTCGCGCGGTTGCGCGTGATCGAGTAGCGGAACGGGTTGCGCGACATGATGTCGCGCGCCCCCTGCGCGGCGCCGGTCGGATGGAAGATGCCGAAGCCGCCGCGCAGCACGGTCCTGTTGTCGCGGCCGATGCGGTACGCGAACCCGACGCGCGGGCTGACGTTGTTCCGGTCGGTGCGGACCAGCGCGTCGCCGACGCCGACGTCGCTGGCCAGCAGCGTCCGCCCGAGCGCCTTCGCGCCCGGCGGCAGCAGCTCCGCGATCTGCGCGTTGGGAACGACGTGGTGCCCGCCGTCGGTGAGGACGAAGTTGGCGAGGATGTTGTTGCGGTCGACGAACGCGCCGACGACCTCGTAGCGCACGCCGAGGAACAGCGTCAGCTGCGGCGTCACCCGGAAGTCGTCCTGCAGGAACACGGCCCAGTCGTTCGAGACCGTGTCCATCGGCTGGTTGCCGCGCGTGTTGCGCTGCTCGCGGACGGTGTTCGGCAGGCCCAGCAGGAAGTCGCCGAACGCGTTGCCGGTCGCCCAGCCGGTGAAGTTGTACTGCCCCTTCGACTCGTTCGCGCCGGTGGAGTAGCCGTCCTTCGCGTAGTTCCGGGTGTACGTGCCGCCGGCGCGGATCGAGTGCCGCCCCTTCAGCCAGGTGGCGTTGTTGCTGATCGAGAACGACGCCTGCCGCACGTCGCGGAAGGTGTTCTGCCGCTGGTCGCGGATGTCGGACGGGCGGTTCGACCCCGAGAAGATGAACTGCGGGAACCCGGGGACGTTGGCCGCCAGCGACGGGATCTCGATGCCGACCGCCCGCGCGACGTCACCGGCGACGAACGTGCTGCGGCGGTTGCGGTCGTCGAGGCTGTAGCCGGTGCGGAACTCGTTGACGAGCGTGCCGGAGAAGACGCGGGTCCACCCGCTGGCGATCGTCACCGCCTTCGAACGGCGGTCGAGCGTTCCGAGGTTCGTCAGCCCCCCGCCGCCGTTGCCGCCGGTGCTCTCGAACGTGAACGCGTCGGGGTTGCGGCGCTGCCAGCTCGCGCGCACGAAGAGCGAGTCGTCATTCGTCAGCTCGTGGTCGATGCGGCCGTCGACCCGGTCCCGGATGCGCTCGAGCGGCAGGATCTGGCGGTAGGTGCCGTAGCCGCTCGAGAGCGGCGTCCCGTTCGGTTCGGGGAAGAAC
>DASVDJ010000116.1:0-31328 GCA_036381155.1 Vicinamibacterales bacterium
CCCTGCTATGTCGCCGTCACGGCCGACGGCGCGGTCGTGCTGGTGGCGAACTACAGCGGCAGCGTCGCCTCGCTGCCCGTCGGCGGCGACGGACGGCTCGCGCCGGCCGCGACGTTCATCCGGCACGAAGGATCCAGCGTGCATCCGCGACGGCAGCGCGGGCCGCACGCCCACTCGATCAACGTCGATCCGTCGGGGCGCTTCGCGCTGGCGGCCGACCTCGGACTGGATCGCGTGCTGGTCTACCGCATCGGGCAGATCGACGGCACGCTGACGCCCCACGATCCGCCGGGCGCGCCGGTGTCGCCCGGATCGGGACCGCGGCACCTGGCTTTCCACCCGGGCGGCCGGACGGCGTACCTCATCAACGAGCTGACGAACACGATCACGGTGTTCGACTGGGACGCGGAGGCCGGCACGCTGACCGAGCGGCAGACGATCCCGACGCTGCCCGAGGACTTCACCGGCACGAGCTACACGGCGGAGGTCCAGGTGCACCCGTCGGGCCGCTTCGTGTACGGGTCGAACCGCGGGCACGACAGCATCGCGATCTTCTCGGTGAACCCCGGCACGGGCACGCTGACGGCCGTCGGGTACGAATCGACCGACGGCGTGCGTCCCCGTCATTTCGGCATCGACCCCACCGGCACGTTCCTGATCGCGGCGAACCAGGACACCGGCAACCTCGTGGTGTTCCGGATCGATCAGGAGACGGGCCGTCTCACCCGCACGGGGGTGACGGCGAAGGTGCCGTCGCCGGTGTGCGTGCGGTTCTTCCAGGCGGGGCGCGGCTGAGGCCGCGCGGCGCCACTGCAGCAGAGGAGCACGTTCATGGCCAACACGAAGCGACGCGCATTTCTCGCGAAGGGCCCCGCGGTGGCGGCCGCGGCCGCCGCGGCGGCCGCGCAGCCGGTCGCGGCCCAGACCGCCCCGGTGAAGAAGGTCCACTATCGCGACGGCCGGCGCCCCGAGCGCACGCCGCTGTTCAACGGCACGGTCACCTACGGCAACCTGGTGTTCATCTCCGGTATCGGCGCCCACTTCCCGGGCGACATCAAGGCCCACACCGATCACGTCCTCAAGCAGATCCAGCAGCGGCTCGAGGCGGTGGGCTCCTCGATGGAGAAGGTGCTGAAGGTCAACGTCTATCTGAACGACCTGAAGGACTACGACGCCATGAACGAGGTCTTCCGCGGCCGGTTCGGTCCCGAACCGGGCGTGCGGACGACCATCGCCGCCGCCGGCGGCATTCCCGGCAACTCGCTCGTCGAGATCGACGTCATCGCCTGTATCTGAAAGGAGCTACTCCGTGATCCTGAAGCACGCCCTCAGGCTGGGGCTGGCGCTCGTGCTGACGCTGGCCGCCGCGTCCGGCGCCGCGGCCCAGACCGGCCTGGCCACCGTCACCGGCCTCATCCTCGACGACTCCGGTGGCGCGGTGCCCGGCGTCACCGTCACGGTGACCAACCAGGCCACCAACGTCGTCTATTCCGGCGTCACCAACGAAGCCGGCAACTACATCATCACCGGCATCCCGATCGGCAGCTACGTCGTGGCGGCGAGCCTTGACGGCTTCAAGGCCGTGCAGGCGACGGTGAGCCTCTCGGTCGGGCAGACCGCCCGCGTCGACTTCAAGCTCGAGGTCGGCAACGTCGAGGAGCGCGTCGAGGTCGTCGCGACCGGCGCGGTGCTCCAGACCGAGAATGCGGTCGTCGGCAGCACGTTCAACCGCGAGCAGGTGGAGCGGCTGCCGGTGAAGGGGCGGAGCGTCACGGCGCACACGCTGTACGTGCCCGGCGTCACGCAGCCGAACGCCAGCGCCTTCGACAGCCTGCGCGGCACCGGCCGGCCGTTCGTCAACGGCCAGCGCGAGCAGGGCAACAACTTCACGATCGACGGCGTCGACACCAACGAGGTCATCGACAACGGCATCGCGTACCTGCCGAGCCCCGACGCGGTGGAGCAGGTCAGCGTCGAGACGAACAACTACGGCGCCGAGATGGGCAACGTCGCCGGGGCCATCGTCAACATGGTCCTGAAGTCGGGGACGAACCAGTTCCGCGGCAACGTCTTCCTCTACAACCGCGACGACGCGCTGGCGGCGACGCGGTGGGAGACCAACCGGGCGGGCGGCGAGAAGCCCGACTACCAGCGCCGCGTGTTCGGCTTCACGTTCGGCGGGCCGCTGATGCGGGACAAGCTGTTCTTCTTCGGCGACTACCAGGGCGGGCGCGTCAAGACGCCGCCGGCCGACGCGTTCGCGACCGTCGTGCCCGACGAGTGGCGCCGCGGTGATTTGAGCAGCCTGCTGGCGGCCGGCATCGTCGTGCGCGACCCGGTGACCGGGCAGCCGTTCCCGAACAACCAGGTCCCGGTGGAGCGCTTCAGCCCGTTCGCGCGCGCGCTGTTCGCCAACGAGTCGCTGTACCCGCGGCCGAACGTCAGCCGGCCGCTCTCGGATTTCCGTGACAACTACCGCGGGACCGTCGAGTCGTCGGAGAAGGCCGACCAGTTCGACGTCAAGATCGACTGGAGCGCCTCGCAGAACGACAAGACCTACATCCGCTACTCGCGGCAGTGGTACGAGAACACGCCGAAGCAGGCAGTGATGCCGCTGTCGTTCCCGACCGCGTCCGACAACCCGAACTGGAGCGTCGCCGCGAACTGGAACCGCATCATCGGCAACAACATCGTCAACGACCTGCTCGTCGGGTACAACAACAACCAGTCGAACAGCATGCCGGTCGACCTGCTGGGGCTCGGGTTCCTGAACAACCAGCTCGGCATCGGCGGCTCGCAGGCGATTCCGGGGCTCTCCGAGGTCCGGATGGGCAACACGCTGACGAACATCGGCACCATCGGCATCGGCAGCAACACCCACAACCGGATCTACCAGATCAACGAGCGGCTCACGTGGGTGCGCGGGCGCCACACGCTGAAGTTCGGCGTGCAGTGGAACTACTACCAGATGGAGCGCTACTACTCCGGCAACAACGGGATGGGCGGCTTCATCGACTACACGGCGTTCAACTTCACCGGCGCGCAGTTCGCCAATTTCCTGCTCGACCAGGTGGCCGCGAAGGGGCGCGGGTCGCTCTCGGCGCCGTGGACGCACCTGCAGCACCGGCTCGGCCTCTACGCGGCCGACGACTTCAAGGTCACGAACAACCTGACCGTGAACTACGGCCTGCGCTGGGCGTACACGTCGCCGCTCGTCGAGAAGGACGACCGGCAGGCGAACTTCGACCTGCGCAACGCCGCGCACCTGCTCGCCGGCCGTGACGGCAACAGTCGCGCGCTCTACGATCCGTTCTACGGCGGCTGGGAGCCGCGCCTCGGCTTCGCGTACCGCCACGGCGAGCGCTGGGTCGTCCGCGGCGGCTACGGCGTGACGCAGTACATGGAGGGCACCGGCGCGAACCTGCGCCTGCCGCTGAACCCGCCGTTCTTCTTCGAGTCGCAGGTCAGCTACGACTCGACGAGCGGCGCCGGGACGATCGCGACCGGCTTCGAGGGCCTGCAGGCGCTCGACCGCGCCTCCGGCCTCGTCCGCGCATGGGATCCGGGCGTGCGGCCGCAGTTCACGCAGCAGTGGAACCTCTTCGTCGAGTACCTGATCGGCCAGCGCTCGTCGCTGAGCGTCGGCTACGTCGGCAACGCGTCGAAGTACCTGATCACGCCGGTGGACGGCAACCAGCCGCTGCCGGGCGAGGGTGACCCGCGGACCTGGGCGCCGGTGCAGCAGCGGCGGCCGCTCTACCAGTTCAACCCGGACATCACCTCGATCAGCACCACCGCCTCGCGCGGGCGCGGCAACTACAACGCCCTGCAGGCGACCTTCAAGCAGCGCATGTGGAACGGCCTGGACTTCGTGGCCAACTACACGTGGGGCAAGGCGCTGTCGAACAACCGCGGCTACTATGGATCCGGCAGCGTCGCCGCCGAGGGCGCGTACCCGATGGACAGCTACAATATCGAGCTGAACTACGGGCCGGCGTTCTTCGACGCGCGGCACATCGGGTCGGTCGCGGGCAGCTACGAGCTGCCGTTCGGCCGGGATCGCGCCATCGGCCAGAACTGGGGGCGCGCGCTCGACGCGGTGCTCGGCGGCTGGTCGGTGACCTTCGGCTACACGGCCCATACGGGCTACCCGATCACCGTGACCGATGGTTCGAGCCCGTCGCTGCAGGCGTCGCGGTCGCCGGAGCGGCCGAACCGCATCGGCAGCGGCAAGGTCGACAACCCGACGCTCGATCGCTGGATCGACCGCTCGGCGTTCGAGTCGGCGCCGCTCGGCCAGTTCGGCAACGCGGGCGTCGGCATCCTCCGGCAGCCCGGGTTCTGGAACGTCGACCTGTCGATCGGCAAGCGCTTCGACATCGTGAGCGGACAGTACCTCCAGTTCCGTGCGGAGATGTTCAACGCGCTCAATCACCCGAACTTCGGGCCGCCGATTGCCGACATCCAGAACCAGAGCTTCGGCCGGATCACCCGCACGATCGGCGACCCGCGCGTGATCCAGTTCGTGCTGAAGTACCACTTCTGACGGACGCCCGGGCCCGCGCCCGGGAGTCCTGACGGTCAGCGGGGCCGTGGCCGGCGGAGGAGCCGCCGGCACGGCCCCGGCACTACCGGGCCGGCCCGCGCCGGCTCACGAGGCATGATGGCGGCGGACGGAATGGATCGGCGGACGTTCATGTTCGCGGCGTCGCTCGGCGCGTTCTCCCTGCTGAGCTGGCGGCCGCTGAGCGCGCGCGAGTACGACATCACGGGGCTCGACGCGCTGAAGATCGACGTGCAGGCGCCGCAGCTGCCGGCCACGCCGCTGTCGATGCCGGGCCTGTTCCCGGGGCGCGTGGTCGAATCGCATCATCCCGGCGTACTCGACGCCCGCGGGCGCGCGTCGGCGGCGGCGGTGCGCGAGATGCTCGACCGCGGCATGCGCGCGCTCACCGGCGACGGCTCCGCCGAGGCCGCCTGGCGCCGCTTCTTCGAGCCCACCGACATCGTCGGACTGAAGGTGAACCCCTCGGGCACCCCGCCGACGACCACGAACATCCAGCTGGTGCGGGAGGTGATTCGCGGGCTGAACAGCGCCGGGGTCCCGAACCGCAACATCGTCATCTACGACCGGAACTCCACGCAGCTCGAGGCGAACGGCTACCACCTGTTCGTGCCGCCCGAGGTCCGCGTGTTCGGCCTCGACTACGAGTGGGTGGAGCACGGCGAGCGGCGCGGCGGATACGACCGCGAGATCTTCTGCGAGATGGACTGCTTCGGCGAGCGGGAAACGCGGTCGTACATGGGCTGGGTCCCGGCGCGCATGGTGACGAAGATCGTCAACCTGCCGGTGATGAAGGAGCACAACGCGTCGGGTGTCACCGGCTGCCTGAAGAACCTGGCGTACGGCTCGTTCAACAACGTCGCGCGCACGCACGTGCCGCCGAAGACCTACACCAGCCCGGTCATCGCCGTGATGTGCGCCAGCGCGCCGGTGCGCACGAAGGCGGTCCTGCACATCATGGACGCCATCCGCGCCGTGTACCACAGCGGGCCGTTCGCGTGGAACCCCGAGTTCCACTTCGAGGCGAAGTCGATCCTCATCGGCACCGACCCGGTCGCCATGGACCGGATCGAGCTCGAGACCGTCGAGCGCAAGCGGAAGGAGGTCGGTGCGCCGTCGCTCTGGGACCGCAACCCGGCCAATCTCGGCAGCGCCGCCGACATGCAGCGCACGGCGATGAAGAACCGCTTCTATCGCCAGCCGGGGCACATCAAGATCGCGTCCGAGCTCGGGCTCGGACAGTGGGAGCTCGACCGGATCGATCACCGGCGGGTGCAGGTGAGCTGAGCGTGATGGCGATGGACGATCGGACCGACTGGACCACCCTGCTCGGCGACGCCGCGCGCAGCGGCGGCGTCCCCGCGGCCGCCAGGCCCGCGCCGACGGACATGATCTGGCGCGTCACGCTGCCCGACTCGGTGCGCTCGAGCCCGGTCCTGCGCGACGGCACGCTCTACCTCGCGTGCCGCGACGCGCGGCTCTACGCGCTCGACGCCGCGACCGGGCGCGAGCGGTGGACGTTCGACGCCGGCGCGCCGCTCCGCTCGACGCCGTCGCTGTCGGGACCGCTGCTGCTCGTCGGCACCGACGCCGGCGAGCTGCTCGCGATCGATCGCACCGCGGGCACGCTGCGCTGGCGCGCCGGGTTGGGCGGCGAGATCTGGAGCTCCGCCGTCATCCGCGACGGGCTGGTCTACGCGGGATCGACCAGCGGCCGCTTCGCCGCGCTCGCGCTCGAGACCGGGCAGACGCGCTGGGAGCGCACGCTCGGCGGCCGCATCAGCTCCACCGCGACGATTGCGGGCGATCTCGTCTACGTCGGCACCGGCGACGGGCGCGTGCTGGCGCTGCGTGCGGCCGACGGCGGGGACGCCTGGCAGCACGAGACGGGCGACGCGGTGGCCGGAGGCACGGCGGTTGCCGGCGGGCTGGTGCTGGCCGGGTCGGAAGACGGCACGCTCCGCGCGCTCGACGCCGCCACCGGCAGACTGCGGTGGCAGTTCCAGGCGGACTTCGGCATCATCGCGTCGCCGAGCGTCGGCGGCGAGACGGTCTTCGTCGCGAGCCGCGACGGCTTCCTCCACGCGCTGCGCCTCGCCGACGGCACGCGGATCTGGCGCGGACCCGACATGCGCACGATCACCGCGGCGCCGCTGGCCGGCGACGGGTTCGTCTGCGTCCAGGGCTTCTACGGCGTCACCACGGCGTTCGACAGCGCGACGGGCAGGCAGCTGTGGTCGCTGAGTCTCGGCAGCTCGCTGCAGTCGACGCCGATCGTCACGCCGGAGGCGGTCTACCAGGCCACCGACCGGGGACTGATCTATGCGCTCCGCTGACGGCGTGCGGCACGCGTCCTGCGCCGTCCTGCTGCTCCTCGCGGCCGCGCCGCTCTGGGGCAGTCCGGCCCTCGAGCCGCCGACCGTCCACGTCCAGCGGTACGCGATGGGGACGATGGTGGACCTGTTCGCGTATCACGAGTCGCGGGAGGTGGCGGAGGCGGCGGTCGAGCGCGCGTGGGCCGAGTTCGTCCGGCTCGACGACGTGCTCAGCAGCTTCAAGCCCGCCAGCGACCTGTCGCGGCTGAACCGTGAAGGCGCGAGCGGGTTCGTGACCGTCGACCCGAGCCTCTACGACCTGGTCGCCCGGTCGATCGACTACGCGCGGCTGACCGGCGGACGCTTCGACGTCACCGTCGGCCCGCTGCTGCGTGTGTGGAAGGCCGCGTGGGCGGCGGGACATCCGCCCGCCGCCGCGGACGTCGAGCGCGCGAAGGCGTGCGTCGGGTCGGACCTCGTCGAGCTGCAGCCGCCGAATCGCATCCGCTTCACGTCGCCCTGCGTGGAGATCGAGCTGGGCGGCGTCGGCAAGGGCTACGCCGTGGACCGTGCGCTCGACGTGCTGCGCGCGCACGGCGTCGAGCGCGCGCTGGTGAACGCGGGCGGCAGCTCGATCGCCGCCGCGGGTGCGCCGCCGGGACGCGATGGCTGGCCGGTGCGGCTCGGCGGGTCGATCGACGGTCGCGACGTGCTGCTGCTGCGGGAGGCGTCCATGTCGACTTCCGAGCAGCGGCCGCGGCCGTTCGCCGCGGCGGGTGGCGGCGTCGGCGAGATCCTCGACCCGCGGTCCGGCGCGCCCGTTCCGGGCGCCGCCGGCGTGACGGTCGTGGCTTCCGATGGCGCGGTGGCGGAGGCGCTCACGAAGGCGCTGCTGATGACGGCGCCGGCGGACGCGGAGCGCATGCTGGCGCGCTTCGGCCACGACGTGTCGGCAATCTGGATGGGACCGGACGGCGCGCCCGCCGCCGTCCACAACGGGCCGCGGCTCGCGCTGGCCGGCCCGCGCTGAGGCGCATGGTGCGCGCAGTTCGTCTGTCTCGACTCGTCTCCGCGGCCCTGGCCGCGATGGTGTGCCTGGCCGGCCCGGCGTCGGCCGAGGTGTTCGTGCGGTGGGAGACGCGGCCCGTGCCGCCGCGCGACGCGCTGGATGTGGCCGCGCTGGTGGTCCCGGCCGCCGACGCCGGACTGGCGCAGGACGCGCGCGCGGCCGGCTATCGCGTGTTCCTCGAGGCGGCTGCCGACGCGCTCGACGCGATTCCGCGCGGCGGCGACGTCGCCGGCGTGTTCGTGCAGGGCCCGGTCGACGCGGCGCGGCTCGACGCGCTGCGCACGGCGCTCGGCGCCGGCGCCGTCGTCCGTACGCTCGACGAGCGCGGCAAGTGGCCGCACATCCGGACGAACTGGGTGACCAGCCGCAACGGCGTGCTGCAGGTGGCCAGCCGGACGGCGCAGCCGTGGATCGAGAACAACGCCGCGCTGATCCGGATCGCGCAGCGCGAGCATCCCGGCGTCGTGCCGCTGCTGACCTATCCGTGGCAGCCGATCACGCCGGCCGTCGGCGGCGAGGAGCCGGCCGCCGACGACTACCTCGTCGCGATCGCGGAAGCCGGCAGCTTCGGCGCCGATCTGCTGCTTCCACTGCACCCGGCGTTCCAGCGTCGGCTGGCGCTGGGGCTGCCGGACGCGCGCGCCGACTGGGGGCGCATCCGCGAGGCGATGACGTTCTACGCCTCCGCGTCGCCCGCGCGCTACGAGCCGATTGCCGGCATCGCCGTCGTGACCGCCGAGGAGCCGATGCGGTGGTTCGAGGCGATGAACCTGCTGGCGCGGCACAACCTGCCGTTCGATCTGCTGACGCTCGACCAGGTCACGGCGAACGCGCTCGCGCCCTTCCGGCTGGTCGTCGTGCTCGATCCGCCGGCGGCGCCGCAGGCCGCGGCGCTCGACGCCTTCGCGCGCCGCGGCGGGACGCTCGTCACGGCCGGGCTGCAGGGGCCGTTTCCGTGGGAGCGGGGTGAGCCGGCGTCGCGCGCGGATGACCGCGTGACGTACGAGGTCGGCTCGGGCCGCGCGGTCGCGTTCGCGCAGCCGGTGATCAACCCGAACGACTTCGCGCTCGCCGTGCGGCAGCTGCTCGCGCCGGAGCAGCGCGACGTCGAGATCTGGAACGGCATCACCGTGCTGGCCGCGCCGTACAAGGCGCCGGGCGGAGACGCCGTCCTGGTCACGGTGCTCAACTACACCCACCAGCCCCTGCCGGTGCAGCTCCGCATTCCGGGACGCTACGTGTCGGTGCACTACGAGGTGCCCGGTGCGCGGCCCGCGCTGCTGCCGTTCCGCCAGCGCGGCGGCTTCGCGGAGATCGTGCTCGACGACCTGACGATCGGCGGGCGGTTGTTCATGACCGTGGCGCCGGGCGCGGAGCCGCAGGGGAGCAACGGAAAATGAGCGCACGGAGGGCCGAACGTCAGTTCGGCCGTGTAGGGCGAACCTTCAGTTCCGCCGTGAAGGGGCCGGTCATCGCACTCTGCGCCGCGCTCGTCTGCGCGGTGACCGTCGCCGCCGGCCTGGCGCAGGAGGATGGAGTCCTCGAGAGCGCGCGCGTGACGGGCGAGGCCGCGCTCGTCGCCGACGCCGCGCACCCGATGTGGCGCGACGCGCCCCGCGTGACGATCACCCGCACGTATCTCGGCGAGCCGATCCCGGGTCCGGCGACCGAGGTCCGCTCGCGCTGGACGGACACCGATCTCTATCTGCTCTACATCTGCCCGTACGAGGCGCTGAACCTGAAGCCGGATCCCGACACGTCGGCGGAGACGCGGCGGCTGTGGGGCTGGGACGTCGCCGAGGCGTTCATCGGCTCGGATCACGATCACATCGGCGCGTACCGCGAGTACCAGGTGTCGCCGCAGGGGGAGTGGGTCGACCTCGACATCGACCGCGATCACCAGGACCGGCAGGGAGGCATGGCCTGGAACTCCGGCTTCACCGTTGCCGCGCGCATCGACCGCGACGCGAGGATCTGGTACGGCGCGATGCGGATTCCGTTCGCCTCGCTCGGCGTGAGCGCGCCGCGCGCCGGGCTCGAGCTGCGCGCCGGCCTCTACCGCATCAGCGGCGCCGATCCGCGCACCTATCATGCGTGGCGCCCGACCGGGCAGAAGACGTTCCACGTGCCCGAAGCCTTCGGACGGCTGCGCCTGCGCTGAGTACCCGAGGAGCCCATGTCCGCGATGTCCCGTCTCACGGCCCTGCTCGGACGCCGCCCGTCGCGACGCCGGCTGCTGCAGGGCGGCGGCGCCCTGGCCGGCGCGATGCTGTCACCCCGCGCCGCGGCAGCGGTGGCCGGCACCCGCACCGCGCCGCTGTCTGGCGCCGGTACGGCGCAGGCTGCCGGCGCCGCGTCCTCCATCTACACGAGCGTCGGCGTGCGGCCGCTCATCAACGCGCGCGGCACGGTGACCATCATCGGCGCGACCCGCACGCTGCCCGAAGTGAAGCGGGCGATGGAGGCGGCCGCGCGCGAGTACGTCCAGCTCGATGAGCTGATGGACGGCGTCGGCCGCCGGCTCGCCGAGCTCACCGGCGCCGAGTGGGGCATCGTGACGTCCGGCGCGTCGGCGGCGCTCACCGTCGCGACGGCCGGCTGCATCACCGGCGGCGACCCGGATCGGATGGCGCAGCTGCCGAATCTCGCCGGCCTGCCCGACGAGGTCGTCACGCCGCGCTACTCGCGCACCGCCTACGACCACGCGATCAAGGCGGTCGGCGCGAAGGTCGTCGAGGTCGTGACCTTCGAGGCATTCGTCGCGGCGCTCGGCCCGCGGACCGCGATGGTCATGGTGCTCGCCGGCCGCGACTCGGAGGAGGGGCCGCTCTCCCTGCGGCGCATCGCGGAGGTCGCCCGGCCGCTCGGCATCCCGATCCTCGTCGACGCCGCCGCCGAGACGCTCGACGTCCCGAACCCGCACCTCGCCCAGGGGGCGGACCTGGTCGCATACAGCGGCGGCAAGTGCCTCCGCGGCCCGCAGTGCGCCGGCCTGCTCCTCGGGCGCAAGCCGCTCGTGCAGGCGGCCTGGATCAACAGCGCGCCGCACCACGGCCTCGGGCGCGGCCTGAAGGTCGGCCGCGAGGAGATCATGGGCATGCTCGCCGCGGTCGAGATGTGGATGAAGCGCGACCACGAGGCCGAGGCGCGCATGTGGACCGGATGGCTCGAGCACATCGCCGCGCGCGTCGGCCGGGTGCCCGGCGTCACGACGGAGATCCGCCAGCCGCGCGGGCGATCGAACCGCACGCCGTCGCTGACCATCCGCTGGGACACCGCGCGCATTCCGCTGACGGGCCACGAGGTCGAGATGCTCCTCTACGAGGGGGAGCCGCGCATCGCGGTCAGCGGCGCCGGCTCGTTCCTGCCGTTCCCGCCGAACCAGGAGCCGAACATCCGCATCTCGCCGTACCAGCTGGAAGCGGGCGAGGAGAGGATCATCGCCGAGCGCGTGTACCAGGTGCTCGCCAGCCCGCCGCCGGCGAAGCCCGCGCCGCCGGCGCCGGCGTTCGACCTGGCCGGCCGGTGGGAGGTCGACCTCGACTTCGCCGCGCGGCGATCGCGCCAGACCTTCGTGCTGGAGCAGGACGGCGCCGCGCTCAAGGGCACCCACCACGGCAGCTTCGCGCCGCGGCCGATCGCCGGCACCCTCCACGGCCGTGACGTCCTTCTGCGCAGTTCGTATACCGAGAACGGTGTCCGCCTGAACTTCACCTTCACGGGCACGGCCACCGCGGCTGACGCGATGGCCGGCGACATCAGCCTCGGCGAGTACGGCACGGCACGCTGGAGCGCGCGGCGCGTCCACGGATAGGCGCCGGCGCGGATGGATTCGCTCGTCGCGCGCGCCCTTGCGGCCGCGGCACCCCTCCTCGTCATCGGCGTGCTGCTCGTCGGGCGGCGCTGGCCCGCCACGCGCGCCATGCCCGTCGGCTACCTGACGGCCGTCGCCGCCGCGTGGCTCGTCTGGGGCGTCGACGCCCGCGGGATCGCGGCATCCACGATCCAGGGGCTCATCATCTCGGCGAGCCTCCTCTACATCGTCTTCGGCGCGCTGCTGCTGCTCGCGGCGCTGACCGAGAGCGGCGCCATCGTCACCATCCGCGCCGGCTTCACGCGCATCAGCCCCGACCGGCGCGTGCAGGCGATCATCGTCGGCTGGCTGTTCGGCAGCTTCATCGAGGGGGCGTCCGGCTTCGGCACCCCGGCCGCGATCGTCGCGCCGCTGCTGCTGGCGCTCGGCTTCCCGGCCATGGCGGCGGCAATGGTCGGCCTCATCATCCAGAGCACGCCGGTCAGCTTCGGCGCCGTCGGCACGCCGATCCTCGTCGGCGTCTCCGGCGGCCTCTCGGGCAGCGCGCAGTACGAGGCGTACCGCGCGGCGCTCGGCGTGCCGCACGCGGAGTATCTCGCGCAGATCGGCGCGCAGGTCGCGATCTTCCACGCGCTCGTCGGCACGCTCGTCCCGCTCCTGCTGTCGTGCCTGCTGACGCGCTTCTTCGGCCGGAACCGCAGCTTCCGCGAAGGGCTCGGCATCTGGCCGTTCGCGCTCTTCGCCGCGCTGGCGATGACCGTGCCGTACGTGCTGGTCGCGAACCTCCTCGGCCCCGAGTTCCCGTCGCTGCTCGGCAGCCTCGTCGGCCTCGCGGTCGTCACGGGGACGGCGAGGCTCGGGTTCCTGATGCCGCGCCAGCCGTGGGACTTCCCGCCGCGCCGCGACTGGGCCGCCGGGTGGATGGGCGCCGTCGAGCCGCACGAGCCGTCCGGTGCGCCGCCGATGTCCCCGGTCCGCGCCTGGGCGCCCTATGTCCTCGTCGCGGCGCTGCTGGTCGCCACGCGCCTGCCGCAGCTGCCGCTGAAGGCGATGCTCTCGTCGATCGCGATCGGCTGGACGCGGATTCTGGGCACGCCGGTCTCGCAGGGGCTGGAGCCGCTGTATCTTCCCGGCTTCGTGTTCATCGTCGCGACGCTCGCGACGCAGCTGCTGCACGGGATGCGCGGGGCGCAGGTGAAGGCCGCCTGGGGGAGCGCCGCGCGCCAGCTCGCGGGCGCCGGGGTGGCGCTGCTGTTCGCGGTGCCGCTCGTGCGCGTCGTCATCAACTCGGGACCGGAGTTCAACGCGACCGGGCTGGCGAGCATGCCGCTCACGCTGGCGGAAGCCGCGGCCGCGGCGACGGGCCATGCGTGGCCAATCGTCGCCCCCTGGATCGGCGCGCTCGGCGCGTTCGCGGCCGGCAGCAACACCGTCAGCAACCTGATGTTCGCGCTCTTCCAGTTCGCCACCGCCGAGCGCATCGGCACCTCGCCGCTCGTCGTCGTCGCGGCGCAGGCCGTCGGCGGCGCCGCCGGCAACATGGTCACGGTGCACAACGTCGTCGCGGCGCTGGCCACCGTCGGCCTGCTCGGGCAGGAAGGGGTGCTGATCCGGAAGACCGTGATTCCGATGACGTACTACTGCCTGGCGGCCGGCGCGCTCGCCTACCTGTGGTGCTACGGCTTCGGCGTCAACGCCGGCCTGGTGCTCCTGGTCCTGGTGGCTGCCGGCGTCGCGCTGCTCCTCTCGCGCGGACCCGCTGCCGCCCCCGCCGGTGCCGCCCGCACGGGCGTGCCGGTTGACACGTCTCGCCTGTAATCGGCGCGCCGGAGGCGCCCCTGGTGATTCTCGTCGGCGCAGCTAGCCCCGTCCGTCCGAGCTGCCCGACTTCGACGAGGAGGACGAAGACGAGCTGGAGCTGCTCGACGAGGATGACGAGCTCGACGACGAGGAGCTGCTCGACGACGAACTGGAACTGCTCGACGAGCTGCTGGACGACGACGAACTGCTGGACGACGAACTGCTGGAGGACGAGCTGCTCGAGGACGAGGAGCTCGACGAGGAGGAGCTGCTCGACGAAGACGAGGAGCTCGATGACGAGGCGCTGCTCGAAGAGCTCGAAGAAGACGAGGACCCTCCCGACGGAGAAGACGATGAGCTCGACGAGCTGCCGACGGGCGTCGGCTCGACCGGCGAATCACCGCCGCAGGCGGCCGCCAGCCCCGGCCCGACGGCCGCGCCGGCGAGCAGCAGCAGGAAGTCGCGCCTGGCCTGCTGGTTCGAAGCGGGATCCTTGTCCTGTTCGCTCATGATGCCCCCTCACGCTTCGATGAACGCGCCCGCCGGCGCTCCGTCCGGCGTCAGGTACTCGAGCGCGCCGCCCTCGTAGTACTGCTCGATCCGGCGGATCACCTCGTCTGCCGTGATCATGTGCATGCACCGCGGCAGCGTTCCCACCACGTCCACACAGAGGTCCCGGTCCTTCTCGTCGCCGTCGCCGAGCGGCACGATACGCGACGTCCAGCATCCGCCGTTGTCGCAGCACCGGAGCGATCCCACGGTGTGGATGAACTGATGATGCGGATAGGCCGTCCAGTGCGGCGGTTCACGCCCGCCCGCGATCACGACGCACGGGCGGTTCGGCGGCATGCCCGGCTTCGTCTCGACCGCGGCGGCAAGGTGCATCAGGAGGCTGATGGGCGTCAGCGCTCCCTGTGCGTGGTACATGAGGCGAATCAGCTGACGGAGAGTCGTCCGGCCTCGCAGATCCACCACGCCCTCGAGCGGCGGATGATGGTGATGCGCCTCGCCGACGAGCACGAACTCGATCCGCCCGCGGAAGTGATCCACGACCTGCTGGTACCGCGCCTGATCCCACCACTTGATCGTGTAGTCGAACTTCCCGCCCGAGACGAGCAGCCAGAACGGTCTGCACGGCCCCCTCTCGCGCTCGACGCGGGCGAACCATGCCTTCTCCGCATCCGAGATGTGGATGTCGCCCTTGAAGGCCGTGACGCGGATGCGCAGTCCGAGCACGTCGTTCAGGTACTCGGTGAAGCCGTGAAGGAAGTGGTACGGCGCGGTGTTGCTCTGGTGGATCAGCGGGTAGTGGCAGTCGATGACCTCGACGTCCGGATCGTCCTCGGACAGCGGCGTGAGATACGGGTTGTGATGCCAGACGTCCGGGCAGGACGTGCGGACGTCGGTGAGAAACTCGCCGGGGTAGCAGCGGTGGAGATCGCGCACCGCCCCGGAGAGCATCACGATGTCGCCGGGGGACTGGAAGTTCCTGAGGATCAGCTTCCGCATCGACCGGGCGGCCCCCGCCGCGCTGGGTGAGGCGGCTCCCTTCGCCGGCCCACAGCATAGCAGGTTCGGCCCCCGGGATCGTGGAGGTCCCGGGGGGCGACGCACCGGGGGTTCCGAGGCGGAATGCGCGACCTTGGCGCGCTCGCCTATAATCGGCGCACTCTGAGCCTGTAGCTGGCAGCTGGCCGTTGCCACACAGGGACGGGGCCCCGCCCGCATGACGACAGTAGCGGCGGGGCTTCAGGCCGCCTGCAGGCGGCAGGTAGCGGCGGGGCTTCAGCCCCGCCCACAGGAATCGTCCAGATGATCCGCTCGATCCTCACGACGTCTCTCGTGGCCGCCCTTGCACTCGCGGCGTCCGGTTCACGCGCCGCCGATCCGATTCCGCTCATGCTGCTCGACGGCGAGAGCGGCGGCCCGTATCACAAGTGGCAGCTCACGTCGCAGCTCCTGAAGAAGGTGCTCGACGAGACCGGGCTCTTCCGCGTCGACGTCGTCACCGCGCCGGCGGCGACCGGCGAGTTGACGACGTTCGCGCCGGCATTCGAGAAGTACAAGGTCGTGGTGTTCAACTACGACGCGCCGGATGAGCGCTGGCCGGCAAGCCTGAAGACCGCGTTCGAGCGTTACGTCTCCAACGGCGGCGGGGTCGTGATCGTGCACGCCGCCGACAACGCGTTCCCGGGATGGACCGCGTTCAACGAGATGATCGGCGTCGGCGGCTGGCGCGGCCGCACCGCGGCGTCGGGCCCGTTCTGGTACTTCAAGGACGGGAAGCTGACGTCCGACACCTCCGAGGGCAACGCCGGCAGTCATGGCCGTCGCATCCCGTTCCCGATCGAGGTGCGCGCCGCGGACCATCCGATCATGCGCGGCCTGCCGCCCGTCTGGATGCACCAGGGGGACGAGCTCTACGCGCACCTGCGCGGGCCGGGGACGAACATGACCGTGCTCGCCACCGCGCACTCGCCGAAGGAGAACGCCGGCTCCGGCCGTGACGAGCCGATCCTGATGGCGCTCACGTACGGCAAGGGGCGCATCTTCCACACCGTGCTCGGCCACGATATCAACGGCATGAGCTGCGTCGGGTTCGTGACGACGCTGCAGCGCGGCGCGGAGTGGGCGGCGACCGGCGAGGTCACGCAGAAGGTGCCGGCGACCTTCCCGACCGCGAACACCGTGAGCTACCGCACGGACCTGGCCGCTATCGATCCGGGATACCAGAAGGGCCTCAACCCGCTCGACGCGCGGTAGTCGCAGGGTTCAGTTGACGTTCGCTGTGACGGCTCGCAGACAGCGTGACAGCGAACGTCGCAACTGAGAGCAGCTTGTTGCTGCAATTCAGCCGACGCCCAAAGCCCAAAGCCCAAAGCCCAAAGCCCAAAGCCCAAAGCCCAAAGCCCAAGGCCCAGAGGGGCCCAAGGCCCAGAGGGGCCCTACAGTCTGAACACTCTCTTCGCGTTCTCGTACAGCAGCTTCCGCTCGATCGCCTTCGAGCCCGCGAGCCGCCGGATGGTTGCGATGGTCTTCGAGCCCTGGCACTTCTCCGTGCCACCCGCGCGGTCGTTGCAGTCGCTGCCGAAGAGCAGCTTGTCCTGGTGCCGCGCCAGGAAGTCCCGCGTGAAGTCCTCGTCGCGCGTCAGCGCGTTGAGCCCGGAGCCGGCGGAGAGATCGCCGTACAGGTTCGGGTAGTCGCTCAGATACCGATCGGTCAGGCCGCCGGGCGTGACGGGGCCCTTCGGATACATCACCGTCTGATCGGTGTGCTTCCGGTCGATGTGCCCCCACCACGTCTGCGCGTGTCCGATGAACGTCACGCGCGGGTACTTCTCGAGCATGCGGTGGAAGCGCTCGAAGCCGTGGTTGTACATCCCGTGCTGCCAGTGCATCAGGATCGGGACGTCGTACTCCTGCGCGAGCTCGTACAGCCGCTGCATCTCCGGCGCGTCGCACGCGATGCCGAACTTCTGCTCGCCGATGACGACCGCGCCGCGCTTCAGATGGCTCTCGATCGTCGCGACCGCCTCGTCCACGTCGGGCACTTCGTTCGCCCCGACCCGGTACGCGCCGCGGTGCGCGGCCGCGAACGCCTGGCACGCCTCGTTCCCGAGCGCCTCCGCCTGCAGGCCGTTGGCGACGCCATCGTGCGTCGACGGGCGCGACACCGGCCGCCCCGCCGGCAGCAGGATCGTCGTCGTGACGCCGAGCGCCTGCTGGTGCGCCAGCAGGACGGGATCGGGGCGCCCCGAGTAGCCAAGATGCTGGTGGATGTCTATGATCGGCTCGGCCGCCGCGCCCGGCCGCGTCCCCACGGCCAGTCCGAGCACGCCGAGCGCCGATCCGGTCAGGAACTCGCGCCGGTTCATGGGCGCTATTCTGCACGAACGCGTGACCACCCGACTTCCTGTCTGCGCGCTCGTCGCCTGCCTCTCGGGCTTCTGTGGCGGCGGGGCTTCAGCCCCGCTCCACGCCGGCCTTGACGCCGCGCAGGACTCGCGCCCGGATATCTGGCCTGGTCTCCAGCCGGTGTCCGACTCGTCGCCGCCGCTCGCCCCGGCCGACGCGCTGAAGACGTTCCATCTCGCCCCCGGCTACCGCATCGAGCTCGTCGCCGCCGAGCCGCTCGTCCAGGATCCGGTCGCCATCGACTGGGACCCCGCCGGGCGTCTGTGGGTCGTCGAGATGCCGGGCTACATGCGCGACATCGCCGCCGGCGGCGAACACGACCCCCTCGGTCGCATCGTCGTGCTCGAGGACACCGACCGCGACGGCGCGATGGACCGGCGCACCGTGTTCGCCGACGGCCTGGTGATGGCGCGCGCCGTGAAGCCGCTCGAGCACGGCGTCCTCGTCGGCGAGCCGCCGCACGCCTGGCTGATGCGCGACACCGACGGCGACCTCCGCGCCGACACGCGCGAGGCGGTGACGAACCAGTACGGCCGGCGCGAGATCGACCCGCAGAACAACGCGAACGGCTTCTTCTGGTCGCTCGACAACTGGATGCGCATGGCCGGCCAGGTCGACCTCGAGCTGCGCCTCAAGCACGGGACCTTCCAGGGGCGCCGCACGATCCGCCGCGGCCAGTGGAGCGTCACGCAGGACGATGCGGGGCGGATCTATCGGAACACCAACGAATCGGCGCTGCACGTCGACCTGGTGCCGACCTTCTACTACGCGCGCAACCCGAACCTGCTGCGGACCCGCGGCAGCTACGAGCGGCTGGCCGACCTCGACCTGGAGCTGAACACCGTCTGGCCCATCCGGCCGACGCCGGCGACCAACCGGGCCTACCAGGCCGGCATCCTGCGGTCGGACGGGTCGCTGGCGCGCTTCACCGCGGTCTGCTCGCCGCTCGTCTACCGCGGCGACCGCCTGCCGGCCGAGCTGTACGGCAACGTCTTCGTCGCCGAACCGGCCGCCAACCTCGTGGCGCGTCTGATCATGGAGGAGGACGAACGCGGGCTGCGCGCGCGCAGGGCCTACGCGCGGGGCGAGTTCCTGGCGTCGACCGACGAGCGCTTCCGGCCCGTACACCTGGCCAACGCCCCCGACGGCACGCTCTACGTCGTCGACATGTATCGCGGCGTGCTCGAGCACCGGCTGTCGATGACGGAGTACCTGCGCGACCAGATCCTCGCGCGCAGGCTGGTGGAGCCGACCGGGATGGGACGGATCTACCGGATCGTCCACGAGACCACCGCGCGAGACACGACGCGCTGGGAGAAGACGCCGGACACCGGCCAGCTCGTCGCGGCGCTGTCGCATGCCAGCGGATGGTGGCGCGACACGGCGCAGCGGATGCTCGTCGAGCGTGGGGACCAGTCGGCGGCTCCGACGCTGTCGGCGCTGGCCGCGGACGCGCCGGACTGGCGGACGCGGCTGCACGCGCTCTGGACGCTCGACGGCCTCGACGCGATCGAGCCGGAACACGTCGGCCGCGCGCTGCACGACCGCTCGCCGCACGTGCGGGCCTCGGCGGTGCGGCTGGCGGAACGCTGGATCGGCGACCCCGCGCACCCGCTGACGGCCGAGGTGCTGGCACGCCTCGACGATGCCGCCGCGGAGGTCAGGTGGCAGGTGGCCGCCACCGTCGGCGTGCTTCCTCCCCATGAACGGCTCGACGGGGCGGTCCGTGTCCTCGAGGCGCTCGGTGACGATCCGATCGCCGTCGACGCCGCGCTGAGCGGCCTGCGGAACCAGGAGCTCGCGGCGATCGACCGGCTCCTCGCGCGGGGTGACGACGAGACGGACGCGCGCCGGAGCGCGCTCGCGATGCTCGCGGCGACGGTGGTGCGCGGCGGGGAAGAGGAGAGCGTCCAGACGCTGTTCGCCCGCATCGCCGGGGCGTCGCGCGCCCGCTGGCAGCGGGCCGCGCTGCTCCGGGGATGCGAGATCGCGCTGCTTGGGGCTAACATGCCCGGTACACCACCGCGCAGAGCTGTTGCCGCGCAGGGGCCGTGCCCGACCTGTCCCGGTGGGCGCCTGGGCCCCGGTGGCGCGTACGCGTATCCGCGTCCCCAGGCCGTCGCGCCCCCGGCCGGCGCGCGAGGCGCCGGATTGAGCCTCACGCGCGAGCCGGCCGGGCTGGCCGGGATCGAGGATCCGGACCTGCGATCGCGCGCGGCGCGCGTGCTGGAGCGTGTCATCTGGCCGGGGAAGCCCGGCGTGGAAGAAGCCGCGCCGCTGACGGCGGACGAGCGGCGCCGCTTCGACGAAGGGCGCGAGGTCTATCGGAATCTCTGCGCGGCCTGTCACCAGCCCGACGGCCGCGGCCTCGATCCGATCGCGCCGCCGGTGGCCGGCTCACGGTTCGCGCTCGGCGACCCGGCGATCGCGGTTCGCGTGCTGCTGCACGGGAAGGAGGGCGCGTACGGGCTCATGCCGCCGGTAGGCGGCACGTTGTCGGACGCGCAGATTGCGGCGGTGCTGACGTACATCCGGCGCGAGTGGGGGCAGACCGGCACGCCGGTGGACCCCGCGCTCGTCGGCGCGGTGCGCACGGCCACGGCTGAGCGCGCGCGCCCGTGGACGGAAGCCGAGCTGGAGTCGGCACAGCGGGACGGCGGGAGACGCTGACAAAGCGTTTGGGCGGATGGCCCGGACGCAGTATCGTTGAGGGATAGAGCCCTCAGGCCCTGGTCACGGAGGAGAGCAGTCATGACAGAAGAGAAGGGGATGCGGCCTACGCGCCGCGAGTTCATTCGCGGGGCAACGGCGGCAGCCGTTGGCACGGCGGCGGCGGCACGCTTTCAGGGTCTGGTCGGCGCCTATGCGGCCGGCAGCGACGAGATTCGCGTCGGTCTGATCGGATGCGGCGGCCGCGGCACGGGCGCGGCGGCCAACGCCATCCAGGCGGCGGAAGGCGTGCGGCTCGTCGCGATGGCCGACGCGTTCCAGGATCGCCTCGACGCGGCGCGCGGACGTCTCGAGAAGCAGTTCCCCGACAAGGCGAAGGTCGCCGACGACCACTGCTTCGTCGGGCTCGACGCCTACAAGCGGCTCCTGGAGCTCGACGAGGTCAACTACGTCCTGCTGACCACGCCGCCGGGATTCCGGCCGCTGCACATCCGCGCGGCCATCGACGCCGGCAAGAACATCTTCGCCGAGAAGCCGGTCGCGGTCGACTCGGCGGGCGTGCGGCAGTGTCTCGCGATGGTCGACGAGATCACGCAGAAGGGCCTGTCGTTCCTTGCCGGCACCCAGTACCGGCACTTCGACCCGTACATCCAGTCGATGTCGCGCATCCACGACGGGGCCATCGGCGAGCTGATCGCCGCGCGCGGCTACTACAACACGGGCGAGCTCTGGCACCGCGGCAACAACCCGGAGTGGAGCGAGCTCGAGTACCAGATGCGCAACTGGCTGTACTACACCTGGCTCTCGGGTGACCACCTCGTCGAGCAGGCGGTGCACAACGTCGACGCGCTCAACTGGGCGTTCAACGCGCACCCGATCCGGGCCATCGGCACCGGCGGCCGCCTCGTGCGCACCGCGCCGGAGTACGGCCACATCTACGATCACTTCGCGATCGTGTACGAGTACCCCGGCGAGAAGTTCGCGACGATGATGTGCCGGCAGATGAACGGGACGGACAAGAAGGTCGCCAACGAGTTCAGCGGCACCGAGGGCACCGCGTACGTCCTGCCGGAGTACTACATCACCGGCAAGAACGAATGGCGGTACACCAACCCCGAGCCGCCGAACATGTACGTCCAGGAGCACGCCGACGCGATCAAGGCGCTGCGGGAGGGCAAGCCGCTCAACGAGCTGAAGATGGTGGCCGAGACGAGCCTCACCGCCATCATGGGGCGGATGTCGGCGTACACCGGCAAGACGATCACCTGGGAGCAGGCGCTCAACTCGCCGGAGTCGCTCTTCCCCGAGAAGCTCGAGTGGGGCCCGATGCCGACGCCGCCGGTGGCCCTGCCGGGCATCACGACCGACTAGACGCAACGCTGCTTTGGACCACGAAGGGCCCGCTCCTCTGCGAAGGGGCGGGCCCTTCGTGTGTACGGGGCGAGTTCTCACGCACCCTGTGGGGCGCGGCTTCAGCCGCGCGACGGCGCGCCGATGAGCGACCGACGGGTCCCTTGACGCGTGACGCGTTCAACTCCAGAGGGCAAACGCAGGGAGCAGTAGCGAACAGCGGGACGGAGGCCATGGTCAGGTGCAGATTGACCGTGAAGATGCCGGCGTACTCGTCGCGTACGAGCGAGTCGACCATCGAGCGCGCCGCGTCGACGGCCGGCACGCGCGCGGACATCGGCAGCTGATGGAGATGAGCGCGACGATCGATTGCGCCGAGGTGCCCCCTTCGACGAGCGGTACCTCGCTGAAGGCCCTGCCGTCGTCCTCGCCCACGTCGCCGGCTTCGAGAAGGCTGATGATCTGCTGGGGAACGCCGTCCTCGAGGACCTCGAAGTCCTCGATTGTCAGCCCGGATACAGGCCGGCCTTCCGCGTCGCGGACGACGACGTCGACCGTGACGCGCGACGAGCAAGCGAGCGCGCATGGTATGGCCGGCCGACGCCGGATCCCGGCGTTGGCCTCGTCATGGGTTCGGCGGGAGGATACACGAACCGCGCACGGGACCACACGGTACCCCGCGCAGAGCAATCCGCAATCGTCAGTACCTCGGCCTCACCGCCTTCCACTCCGGCCTGTACTTCCGCATCTGCCCCTCATCGTCCCGCCGCCGGATGCCGCACGCGAGGTACTGCTCGTGCAGCGTCGCGAGCTGCTCGCGATCGAGCTCGACGCCGAGGCCGGGCGCGTCGGTGATGCGGACGCAGCCGTCGACGATGGGGAGCTTGCCGCCGCGAAGGACCTCCTCGTCGGGATCCTGCCAGGGGTAGTGCGTGTCGCAGGCGTAGGTGAGGTTCGGCAGCGAGGCGGCGGCGTGGGCCATGGCCATGAGGCTGATGCCGAGGTGCGAGTTGGAGTGCATCGAGACGCCGAGGCCGAAGGTGTCGCAGGTGCGCGCGAGCAGCTGGGTGTCGCGCAGGCCGCCCCAGTAGTGGTGGTCGGCGAGGACGATCTGCACGCTGTTCAGCGCGACGCTGCGGCGCAGCTCGTGCCATTCGGTGACGACCATGTTCGTCGCCAGCGGCAGGCCGGTCCGCCGGTGCAGCTCCGCCATGCCCTCGAGACCCGGCGTCGGGTCCTCGTAGTACTCGAGCGTGCCGTCGAGCGCCGCGGCCATGCGCAGCGCGGTGTCGAGCGACCAGTTGCCGTTCGGGTCGATGCGCAGCGGATGCGCCGGGAACGCCGTCCGCAGCGCCTTCAGGCATGCGACCTCGTGGTCCGGATCGAGCGCGCCCGCCTTCAGCTTGATGCTGCCGAAGCCGCACTCCTCGATCATCCGCCGCGCCTGCGCGACGATCTGGTCTTCCGACAGCGCCTCGCCCCACGTGTCCGGCGGGTACGGCGAGTCGATGTGCTCGGCGTACTTGAAGAACAGGTACGCGCTGAACGGCACCTCGTGCCGCACGGCGCCGCCGAGCAGGTCGACCAGCGGCACGCCCAACGCGCGCGCCTGCGCGTCGAGCAGCGCGACCTCGAACGCCGAGTACACGTTCGACGCGAGCTTCGAGGCCTGCGACCCCGGCGCCAGCGGCGCGTCCAGCACGCCCGGCGTCGCATCACGTGATACCGCATCGGCGACAATCGCGCGCAGCCGGTTCAGATGCCGCACGTCGAGCCCGGGCAGCAGCGGCGCCACCTGCTGCAGCGCCCGCAGCACCGGCTCGTCGCCGTACGTCTCGCCGAGGCCGACGTGCCCGGTGTCGGTCTCGATCTCGACGATCGACCGCAGCGCGTACGGCTCGTGAATCCCGCTGGCGTTCAGCAGCGGCGGGTCCTTGAAGGCGATCGGGGTGATGGTGACGCGTTCGATCCTCACGGAGTGCTCCAGCGTTGTCGCGACGTCCTGGCGAAGAACACCGCGCCCGCCGCGACCAGCGACACGGGGCACAGCCCGTAGATCCCCCCGGCGATCGAGCCGGTCCGCTCTTCCAGGATCCCGAACGCAGCCGGCGCGACGAAGCCGCCCAGGTTGCCGAGCGAATTGATCAGCGCGATGACGGCGGCCGCGATGCGCGCGTCGAGATAGCTCTGCGGAATCGGCCAGAAGAGCGACGAGGCTGCCTTGAACCCGATCGCGGCGAAGCAGATGGCGACGTACGCCGTCACCGGCCCGCCGGTCGTGGAGACGAACATCCCCAGCGCGGCGATGACGAACGCGCCGGCGGTCCAGGCCTGCTGATTCGGCCAGCGCGCCGCGAGCGACGCGAAGATGTACATCGCGACGACGGAGATCAGCCACGGGACCGAGTTGAACAGGCCCACCTGGACGTCGGTGAGCTCGCCCATGGTCCGGATGATGCTCGGCAGCCAGAAGGTCGCGGCGTAGATCGTCAGCGTCACCGCGAAGTAGAGGAAGCAGAAGAGCACGATCTGCGGGTCGCGCAGCAGCCTGAGCGCCGACGGCTTCACCGCCGCCCCCGCTTCGCGCCGCCGCTGCTCCTCGTCGATGGCCATCGTCAGCGCGTCGCGCTCGGTCGGCGCGAGCCAGCGCGCGTCGCGCGGCGTCGAGTCCATCAGCAGCCAGACGACGCCGCAGAGCACGACCGACGCGAGCCCCTCGACGAGGAACATCCACTGCCAGCCGTGCAGTCCCAGCCCCTCGATCTGCAGCAGCGCGCCGGAGATCGGGCCGGCGAGAATCGACGCGATCGCCGACCCGCTCAGGAACACCGCCATCGCGCGCCCGCGCTCGGCCGCGGGCAGCCAGCGCGTGAAGTAGTAGACGACGCCGGGGAAGAAGCCGGCTTCGGCGATGCCGAGCAGCAGGCGCAGCGCGTAGAACGACAGGGGGCCGGTGATGAAGGCCATCGCCGCGGCGACCAGCCCCCACGTGCCCATGATGCGTGTCAGCCACACGCGCGCGCCGAACCGCTGCAGCAGCAGGTTCGACGGCACCTCGAACACGGCGTAGCCGACGAAGAACAGCCCGGCGCCCAGCCCGTACGCCGCCGCGCCGATGCCGAGGTCCGCCTCGAGGTGCTCGCGCACGAAGCCGATGTTCACGCGGTCGATGTAGTTCGCGATGAACATGACGACGACGAGCGGGAGCACGCGCCGCTTGACCTTGCAGACCGCCGCGGCGAGCGCCGCGGCGTCGATGACAGGCGCGGCGGCGGCGGGCTGCATCGCTACTGTGGACCGAGCCGGGCGATGAGCGCGGCGAGCTCGTCCATCTCCGCCGGCTGGAGATCCGTGAGCGGCGGGCGGACCGGCCCCGCGTCGCGCCCGACGAGGCGCGCGCCGGCCTTGACGATCGAGACCGCGTAGCCGGGACGCCGCGCGCGGATCGCGATGAGCGGCAGGAAGAAGTCGTCGAGCAGCCGGCCGGTGGTCGCCGTATCGCCGCCGGCGAGCGCGCGGTAGAAGTCGAGCGCCGTGCGCGGGACGAAGTTGAAGACCGCCGACGAGTAGACCGGGACGCCCATCGCCGCGTACGCGGCGGCGTAGACCTCGGCCGTCGGCAGCCCGCCGAGATACGCGAGGCGGTCGCCGAGCCGGCGCCGGATCGACACCATCAGCTCGATGTCGCCGATGCCGTCCTTGAACCCGACGAGGTTCGGGCAGCGCTCCGCGAGCCGCCCGAGCGTCGCGGCGGTCAGCCGGCACACCCCGCGGTTGTAGACGACGACGCCGATGCGGACTGCGGCGCAGACGGCTTCGACGTGCGCGGCGAGCCCGTCCTGCGATGCCTCGGTGAGATAGTGCGGCAGCAGCAGGATCCCCGCCGCGCCCAGCCGCTCCGCCTCGCGCGCGTGGGCGATCGCGGTGCGCGTGGGCCCGCCCGCGCCCGCGACGATCGGCACGCGTCCGCGGCAGGTCTCGACCGCCGTCCGGATGACGTCGCCGTACTCGTCGGATCCGAGCGAGAAGTACTCGCCCGTGCCGCCCGCCGCGAACAGCACACTCGCGCCGTACGGCGCCAGCCACTCCAGCCGCCGCGCGTAGGCGTCGGCCCGGAAGGCACCGTCGGCGGGGTCGAAATCGGTGACCGGGAAGGACAGGAGACCGGACGAGAGGACGGACTTGAGCGCGGCAGGTTCCATCGGCCGCCACATGATAGTGCGGAACCGTCGTGCCGACGCCTCAGGCCCGGCGAGGTTCACCGGCCGCCGGAGGGGTGGTATGCTCCCGCGTCAATCGCCAATGGCATGCCGGCCTGAAGGCCGGCCCTCCTGGCGCGCGATGGCGAGCGTCAGTCCCAATCCGCAAGAGTCCGCAATGACCAGCCGCACCCCAATTCGCAATCAATCCGCAATCGGCCTGGCGGCCGCCGCGCTCCTGCTCCTGGCGGCCACGAACCTCTCGGCTCAACCCCTGCCCCGGAGCACACCGGAGCAGCAGGGCATCTCGTCGAGCGCCATCCGGCAGTTCGTCGAGGAGGCGGAGGCGACGATCGATCACCTGCACAGCGTGATGGTCGTGCGCCACGGGCACGTCGTCGCGGAAGGATGGTGGGCGCCGTACGCGGCGGACGAGCCGCACGTCATGTACTCGCTCAGCAAGAGCTTCGCGTCGACCGGCATCGGGCTCGCCGTCGCGGAGGGGCTGCTGTCGCTCGACGATCCGGTCCTGAAGTTCTTCCCGGATGAAGCGCCGGCCGAGCCGTCGGCGAACCTGAAGGCGATGCGCGTGCGCGACCTCCTGACGATGTCCACCGGGCATCACGAGGAGGACATCCGCATGTTCCCGTACTTCTCCGAGGAGAGCCTCGTGAAGCTCTTCCTCGCGATCCCCGTCGCGCACAAGCCGGGCACGCACTTCGTCTACAACACGCCGGCCAGCTACATGCTGTCGGCCATCGTGCAGAAGGTCAGCGGACAGAAGCTGGTCGACTACCTGAAGCCGCGCCTTTCGATCCGCTCGGCATCGAGAACCCGACCTGGGACGAGAGCCGCCAGGGCGTCTCGCTCGGCGGCTTCGGGCTGAACATCCGGACGGAGGACATCGCGCGCTTCGGGCTGCTGTACCTGCGCAACGGCGAGTGGAAGGGGAAGCGGCTGTTGTCGCCCGAGTGGGTGGCGATGGCGACGTCGAAGCAGGTGTCCAACGGCAGCTCGCCGTCGAGCGACTGGGAGCAGGGCTACGGCTTCCAGTTCTGGCGCAGCCGCCACGGCTATCGCGGCGACGGCGCGCACGGCCAGTTCTGCCTCGTCCTTCCGGAACAGGACGTCGTCATCGCCATCACCAGCGGGACGCGCGACATGGGGGCGGTGCTCAATCTGATCTGGAAGCGGCTGCTGCCGGCGTTCGGCGGCGAGGCGCTGCCTGCCGACGAGACCGCGCACCGCGCGCTCACGACGAAGCTGGCGAGCCTGGTGCTGCCCGCCCAGACCGGCGGCGACGTGCCCGCGATCGCGCGGGACGTCGCGGGGCGCACGTACCAGCTCGAGAAGAACGCGGCGGGCTGGGAGTCGGTCCGCGTGAACGCCACGAACCGCGACAGCGGCACGTTCGCGGTGCGCATCGACGGCCATGACGCCACGCTGCCGGTCGGCAACGGCGAGTGGAGGACGGGCACGTGGACGCTCATGGGCCGCGAAGAGCCGGTGGCGGCCAGCGGCGGGTGGACGGGAACCGACAGGTACACCGTCAAGGTCGCGCGCTACCGCACACCGTACGTGCTGACGTTCCGGCTGCGCTTCGACGGCGACCGCGTCGAGATCGAGCGCGAGCAGAACGCGACGATCGCCGGCCCGCGCGTGACGACGTACAAGGGCACGGCCGTTGCCGTGCCGGTGTCGGCGGGACGATAGTCCAACGGGAAACGGGAAGGGCGCGGCTGCTCGCTGAGCTGGTGCTCGCAGTCGCGCGCGCGGACCCGATCCGACCTGATCCGCCGGAGCCCGCAAACGATCGCAGCGGGCGGAGGCGGGACCTGATCCGACCCGATCCAACCTGATCTGACCTGATCTGACCTGATCCCGCCCTGATCCGACCTGAGGAGCGCTACACTGGGTCATGCGCCACTGGATTCCGGCTGCCATGACCGTCGCGCTGCTGGCTCTGCCGGCGGCGGCCCAGGAAGGGAAGAAGGTCCCCAGGGACTCGGCGCGCATCTCGATTTCCGGCTGCGCCTACAACCGCAGCTTCATCGTCCAGCGCGGGCCCGGCCACGAGCCGGTCCGCTCGGACATCGCGCCCGGACGCCGGTTCAGGCTCCAGGGCAAGAAGAAGCTGCTGAACGAGATCAAGGCCCAGCGCGGCTCGATGGTCGAAGTCACCGGGCTCGTGCGCATCGCCGACCTGTCCAACCGCCGCGGCGTGAACATCGGCGGCGTGCGGATCGGCGGCGGCCCGCCGCGCGCTCCGCTCGGCGGGAGCACCGCCCGGACGACGGAGATGACCGGCTACGACGAAGCCATCATCGACGTCGAGTCGTGGCGTCCCATCGCGGCGACCTGCCCGGCGAAGGAAGACTGATCTGGGCCGATCTGGGCTTTGGGCTTTGGGCCCTGGGCTTTGGGCGTGGACGGTTGGCGGCGCCTTTCTCGCCCCGGAGATCGCTCGCTGTCACACTGCGGCACGGGCTGCGAGCCGCCCGCGCCGATGTCTTGCGGGCCTGAAGGCCCGCCGCCACCGAGAGATGATTGGAGAGGGCTTTGGGCTTTGGGCCCTGGGCCTTGGGCGTGGACGGTCGGCTGCGCCTTCTTCGACCCGGAGATCACTCGCTGTCACACTGCGGCACGAGCTGCGAGCCGCCCGCGCCGATGTCTTGCGGGCTGAAGCCCCGCCGCTACGGAACCAGGGAGAACCGTCCAATTGTCATCCCCCGTGCTGGTCGTCGGATCGACGGGCGTGCTGGGGCGCGCGCTGGTCATGCAGCTGCTGGCGCAGGGCATGGCGGTCCGCGCGATGGCGCGATCGCCCGCGAAGGCCCGCGACCTTGCGGAGCTCGGCGCCGAGGTCGTCCCCGGCGATCTGCGCGATCCGGCCTCGTTGCGCCGGGCGTGCGACGGCGCCGGTCAGGTCGTGGCCGCCGCGCACGCGCTGCCGGGCGGGCACGGCAACAGCTCGCAGACGGTAGACGATGCCGGGCATCGCGCGCTGATCGGATCGGCGCGTGACTGCGGCGTCTCGCGTTTCGTCTACACGTCGGCGCAGGGCGTCTCGTCCTCCCACCCGATCGATTTCTTCCGCACCAAACACGCTGTCGAGGAGCACCTGAAGGCATCGGGCGTGCCGTGGGTCATCCTGCGTCCCTCGGCCTTCATGGAGTGGCACGCGCACGAGTTCAACGGCAAGTCGGTGCTCGCGCGCGGCAAGGTCACGCTGCTCGGTCCGGGCACGCGGCGCCGCAACTTCGTCGCGGCGCGCGACGTCGCGGCCGTCGTCGTCCGCGTGCTGAGCGACGCGTCGGTCGTCAACCGCACGATCGAGATCGGCGGGCCCGACAACCTGACCGACACCGAAGTCGCGGAGCTCTATGGCCGCATCGCAGGGGTGACGCCGGCGATCTCGCGCGTGCCGGTCGCGGTGCTTCGCGTGATGGGCGCGCTGCTGCGCCCGCTGGCCCCAGGCATCAGCCGCATCATGCGGATGGCGGCGTTGTTGAATTCTGCTCCCGACGAGACGTTCGACGCCTCGCGCCTGACCGCGGAGTTCCCGATTGCGTTGACGAGCCTGGAGGAGTTCGTCAGAGAGAAGGTCGGAGAATCGCGGCCGACCGTGCGGGCCTGACCTGGGCCTTTGGCCTTCGGCCTTGGGCCTTGGGCGTCAGGCGGTTGGTTGCGGCTTTCCCGGCCCGGAGAGGGTTCGCTGTCGCGCAGCGCGCGGTTTGCTGCCAGCTACACACATTCCTTGATTCGTCGTTCCAGGAATCGCCGCTCCGCCGGACTCGTCACGAGCTCCAGCGCGCGGCGGTACGCGTCCGCGGCCTCCGCGTGCCGTCCGAGCCGCCGCAGCAGATCCGCCCGCGCCGCGGGCAGCAGGTGGTAGTTCGCCAGCTCGCCGCGCGCGTCGATGCGGTCGATCCACGCCAGTCCCGCCTCGAAGCCGGCCGCCATGCCGTGCGCGACGGCGGCGTTCAGCTCGACGACCGGCGTCGGCTGCATCCGGAGCAGGCGTTGATACAGCGCCGCGATCTGCGGCCAGTCGGTGGCCGCAGCCGACGGCGCGGCGCCGTGGAGCGCCGCAATCGCCGCCTGGATCTGGTACGGGCCGGGCGATCGCCGCGCGAGCGCCTCGTCGAGCAGCCGCGTGCCCTCCGCGATCGTCGCGCGATCCCAGCGCGATCGGTCCTGCTCCTCGAGCGGGACGAGGTCGCCGTTGGCGTCGACGCGGGCGGGACGCCGCGCGTCGGTCAGCAGCATCAGCGCCAGCAGGCCTCGCGCTTCCGCCTCCTCCGGCATCAGCTCCACCGTGAGCCGTCCGAGCCGGATGGCTTCGTCGGCGAGATCGGGACGCAGCAGCGACGGCGCGTCGCGCGACGCGTAGCCTTCGTTGAAGATCAGATAGATGACCGAGAGCACCCGATGGAGCCGCTCGGGCAGCTTCGCGCGCGGCGGCACCTCGTACGGAATCCGCGCCTCGCGGATCTTCCGCTTCGCCCGCACCAGCCGCTGCGCCGTCGTCTTTTCCGGCTCGACGTAGGCGCGCGCGATCTCGCGCGTGGTGAGCCCGCCGAGCGTGCGCAGCGCCAGGCCGCACGCGGCCTCCTCCGATAGCGCCGGGTGACAGCAGGTGAAGAGCAGCCGCAGCCGGTCGTCCTCGATGCCGGCCGGGTCCGGATCGTCGGGCGGCGGCGCCTGGAGATCGTCCGGCAGTCCGGTCGATCGCTCGCGCCGGAGGCGGTCGAGCGCGATCCGGCGCGAGACGGTGTTCAGCCACGCGCCCGGATTCGACGGCACGCCGTCGCGCGTCCACGTCGTCAGCGCGCGGACGCACGCCTCCTGCAGCGCGTCCTCCGCGGCGTCGAAGTCGCCCGTCAGGCGGATGAGCGCCGCCAGCACGCGGCGCCCGTCCGTCTTCATCGTGTCTTCGACGATCCGCCCCAGGAACATCGACGGCGGCTACTCCATCGCGAGCGGCCTGATCTCGACGGTGCCGCTGTCCATGCCGGGCATCTTCGAGGCCCAGTCCATGGCCTGTTCGAGGTTGTCCACCTCGATCACATAGAAGCCGCCGAGCTGCTCCTTGGTCTCCGCGAACGGCCCGTCCACGGTCACCGGCTTGCCGTCCGTGAACTTCAAACTCGTCGCCGTCCTCGTCGGCATCAGCTCGGCCCCGCCCCGCAGCACGCCCGCCTCCTCCATCGCCTTGGCGTACCGGCCGTGTTCCTCGTAGATGCGCTGCATCTCCTCCTTGCTCGTGGACTCCCAGACACGCTCGTCACCGTAGATCAGCAGGATGTACTTCACGGGTCAGATTCTCCTCCGGGGCGACGTGCCCCGTCCTGGTAGCTGACGCACGAGGAGGCGGGAAATCGACAAGGGGGACTCTTGTAGCTGGCAGCTGGCGGCTGGCAGCTGGCAGCGGCCGGCAGCACGGCCCAGGGCCCAAAGCCCAAGGCCCAAAGCCCAAGGCCCAAAGCCCATATGGAATGACCGGCTCGCCATCGTAACGTTGTCGTGCCAAAAACACGCAACACGGTGGACAGAGTCACCGGAAACGCGGGTTAACGCTCAGGCGAACGTCAGAGCCGCACACGAAGGGAGCCGGTCATGGAGCACCTTA